>NZ_JBFAQO010000002.1:0-823542 GCF_040678715.1 Micromonospora sp. NPDC049301 | reverse complement strand
CGCCGGGTCGCGCCCGGCCGGGCGGGCGGCGGCGGGCGGCGCGGGCGGTGGCCCGGCGGCGCGGGGGCCGGTGCCGGGCACCGGCACCGCGCCGCGAGGCGGCGCCTGACCGGGGGCGGGCACGGCGGCGCCGGCAGCGGCCCGGGGTCGGTCGGTGGCTGGCCGCTCGTCCGGCCGGCGACCCGGCGGGGGCGGCGCCTCGCCCGGCCACGGCCCGTCCACCGGCCGGCGTCCGGCCGGAGGCTCCGTGTCGCCACGGCGCGCGGCGGGCGGCGGGACGGCGGGCGGCACCGGAGCGCCTCCGCGCGGCCCGGCAGGCTCGGCCGGAGCGCCGTCGGGGCCCAGCTCGGTGCGCTGCTGCTTGGCCGAGCGCAGGTCGTCGATCCAGCCGAACTCCTCGCCGGACGCCGGCGCCTCCGGCTCGGCCTCGGCCCGGCCTCGACCCCAGCGGCGCCCCTTGGCGCGGGAATCGCGCCGCTCGTCCGGGCCCTCGTCCGGGCGGTCCGCACCACGCGACTTCACTGTTGACCCTCTCCTGCGGCGTTCGTGCCGCTGTCCTGCATCGTGCCGGGACCGCCCGTGCCCGTCGCCGGGCGACCGTTCTCGTCGGCAAGCGCCGGCGCGGTCGGCGCCGTTACGGGCGACCCGACCGGCGGCGCCTCCGGACGGGCGGCCGGAGCCGGCAGCCCGCGCACGATCCGGCGCAGCAGCGGCAGCCGGGTGGCCACGGACCGCTCCGCCCCGTGCGGGCTGGGCCGGTAGTAGTCGGTGCCCACCAGATCGTCCGGGACGTACTGCTGGGTGACCACGCCGCGCTGGTCGTCGTGCGGGTAGCGGTAGCCCGTCCCGTGGCCCAACCCCCGGGCACCGGCGTAGTGCGCGTCGCGCAGCCCGCGCGGCACCGGGCCGCCCCGGCCGGCCCGCACGTCGGCGATCGCCGCGCCGATGGCGGTGGTGGCCGAGTTCGACTTCGGCGCGGTGGCCAGGTGGATCACCGCCTGGGCCAGGTTGAGCTGCGCTTCCGGCAGCCCCACGTACTCGACCGCGTGCGCGGCGGCGGTGGCCACGCTCAGCGCGGCCGGGTCGGCCATGCCCACGTCCTCACTGGCGAAGATGACCAGCCGGCGGGCGATGAACCGGGCGTCCTCCCCGGCAACCAGCATCCGGGCCAGCCAGTGCACCGCGGCGTCCACGTCCGAGCCGCGCATGCTCTTGATGAACGCGCTGACCACGTCGTAGTGGGCGTCGCCGTCGCGGTCGTAGCGCACCGCCGCCACGTCGACCGCCTGCTCGGCGGTGGCGAGGTCGATTTCACCGGCGCCGAGCGCCGTGGCGGAGGCGGCCGCCGCCTCCAGCGCGGTCAGCGCCTTGCGGACGTCACCGGCGGCGAGCCGGACCAGGTGATCCTCGGCCTCGACGGTGAGGGTGAGCGCGCCGCCCAGGCCGCGCTCGTCGGCGACGGCACGACGCAGCAGCCCTCGCACCGCGTCGTCGTCCAGCGGTTGCAGGGTGAGCAGCACGCACCGCGACAGCAGCGGCGAGATGACGGAGAAGTACGGATTCTCGGTGGTCGCCGCCAGTAGCGTGACCGTCCGGTCCTCGACGGCGGCGAGCAGCGAATCCTGCTGGGTCTTGCTGAACCGGTGCACCTCGTCGATGAAGAGCACGGTCTGCGGGCCGCCCGAGCGGCGCTGGCGGCGGGCCGTCTCGATCACCGCCCGGACGTCCTTGACCCCGGCGGAGAGCGCCGACATGGCGACGAAGCGGCGGTCGGTGGCAGCGGCCACCAGGTGCGCGATGGTCGTCTTGCCGCTGCCCGGCGGTCCCCAGAGGATCACCGACATCGGGGCGCCACCGGAGACCAGCTGCCGCAGCGGCGCGCCGGGGGCGAGCAGGTGGTCCTGCCCGACCAGCTCGTCGAGGTTCGCCGGACGCATCCGGACGGGCAGGGGCGAATCGTCCGCTACCGGAGTGAAGCCGTCGACACCGGCGGGACCGGCGGGCGCACTGGGCTGCCCGGCGGGTGCACCGAGGGAGAAGAGAGCGTCGGACTCCATCACGAAGACAGTACCGGGCCGAGCCCGCGACGCCGGAATCGCGCCGCGAGCCGGGCCATCCGTGATCGGTTCCGGTCAGCCACGACCAGGACGCCGGCCCCGGTACCAGCGGCCGCCGCCACCGCCGCGCGGGCCACTGCCCACGCCACCCAGGTAGAGCGCGAGCAGGAACAGTCCGAGGAGCACGAGCGTGTTCCAGTTGAACAGGTCCGGCGCGCCGAAGTTCGTGTCGAGCAGGTCGATCAGCAGGGCGAAGCCAAAGACGATGGCCGCGAGAATGGCGAGCATGTCGGTCCTCCGGTGGGGGTTCCCAGTAGGTCGGCGCGACATGTACCCAATCGGTCGACCCGCCAATCTCCACGGTGGACGAGGGCACGTCGGCCGGCCCGCCACGACCGCCCGACCAGCGGCTCGTACGCTGGACAGCATGATCATCGACGACCAGGTGCTCCAGGGCCGGGCCGCCATCCTCTCCGCCGCCGGCCACCACCCGTACGCCCGGCACATGCTCTGGCTCGGCACGCCGGCACGCGGCTACCGGCGCGACGGCGCGGTGCTGTGGTTGCCGCCGCCCGGGCAGGGAGCCGGTGGCGGCGCCATCGGCCCGGCCGGGCCGGCGCTGGAGATCTGTGCCGCGCTGGTCGCCGAGGGGCTGCTGCTCCCGGAGCAGTCGCTGCACCTGCCCCGACATCACCCGGCCCTGCTGGCGGGCCGGCTGGCGGTGAGCCGGCACGACGACTGGGACTTCCACTGGACCAGCGCGCCGCCGCCGACCCAGCCCGAGGAGCAGCGGGTGGTCCGACTCACCGAGGCCGACCGCCCGGCCCTGGAAGCGCTGATCGACGAGGCGTTCCCGAGCACCACCTCCCGCCCGGGCGACCCGCGGGTGGTCGACTGGTACGGCATCCGGGCCGGCGGCCGCCTGGTGGCCTGTGGCGCGGACCGCAGCCGGGGCGACGTCGGCTTCCTCGCCGGCCTGACCGTCGCCCCCGACCAGCGGGGTCGGGGGCTCGGCGCGGCACTGACCGCCGGGATGACCCGCGCGCTGCTGGCCCGCCACGACACCGTCGGCCTGGGCGTCTACCCGGACAACGTCGGGGCGGTGCGGCTCTACCGCCGGCTCGGCTTCACCAACACCCTCCCCCTCAGCTCCGTAGGCCTCGCCTGAGGGGTCGGGAAGCGATGCTTCCTACCGCGCGGCGGCATGTGGCTCCTCGGGCGCGGGGACCACGGGCGGGTCGACGGGCCGGCGGCCGGCGCGCCAGGCGGGCACGTAGAGCGGGGCGGCGACGGCCAGCACCACCGCGCCGACCACCATCGCGGTGCCGACGCTGGTGGCGGCGGCGAGCGCGGTCAGGGCCACCCCGCCGAGCGCGCCGGCCGGCTGCGCCATCATCGAGTTCAGCGAGAGCACGCTGGTCCGGTACGGGCCGTCGACCTGACGGTGCAGCAGGCCGCTGTGCAGCGGGTTGGACGCGCCGTGCACGGTGTAGCAGGCCAGGTACGCCACGAGCACCCCGACCGGTCCGGCGAACAGGCCCATCCCGACCACCGTGACGCCCTGCATGATGCGCAGCAGGGCCGCGCCCGGCGCGGCCCCGGGCCAGCGCAGCAGCAGTGGAGTCAGCGCCGCCCCGGCCGCCGAGGCGAGCCACGCGGCCGAGTTGGCCGGCCCGAGCAGCGCGGCGGCGCGTTCCGGGTCGCCCACCACCTCGGCGAGCCGGACGGGCAGCAGCGACTCGAAGGTGACCATGCCGAAGCCCCAGAACAGCTCCACGGCCACCAGGGCCAGCAGCACCCGGGAGCGGCGCAGCAGCCCGACCGCCTCGCCGATCATCCGGGGCGCCTGGACCACCGAGGCCCGCACGGCCGCGAATCCGGTGGCCGGCCGCTGCTCGACCAGCAGGACGAACAGCGCGACCAGCGCCGCCACCTGGGCCGCGATGGCGACCACCACGGGCACCGTGAGCGCGCTGACCGACCCGATGGGGCCGAGCGCGACCAGACCACCGCTGAGCAGCGCACCGGCGCCGATGGCCCCGCCGATGACGGTGCCGGCGTACCCGAGGCCCCGCTCGTACTCGGCCTCCGGGTCGGCGGCCAGGGTGGCGTCGACGTACCAGGACTCCAACGGGCCGCTGTCCAGTGCCCGGTAGATCCCCTGCAACGCCCACACCACGAAGAACAACGCGAACGAGTCGGCCACCGCGAACAGCGCCAGCGAGGCGAGGTTGAGCACCCCGGCGGCGAGCAGCACCGGTCGGCGGCCGAGGGCGTCGGCGAGCCCGCCGGTGGGCAGCTCCAGCGCCAGCACCAGCAGCCCCTGTGCGGTGCCGACCAGGCCGATCTGCGGCAACGACAGGCCGCGCTCCTGCATCAGCAGGATCATCACGGGGATCATCAGACCGGTGGGCAGCCAGCGCAGGCCGTACAGCGTGAGGTAGCGACGCCGGACCTGGCGTACGGTCAGCGCGCTCACGACGCCACCCGAGTTCGCGACCCCGGCTCGCTCCTCGCGCTCACGACGCCACCTCAGTTCGCGACTGTGGGGCTCGCAACCCCGGCTCACTCCTCGCGCTCACCAGCGCTCGTCCAGCCGTGGGATGCCGGCCAGGAACACGTGCACGGGCTTCACGTCCGGGCCATCGGAGGTGGACTCGTCGCGGTAGCGCATCAGCACCGTCCACAGCTCATCGTTGAGAGCCCGCAGCCGGGCCGGGTCGAGTGGCAGCACCAGGTCACTCATGCCGGCGGCGTCGCGCCAGGCCCGGGACTGGTGGTGCTCGACGGCCATCCACCGCTCGGCCAGCTCGGCCATCACCCGCACCTGGTCGGCCTGGATCCACTGCACGGCGGCGCGGGCGTCCGGGTCGTCGTCGAAGTCGGTGGGCTCGAAGTCGCTGATGTCGTGGGCCGCCTGCCACCAGCGCTGCCGGCTGGTGCCCCGGTCCGGATCCTCGGTCACGAGCCCGACCTCGGCGAGCTGGCGCAGGTGATAGCTGGTGGCGCCGGTGTTGGTCGCGAGCCTCTCGGCCAGCGCGGTGGCGGTCGCCGGGCCGTCGACGCGGAGCGAGCCGAGCAGCCGCATCCGCAGCGGGTGGGCCAGCGTGCGGACCTGCCGGCTGTCCAGATGGACCCGGCGCGGCGCTGCCGGGCCGTCGGGTACGGGGGCATCCATGGCTGCACACTATCTCTGCACACTTCTTGTGCACAAGAATCATGCACAAGAAGTGTGCATCCGTGCGGCTCAGCGGGCCAGGAGTTCCCGCACCCCTCGCAGCCGGGTACGCAGCAGGCCGGCGGCGCGGGCGCAGTCCAGGCGTACCTCGGTGGGGCCGGCCTGCCCGGCGGCGGAGCTGGTGGTCGTCTTCAGTCCGGCGGCGTCCAGGCCGAACCGCTCGGCGACCAGCAGGCCCAGCTCGGCGCGGCTGACCGCGTCCGCGCCGGCCACGTTGAGCGGGCCGGCGTGGTCGCCGTCGACCAGTTCCAGCACGGCGTCGGCCAGGTCGGTGACGTCGACCGGGCAGCGGATCATGTCGGTGAACAGGGTGGCCCGGCCGGCGAGCGCGTCCCGGCACAGCTGGATCTGCTTGCTGCCCTCCCCGAGGATCAGCGAGGTGCGCACCAGCGCCGCGCCGGGGTCGACCGCCCGCACCGCGGTCTCGGCCGCGGCCTTCGCGGCCCCGTAGGCGTTCACCGGGGTGGGTGGCTCGTCGTCGGCGTAGGGCGACGGGCGGCCGGCGTGCAGGGCGTCGCTGGACACGTGCACCAGCCGGGCACCCACCTCGGCGGCGGCGACCGCCACGTACGCGGCCCCGTCGGCGGTGACCGTCCAGTCGTCGTACCGGTAGGGGGTGGAGACCACCGCGTCCGGGCGCACGTCGGCGACCAGCGCGCGTACGGCGGCGCGGTCGGTCACATCCAGCCGGCGTACCGCGACGTCCGGCGCGGTGATGTCGCCGCGATGATACGTCCCGAACACCCGCCGCCCGGCCGCCGCCGCCCGCCGGCAGACCTCGCGCCCGAGAAACCACTGGCCCCGACGACCAGCACCCGCTTCCGCATCCCGACCCCCTCCACCTCACCAAGGTTGATCATGAGGTTAACGGGGCGACGCGCCGGAGCGCGGCCCCGCCAACCTCATGATCAACGAGGTGGGGCGGGGAAAGCGGCGGGTGGGTCAGACCGGGTCGGCTACCGGGGCTGCCGGGCCTGCCGTTCCGGTGTGAGCCGTAGCTGGCGGCTTGGGCTTGGCGTCGATGCCGGCCTCGGCGCGCTGCTGGGCGGTGATCGGGGTGGGGGCGCCGGTCAGCGGGTCGAAGCCACCACGGGTCTTCGGGAAGGCGATGACCTCGCGGATCGAGTCCGCGCCGGCGAGCAGCATGCAGACCCGGTCCCAGCCGAAGGCGATGCCGCCGTGCGGCGGGGCGCCGTACTTGAACGCCTCCAGCAGGAAGCCGAACTTGTCCTGCGCCTCCTCCGGCGTGATGCCGAGCAGGTCGAAGACCCGCTTCTGCACGTCGCCCCGGTGGATACGGATCGACCCGCCGCCGATCTCGTTGCCGTTGCAGACGATGTCGTACGCGTAGGCGAGGGCCCGGTCCGGTGCCTCCTCGAAGCGGTCCACCCACTCGGCGTTCGGCGAGGTGAACGGGTGGTGCACGGCCGTCCAGCCGCCCTCGTCGGTGCGCTCGAACATCGGCGCGTCGACCACCCAGCAGAACGCCCACGCGCTCTCGTCGATCAGCCCGGCCCGCTTGGCGATCTCGACGCGGGCGGCGCCGAGCAGCTCCTGCGCCTCCCGGGTGGTGCTGCTGGCGGCGAAGAAGACAGCGTCCCCCGGCTTGGCGCCGACCGCGTCGGCGAGCCCGCCCAGGTGCTCGGCGGAGAGGTTCTTCGCCACCGGGCCGCGCGCCTCGCCGGTCTCGGCGTCCAGCACCACGTACGCCAGGCCGCGCGCGCCACGCGCCTTGGCCCAGTCCTGCCAGCCGTCCAGCTCCTTGCGGCTCTGCGCCGCGCCGCCCGGCATCACCACGGCGCCGACGTAACCGCCCGCGTCGATCGCGCCGGCGAAGACCCGGAACTCGGTGCCGCGCAGGTAGTCGGTGAGCTCGGTCAGCTCTACGCCGTAGCGCAGGTCGGGCTTGTCGGAGCCGTAGCGGGCCATCGCGTCGTGCCAGGTGATCCGCGGGATCGGCCGGGTAATCTCGTGCCCGGCCAGGTCCTTCCAGAGCGCCGAGACGATCGCCTCGCCGAGGTCGATCACGTCGTCCTCGGTGACGAAGGACATCTCGATGTCGAGCTGGGTGAACTCCGGCTGCCGGTCGGCGCGGAAGTCCTCGTCGCGGTAGCAGCGGGCGATCTGGTAGTACCGCTCCATGCCGCCGACCATCAGCAGCTGCTTGAACAGCTGCGGCGACTGCGGCAGCGCGTACCAGCTGCCGGGCTGGAGCCGCACCGGGACCAGGAAGTCGCGGGCGCCCTCGGGCGTCGACCGGGTCAGCGTCGGCGTCTCGATCTCCAGGAAGTCCCGCTCGTGCAGCACGCCACGGGCGAGGTGGCTGGCACGCGAGCGCAGCCGCAGCGCGTTCGCCGGGCCGCTGCGGCGCAGGTCGAGGTAGCGGTACTTGAGCCGGATGTCGTCGCCGGCCTCGATCTGGTCGTCCACCGGCAGCGGCAGCGGCGCCGCCTCGGAGAGCACCTCCAGCTCGACGGCGGTCACCTCGACCTCGCCGGTCGGCAGATCCGGGTTCTCGTTGCCGGCCGGCCGGCGGGTCACCTCGCCGGTGACCTTCACGCAGAACTCGTTGCGCAGCGCGTGCGCGTCCTCCTCGCGGAACACCACCTGGACCACGCCGGAGCCGTCGCGCAGGTCGACGAAGATGACGCCGCCGTGGTCGCGCCGGCGGGCCACCCACCCGGCGAGCGTCACCGTCGAGCCGGCGTCCGCGGCGCGCAGGCTTCCGGCATTGTGGGTACGGATCACGGCTGGCAACTCCTCATCGTGGAACAGTCCTCACCGGCATTCTGTCAGGGTCGGCCGTCCTCCCTCCGGGGCACCCGGCAGGCCGGGGTGATTCGCCGGTGGACGGTCCGGTGAACCCGGGTTGGCCGACCACCGCGCCGGTTAACGTGGCCGAATGCGCGCCGTACCGAACTGGGCGGTCGTCACGGCGGCGGCCGCACCCCTGCTGCTGGTCAGCGGATGGACGGTCGCGGGGGCCCGCCAGCCCGCCGGGTACGACCCGGTCCGGGACACCATCAGCGAGCTGGCCGGGCACGACGCCACCGACGCGTGGATCATGATCAGCTGCCTGGTGCTGCTCGGCTGCTGCTACCTGGCGGTCGCCGCCGTGCTGCACGCGGCCGGCCTGCCCAGCCGCTTCCTGCTCGCCGTCGGCGGGGTCGCCACCATCGCGCTCGTCGCCGTTCCCCGGCCGACCGTCGGCGGGTCACTCAGCCACGGCATCGTGGCGACCGTCGCCGTGCTCGCCCTGGCGCTCTGGCCGGCCGGTACGGCGCTGCGACTGCCGCGTGGTGCGGACGCCGGGCACCCGAGCGCCGCCGAGCCGCCCTGGGCGTTCCGCCGGGCGGTCGGGCTGAGCGTCAGCGCGCTGCTGCTGGGTTTGTTCAGCTGGTTCGCGTACGAGGTGACCAGCGGGTCGCGCACCGGCCTGGCCGAATGGGTGACGGCGGTGGCCGTCTCGCTCTGGCCACTGCTGGCGCTGCTCTCCGCCCGCCAGGCGCACCTGACGTGGTCCGCCGCCGGCGCCGGGACGCTCCTGCCGGACCTGCCGACAGCAGGTGCCGTACCTCCGGGACACCCTCGACCGACCCACGGGCCCGCTCCTCGGCGGCCGGGTCGGCTCCCGTGAGCCGACCCCCGTGCCGGCGCGGTCCGGCCGTCGCCGGCACGGCCCGTACGCACGGCACGGGCCGCCGGAGTCCTCCGGCGGCCCGTGCGTGGTGCGTCGATCAGAAGACGCTGACGCCGTAGCGGCTCAGGGCCTCGGTGACCGGCTGGAAGTAGGTGGTGCCACCGCTGCTGCAGTTGCCGCTGCCGCCGGAGGTCAGGCCCAGGGCGGTGCTGCCGGCGAACAGCGAGCCGCCGCTGTCGCCCGGCTCGGCGCAGACGTTGGTACGGATCAGGCCGGAGACCGATCCCTCGGCGTAGTTCACGGTCGCGTTGGTCGCGTTCACGGAGCCGGAGCGCAGGCCGGTGGTGCTGCCGGAGCGCTGCACCGCCTGGCCGACGGAGGCGTTGCCGGCGCCGGTGATGTCCCGGTAGCTGCCGTTGTAGAGGTAGACGTTGCCGGCGGCGTTGGCCGAGTTGCTGTGCCGCACGATGCCGTAGTCGTTGCCCGGGAAGCTGGTGCCGGTACGGGTGCCGATCAGAGCGGTCTGGGCGGAGTTCGAGTACCAGCTCGCCGAGATGTTGGTGCAGTGCCCGGCGGTCAGGAAGTAGTAGGTGCTGCCGCTGCGCACGTTGAAGCCGAGCGAGCAGCGTCCGCCGCCGCCGGCGTAGATTGCCTGACCACCGGAGATGCGGGTGCTCAGCACGCCGGCCTCGGCCTCGACCCGGACGGCTCCGTTGGCCCGCGCGGCGGCGGCCTTGACCCGCTCCAGCTTCGCCCCGGTGACCGTGCTGTCCACGGAGACGACGACCTGGTTGGTGACCGGGTCGCTCCACCACGCGGTGCCCGGGATCTTGGCGGAACGCTCCAGGTCCGCAGTGGCCCGGTTGAGCTCGGCGGCGCCGCGGGTGACGTACCGGACGGTGGCGCCGGCCTGGCTCGCCTTGCGGGCGGCGGCCGCGTCGGTCACGGTGACGACGGACTTGCCGTTGGCGTCGATGTACGAGCCGGCGGAGCGGTCGCCGAGCTGAGCGGAGAGAGCGGCGGCGGCGTCGGGCGAGGCGGCGGGGGCAGCCTGAGCGGGCGCGCCGATGAGCGAGCCGACAACCAGGGTTCCGGCCACGGCGACGGTGGCCGCAACACGGAACGAGGACCTCGTGGGTCGCATGTAACAAACCTCCTGGGCGGGGGAACGGGACTCGCCGGGGCGGCGATCCCGCTGGGGCAGGCCGGCCGATCTGGGGAAATCGGCCAAGTGAACTGAAGTATTCACATGCATAAGATCTTTCGCAAGACCTGCTTTCGCCCGGATTCACCGATCTTCACCGGCCACACGCTCGCAACACCCCGGACACGCTGGCGGACGCACACCGTCACACCGAACCGCCGCCACATTCCTCCCGGGCGCGTCCCGGCCACCGCACGCCCGTCACCCGCGAGCGACAACGGCGGGACACCAGACGGAGGCGCGGCTGGCGGCTGGCGGCTGGCGGCGTCAGGGGGTACGGCGGCGGGCGCCCGGACCCGGGCGGGGTACCACGTCGCGGGGCTGCCCGACCTCGTGCCCGGCGGCGCAGCGCAGCTCGACGCGGACCTCGGCGCCGCAGTCCCGGTGACCCACGCTCAGTGGCGAGCCCTCCGGGTCGGCGAGGTGGCGGTCGCCCCAGCCGAGCACGGCGACCAGGACCGGCCACAGGTCCAGGCCCTTCTCGGTCAGCCGGTACTCGTGGCGCAGCCGGCTGCCCGGCTCCCGGTACGGCTCGCGGCGCAGCACGCCCTGCTCGACCAGGGTGACCAGCCGGTTGGTCAGCACCTGACGCGGGATGCCGGTGCGTACCCGCATGTCGTCGAAGCGGCGTACGCCGTTGAACACCTCGCGGAGCACCACCAGGGTCCACCGCTCGCCGAGGATCTCCATCGCTCGCGCGATGGTGCAGTTGTCCACCGACCAGTCCAGTGCCGCGGGTCTCATCCGACCAGGCTAGGTCTGATTGACAGACTCAGCAACGGGCTGCGAGGCTGCGTCCATGACGCAGACGCAGGAGCCGGCCCGCAGCCGTACCTTCACCTGGTCGGACCCGGCGGTCAACGCGGCGCAGGTCGGTCGACGCGGCGGCCTCGACCTGCTCCGGGCGATGATCGCCGGAGAGCTGGCCGCACCGCCGGTGATGCACCTCATCGACATGGCCCGGATGGAGGCCAACGAGGGTCGGGTCACGGTCGACCTGGTCCCGCAGGAGTTCCACTACAACCCGCTGGGAACCGTCCACGGTGGTGTCATCTCCACCCTGCTGGACACCGCCGCCGGCTGCGCCGTGCACACCACGCTGCCCGCCGGCGTCGGCTACACATCGCTGGACCTGAACGTGAAGTTCCTCCGTCCGGTCACCGTCGCGAGCGGCGTCCTGCGCTGCGAGGGCACCGTGCTCCAGCGTGGCCGCCGCACGGCCCTGGCCGAGGCCCGCCTGACCGACGCCAGCTCCCGCCTGATCGCGCACGCCACCAGCAGCTGCCTCCTCTTCCCCGTCCCCCTCGACGCCCCCGCGTGACCCCACCGGGCATCCGGTGATCATGAGGTTGACGGGCGATCCGACGATCGATCAACCCGCCAACCTCATGATCGTTCAAGAGGGGGCGGCGCTGGGCGGGGTTTAGCGGAGGGCCAGGCGGGTGGCGCGGGCGGCGCGCTTCTCCTCGAAGCGGGCGGCGGCCCGATCCAGGGCGTCGAGCTGGGTGGCCAGCTGTTCGCGAGCGGCTTCGCCGTCGGCGTTCAGACCGGTCACGTTGAACACGTCCCACTGACGCAGCACCGGCAGCAGCACCTCGTCGCGATGCTGGCGCAGGTCGTAGATGCCGGCCAGGGCGATCGCCACCGACTTGCGGGCGAAGCCCTCGATGCCGTTGCCCGGCATCTGGAAGTCCGCCACCACGTCGGCGACCGCCCGCATGGCCTGGCTCGGGGCCAGCTCGAACGCGGCGGCGAGCAGGTTGCGGTAGAAGACCATGTGCAGGTTCTCGTCGGCGGCCACCCGGGCCAGCAGCGCCTCGCAGGCGGGGTCGCCGGTGGCCTTGCCGGTGTTGCGGTGCGAGATCCGGGTGGCCAACTCCTGGAACGAGACGTACGCCAGCGAGTGCAGCACCTCGTCGCCGTGGGCGTTGGTGTAGCCCTCCGACATGTGCGTCATCCGGGCCCGCTCCAGCGCCACCGGGTCGACCGCCCGGGTGACCGTCAGGTAGTCGCGGATCGCCGTGCCGTGCCGGCCCTCCTCCGCGGTCCACCGGTGCACCCAGGTGCCCCACGCGCCGTCCCGGCCGAACAGGGTGGCGATCTCGTGATGGTACGAGGGCAGGTTGTCCTCGGTCAGCAGGTTGACGATCAGCGCGGTGCGGGCCACGTCCGGGATGGTGGAGTCGGTCGACGACCACGCCTCGCCGCCGAGCGGCCCGTCGAAGGTACGTCCCTCGCTCCACGGCACGTACTCGTGCGGGAACCACTCCTTGGCCAGCGAGAGGTGGCGGTCCAGGTTGCGCGCGACCACCGGCTCCAACTCGACGAGCAGTGCGGTCTGACTCAGCGTGGTGCTCACGGTCACGAGAAACTCCCTACGGTGGCGTAACTTACGCAACCGTAGGTCCCCGCGGCCGTACGCGCCAGTAGGACGCTCAGCCAACCGCCGGCTTCAGGTCCTCCCGGGGCGGCATCCACTCCCCCGCGGCGGCCGTGACCTGCTCACCGGAGCGGATGTCCTTCACCTCGTCCGGCGCCCCGTCAGCCCCCGGGAACCAGACGTACGGGATGCCGCGCCGCTCGGCGTAGCGGATCTGCTTGCCGAACTTCGCCGCGCTCGGCGACACCTCGGTCGGCACCCCGCGCCGCCGCAGCGCCTCCGCCACCCGGTTGCTGGCCGTACGCCGCTCCTCGCTGGTCACCGCCACCAGCACGGCGGTCGGCACCTCGCGGGAGACCGACAGCTCCCCCGCGCCGAAGAGCAGCCCGAGCAGCCGGGTCACACCGATCGAGATCCCCACCCCGGGGAACGAGGTGGCGCCGGAGCTGGCCAGGTTGTCGTAACGGCCACCGGAGCAGATCGAGCCGAAGCGCTCGTAGCCGCGCAGCTGGGTCTCGTAGACCGTGCCGGTGTAGTAGTCCAGCCCACGGGCGATGCGCAGGTCGGCCACGCAGAGCCCCGGCGAGTGCTCGGCGGCGGTCTCCACCACCCGGACCAGCTCCTCGATGCCCTCGGTGAGCAGCGGGTCGTCGACCCCGAGCGCGCGCACGGCGTCGGCGAACGAGGCGTCCGGAGCGGAGATCTCGGCCAGCGCCAGGCACGCCTTGGCCTGCGCCTCACTCGCCCCGGCCGTCTGGGCCAGCAGCTCGGCCACCTTCACCGGGCCGATCTTGTCGAGCTTGTCCACGGCGCGCAGCGCCGCCTCCGGGTCGGTCAGCCCGATGCCCCGGTAGAAGCCCTCGCAGATCTTGCGGTTGTTGACCTGGATCGTCACCGGCGGGATCGGCAGGGAGCGCAGCGCGTCCCCGATCACCAGCGGCATCTCCGCCTCGTGGTGCGGGGCCAGGGTGTCCCGGTCGACGATGTCGATGTCGGCCTGGACGAACTCCCGGTAGCGCCCCTCCTGCGGCCGCTCGCCCCGCCACACCTTCTGGATCTGGTAGCGGCGGAACGGGAAGGCCAGCTTGCCGGCGTTCTCCAGCACGTACCGGGCGAACGGCACGGTGAGGTCGAAGTGCAGGCCGAGCTGGTCGTCGCCGCCCGCACCCTCGGCGTCGGCGTGCAGCCGCCGGATCACGTAGACCTCCTTCGAGGTCTCACCCTTGCGCAGCAGCTGGTCCAGGGGCTCCACCGCGCGCGTCTCCAGCGGGGCGAAGCCGTACAGCTCGAAGGTGGCCCGGATCCGGTCGAGCACGAACTGCTCGATCATCCGCTGGCCGGGGGTCCACTCCGGGAAGCCGGAGATGGGCGTGGGCTTGCTCATTCGCAGTACTCCTTGCGGTCCCGCGTCGCGGCGCGGTGCTGTCGTGGGTCCGCGCGCGGCGCGGAGGTGATCTAGAGGCCCCGGGTGGGCGCCACCGGTCGACCGCCGCCGACCTGCGCCACCTCGATGAGGTACGGATTGCTGGCGCGCTCGCGGCCGATGGTGGTGCTGGGGCCGTGGCCGGGCAGCACGACGGTGTCGTCGGCCAGCGGGAGGATCTTGTCGCGCAGGCTGGTGAGCATCGCCGGCATGCTGCCGCCAGGCAGGTCGGTGCGGCCGATCGAGCCGGCGAAGAGCACGTCGCCGGAGAGGCACAGCTCGTCGGCCTCCCAGCCCGAGTCGGCGCCGGGCAGCCGGAACAGCACCGACCCGCCGGTATGGCCCGGTGCGTGGTCGACGGCGATCTCCAGCCCGGCCAGCGCGAGGGTGGCGCCGTCGGTCAGCTCCGCCACGTCCTCCGGCTCGCTGTAGCTCAGCCGGCCGCCGAAGAGCGAGGTCAGGTCGGCGGAGAGGCCCTTGGCCGGGTCGGCCAGCATCTCCCGGTCGCCGGGGTGGACGTACGCGGTGATGCCGCGGGCACCGCACACCGGCGCGACCGAGAAGGTGTGGTCGAGGTGGCCGTGGGTGAGCAGCACGGCGGCCGGGTGCAGGCGGTGCTCGGCGAGCAGGGCGTCGAGCTGGTCGAGCACCCCGATGCCGGGGTCGACCACCACGCACTGCTCCCCCGGCGCGGTGGCGACCACGTAGCAGTTGGTGCCGAAGGCGTCCGCGGGAAAGCCGGCCACGAGCACAGGCCCTGTCCTTCCGTCGAGCTGTCGTCCTCCCCAGCAGCCTAACCGGCACGGCGAGCAGGTTTGCCGCGTCCGTCCCACCCGCCCCGCCGGGCACAGTGACATCGCCCGATAAGGGCTGCTGGCGGTGGGGTGGACCTCGTACACCACATTCCCAGTCGCTAGCCGTACACTCTGGCGGGCGTGAGGCGCGGCACACGTGACGCCCGGACGGGCCGGGACACCCGGCCGCCGGCGACGACCAGGTAGAGGAAAGGGGAGCACGGGTGGCTTCCAGCAGGGACCGGCAGCGCAAACTGGCGCGGGCCAAGCTCGACCGGCAGTTGGCCCGCCGGGCCGCCACCGTGCGGCGCCGTCGGCAGATCCAGGCCGGTGTGGGCGCCTTCCTGGTCCTCGCGCTGATCGTGGCCGGCTCCGCGTGGGCGCTCGGCGCGTTCGACTCCGACCCGAAGCAGAACACGGCCGCGGAGGACACCTGCCTCTGGACGCCGCAGGACGCGGCGGCCAACACCAGCCTCAAGGACGTCGGCACGCCGGAGACGAAGGGCCTGCCCACCGACGGCACCCGGGCGATGACCGTGACCACCAACCAGGGTGGGCCGATCACCGCCGAGTTGAACCTGACCAACTCGCCGTGCGCCGCGGCGAGCATCGCCCACCTGGCGAGCCGGTCGTTCTACGACAACACCAAGTGCCACGAGATCATCGCCGACGGCGCGCTGCGCTGCGGCGACCCCAGCGGCACCGGCCTCGGCGGGCCGACCTACTCGTTCTACGACGAGGACGTGCCGACCGTGCCGTCGGCCTCGCCGTCGGCCAGCCCGGCACCCGGCCAGCCGCCCACGTACCCCAAGGGGACCGTGGCGATGATCTCCAACCCGCCGGGCAGCAACGGCAGCCAGTTCCTGATCTTCTTCAAGGACTTCACCACCACCGACCCGAAGTACCCCGTGATCGGCCGGGTGACCGGCGGGCTGGACGTGGTGGAGAAGATCGGTGCCCTGCCGACCGTGGACAATGGGACCGGGGCCCAGGTCAAGCCCAAGACCGACGTGGTGATCCAGAGCCTCACCGTTGGTGAGCCGGCCACCGCCGCGGCACCGTCGCCGTCGGCCTCCGGCGCCCCGGCCAGCAGCCCCAGCGCCGGCTGACCGGTCGCCCCACCCCACCCGAGCGGCACCCAGAAACAGACAGCCAGGAGGATCCAGGCGTGACGTCCACCAGAGAGCGGCAGCGCGCGGCGGCACGCGCCCGGCTCGAGAAGGAGATGGCCGAGCGCGCGGCCAAGGCCCGCAAGCGCCGGCAGACGCAGGCGATCATCGGCGCCGCCGCCGCGCTGGTGCTCGTGGTCGCCGGCACGGTCTGGCTGGCGATGAGCCTCGGCGACGACGACGACAAGACCGACACCGCCGCCCAGGCGCCCGGCGCGTCCGAGTGCGTCTACAACGAGCTGCCCGCCGACCAGCGGAGCCCGCAGATCAAGGATGTCGGGCTGCCGAGCAACCAGCAGTCCGGCACCGGCGTGCAGACCATGACGATCACCACGAACCTCGGCCCGATCACGGCCAAGGTCGACCGGTCGCTGGTGCCGTGCACGGCCGGCAGCTTCACCCACCTCGCGGAGAAGAACTTCTTCGACAACACCAAGTGCCACCGCCTGGTGACCGAGGGCATCAAGGTGCTGCAGTGCGGTGACCCGGGCGCCACCGGCAAGGGCTGGCGCGACAGCGACGGCACGGGCGGCCCGACCTACAAGCTGCCCGAGGAGAACCTGCCCACCGACAAGCGCCCGCCGTACCCGGAGGGCGTCATCGCGATGGCCAACTCGGGCCAGCCGGGCAGCACCGGCAGCCAGTTCTTCATCGTCTACGGCGACTCGCCGCTGGACCCCGCGTACACGGTGCTGGGCACCGTCACCGGCGGCCTGGACATCGTCAAGGACGTGGCCAAGGCCGGCGACGACGGGGCGTTCGCCCAGCAGTCCGGCGGTGGCCACCCGAAGAAGGAGGTCATCATCAACGACCTCACGATGAGCGCGCCGCAGGGCTGACGCCCGAGCAGACGACGAAGCGCCCGCCGGCTGAGCCGGCGGGCGCTTCTCGTGTGTCAGGCCCCGGCGGGGTACGCCGGGCGGGGCGGGGATCAGGCGCCGGAGGTGACCCGGTAGGCGTCGAAGACGCCGTCGACCTTGCGGACCGTGGCCAGCAGGTGGCCCAGGTGCTTCGGGTCGGCCATCTCGAAGCTGAACCGGCTCACCGCCACCCGGTCGCGGGTGGTGGTGACGGTGGCGGACAGGATGTTGACCCGCTCGTCGGACAGGACCCGGGTGACGTCGGCCAGCAGCTTGTGCCGGTCCAGAGCCTCCACCTGGATGGCGACCAGGAACGTCGAGGCCGAGGTCAGCTTCCAGCTCACCTCGACCACCCGCTCGCTCTGGGCGCGCAGGTCCTCGGCGTTGGCGCAGTCGTCGCGGTGCACGCTCACCCCGCCGGAGCGGGTGACGAAGCCGAACACCGAATCCGGTGGTACGGGGGTGCAGCAGCGGGCCAGCTTGATCCAGACGTCACTGACGCCGCGGACCACCACACCCGGGTCGCTGCTGCTCTGCCGGCTGCGCGGCGGACGGGTGGCGACGGCGGTCTCGGCGATGTCCTCCGCCGCGCCCTCCTCGCCGCCGTACGCGGCCATCAGCTTCTGCACCACCGACTGCGCGGAGACCTGACTGTCGCCGACCGCCGCGTAGAGCGAGGCCACGTCGGCCAGGTGCAGGTCCCGGGCGATCGACATCAGCGCGTCGGAGGTGAGCATCCGCTGCAACGGCATGCCCTGCTTGCGCATCGCCTTGACGATCGCGTCCTTGCCGGCCTCGATCGCCTCCTCGCGCCGCTCCTTGTTGAAGTACTGGCGGATCTTCGTACGGGCGCGCGGGCTCTTGACGAAGCCCAGCCAGTCCTGCGTGGGGCCGGCGGTCTCGGACTTCGAGGTGAAGATCTCGATCACGTCGCCGTTGGAGAGCGTCGACTCCAGCGGCACCAGCTTGCCGTTGACCCGCGCCCCGATGCACTTGTGCCCGACCTCGGTGTGCACCGCGTACGCGAAGTCCACAGGTGTCGACCCGGTCGGCAGGGGAATGACGTCACCCTTCGGGGTGAAGACGTACACCTCCTGGCTGGACAGGTCGAAGCGCAGCGCGTCGAGGAACTCGCTCGGGTCCGCCGCCTCGCGCTGCCAGTCGAGCAACTGCCGCAGCCAGGTCATCTCGTCGATGTGCGCCGGCGGGCCGACGATCTGGGTGCCCTTGTGCTCCTTGTACTTCCAGTGCGCGGCGATGCCGAACTCCGCGGTGCGGTGCATCGCGTACGTGCGGATCTGCATCTCCACCGGCTTGCCGGTGGGCCCGATGACCGTCGTGTGCAACGACTGGTACATGTTGAACTTGGGCATCGCGATGTAGTCCTTGAACCGGCCCGGCACCGGCTGCCAGTTGGCATGGATCACGCCCAGCGCCGCGTAGCAGTCCCGCACCGTGTCGACCAGGATCCGCACACCGACCAGGTCGTAGATGTCGTTGAAGTCGCGACCCCGCACGATCATCTTCTGGTAGATCGAGTAGAGGTGCTTCGGCCGGCCGGTGGTCTCCGCCTTGATCTTGGCGGCCTTCAGGTCGGTCTGCACCTTCTGCGTCACCTGCCGCAGCAGCGCCTCGCGCTGGGGCTGGTGCTCCCCGATCAGCCGGTTGATCTCCTCGTAGCGCTTCGGGAACAGCGTGCCGAAGGCGAGATCCTCCAGCTCCCACTTGATCGTGTTCATACCCAGCCGGTGGGCCAGCGGGGCGAGGATCTCCAGCGTCTCCTTGGCCTTCTGCTCCTGCTTGGGCCGGGGCAGGAAGGTCAGGGTCCGCATGTTGTGCAGCCGGTCGGCCAGCTTGATCACCAGCACCCGCGGGTCCTTGGCCATCGCCACGACCATCTTGCGGATCGTCTCCGCCTTGGCCGCGTCGCCCAGCTTGACCTTGTCCAGCTTCGTGACGCCGTCGACCAGCAGGGCGACCTCGCCGCCGAAGTCGGCGCGCATCTGGTCGAGGGTGTACTCGGTGTCCTCGATGGTGTCGTGCAGCAGCGCGGCGACCAGGGTGGTGGTGTCCATCCCCAGGTTGCCCAGGATGGTCGCCACCGCGAGCGGGTGGGTGATGTACGGGTCGCCGGACTTGCGGTACTGCCCGGAGTGCCACCGCGCGGCCGTGTCGAAGGCGCGCTGGAGCAGCCGGGCGTCGGCCTTCGGGTGGTTTTCCCGGTGGCTCGCGATGAGCGGCTCCAGCACCTCGCTGACCTGCGAGGTCTGCCAGGGCGCGTTGAACCGGGCCAGCCGGGCTCGGACCCGCCGGCCGGTGGGCGCGTTGGACAGCCCGAACCCGCCGCTCGGCAGGGGCTCGACGCCGGCGTCGGTCGGGAACGGGACCACGACCTTCTCAGCACCCGGGGACGCCTCAGCGCCCGACACCACGCCGGCCGGACGCGCCGCGCCCTCGGCCGGAGTCTTGCCCGAGCCGTTGCCGGCGCCCGTCACCCGGGTCGGCGCGTCACCATTCCGGTCGGTCACCGAGCCGTCAGCGTCGCCTGTCGGGTGCACCGTGCCCTCCACCGGAGGGACGACATCGTGGGACACCGGCCTCCTCACCGCTCGCCGGAACACACCGGCCGTACATCGGCCGGCCTGGTCTCGCGCCGCCGGACGGCATACCGCCGGCGTCAGCAAAGGGCAATGCTACCCGCACGGACGGTCCCCTGCCGCTCCGCCGGACGGTCGGCGCCCGGCCCGTTCGACCGGTCGGGGATCAAACGGTCAGCAGGGCATGCACGGGACGCGGGGCCAGCCGCTCCCGGGCGCCGAGGAAGGCGAGCTCCAGCAGCACGGTGAACCCGGTGACGGTGCCCCCGGCCCGCTCGACCAGGTCCAGGGTCGCCTCGGCGGTGCCGCCGGTGGCCAGCACGTCGTCGACCACCAGCACGCGGTGCCCGGCGGTGAAGGCGTCCTCGTGCACTTCCAGGGTCGCTTCGCCGTACTCCAGGGCGTAGGAGACCGAGTGGGCCGGGCGGGGCAGCTTGCCGGCCTTACGGACCGGCACCACGCCCACCCCGGCCGCGTACGCGACGGCCGCCGCGACGACGAACCCGCGCGCCTCGATGCCGACCACGACGTCGAAGCCGTCCCGCCCGTGGTACGCGACGATCCCGTCGACCACCTCGCGGAACGCCTTGCCGTCGGCGAACAGCGGCATCAGGTCCTTGAACATGACACCGGGCTGGGGGAAGTCGGGCACGTCCAGCACCCGGCTGGCCACCAGCCGGGCGGCCTCCGGGCCGCTGTCCCCGCGCGGGGCGGTGCTGTGGGTCTCCGTCACGGCTGTTCCGTTTCCTTCCAACGACGACGGCGTCCGGCGATGCTGCTCGCACAGCATGCCGGACGCCGTTCGGGTGTTTCCTCCCGGGTCCGCCCCGGGGCCGGTCAGCGCCGCTTGGCGCCACCCGGCCGGTTGCCGCCGCCACCGGGGCGACCGCCCCGGGCACCGGTCGGCCGCTTACCCGCCGGGCGGGCCCCCACCTTGGGGGCGGCGCCGGCCAGCGCGGCGGAGTCCGGGTCGACCGGGGTGTCGCCCCCGTCGGCCTGGGCCGGGCTCGGGGCGCCCTTCGGCGCGACCTCGCCACGGGACTGCGCGCCACGGCGGGCCAGCACCCGCTTGTTGTGCGCCTGGATCCGCGGGTCGTAGTTCTTCAGCAGCGCCAGCAGCGGCGTGGCCACCAGGATGGAGGTCAGGAACGCCACCGCCATACCGACGAACAGCACCAGGCCGAGGTCCTTCAGCGTCCCGGCGCCGAGCAGGCCGGCACCGATGAAGAGCAGACCACCGACGGGCAGCAGGGCGACCACCGAGGTGTTCAGCGACCGCATCAGGCTCTGGTTGATGGCCAGGTTGGCCGCCTCGCCGTACGTCTGGTTGTTGTTGGCGGTGATGCCCCGGGTGTTCTCCTGCACCTTGTCGAACACCACCACCACGTCGTAGAGCGCGAAGCCCAGGATCGTGAGGAAGCCGATGATCGTCGACGGGGTGACCTCGAAGCCGACCAGCGAGTAGATGCCGGCGGTGAGGATCAGGTTCATGAACAGCGAGGAGACGGCGGCGACCGCCATCCGCCACTCGAAGCGCAGGATCAGGTACACCATCACCAGCGCGATGAAGATGATCAGGCCGAGGACGGCCCGCTCGGTGACCTGGCTGCCCCACGCCTCGCTGACCTGGTTGCCGCTGATCTGCCCCACGTCGATGCCGAGGTCCTCGGCGATCTGGGCCTTGACCGCGTTGGCCTGCTCCACGCTGAGCTGCGGCGTCCGCAGCTCGTAGGAGTCGCCACCGGGGCCGCCGACCTTCTGCGCGGTGGCCACCTCGACACCGGTGTTCTCGGTGGCGAGGGCGGAGTTGACCTCTTCCTCGGCCTGCTCGAGGGTGCCCACGCTGGCCGGCACCTGGAACGAGTTGCCGCCGGCGAACTCGATGCCGAGGCTGAACCCGCGAATCGAGAAGCTGAGGACCGCGATCAGGACCAGGACGCCGGCGACGCCGAACCAGAGCTTGCGCCGACCGACGATGTTGAGACCGGCCTCGCCGTTGTAGAGGCGGCTCGCCAGACCGTTTTCAGCCATCTCAGGCCTCCTTGGCGCGCGGGTTGCGGGGCTGAGTCTGCTGGGTGCGGGCCGGAAGCGCCCGGCCCAGACCGCTGACCCGCGGGGACAGGAACGCCCGGGTCCGGGCGAACATCGTCATGATCGGGTGCCGGAAGAGGAACACCACGACCAGGTCCAGCACGGTGGCCAGGCCGAGGGCGAACGCGAAGCCCTTGACCGTGCCGACCGAGACCACGTAGAGCACCACGGCGGAGAGCAGGGTGATCGCGTTGGCCGAGATGATCGTCCGGCGGGCCCGCATCCAGGCACGGGGGACCGCGCTACGCGGGCTGCGCCCCTCCCGGATCTCGTCCTTCAACCGTTCGAAGTAGATGACGAACGAGTCCGCCGCCACACCGAGCGAGACGATCATGCCCGCGATGCCGGCGAGGGTGAGCGTGAAACCGATCTGCCGGCCGAGCACCACCAGCGCGCCGAAGACCAGCAGCGCGGAGAGGATGAGGCTCAGGAAGATCACCGAGCCGAGCAGCCGGTAGTAGAAGAACGCGTAGATGATGACCAGCAGCATGCCGATACCGGCCGCCAGCAGACCCGCGCGCAGGTGGCTGGCACCCAGCGTGGCGGTGACGTTCTGCGCCTCCTGCTGCTCGAAGGTCACCGGCAGCGCGCCGTAGCGCAGCTGGCCGGCGAGCGCGCTCGCGTCCTTCTGCGTGAAGTTGCCGGTGATCTGCGAGTTGCCGGTCAGCACACCCTGGATCTCCGGGGAGGAGACGATCTCGTTGTCCAGCACGACGGCCACCCGGCACTTGCCATCCTGACCCAGCGCAGTCGCGTCGCAGGCCTGGCCCTCGTTGTTGAACGCCTCACGGGTGAGCGCGGTCCACTTGCCCTGGCCGTCACCGGTGAAGTCCAGGCTGACCACCCAGGCGTTGGTCTGGTCGAGCACCGCGTCGGCGTCGTCCACGTCGGTGCCCAGCACCTTGGCCTGGTCGAGCAGGTACTTGGAGGCGCCGTCCTCGCAGGAGACGACCTGCTGCTTCGGGTCCGAGATCGACGCCGGCGGACGCTTGTCGAGCTGCGCGCAGCCGATCGTCGGGACGTTGAACTGCATCTGCGCCGGCAGCACCGCGACCTCGCGGGGCGACAGCGTGCCGAACGGCTTGAGCTTGTCGGCGAGCGACGGATCGGCGGTCAGGTCGGCCGGGGCCTGCAACCCGCTGGCGGCCTGCCAGGCGGGAGCGCCGACCTTCTGCTCGACGGCCTTGCGCTGCTCCTCGACGCTGGCCGGCACCGGCTCCTCGGTGGCGCTCGGCGACGGCGCGGCGGCACTCGGCGAGGCGGAGGTCGAGGGGGTCGGGGTCGCACTGGCGCTGGGCGCCGGGGCCATCCCGCCCTGCCCGCCGCTGGGCGACGTGGTCACCTTCGGCGCGGCGCTGCCCGACGGGGTCGGCGAAGCGCTGCCGGACGGGGCCGGAGAGGCGCTGCCCGACGGGGCCGGCGTGGCGGCCGGCGGCGGCACGGCGGCCGCCCCGCTGCCGTCCGCGGCCTTGAGCACCTTGCGGAAGCGCAGTTCGGCGGCGCTGCCCACGTCGGTGAGGTCCCGGTTTTCACCGGGCAGGGAGATGACGATGTTCCGGTTGCCCTCGGTGACCACCTCGGCCTCGGCAACGCCGAACGCGTTGACCCGGCTCTCGATGATCTGGCGGGCCTCCTCGAGGTTGTCCGCCGTCGGGGGCTTGCCGTCGACGCTGTTGGTCGCCTCCAGCGTCACCCGGGTGCCGCCGATCAGGTCCAGGCCGAGCCGAGGCTCGAGCCGGTCCTTCAAGCTGCCGCTGGCGCCGGAGAAGAACACCAAAAGATAGAGGACGACGAAGATGAACCCGAGCACGGCGAGCTGCCGCCCGGGGCGCATCTGTCCCTGAGGTGGTGCCACGGCTGTCCTGTCTCCCTGTACGGTCGCGCCGCTGGTGAGGCGGCGGCGGGTGTCGGGCCGGGGGTCCCGGCCGACCAGTCTGACCTGGGCCGGCGGTGGGGCCGGCACGACGGCCGGACGCGCCGGCGCGGGACGCCGACGGTCACGGGGACGTGCCGACGCCCGGCGTCGACCCAACTATCCAGTTTTCACGTCACGTCCGCTGCCCCGTCGGGCGCGGTGGCCCCCGGGCGCAGTGGTCCGGCCGTACGCCGGACGCATCACTCCCGGGAGGGAGAGGTCACTCCTTGACGGTGTCCGCGTCCTCGGTGACCGGCTCGCTCGGCAGCTCCGCGCGGGTGACCACCCGGGCGATGGCCGGCCGGGCGTAGCGGGTCTGCACGCCCGGGGCGACCTCGAGCAGGACGGTGTCGTCCTCGATGCCGGTGACCGTGCCGTAGAGCCCGCCGATGGTCACGACCTCGTCGCCGGGGCCGAGGTTCGACTGCATCGCCTCCGCCTCGCGGCGGCGCTTCTGCTGGGGGCGGATCATCATGAAGTACATGACACCGAAGAGCAGGGCGATCATCAGGATCGGCGTGAAGCTGCCGGCCCCGCCGCCCGCTGCTGCGTAATGCACGGTTACTGACCTTCCCATTGGCCACCTGCCCGGCACACGGGGTGCCGGAGCGGAGGCGGATTCTCACGTCCTGTACAGACCGCGGCGAAGTCTAATCCCTGCACCTGAGAACACCGAATGCGGTGCAGATCACGTTCACATCACGGCTGATCGACGTCCAAGGAGAACAGATCGGGCGCCGGTGGGACATCCACCCCAAATGTACCATTCGGTGGCGTTCGACCCAGATGCCGCCAGGCGGCCTCGGTCGCCACCCGGCCGCGCGGGGTACGCGCCAGCAGGCCGGCGCGGACCAGGAACGGCTCACAGACCTCCTCGACCGTGTCCGGCTGCTCGCCCACCGCCACGGCCAGGGTGGACAGCCCCACCGGACCGCCCCGGAACGAGTCCACCAGCGCGGTCAGCACCGCGCGGTCCAGCCGGTCCAGGCCGAGCGCGTCCACGTCGTACACCGTCAGCGCCGCGCGGGCGGTGCCCAGGTTGACCACGCCCTCGGCCCGCACCTCCGCGTAGTCGCGGACCCGCCGCAGCAGCCGGTTGGCGATCCGCGGAGTGCCCCGGGACCGGCCGGCGATCTCAGCCGCGCCGTCGGCGGTGATCGGCACACCAAGAATCCGCGCCGAGCGGTGCAGCAACGTCTCCAGGTCGGCCGGGGCGTAGAAGTCCAGGTGCGCGACGAAGCCGAACCGGTCCCGCATCGGCCCGGTCAGCAGGCCCGACCGGGTGGTCGCACCGACCAGGGTGAACGGTTCGACGTCCAGCGGGATCGCGGTGGCGCCCGGCCCCTTGCCGACCACCACGTCGACCCGGAAGTCCTCCATCGCGCTGTAGAGCAGCTCCTCCGCCGGCCGCGCGATCCGGTGGATCTCGTCGATGAACAGCACGTCACCCTCGGCGAGGCTGGTCAGGATGGCCGCCAGGTCGCCGGAGCGCTCGATCGCCGGGCCGCTGGTCACCCGGATGCCCGAGCCCAGCTCGGCGGCGACGATGTTGGCCAGGCTGGTCTTGCCCAGCCCCGGCGGGCCGGAGAGCAGGATGTGATCCGGCGGCGCGCCCCGCCGCATGGCGCCCTGCAACAACAGGTCGAGCTGATCGCGGACCCGGTCCTGGGCGATGAACTCGGCCAGCCGCTTGGGCCGGACGGTCGCCTCCGCGTCCCGATCGGCGTCGCTGACGTACGCCGAGACGAGCCCGTCGGTCTCACTCATCGCGTGCGGCCCAGCAGGCGGATGGCCTGCCTCAGCAGGACCGGCACGGGCGGGGTCTCGCCGTCGACGGTCTCCGCCACCGCGGCCACCGCCTGGTCGGCCTGCCCGGCCGTCCAGCCCAGCCCGACCAGTGCCTGGCGGACCTGCTCCGGCCAGCTGCCGCCGGTCACCCCGGCCGCGCCGTCGGCGCCGATCGCCACCGGGCCGATCCGGTCGCGCAGCTCCAGCACCAGCCGCTCGGCGCCCTTCTTGCCGATCCCGGGAACCCGGGTCAGCGCGGCGGTGTCGGCGTTGGCGATCGCCTTGCGCACCGCGTCCGGGGTGTGCACGGCCAGCACCGCCTGGGCCAGCCGGGGGCCGACCCCGCTGGCGGTCTGGAGCAGCTCGAACAGCGCCTTGGCGTCGTCGTCGGCGAAGCCGTAGAGGGTCAGCGAATCCTCCCGGACCACCAGGCTGGTGGCGAGCCGGGCGCTCTGGCCGACCCGCAGCTCGGCGAGCGTCCCGGGGGCGCAGTGCACGGCCAGGCCCACCCCGCCGACCTCGATCACGGCCTGGTCCGGACCCGTCGCGGTCACCGTGCCGCGCACGCTGGCGATCATCGCGCTCCTCCTCGTCGTGCCCGGTCGGCGGCCGCGGCCAGCTTGGAGCGGGTCCCGCCGCGCCAGATGTGGCAGATGGCCAGGGCGAGCGCGTCGGCGGCGTCGGCCGGCTTGGGCGGCTCGGCCAGCCGCAGCAGCCGGGTCACCATCGCGGTCATCTGCGCCTTGTCGGCTTGACCGGAGCCGGTCACGGCCGCCTTCACCTCGCTCGGGGTGTACGTCTGCACCGGCAGCCCGGCGCGCGCCCCGGCCAGGACGGCGATGCCGCTGGCCTGCGCGGTGCCCATCACGGTGCGAACATTGTGCTGGCTGAACACCCGCTCGACGGCGACGCTCTCGGGTTGGTGCTCGGCGACCAGATCGGTCAGCGACCGGTCCAGGTGCAGCAGCCGCAGCGGCAGCTCGTCGGCCGGGTCGGTGTAGACCACGTAGTAGGCGATCAGGGTGCAGGGCCGGCCGGGCACACCCTCGACCACGCCCACCCCGCACCGGGTCAACCCCGGGTCGACCCCGAGAACCCGCACGCCGCCCCCTCCCCGAACGCCTCAGCAGTACGTGTGTTCGACACCCTACTGCCCGCCCTCCCACCCGCCCCAACAGACACGCCCGCCCCTTTCGATCATGGAGTGGTGCTGGGTCGCAGAGGAGACCTGTCGTGCCGGGGGGCCACACAGCTTCGGTGTGGAGTATGTGTTGCTGGCCCATGTGCCCAGGCCCACACAGCTCGTAACTTCTTGCGCCATGACGGCAGAACCCGTGGCGGTCCCCCACGTCGTACAGGTCGACCTAGCCGGTCGGACCGCCCTGGTCACCGGGGGCGGCAGCGGCATCGGGCGCGCCTGTGCCCTGCGGCTGGGCGCGGCCGGCGCCAAGGTGCTCGTGGTGGACCGCAACCTGGAGGCGGCGAAGGTGGTTGCCGCCGAGGTGGGCGGCCGGGCCGAGGGCGTGGACCTCGCCGACGCCGCCGCGGTGGACCGGCTCGACGTGGACGTGGACATCGTGGTCAACAACGCGGGGCTCCAGCACGTCGCGCCGGTGCAGGACTTCCCCGTCGAGCGCTTCGAGTACATCCAGCGGGTGATGGTCGAGGCGCCGTTCCTGCTGATCCGCCGCGCGCTGCCGCACATGTACGCGCGCGGCTGGGGCCGGATCATCAACATCTCCTCCGTGCACGGGCTGCGCGCGTCGCCGTACAAGGCGGCCTACGTCTCGGCGAAGCACGCCCTCGAAGGGCTGTCGAAGGTGGTGGCGCTGGAGGGCGCCACGCACGGCGTGACGGCCAACTGCATCAACCCGGCGTACGTGCGCACCGCGCTGGTGGAGAGCCAGATCGCCGACCAGGCGGCCAGCCACGGCATCCCGGAGGCCGAGGTGATCGAGAAGATCATGCTGGCCCGGGCCGCGGTGAAGCGTCTGATCGAGCCGGAGGAGGTGGCGGAGCTGATGGCGTACCTCTGCTCGCCGCCGGCGGCGTTCATCACCGGCGCGTCGATCGCGCTCGACGGGGGCTGGACGGCCAACTAGTGGGCCTGAGCACAATGTCGACCATGTCGTCGCCGGTGGAGTTCCTGGAGCTGCTCGCCCGCGAGGCCGCGGCGGTCGAGTTCGAAGGACCGCTGGTGGCCGCGCGGGCCGCCGGCGTGTCGCCCGACCGGCTGGCCGAGCTGGAGCAGGCGAAGACGGTGGCGCTGCGGGTCCGCGCGCTGCTGGAGCGCCGGCGCCGCCGGGAGACCGAGCTGTCCGGCCTGTACGACACGGTCAGCGACCTGGCCGGGCTGCGCGACCTGGACGACGTGCTGCGGGCCATCGTGCACCGGGCCCGCAACCTGCTCGGCGCCGACGTGGCCTACATGACGCTCAACGACGACGAGCGCGGCGACACGTACATGCGGGTGACCGACGGGTCGGTCTCGGCCCGCTTCCAGCGGCTGCGGCTGCCGATGGGCGCCGGCCTCGGCGGCCTGGTGGCCCAGTCCGGCGCGCCGTACGTCACCGCCAACTACGGCGAGGACGAACGCTTCCACCACACCGGGGAGATCGACGCCGGGGTCGGCGAGGAGGGCCTGGTGGCGATCCTCGGGGTGCCCCTGCGGCTCGGCTCCACCTCGATCGGGGTGCTCTACTCGGCCAACCGCTCGGCCCGGCCGTTCGCCCGCGAGGAGGTGGCGCTGCTGGTCTCCCTGGCCGCGCACGCCGCCGTGGCGATCGACACCGCCCGGCTGCTGGCCGAGACCCGCTCGGCGCTGGCCGAGCTGTCGGCGGCGAACACCACCATCCGGGCGCACAGCAGCTCCGTGGAGCGGGCCGCGGCGGCGCACGACCGGATGACCGCGCTGGTGCTGCGCGGCGGCGGGGTGGAGGACGTGGCGGCCGCGGTGACCGAGGTGCTCGACGGCGCGCTGCTGGCGCTGGACGCCGAGGGGCGGCTGCTGGCCCGGGTCGGTGAGATCGAGGAGCCGGACCGGGCGGACATCGTCGAGGCGGTGGCGGCGTCCCGGACGGAGGGCCGCAGCGTGCGCCGGGGCCCGCTCTGGTACGCGGCGGTGGTGGCGGGCGCGGAGAACCTGGGCGCCCTGGTGCTGCGCCCGGACGACGAGCTGGTCGACGCCGACCAGCGGATCCTGGAGCGGGCCGCGCTGGTGACCGCGCTGCTGCTGCTGTTCCGGCGCACCGTGGCGGAGGCGGAGGGCCGGGTCCGCGGCGAGCTGCTGGACGACCTGATCGCCCGGCCGCTGCGGGACACCGACGCGTTGCGCAGCCGGGCCCGCCGCCTCGGAGTGGATCTGGACGCCCCGCACGTGCTGGTGGCGGTGGGCGACGACGCGATCGCCGCCACCGGCTCGGCCCGGCAACGGGTGCTCTCCTGGGCCACCACGTACGCCTCGGCGCGGGGTGGGCTGGCGGCGGCGCGCGACGGGCGGGTGGTGCTGATGCTGCCCGGGCGGGACGCCGGTGGCAGCGCCCGCGCGGTGGCCCGGGACCTGTCCCGGGTGACCGGCCGGCCGGTGACCGCCGGGGCGAGCGGACCGTCGGCAGGGCCGGCGACCCTCGCTGGCACGTTCCACGAGGCGGACCGCTGCCTCACCGCGCTGGGTGCGCTGGGCCGCGCCGGCGAGGGGGCGAGCACGGCCGAGCTGGGCTTCGTCGGGCTGCTGCTGGGCACGGTCGGTGACCGGGGTGAGAAGGACGTGGCCCAGTTCCTCACCGCCACCGTCGGGCCGGTGCTCGACTACGACGCCCGGCGGGGCACGGCGCTGGTGAAGACGCTGGAGGCGTACTTCGGGGTGGGCGGCAGCCTGGCCCGGGCCGCCGAGCAGCTGCACGTGCACGTCAACACGGTGACCCAACGGTTGGAGCGGGTCGGGCAGCTGCTCGGCGCCGACTGGCAGAAACCCGAGCGGGCGCTGGAGGTGCAGCTGGCGCTGCGCCTGCACCGGCTGCGCGCGCCGGCCGGCTGACCGGCCCGGGCCCGGTGTGCCGGGTCAGCGGACCTGGATGCCCTCCAGCACGGCGTCGACGACCTGCTCCGGGAGGGTCCGCTCGTCCAGCTCCGGGTTCCATTGCAGCACCCGCTGAATCAGCATCGGCCCGGTGAGGAGCGCCATGGTCACCTCCAGGTCGATGTCGGACCGGAGCAGCCCCTCGCTGATGCCGCGCCGCAGCACCTCGCGCATCAACTGCCGGCGCGGGGCGATGATGTTCTGGTAGAGCTGGAACTGGTCCGGGCTGCGGTTCACCGCGGGCACCAGACAGGGCATGATCTTCGCCGCCCGCGGGTCGACGTTCTTCCCGATCGCGCCGACCAGCAGGATCAGGTCGTCGCGGACGGAGTGCCCCTCGGGCTGCGGCAGGATGCCCTTGAGGCGGCGCAGCGCGTCCAGCAGCAGTGCGTCCTTGCCGGCCCAGCGGCGGTAGATGGTGGCCTTGCCGACCCCGGCGCGGGCGGCGATCGCCTCGATGGAGAGCGCCTCGATGGTGCTGCCCTCAGCGAGCAGGTCGAGGGTCGCCTCGATGATCGCCTCATCGGCGCGGAGGCTCCGCGGTCGCCCGGGCGACCGCGGAGCATCGGCAGTGGACGTCATGTCGGACATTGTCCCCGAACCTAGGCCGTCCCGGCCAACTCGGGCTCGGCGGCCGGTGCCACCAGCGTCTCGCCCGCGGTCTCCCGCCCGGGCATCCAGCGCAGCACCACCAGGATCCCGAGCGCGGCGACCACCGCGGAGAGCGCCGCCGCCCAGTGCATGGCGGTGACGAAGGCGTCGTTGGCCGCCGAGATGAGCGCCGGCCCCGCCGGGCCGAGCTGCCCGGCAGCCGCGTACGCCCCGGAGATCGACTCGTTGGCCGCGTCGCGGGCCTGCGCGGGCAGGCCGGTCAGCGCGCCGTCCACGTCGGCCCGGTAGACCGCGGAGAGGACCGAGCCGAGGACCGCCACGCCGAGCGCACCGGCCACCTGGCGGACGGTGTTGCTCACCGCGGAACCCACGCCGGCCTTCTCCCGGGGCAGCGCCGACATGATCGACTCAGTGGCCGGCGGCATGATGTTGGCCATTCCGACGCCCTGGAAGAAGAAGACGACCAGCACGACCCAGATCGGGGTGGACGCGCCGATGAAGGCGAACGCGGCGAGCGCCGCCGCGGTCAGCGCCAGCCCGACGGTGGCGACCGCCCGGCCGCCGTAGCGGCGGACCATCGCGGCGCTGCGCGGCGCGAAGATCAGCTGGGCGCCGGCGAAGGGCAGGAAGAGCAGGCCGGTCTGCAACGGGCTGTAGTCGCGTACCAGTTGCAGGTAGAACGAGCTGAAGAACATCACGCCCATCGCGGCGAAGAACACCAGGCCGACGATCGCCACCGGCGCCGCGAAGCGGGGCAGGCGGAACAGCCGGACGTCCAGCGACGGGTGGTCGCTGCGCCGCTCGTGCTGCACGAACCAGGCCAGCACCGCCAGGCCGACCAGGATCGAGCCCCAGGCCACCGGCCGGCCGAAGCCGTGCTCGCCGCCGTCGATGATGCCGTAGGAGAGGGCGACCAGGCCGACCACGGAGAGCAGGACGCCGAGCAGGTCGACCCGGCCCGGGCGCGGGTCGCGCGACTCGGGGACCAGCAGGGCGACCAGGAGGACGCCGGCGGCCACCACCGGCACGTTGATCAGGAAGACCGAGCCCCACCAGAAGTGCTCCAGCAGCCCGCCGCCGAGGATCGGGCCGATCGCCACCGCGAGCCCGACCGCGCCGGCCCAGACGCCGATCGCGCGGCCACGCTCGCGCGGGTCGAAGACGTTGGAGATGATCGACAGGGTCACCGGCATGATCGCCGCGCCGCCGACACCCATCAGGGCGCGGGCCGCGATCAGCTGGGCCGGGCTCTGGGCGTACGCGGAGAGCAGCGACGCCAGGCCGAACAGCGCCAGCCCGATCATCAGGAAACGCTTGCGGCCGGCGCGGTCGCCGAGCACCCCGAAGGTGAACAGCAGCCCGGCGAAGACCAGCGTGTAGGAGTTGATCGCCCACTCCAGCTGGCCCTGGCTGGCGCCGAGGCCGTGCACCGGGTCGGCCAGGGTGCGCAGGGCGACGTTGAGGATCGTGTTGTCGAGGACGACGACGAGGAGGCTGATCACCAGCACCCCCAGGATCGCCCACCTCCTCGGGTGTCCGGTGTTGTTGTGCAGCTCCATGCCCGGTTCTCCCCCCGGTTTCACCGGCCGCGCAATACGATACGGGCCAGACTCGTAACTCCGGTCAGAGTACGGGCGCCATTAACGATACGGAACCGATCCGTATCGTATGTGGTCGGCGTCACGCGGAGTGCCCGCCCTCACGCGGCGACTGGCCGGCCGATCATCGGTCGACTCCCGCCGGGCCCTCGTCGACGCTGGCAGGACCCCCGATCCCGATCCCCACCCGAACGGGCCGGTGAACTCTCGCCGCCCCCTTTGCTCTGCATCAACCGGCGCAACGGTTTCGGCCCGTGAGTGTTGCGTCGGTTGAAGCAGAGCAAAGGAGGCGCGGGCACCGGTAGACCCCGGCCCGGTGCCCGTGCCGCCCGGCCGACCACCGCACCCGCCGGCCGCCCGGCCCGGCAACCGCCCCGCAGAGCGGACCACCGCACCCCGCCGAGGTCAGCTCGGTCGCATGGCTGGCAGGCAGGCGGCGAGGGCGGCCGACAGCGTGCGCAGGTGCCTCGCCGGCGCGGTGAGCGGCTCGATCCAGCCCGGCCCGGCGCCGTACACCCGCAGCAGCGGGAATTCCCGGGCGAAGCGCACCAGACGGTACGCGCGGCCGGTGACCGGCGTCTGCGACCAGAGCACGACGGTGCTCGGGCGGGCCCGGTGCACCGCGCTGGTCAGCGCGGCCCAGGGCAGCGCCGGGCCGAGGTGCAGGCAGCCGCGACCCTGCTCGCGTAGCGCGGCGGCGAGCGCGTGCAGGCCGAGGCAGTGTGCCTCCCGCTCGGCGCCGGCCAGCAGCACCCCGCCGGTGGGCAGCGACCGGCAAGGCTCCCGCCGGTGCACGTCCAGCCCGACCCGCAGACCCGCGGCGAGGGCGTGCTCGACGGCGATCTCGGTGGCGGTGCGCCCCGGCAGCCGGGCCAGCAGCGGCTGGCAGACCTGCTCCCAGAGCGCCGGCACGCCCCACTCTCCGGCCAGCTCCAGCAGCACCGTGGCGACAGCATTGCCGTCCAGGTCCTCGGCCGCCAGCGAGACCCGCTTGTGCGCGGTCTCCACGGCCTCCGCCGGCATCGGATCGGTCAGCACCAGACGTACCCCCGGGTAGGCGTTCGCTACCCGGGGGTTCGCTGCGAGGGCCCGCGGCGGATGCGCCCGCGCGGAGATTTACCGGCGGCGCGCCGCCAGCCGGCGGGCCAGCGCCGCGGCGCTGCCCCAGATGCCGCGCCGGAACAGCACCACGACGAGGACGAAGATGCCGCCGGTGACCAGGCCGATCGCCTCGAACCCGGAGAACGACAGCCAGTCCTCCAGCCGGACCACGATCCCGGCGCCGAGCACCCCGCCCCAGAGCGTGCCGATCCCACCGAGCACCACCACGATGACCGCCTTGCCGGAGGTCGTCCAGTGCAGCACGTCCAGCGAGACGAACCGGTGGCCCACCGCGAACAGCCCACCGCCGAGGCCGGCGATGAAACCGGAGAGCACGAACGCGGTGAGCTTGTAACGGTGCACCGGATAGCCCAACGCCCGCGCCCGGGCCGGGTTGTCCCGGATGCCGACCAGCACCCGGCCGAACGGCGAGTGCACGATCCGCCAGGCGGCGGCCAGCCCGAGCAGCACGATCGGCAGGATCGCGTAGTAGAAGTAGTAGTCGTCGGTGAGGTCCCAGCCGAACAGCTCGCGGGGCACCCCCTGCAGGCCGTTCTCGCCCTGGGTCACCGAGCGCCACTCGTTGGCGACGTAGTAGACCATCTGCGCGAAGGCCAGCGTCACCATGGCGAAGTAGATGCCGGTCCGCTTGACCGCCAGGTAGCCGATCGGCACCGCCAGCACGGCCGCGGCGAGCGCCCCGGCCAGCACGGCGAGCGGGAACGGCAGGCCGGCGTGGATCGCCACCAACCCGGTGACGTACGCCGAGGTGCCCCAGAACGCGGCGTGCCCGAACGACATCAGCCCGGTGAAGCCGAGCAGCAGGTCCACGGCGACGGCGAACAGCGCCCAGCAGAGGATGTCCACCGCCACCGCCGGGTAGAGGCCGTTGGGCAGCCAGGCGGCGGCGGCCAGACCGACGGCGAGCAGCGCGTACCGCACCCAGCCGGGGGCACGGGCCACGGCGACCAGCCCGGACGACGCAGCCGCCCGGGGTGCGTCGGGTGGGGTGTCCACAGTGCTGGTCATGCCGGCGCCTCCTCACGGCCGAACAGCCCCGCCGGTCGCCAGAGCAGCACGACGGCCATCACGATGAACACGATCGTCTGCGACACGATCGGGAAGTTCGACAGGTACGCCTCGCCCCACGCCTGGATCAGGCCGATGCCGAAGCCGGCGGCGACCGAGCCGAAGATCGAGCCCAGCCCACCGATCACCACCACCGCGAAGACCACGATGATCAGGTCGGCGCCCATCAGCGGGTTGACCGCGCGCATCGGCGCGGCCAGCACACCGGCCAGACCGGCCAGCCCGATGCCGAAGCCGAAGACCGGGGTGACCCAGCGCCCGACGTCGATGCCGAACGCCCGGGTCAGGTCGGGCCGTTCGGTGGCCGCGCGGACCACCATGCCGATCCGGGTACGGGTGAGCACCCACCACACCGCGACGCAGAGCAGCACCGCGAAGCCGAGGATGAACACCCGGTAGGTCGGGAAGTCGAACAGTCCGAAGTCCACCGTCCCGCTCAACAGCGACGGGGTGGCGTACGGGCTGGACTGCACGCCGTAGCGCAGCTTCACCAGGTCCTGCAGGATCAGCGTCAGGCCGAAGGTGAGCAGGAAGTTGTAGAGCGGGTCGAGCCTGGTCAGCCGGTGGATCACGGCGCGCTCCAGCGCCATGCCGAGCAGGGCCAGCCCCACCGGCATGATCACCAGGGCCGCCCAGAACGGCACGCCCGCCTCGGTGAGCAGCACGTACGCGCCGAACGCGCCGAGCATGTAGAACGCGCCGTGCGCGAAGTTGACCACCCGCAGCATGCCGAAGATGACCGCGAGCCCGAGGGCGAGCAGGGCGTAGAACGCCCCGCTCACCAACCCGTTGAACGTGTTCTGCGCGAATCCGGTCACAGCGTCACATCCGTTCGTGACTGCGGGGCTCGCAAAACCGGCTCACTCCTCGCACTCACAGTTTGCAGTCCGCCGACGGTGCGCGGAACGCCTCCGCGGCGGGGATCGTCTTGAGGACCTTGACGTAGTCCCACGGCTCGGTCACCTCGGACTGCGGCTTCACCTGGGCCAGGTACGCGTCGTGCACCACCCGGTGGTCCTCGGCGCGGATCTTGCCGTTGCGCAGGAAGACGTCCTCGACCGTCTTGCCCTCCAGGCCCTTGACGACGGCGTCGGCGTCGTCGGTGCCGGCGGCCTGCACCGCCTCCAGGTACTGCAACGCGGCGGAGTAGTTGGCCGCGTGCGCGAACGTCGGCCGGGTGCCGGCCTTCTGCTGGAACCGGTCGGCGAACTCCCGGTTCTTGGCGTCGAAGTTCCAGTACCAGGCGTCGGTGTACGTGGTGCCGGCCAGCGCGGCCGGGGTGAGCGAGTGGATGTCGGTGAGGAACATCAGGCCCACGGCGAGGCCGACGCCCTTGTCCCGCAGCTTGAACTCGTTGTACTGCTTCACCACGTTGACCAGCTCCGCGCCGGCCTGCATGGTGCCCAGCACGTCCGGCTTCGGGTTCAGCGTCGGCGCCTTGAGCAGGAACGTCGAGAAGTCGCCGCTGGTGTTCGGGAACGGCGCCCCGTCCTTGCCGACGACCTTCCCGCCGGCCGCCGTGATCGCGGTCGAGAAGCTCTTCTCCATGTCCTGACCGAAGGCGTAGTTCGGGTACAGGATGTACCAGTTCTTGCCGATCTGCTCGGTCGTGGTCTTCCCGGTGCCGTTGGCCAGCATGTACGTGTCGTAGGCGTAGTGGAAGGTGTACTTGTTGCAGCTCTTGCCGGTCAGGTCGGTGGTCGCCGCGCCGATGTTGAAGTAGAGCTTCTTCTTCTCCTTCGCCACGTCGGCGACCTTCAGCGCCGCCGAGGAGGTGGGCACGTCCAGGATCAGGTCGACGCCCTTGCGGTCGTACATCTCCTGGGCCTTGGAGTTGGCCACGTCCGGCTTGTTCTGGTGGTCGGCGGTCTCCACGGTGATGTCCTTGGTCACCGCCTTGTCGCCGTACTTCGCGGTGAAGTCGGCGATGGCCATCTCCACCGCCGTGACCGAGTTCTTGCCGGACAACTCCGAGTACGCCCCGGACTGGTCGTTGAGCACGCCCAGCACGATCTTGTCGCCGGTCAGCTTCTGGTCGCCGCCCGACTGGGGCCCACCGCCGCCGCAGCCGGCGACCAGCACCACCGCGGCCGACGCCGCCGCCACACCCACCGTCCTCCGCATGCCCACTCCATCCATTCCGCGCATCGTCGCGCGGGTCGTTGTCGGAAAAAATCAGATCCCGAGGTACGCCAGCAGCTCGCGTTCCCGCGAGCGCACCTCGGAGTTGTCCATCGCCTCGGCGACGCGTCCCTCGGCCAGCAGGTAGTGCCGGTCGGCGACGCCGGTGGCGAAGTGCAGGTTCTGCTCGACCAGCAGCACGGTCACCCCGTGCTGCTTGGCCTCCCGCAGCAGGTCACCGACCTGCTGCACCAACAGTGGAGAGAGCCCCTCGGTGGGCTCGTCGCAGAGCAGCAGCCGGGCGCCCATGCGCAGCACCCGGGCCAGCGCCAACATCTGCTGCTCGCCGCCGGAGAGCATCGTGGCGGCGGAGTCGCGCCGGGTGTACAGGGCGGGGAACGCCTCGTACACCCGCTCGAGCGACCACGGGTCGGGGCCGACCCGGGGCGGCAGGGTGAGGTTCTCGGTGACGGTCAGCGTGGCGTAGCTGCCCCGGTCGTCGGGCACCCAGCCCAACCCGAGCCGCGCCCGCCGGTGCGCCGGCAGCTTCCCGACGTCCCGCCCGTCCAGCTCGACCGTGCCGCGCTGGCCGGAGTGCAACCCCATCACGCAGCGCAGCAGGGTGGACTTGCCGGCGCCGTTGCGCCCGACCAGGGTGACCACCTCGCCGGCGGCGACCTCCAGGCTGACGTCCCGCAGCACCTGCGCCTCGCCGTACCAGGCGGAGAGGTTCTCAATGCGCAGCATCAGCGGCTCCCAGGTAGGCGGTGATCACACGCTCGTCGGCGCGGACCTGCTCGTACGGACCCTCGACGAGGACCTTGCCGGCCTGGAGCACGGTGACGGTGTCGGCGAGCCGGCCGACCACGCTCATGTTGTGCTCGACCATCACCACGGTCCGGCCCTCGCGGACCCGGCTGATCAGCTCGACGGTGCGGTCGACGTCCTCGAGGCCCATCCCGGCGGTCGGCTCGTCGAGCAGCAGCACCTTCGGGTCCAGCGCCAGGGCGATGGCCAGCTCCAGGGCACGCTTGCGGCCGTACGCCAGCGCCTCGGAGGGGGCGTCCGCCAACTCGGACAACCCCACCATGGCCAGCAGCTCGTCGGCCCGCTCGGTGTAGCGGCCCATCAGCTTCGCCGAGCGCCAGAACCGCCAGCCCAGCCCGCTGGACGACTGGAGGGCCAGCGCGACGTGCTCGCGGGCGGACAACTGCGGGAAGAGACTGGTGATCTGGAACGAGCGGGCCACGCCGAGCCGGGCGACCTGCTCCGGGGGCAGCCCGGTGACGTCCCGCCCGGCCAGCTCGATCCGCCCGCCGCTGGGCCGCAGGAAACCGGTGAGCAGGTTGAACAGCGTGGTCTTGCCGGCGCCGTTCGGGCCGACCAGCGCGTGCACACTTTCCGGCGCGACGTCGAGATCCACGTCGTCGACCGCCCGGAAGCCCCGGAAGTCTCGGGTCAGCCCACGGGCCGACAGGAGCGCTTGCCCGGCCATCGCCTCATCCTCCGCAGGGTCGCGGCGACGGCCGATCGGTGACCGTGGTCACAGGGCCGTCGCGTGGAGGAAACCTACGGCCGGTCGCGCGAGTCGAGCCATGTCGATGGCATCCATATTCAGGCGCCAGGAGACGTGTGCGGGCTCCACTCCCGACGGCACCGACTTGACCGAGCACCCTAGTTTGATGATCCACACACCCCAGCGAAAGGCCCCCAACCCATGCCTGTCGGCTTCACCATGGCGATCGTCTTCGCCGTCGCCCTGGCGGTCAGCGCCGTCCTGGCGCTCGTCGCCCCCCGAAGTGCGGTGAAGCGGACGGCCGCCCTCGCGGCGCTCGGCTTCCTCGCCGTCACACTGGTGATCGGAGTCGCCTCCAGTGCCCACTCCGTGCCGATCCGCTCGGTCGGCATCGTCACCAGCTTCGGCAAGCCCACCGGCGAGGTGACCGGCTCGGGCCTGAAGTGGGTGGCGCCCTGGCAGAAGGTCGGCGAGTGGGACGCGGGCCGGCAGAAGTACGACCACATCGGCGGCAACAACTGCGTACGTGTCCGCACCGGCACGCTCGCCGACGCCTGTGTCGAGGTGCTCATCGAGTGGCAGGTCAAGCCGGAGAACGCCCCGAAGCAGTTCATGGACTACAAGGGAGACTTCACCAGCTTCCGCGGCCAGCGGGTGGGCGTGCAGCTCGACAGCGCGGTCAACGACGCGTTCGCCGCGTACAACCCCCTCGAGAAGATCGACGCCCAGACCGGTGACCTCAACGTCGACCTGAAGCCGTTCGCCACGAACATCAAGACCAGCGCGGAGGGCCGGCTCGCCGCCGACGTCGACATCCTCTCGGTGACCATCACGCGGGTGAACCACGACGAGAAGACCGAGGGCAACATCCGGGCCTTCCAGGACAAGCTCGCCCAGACGCGCAACCTGGAGCAGGACCGCAAGAACGCCGAGATCTCCAAGCAGATCACCGAGACCAACGCGAAGGTCGACAAGGTGACCCGCTGCCTGGAGATCGCCGAGAAGAACGGCGCCAACCCGGGGCTCTGCATCAACCCGGGCATCGTCACCGGCAAGTAGACGGCGCGGCTCAGTCCGGGAAGCTGACCACCCAGCGGGCACCCTCGCCGCGGGCCAGCCGGTCGAACGCGGCCGGCGCCTCGTCGAGGGTGACCACCCCGCTGACCAGCGGTGACAGATCCAGCGTGCCGTCGAGGGCGGCCCGGGCCAGCTCGGGCACCTCCCGGTCCGGGTCGGACGAGCCGTACACCGAGGAGCGCAGCGTACGAGCGGAGTGGAAGATGTCCAGCGCGCCGAGGCTGACCATGTCGTCCTTGGCGCCCATGCCGACCACGGTGACCGCTCCCCCGCGGCGGGTGAGCCGCCACGCGGCCCGGATGGTCGCGGCGCGCCCGACGCACTCGAAGGCGTGGTCGACGCCCCGGCCCTCGGTGCGTGCCCGCACCTCCTTGGAGAGCCGGTCGTCGGAGAGCAGGAAGTCGGTCGCGCCGGCGGCGAGCGCCAGGTCCCGCTTCGCCTCGGCGACGTCGATGGCCAGGATCGTCGTGGCGCCGGCCCGGCGGGCAGCGGTGAGCACGGCGAGCCCGACCCCGCCGAGCCCGATCACCGCGACCGCCTCGCCGGGCGCGACCCGGGCGGTGTTGCCGACCGCGCCGACACCGGTGAGCACCGCGCAGCCGAGCAGGGCGGCCCGCTCGGGGGGCAGTCCGGCGGGGATCGGGATGACGGCGCTCTCCGGCACCACGACCGCCTCGGCGAGCGCGCCGAGGCCGAGGGTGAGGTGCAGGGGGATGCCGTCGTCGGTCTCGCCGCGCGCGACGGTCGGTGCGGTGTTGGCGGCACACAGCCACGGCTCGTCGTGCCGGCACCACCAGCAGGTCCGGCAGGCCGGCGCCCAGTTGAGCACCACCGGGGTGCCGACGGCCAGCCGACTGCCCGGCCCGGCCTCGGCCACCACGCCGGTCGCCTCGTGCCCGAGCACCAGTGGGAACCGCGCGGCGAGGGTGCCGTTCACCATGGACAGGTCGGAGTGGCAGACGCCGGCGGCCCGGATCGTGACGCGCAGCTCGCCGGGGCCGGGCGCGGGCAGGCGTACCCGCTCGACCCGCAGGTCGGCGCCGGCCCCCCGCGCGACCAGCGCGCGGACGGTGACCGGCGCGGCCGTCGGACCTGCCGGGCCCGCCTGGGCCGGCGCGGTCGGGGCCTGCTCGGGGCCGCTCATCGCTGGATCGCCTTCAGCTCGCTGAACTCGGCCAGCCCGTGCACGCCCAACTCCCGGCCGAGGCCGGACTGCTTGTAGCCGCCGAACGGGGCGAGCGGGTTGAACGGCGCACCGTTGATGTCGACCGCGCCGGTACGCAGCCGCCGGGCCACCGCGAGCGCCGCGTCGGTGTCGGCGGACCACACGGCGCCGGCCAGCCCATACCTCGAGTTGTTGGCGATGGCCACCGCCTCGTCGGTGTCGGCGAACGGGATGACGGCGAGCACCGGGCCGAAGACCTCCTCCTGGGCGAGTGCGCTGTCCGGGTGCACGTCGGCGAAGACGGTCGGGGCGACGAAGTGCCCCTGGGCCGGCAGCGGGGCGTCCGGGCCGCCGGCGACGAGCCGGGCGCCGTCGGCGAGGGCCCGGTCGACGTGGCCACGGACCCGCTCGGCCTGGACGGCGGAGACCAGCGGGCCGAGCCGGGTGGCCGGATCGAACGGGTCGCCGAGGCGGTAGCCGGCCACCGCGGCGGCGATCAGGTCGAGGGCTTCGGCGTACCGGTCGCGGTGCACCAGCATCCGGGTCCACGCGGTGCAGGTCTGGCCGGAGTTGAGCAGCGCGTTGCCGACGCCGACCTTGACGGCGGTGGTCAGGTCGGCGTCGGGGAGGATCACGTTGGCGGACTTGCCGCCCAGTTCCAGCGCGACGCGGGCGATCCGGTCGGCGGCGAGCCGCATGATCCGCGCGCCGGTGGCGGTGGAGCCGGTGAACGAGACCAGGTCGACGTCGGGGTGCCCGGCGAGCGCCTCGCCGACCACCGGGCCGGTGCCGGGGACGAGGTTGAGCACCCCCGGCGGCAGCCCGGCCTCGGTGACCGCGTCGAAGAGCAGGTACGCGGTCAACGGGGTCAACTCGCTGGGCTTCAGCACCACCGTGCAGCCGGCGGCCAGCGCGGGCGCCAGTTTCGCCATCACCTGGTGCAGCGGGTAGTTCCACGGGGTGATCGCGCCGACCACGCCGATCGGCTCACGGATCACCAGCGAGTTGCCGATGGTCTCCTCGACCGGTGGGCGGGCGGCGAGCGCGACGTGGTCGCGCAGCACGGTCAGCGGCAGCCCGACCTGCACCCGGGTGGCGAGCTTGAGCGGGGCGCCCATCTCCACGGCGATGGTGCGGGCGAGGTCGCCGGCGCGCGCGGCGAGCGCGGTGTGCAGCCGGTCGAGGTGGGCGGAGCGCTCGGCGGGGCTGGCGGCCGACCAGCCGGGGAATGCGGCGCGGGCCGCGGCCACGGCCCGGTCCACATCGGCCGGGGTGCCGGCCGGCACCTGCCCGATCAGCTCGCCGGTGCTCGGGGTCTCCACGGCGATCACGTCGCCGTCGGTGGGTTCGGTCCACGCGCCGGCGATGTGCAGGTGGCGCCGGAGGCGCAGGGCGTCGGGCAGCAGCTGCGACGGCGCGGCGGCGAGGTCCATGGCGTCCCTTCGGGGGTGGGCGACGGGCGATGAAACTAGCGCTGGGAGTTTGAAGCTACCCGCTGGGCCGGGCGGACTCCACCGGGTCGACGGTGCGGGCGTACTCGGCGGCGAGGCCGTGCAGCAGGGCGTCCAGGCCGAGGGCGAACGCGCCCTCATCGACGCTCTGCTGGTGCTCGGCGAGCCGGTGCGCCTGGCGCAGGTGCGGGTAGTGCGCGGCGTACAGCTCGGGGTCCTCGACGAAGCCACGGGCGAACGAGCCGAGTGCCGACCCGGCCACGAAGTAGCGCAGCGCCGCACCGATGTGGGTGGCCCGGGCCGGCGGCCAGCCGGCGCGGACGAGGCCGCCGTAGACCGCGTCCGCCATGGCCAGCGCGGCCGGTCGACGGCCGGGCCCCTGGGCCAGGTACGGCACGATGTTCGGGTGCGCGGTGAGGGCCCGCCGGTACGACCAGGCCCAGTCGCGCAGCGCGGTGGCCCAGTCCCGGCTGGCGAAGCCACCGGTGTCGACGGCGCCGGTGACCGTGTCGGCGACCGCGTCGAGGATCTCGTCCTTGGTGGCGAAGTGGTTGTAGAGCGAGGGGCCGCGCACGCCCAGCTCGGCGGCGAGCCGGCGGGTGGAGAAGGCCGGCAGGCCCTCGGCGTCGATCACCGCGGTGGCGGTCTCGACGATGAGCTGCCGGGTGAGCCGGGGCTGGCGTGGTCGGGGCACTGCGCTCCTCGCGGGTCTCGGCCATGGGGGTCTGGACGCGGCAAAACTTACACCGCTAGTTTATGGGTGACCGGCCGCACCGACGCCAGGAGGACCACCGTGGATTTTTCGCTGACCGACGAGGAGCGGGCGGTACGGGACACCGTCCGGTCGTTCATCCGCCGCGAGGTGATGCCGCTGGAGGCGGAGGTGCTCCGCCGGGAACGGGCGCACCAGCCGGGCCTGGACCACTCCGAGGTGCGTGAGCTGCAACTCAAGGCGCGCAAGTTCGGCTTCTGGGGCCTGGCCACCCCGGAGGAGTACGGCGGGATGGACCTGCCGGCCGTGCTCCAGTCGCTGATCTGGACCGAGCTGGGCCACACGTTCGTGCCGTTCCGCTTCGGCGGCGAGGCGGACAACATCCTGTTCCACGCCACCGAGGAGCAGAAGCGGGAGTTCCTCATCCCGACCATCGAGGGTGAGCGGCGCTCCTGCTTCGCGATCACCGAGCCGGGCGCCGGTTCGGACGCGGCGAACATCCGGCTGTCGGCCCGCCGCGACGGCGACGACTGGATCCTCGACGGCGAGAAGACCTTCATCACCGGCGGCAACGACGCCGACTTCGCCATCGTCGTGGCGGTGACCGACCGGGAGAAGGGCGCCCGCAGCGGCGGCGCCACCGCGTTCCTGGTGGACCGGGCGATGGGCTGGCGCTCGGAGTTCATCCAGACCATGGGCGAGGGCGGGCCCGCGTCGCTGATCTTCGACGGCGTACGCGTGCCGCACCGCAACATCCTCGGCGAGATCGGGCAGGGCTTCACGCTCGGCATGGAGTGGATCGGCAAGGGCCGCTACACCATCCCGTCGCACGCCATCGGCATCGCCGAACGGGTGCTCCAGATGGCGATCGACCACGCCAACACCCGGGAGACCTTCGGCACGAAGATCGGCACCAACCAGGCCATCCAATGGATGATCGCCGACTCGGAGACCGAACTGGAGGCGGCCCGCTGGCTCGTGTTGAAGTCGGCGTGGACGGTCGACCAGGGCATGGATCCCCGGCACGCCTCGTCGATGGGCAAGCTCTACGGCGCCGGGATGGTCAACCGGGTGGTCGACCGGGTGCTCCAGATCCACGGCGGCATGGGCTACACCCGTGAGCTGCCCATCGAGCGCTGGTACCGGCAGGTCCGGCTGTACCGGATCTTCGAGGGCACCGACGAGATGCAGCGGCTGATCATCTCGCGGGACCTGCTGCGCGGGTACACCAAGATCGGTGGTCACCTGGCCTGAGCCGGGGTCACCCCGTCAACGCGTCCAGGGCGGCGTCCACATCGGCCTCGGTGGAGTAGACGTGGAAGGAGGCCCGGACCCGGCCCGCGCGCACCGCCGCCCGGATGCCGGCCGCGGCCAGGCGCTGCTGCGCGTCCGGCACGTCGACGGTCACGATGGCGCTCTCCCCCGGCGGCCGGCCCAGCCCGGTCAGGAACCGGTTGGCCAGCGCCACGTCGTGCGCCCGGATCGCCGGCACGCCGATCTCGGCGATCAGCTCCAGGGCGGGCGCCGCGCCGACCCAGCTGAACCAGGCCGGTGAGATGTCGAACCGGCGGGCGTCGTCGGCCAGCCGCAGCGGCGGGCCGTAGTAGGAGGCGTGCGGGTCGCGGCCGGCGTACCAGCCGGCGGCGTCCGGGCGCAGCCGGTCGCGCACCCCGGGGGCCAGGTAGCCGTACGCGCAGCCACGCGGGCCCATCACCCACTTGTAGCCGCTCACCACCACCACGTCGGCCAGGCTCCCGTCGAACGGCAGCCATCCGCACGCCTGGCTCGCGTCCACCACCACCAACGCGCCGTGCGCGCGGGCCGCGGCCACGATCTCGTCGTACGCCGCGACAGCGCCGTCGGCCGACTGCACCAGGCTGAACGCGACCAGGTCGGTGTCGGCGTCGATGGCGTCGGCCAGCCCGTCGGCGGGCACGGTGCGCACGGTGACGCCCCGCTCGGCCTGCACCAGCCAGGGGAAGAGGTTCGAGGTGAACTCGATCTCGGGGACCACCACCGTCGACCCGGCCGGCAGCGCCGCCGCGACCGGCGCCAGCATCTGCGAGGCGGTCGCGCCCACGGCCACGTCCTCGCCCGGCACGCCGATCAGACCGGCGAACGCGGTCCTGGCCCGGTTCACGGAGTCTCCCCAGCCCTCCCAGGACGTGCGGCCGACCCGCCAGTCGGCCAGCGCCTCCTGCATCGCCGTCCAGGCCGGCTCGGGCGGCAGCCCGTAGGAGGCGGTGTTCAACCAGCCGGGCTCCGGCTTCCACAACTGCTGCGCCTGCTCGATGTCCACGGGACCGACGCTAGGCGGGGCGGCCCGGGTTGGGCACGGCCAATCGGTGACCGGCGGCCTGCGGCGCACCGACGAGCCACTGTCGGCCGCGCGCGGCGGGCTGGTCCCTGACGAGCGTTATGACTCTGAGGTATAGATATGACACCGAGGTATGAGGCTCATCGGCGTACTGCCGCGTCTCCGGCGTGCTGAGCACTCGGTTTGGGCACGGCCAATTGGCGGCCGAACCTGCGAGCGACCGGCGTCGACGTGAGGCCCCGAACCACCGAACACGGGTGTTCGGGGCCTCATCGCATTCAGCCCTGCTTGGTGCAGGTCAGCACCACCAGCTCATCAAGGGCCACCTTGGCGCCCTTCTTGTGGGACTGCTTCGTCACCGTCCAGTTCTCCGGCAGGATCACGAAGGTGTCGTTCTCGTCGCCGCTACCGAGCTTGATGGTGGTGATGCCGAGCCTCTTCAACTTGTCCTGAGCCACGGCAGCGTTCAAACCGACCAGGTCCGGCATGACAACCGTGACCGGTGCGGGCGGAGGCGCCGGCTTCGTCGTCGGGGCCACGGATGGCGGCGCAACGGCCGTAGTCACCGGCGCGGCGGGAGTCGCGGAGACGGCGGTGGGCGCCGCGCCGTCGACCACGGCCCGCGCCGACGCCGAGGGCGTTGCCTGAGGGCTGTCGCCGCCGACGATCGCGCCGACGACGCCGATGCCGCAGCAGAGCAGCACGACAACGCCCACAACGATGCCGACGATCGCCCAGGTGCCCAGCTTGCGCCGGCCAGGGACGGGCGGGGGCTGGAAGCCGGGGTACCCAGCTGGTGGCGGCTGCGGGCCGGGGTAAGGCTGTTCGGGTGGTTGGTAGGTCACGCAGAGGAGTCTGGTGATCTTCACCGGCTTTCGACAGTGGCCACTTGGTCACTGAAGATCGACTACGGGTGGCGTGAGCTGCACAACAGGGGTTCGTGCCTCGCTGGACGTACTGCCCCGTCACCACTTCCGGTCTCAACCGACCGGTTCGCCATCAGCGGGCGGTCGGATCCGGGAGAGGCTGTGGGCGAGGCCGGCGAGCCACCGGTCGACCTCCACCAGATGCCGGATCGAGGACCGTGAGCCGACCTCGCCGAGCGAAGGGCGGAGCCGGTCGAGTTCACCGACACAGTCAGCCGGGACGGGCACCGGGCCCGGCGTCCGGCCGTGCGCGACCTCGTCGGCGAGGCCGTCGTACGCCGACCGCAGTTGACCTCCGGTGTCCCGCAGCAACGCCGCCGCCCCCGGCCAGCCGGCGAGGCAGCCGGGTGGGTTGCGCCGCAGCAGCGACTCGGCGGCGGGCACCGCGCGGTGTCCGGCACCCAGGACGGCGTCCCAGTTCACGCGCCGGCTCGGCGGGTCCGGCCGCTCCGAGTGGTACTGGCAGTAGGACGAGTCGACGAGGACCGTGCTCCTGCGGACGCGGTCCAGAGCACGATCGGGCGGGGGACCGCCGAGCACCGCCTCGACGGTCTGCTCGACCACGTCCGCGCTGGCCTCCAGGTAGCGGGCGGCGTTGCGCCGCAGGTCACGGCTGGCGCCGCGCGGCCACATGGCCACGCCGGCGAACACGCCGATCACGGCGCCGAGCATGACGTCGACCAGACGGGCCTCGGCGAGTCGCCACCCTTCGGGGGCGAGCTGGGCGAAGACGAACGTCAGCAGCAGGGTGAACAGCGCCTGCTGCCAGACCGGTCCCAGCAGGCCGCCGACGCCGAAGGCCAGCATCAGGGCGAACGGCAACGCGACGGCGTACACGATCGGCTCCCGGACGACGAGCATCAGCCCACCACTGACGACGGCACCGGCGATCGTGCCCAGCACGGCCGGCCGCAGCGCCGTGCGGGTGTCCGCGGCCGACGTACGCAGGACGGTGAGGGTCGCCAGGAGCACCCAGAAGCCGTGGGTGAGCTGAAACAGCCCGGCGGCCACCCGGGCGACAGCCAGCGCCACGGCCAGCCGCAGCGAGCTGTGCAGGTGGGCGGAGCGGGGCGCCAGGTGGGAGCGGAACTGCCGCCAGTACAGCGTCCAGGGGCCGTGCCGCGCGTACTCGAACAGCCCCGAGTAGGCGTCCTCGCCGTCGAGCCGCGACCCGTTGGCCACCCGCGTGCCGACGGCGAGGACCCGCACCTGGTCGGCGAGGGCGAGCGCGGTCGCGTCCCGACACAACCGGGGCACGTCCGGCGCGCCACGACGGTCGTCCTGCCCAGCGGGGTACGCCATCTCGGCCCGCCCGGTCGCGGCGTCCAGGTCGCCGAGGTCGACCGGCGGCGCACCCGGCGACAGGCTCCGGCCGGCGGCGCGGGTCGTCTCGGCGCAGGAGCGCAGCAGCCGCACCGCCGCCAGATCCGGAATCGGCTCCGGTGGCGCGTCCGCCGCCAGCCGGTCCGCGTCGGCCAGCACCTCCCGCAACGCTGCCGCCGAGATCCGCAGCGCCCGGTCCCGAGCGCTGGCCGCGGTCGGTGCCCACGCCGCGGGGGTACGCCCCAAGGTCAGCACGGCCACCGCGTCGTACGCCCGCTCGCGCCGCGCGTCTTGAGCACCGTTCGGACGGGTGAGCGCGTCCGCCGTGGCGTCGAGGAACGCCGCGACGTCGTCGGACGCAGCGGCGAGTCGTTGCCGGTACGAGATCGGCACCGGATCGGGCCAGAGGAACACCTCGGCCACGGCGAGCAGCACGACGGCGAGCGTGACCCCGACCAGCCGCTCCGGCAGGGTGTCCGGCTCGTACGGCGGGAAGGACGCCAGGATGTAGAAGAGCTGAAACGCACTGGCCAGCCCCACCAGACGCGGATTGCCGACCCCGGCGAACGCCACGACGAACCCGATGACCAGCATCCCGCCGGCCGCCGCCCAGGTGCTCCACGCCAGCAGAGTGCCCGCGGCGATGAGGGCCCAGACCACCGGCAGTGACGTGACGAGGATCCGCGCCCGCTGGTGCGCCGGGCCGGGCAGCTGCGCGAACGACCCGGCGGCGACCACGCCGAACAGACCGTACGTGGCGAGCATCGGGTTGCCCGCGCCGTAACGGCAGGCGTAGAAGACGACGCTTGCGACGAGGGTCAGCCGAGCCGCGCGCCGCAGGACCGCATCCCCCGGGTCACGGCGGCGAAGCCGGCCCAGGAGGCTGGTTCCGAGCACGCCTGGTCCCCCGGGTTCGTCGCAGCACCCTCCCCGGCCCACCATTCTTCACCGAGGGCTCCCGGCAGCGGCGGGTTTCGCGACGAATAGCCCGGAGAGACGACGAGCTCCGCCAGCGGAATGCCTAAGGTGACCACCGAGAGGTCTTTGCCCTTCCCGCTCGCGATTCAAGTGGCCGGCACGTATCGCTCCGGCGTCGGACCGGACGACGCCACGTCTGAAACCTGGCCTCGTTGACGGTGCGTCAGGACGCCTCTACCGCAGCGACCCACATCTCGACCGGTCGTACGCAGTAACCGCCGGTCGAGTTTTCCGGACAGTAACCTTGGTTCCACAGCCACAACCAGCCCAGAGCTACCAGAAGGACGACGCCGAAATTCACCCGAGCAAGGCGTAGCGACGCCGGCGTCGCCAGTGCCGCCCACCGCCGAAGGCCGAGCGCAACTTCGACCACGGCATCGCCATACCCATAGATCAGTGCGGGGGGACGATTGCCGGTTCGGCGGTAGACGAGCGAGACCAACACGTCGGGGAGAAGCAGTACGGCGCCGAGCATGACCGCCAGCCACCCGAGCCCTGCCGTAGCCAGCCGACCAAGCCAAGGCAAGGCCCGGCGTACCAACAGCCGTAGACCGATGATCACTACGAGGGCGAGTATCGGCAGCCACAGGACGGATCGCACCTGCGCTGGCAACACCGGCAGTCGCTGAATCCAGCCGGCGAGCAGATCAAGAACTCTCACCCGTCCCCCTTTGCGGTCTCGGAGGATTCCACCGGCGACCGGGGCGCGGGGGCAGGCTGGTCGGCGATCATGGCGGCTGGCCCGCCCAGCGCGGTCGGTACGTTCTGCGCGCCGAGTCGGCTGTCCGTCCGGCCGACCACGGCCTTGAACCGGTCCACGACGGCGGCGACAGCGTCATCGAGGTCGCCGATCCGCAGCTGATTCCCCTCGGCAATCACCTTCAGCGCCTCGACGGCGAGCCGCTCGTCCTTTTCGTACAGCGCGACCATGAAGTTCGCGGCCTCGCTGGCCTTCTGCGGATCCTCTGCGGCGATGATGGCAGCGACGGCCGCAGGACCAGCAGCGAGAAGCGCAGCGAAGTGCTCCGTCCGCTGTTTGTGCCGAACGAGCTCGCCGTCCTGACTGATTCCCTCAAGCTCCTGCCGCCCCTTCTCCTTGAGCATCGCAACCTGATGCCGGAGGGACTCGATCTCCAGATCCTTAGCGAGCGTCTTCTGCTCGGAGTTGATGCTCAACTCCACCTGGAACGCTGAGATGAGCAGGCCCCCGCCGACCACAAGAGACCCAGATGAGAGCTGGGCGCGGGCCTCTTCCTCGGCCGCCTGGGACTTCAGGCCGGCAAACCGTCGGGTCACCGAACGCAGCCGATCGGTCAGATATGCCTGGCACCGCGCAGCGGGCTCGGTCACGTTCTCCCTAACGACGGTTGCTGGTTCTGATACCCGCCAGGAGTACCGCACCGCAGCATCAAAATGCAGCGTGTCGCCGTCGCAGGGCAACTGAGCGATGAAGGATTCATCGTGAGCGGTGATGTCAACGACATACATCACCCGCGGGCCCCGCCACCACAGGTCCCCTGCCGTGTACGGGTGCCCAGGAGAAATGAGCTGTCCATCAGCATTCTGAAAGACCAGCTGCGTGCCCGGCTGGGCAACCGGCCGACGCCGAAACGGCAGCCTACTGAGTTCCTCCCGATTCAGCACCGGATGCGTGCTCACCACCCGTGACTCCTTTGACTCAGCACATCCAACAATCTGGCGGCCAGATCCGGCGCCAGCGGTTCGGGGTCGCGCAATCGGCGGGCGTGGGCCGCGAGCAACCCCGCCTGCCGCTTCGTGGTGGCCGCTTCCAGCAGTAGACGGACGAGGTGCGGTTGCAGCTGCGGTGATCGCTCAGCGCTCAACGCCCAGCGGCGGAAGACTCGGTGAACGGCCTGATCACTGCCCGGCGCAACCAGCGCACGGCTCCACAGCCGGGCGATGATCGGTCGTGCCGGAGCGATAGCTGAGTCCGAGCTGCCCTCGGTCGCCATCCAGAGCAGCGAAGGCCAGTGGGTGTCGCCGTCGGGACTTGGCACGACCCGCCAGAGAGTGGCTGCTACCTCCAGAAAGGCCGTCACACCCGCTGCCTGACGCCCGGCCGCGCGCTCAGCAGACCAGTTGTCCAGCAGCCGAAGCAGCTCGATCTGCCGATCGCCGTCGGCGTCTGCCATCAGTTCGGCCAGGCTGTCGCCGATGCAGACGTGGAGTACGGCGTCGGGCTTCTCGGCCAGCTCGCTTAGCCGAGCGTCTGGACCGGTGGCAAGAACGGCGCCGACGCTGGAGCCCAGGGCCCGTGCCGCCGTACGGCGCAGTGGGCCGGTCCGCTCACACCACTCCAGGACCATCCGGATGACCCGGCCCGCCGTGTCCGGGTGACGAGCCGGCAGTGACAGAGCCGCCACAGCTCGCTCTCGTTCGTCGCCGTCGCCGCTGCGCGCCCAAGGCGTGATGATGTCGCGCCGAATGGTGTCGAAGGCGAATTGACTGAGGTAGCCGATGGCCATCGCCGACCTGATCCGCACCCGGCCCTCTACGTCCGAGGCCAGCCCGTTCAACCAGGCCAGCACCAGGTCGCGGTCGTAATCATGCTCGTGCCAGATATGGCGTAGCAGCCGTTCGGGATAGCTGCTGTCAAGAAAGGAGGCAATCTCCAACTCGGCACGCCCATACCTGGTGTTCCGGGCCTCGTTGGTGATCCGCGCCCGAGCCGCCTGTAGCCGCGCCCTTCGGGGTCGGCGAGCCCTTGCTGGCAGAGCGCCACCGCCCGCGTCATCGTCGCGCCACGCCTGTTCTAAGCGAGCTGCCGCACGTGTCACGGCGTCATATGTCATGGAATCCAGAACGGACAACGCGACGACGATCGACCGCTGGTCGGGTCCGTCGATTTCGTCGTACCAGTCCTCGACGTCACGCTGGGCGCGGTCCTGAAAGCGGACCAGAGCTTCCTCGAACGTGCCCCGGCCGGCCGCCGCCTCCGCCAGGTCGCGGGCCAGCTCAACCAGCTGCGACGCGTCGAACGAATTTGGCTCCACCGTAGCCAGCTGATCGCCGAGCCCATGCTCCGTCAACAGCGATTTGGCCTCGGAGGTGGACCCAAGCAGGTAGGTCAGATGACTGGTCAGCACCTGGGCGGCCGATGGAGGAGTGCTGATCCGATGAACGGCGCGCTCCACCGCATGATCCGGCGTTCGGGCATCAGCATCGAGGATGACGACGAGTTTGCTGTGCCGCTTCTGGAACCGGTCCTCCAGCGAGGGAAGGTCCCGTGCGCGCAGGGTGGCCAGCTGACGGACACTGATCCGGTCCAGGATGAAGCCGCATCCCTCGGGCAGCGACTCGACCGGCACCGCCGCGAGGTCGCCGCTAAACCGCAGCTCGTGCACCTGCCCGAGGTCGGCGAGCAACCGTATCGCCGTGCTGGTCCCACCCCAGCGGGGTGACACGCTCAGCAGCATGAGGGATCCCTCCTCACCGGCGCGCTGGATTTCGTCGTAGCCATCAGGACGGACGTACACCCTCACGATCTCGGCCACAGTGCGACGGGACACCAACGTGAACACCAGGCCACCGCCATCGCCACCTTTGACGCTGTCGCCACCGCTGATCTGGCCGCTGAAGCTGTGTCCGTCTCCCGTGATGAAGACCGCACTGGACCGGACCCCGAGTGAGCCCAGCCCGTCGGCCCGCGTCGCCCGGAACTCCTCCTGGCGGCGAGTACGGTCCTCGTCGCCCGCTCTGCCGTCCCCCTCGACGTCATCGGACGCGGAGCGCGACCCGTTTCCGGCCCGCACCCCCGACAGGGTCGCGGCCAGGCTTTCCGCACCGTCGGCGGCCGGCGCCTCCGGCGCTGGCTTCGCCTCAGTGTCCTGATGGCCGCTGAGGCTGTCTGCTCCGGCGCTGCCGCTCATCTCAGGCATATTTGTCCCCGCCGATAATGTCGCCGCAGATGTTGTGGCCGTCTCCGTGCAGGGTCACCGCCGTGTGTCGCGCATCAATGCCGCCGGCCGCTGGCTGCTCTAACCACCGACGCTTCGCCCCGTTTTGCGGGGGCGCGCCGAGACGGGGAACCTCCAACGCCAGTTGCGCGACGAGGCCATTCAGATCCACTGTGGCGTTCCGGACGCGCAGCTCCATGAACTGCCGCCGGCTGAACTGACGGATGTCCGGTGGGAGTTCCGCCGCGCGCGGCATGGGCGTGTCGTTGAGCAACAACGGGATCACCACCATGTCTCGCTTCAACGCATGCCGAATCTCCCGCCGAACGTAGTCGTGCGGATGGTCAAGCCGACGCTTGCCGGTGGCATCGCCCAGCGTCAGCCAACGCGGCCCAATCAGCGCGAGCAACACGGTGCTCATCTTCAGTTGGCGCCACAACTCGGGATCGAAGTCCCGACCCGGCACCAGCGACCGGCTGTCCCGGAAGACCTTGCCCCCACCGAACTCCTGGCGAAGCCTCTCGTCCACGAGCGCGGCGGCGGAGGCGTCGTCGTCAACCCGGTAGTTGATGAATATTCCGCTCATGGGCGAACCTTCCGCGAATGCTCGCAAGCTACATCGATCGGCGGGAAGCCATGTCTTGAAGAGTCGGCGATGATACGGCCACTAGCGAAGCTGCCACCATCGTGCGATCCCCGGCTTTCCCCGCCAGGGTGTCATCCGACACCGGCGAAAAGCAACGCGTTGCCCTCGGCCGACCGGGCCGGCAACAGGACACGGCTGGACGGAGGCATTGGCCGCCTTGACAGACACAATCGGCGATTTAGGCCGATCACCTGACGGCAGCGTCAATGCCCTACCACCGAAGTGCCTGGGCGAGCGATGGCATCAATTCACCGATAGCCCGCTGACTGCGCCAACGCCGCAGGATTCGACTGGGATGACGCAGGTCGTACCGCACGTGGCTGAGTCAAGCAGACGCATATCCGACACCACCGGATCTGCCACCGCACATGCCTGGTCAATGTCGCCGGCTTGGGCATGCGCCAGCGCCAGGCGCGCCACAACCCGCGCCAACCTCGCCACCTGGAAGGGCCGAGCCGGCGACCACAACACCGCCATCACCCAGCACGAGCAACTACTCACCGACCGGCTACGCGTCCTCGGCCCCGACCACCCCGACACCCTGACGACTCGCGGCCATCTGGCGCACCTACTGCTAGGGCGAGGGGCGGTGCTGGCAGCACGAGCACAGGTAACGGCGAAGCTCGAAGCAGAAAGACGGCTGTTCGGACCGCGGGATCATCGGACGCAGCGAACACAAGAGCTGCTCAACGAGATCACAACCCGCATGGGCGGGCGAGCACGTCGATCAAACACCAAACGGAGGAAGCACTAACCCGCAAGCAGACGGATGGCGGGTCAGACGAGGCGCTTGACGCGCACCTTCGGGCACTCGTTTCTGAGGTGGGCGTGCTTGTGCTGGCGTACCTGCTCGTCCCAAACTTCCTGGTCGTAGTCCGGATCAGGCGGGATCCACTTGTGCGACCCGTCGCTGTAGTGGAACTTCTCGTCGCCGGCCCGCAGGATGCTCACCGCACCCATCCGAGAAAGCGTCGGTGCAGCGATCCGGGCGGCACATGGGTGAGATCCTCCGAGGCCCGAGCCAGTTGCGCGCCCATGTAGAGAGCCAGTGACACCGGGGCCCGGGCGAACTCCGTCCGCAACTCGCCCTGTCGCGTGCGGCAAGGCCACGGGCGAGCGCAGCCAGCACAAGTCCAGATGGGCAGCACCGGATCATGGACGGTCAGCACGGCCAGTGATCTCTTTTGATGGGAGTGCGGTGCCGTGCCCGGCACGGCAAGTCAGCGCCGCACCGGCAGACACGGCGCCACTTCCGCCATGACCAGACGGCTCGATGTCGACGTGCCAAGGTCACCGCAACTGCGAGCAGGTATTCGTCATAAGTGACTCGGCGCGCCAGCTCTCCCCGGATGATCTTCACCACCGGGTCACCCGGGCGGGTGCGAGACGAACGGCAGTGCCCCTGTAGTCAGGAGTCCGGACGGTGGGAAGCATGTCGGGACTGTCCCGCCGGCTGCCGGTCGCCGGCCATGTCCCGGAGTCATGTCACGGTGACATGGCCCGTCTCGACCTGCGCACATTTCGACCCTAGGCTGCGAAGCGAGCACCTTGGGTAGTCAGTCCGCGACGCTGGGAGCCGCTGTGCTGCTCGATCCGCTCCGCATTCCGGACGTCGCGTGGTCCGACTCCGCCGTACGCGACGCCCTGAGCCGACGTGACGTCGGCGCGCTGTTCCGACGCCTCGGCCAACTGACCGGTGCGAGCCAGACCCGGATCGGTGCGGCGGTTGGCTTGGAGCAGGGATACGTCAGCCGGGTGATGGCGGGCCGAAAAGTGACCTCCATTGAGGTGCTGGAGCGCATCGCCGACGGCTGCCGGATGCCGGACGACGCGCGGATGACGCTCGGCCTGGCACCGCAGGATCGTTCATGTCACCTCGACATGGCTTCGCCACCTGCACAGCGGCAAAGTGACGTGCCGGTCAACCGATCCTGGCGCGAGGACGTCCGGGTGGCAGCACAGTTGTGGGAAGGCGATGTGAACCGTCGAGACCTGATCCGGCAGATGGCCTTCAGCTCGGCCGGCTACACCCTGCCGGCCCTGCGCTGGTTCACCGCACCTGCCGCGCGGACCGTTGAACAAGCCGGCTCTCGAACCGTCGGGCAACCCGACATCGGAACCATCCGCGAGATGACCGCGACCTATCGCCGGCTCGACAACCAGTACGGGGGCGGCCACGCCCGCGCCGCCGTCGCTCGTTACCTCCATCAGGAGGTGACGCCGCTGCTGGAGAACGGCCGCTACGAGACGTCGACGGGGCGGAATCTCCTCAGCGCCGTCGCCGAGCTGACCCAGCTCGTCGGCTGGCAAGCGTACGACGTCGCCGATCACGGGATCGCCCAGCTGTACCTGACCCGCGCCCTGGACTTGGCCCGGGCTGCCGGCGATGCAGGTCTGGGCGCAGAGATCCTGGCCGCCATGAGTCACCAGGCCACCTACCTCGGACACGGCGTCACCGGCATTGACCTCGCCCGCGCCGCCGGGCAGGCAGCGCAACGGGCCGGGCTCCCCGTCCTGACGGCGGAGGCGTCCGTCATGGAGGCTCACGGGCATGCCACGGTCAAGGACGAACGGGCGTGCAGCGCCGCTCTCCATCAAGCGGAGAAGACCCTCGACCGGGCTGACCGCACCAGCGCTCCCCAGTGGCTCGGGTACTTCGATGAGGCGTACCTGTCGGCCAAGTTCGGCCACTGCTTCCGAGCGCTCGGCAAGCCGGCCCAGGCCGAACGCTTCGCTGCCCGGTCCCTCCGGATGGACGAGCAGTACGTCCGTGGCAAGGCCTTCAACCTCGCCCTTCTCGCCACGGCGCAGGCGCAGCAAGGAGAACCGGAGCGGGCTTGCGTCGTCGGGGCGGAAGCATTGACCCTGACCTCACGGCTCCAATCTGCCAGGGCCGCCCGCTACGTGCGCGACCTGCAAGCCGAACTCGTCCCTTACCGGCGGAGACCGACGGTCCAACAGTTCATCCGCCGGGTCGATGCGGTGCTCGGCGCCCGTCGCTGACGCCTACAACTCCCCGCGTGCGTGTCGGGCGACCAACTCCAGCACCGCGATCACTGTGCCGGCACCGACGATCTCGCCTTGCGCCACGAGTTCCCGCGCCTCGGTCAGCGGGATCCAGGCCACCCGCTCGGCTTCGTTCACGTCGACCGGACCACCCGTGTATTCCGCCTGGCGGGAGAGGAAGAGGAGGTTCTCTGCCTCCGCGGTGCCCACCCAAGGTTGGAACGACAGGAGCGGCTCGACCTGGTGCGGACGCCACCCGGTCTCCTCCTCCACTTCGCGCACGGCACACACCTCGGGCTGCTCATCGCCGTCGACATAGCCGCCGGGCAACTCCCACACCCACCGGTCGAACACGAACCGGTGCCGCCGCATGAGCAGCAGGCGCTGCCGGTCGTCGAGGACCGCGACCATGGCCGATCGCGGTGCCCGGATCACGTACTGCTCGAACCGCACGCCGTCAGGCAACTCCACCTCGGCAATGCTCAGCCGCGCACGTCGAGTGTCGTCGACGATTCGCTCACCGTGGATGGTCCACCGGGTCAGCTCCGTCGGCTGCTCGTCCGTCATCGACTCAGTATCGACTCACTGCGCCAGCCTCGTTCGGTGGCCCGCATCGGTTGTGAACCCGGGGTCCCGCAGCCGTTGAGCCGGCGGGACCCCGGGATGTCTCCTGAGCGAGGTCAGGCTGGCACGCCGGCCGGCGTCGCCGGTTCGTCGGCAGGCCGCCGACTCGCCGACTCGTCCTCGTCGTCGTGCTCGTCGAGCATCGTCGCCTCGTCGAACGGGTCGTCGCCGCGCAGCACCCCGGCCGCCCGGTCCCGGTCGAACTCCCCGGTCCACGTCCCCACCAGCACCGTCGCGACCGCGTTACCGGCGAAGTTCGTCAACGCCCGGGCCTCCGACATGAACCGGTCGATGCCGACGATCAGCCCAACCCCGTCGACCAGGTCCGGCCGGTGCGACTGAAGCCCACCAGCCAGCGTGGCCAGCCCAGCGCCGGTGACCCCCGCGGCGCCCTTCGACGCAATGATCATGAAGAGCAGCAGCGACACCTGCTCGCCGATCGACAGCGGCTTGCCCAGGGCGTCCGCGATGAACAGCGACGCCATCGTCAGGTAGATGGCCGTGCCGTCCAGGTTGAAGGAGTACCCGGTCGGCACCGTGATGCCCACGACCGGCTTGCTCACCCCAAAGTGCTCCATCTTGGCGATCAGGCGCGGGAGGGCCGACTCCGACGACGAGGTCGACAGGATCAGCAGGAACTCCCGGCCGAGGTAGCGCAGCAGCGAGAAGATCGAGATTCGGGCCACGGCCCAGAGCAGCGCGCCGAGCACCACCAGCACGAAGATCAGGCAGGTCAGGTAGAAGCCGACCATGATCTGCGCCAGGCTCTTGAGCGCGTCGACGCCGGTCGCGCCGACCACGGCGGCCATGGCACCGAACGCGCCGATCGGCGCCAGCCACATGATCATGGCGAGCACCTTGAAGACCACACGCTGGATGATGCCGATGGCGTTCAGCACCGGCTCACCGCGCCGGCCCATGGCCTGCACGGCGAAGCCGACCAGCAGCGCGACCAGCAGCGTCTGGAGGACCTCCCCCTCGGTGAGCGCGGAGAGCAGCGTGGTCGGGATGATCCCGAGCAGGAAGTCCGCCGTCCCGCCGGCCTCGTCGCCGGCGGCGGCCTTGCCGGCACCGGCGAGGTCCTGACCCAGGTTCAGGCCGGAGCCGGGGTGGATGACGTTGCCGACGACCAGGCCGATGGCGAGCGCGACGGTCGACATGGTCAGGAAGTAGCCGAGGGCGAGCCCGCCGACCTTGCCGACCTTCGCGGCCTGCCGGACGGAGCCGACGCCCAGCACGATGGTGCAGAAGATGACCGGGCTGATCATCATCTTGATCAGGTTGACGAAGCCGGTGCCGATCGGCTTGAGTTCCTTGCCGAAATCAGGTGCGACCAGGCCGACGACGATGCCGGCGAGCACGGCGACGATGACGGCCAGGTAGAGGTAACGGGTACGGTCCCGACGGACCGGCGGTGCCGGTGTGGTGGTGGATGCGGTCGTGTCCATGTCGACAATGTGAAGCGCGTCTCACCCGTTGACAGCCTTGCGGTCATTCTGTTCACCGCGGAAGCACCATCGAGAGCGCCGTGACGAGGAGGTGGTGGAGATGGCCCGACGCCAGTGGAGCATCGCGGGGCAACTCTTCGCCCTCCAGGCGGTGGTGGTGACGCTGCTGGTGCTGGCCGGCGCGGCGGGCGCCGTCTGGCTGGCCCGCAGCGACGCCCGGCAGGCGGCACAGGAGGAGGTGCTCGCGGTGGCGCAGACCGTGGCCCGCTCCCCTGACGTCCGCGCGGCCCTCGCGACCGCCGACCCGGCCGCCGCACTCCAGCCGTACGCCGAGTCGACCCGGCTGGCCACGGGCACCGACTTCGTGGTCGTGATGGCCCCCGACCGCACCCGCTTCTCGCACCCCACCCGGGAGCTGATCGGCCAGCCGTTCGTCGGGGAGATCGGGCCCGCGCTGGCCGGCCGGCCGTTCACCGTCACCAACGTCGGCACGCTCGGCGAGTCGGTGCGCGCGGTCGTTCCGGTGTACGACGATCAGCGGCGGATCGTCGGCCTGGTCTCGGTGGGCATCACCACCTCGGCGATCAACCGCAAGCTGCTCGGCCAGTTGCCGGTGCTGCTGGGCGTCGCCGCGCCGGCGCTGGCCCTCGCCGCGACCGGCTCCTGGCTGCTCAGCCGCCGTTTGCGCCGGCAGACGCACGGCCTCGGGCCGGCCCAGATGACCCGGATGTACGAGTACTACGACGCCGTCCTGCACTCGGTGCGCGAGGGCCTCGTGGTGCTGACCACCGACCGGCGGGTGGCGCTCATCAACGACGAGGGTCGCCGGCTGCTGGGGCTCGACGCGGACGCGCCGGTGATCGACCAGCCGGTTGCCGGGATCGACCTGCCGCCCGCGGTGGCCGAGCTGCTCGGCTCCGGACGGGACGCCCTCGACGAACCCGTCCTGGCCGGTGACCGGGTGCTGGTCGCCAACCAGCGGACCACCCGCTTCGAGGGCGCCGTGCTCGGCACCGTGCTGACCCTGCGGGACCAGACCGAGCTGCGCACGCTGGCCAGCGAGTTGGACTCGGTGCGCGCGCTGACCGAGGCGTTGCAGGCGCAGACCCACGAGTCGGCCAACCGGCTGCACACCGTGCTGACCCTGGTGGAGCTGGGCCGCGCGGACGAGGCGGTCCGGCTCGGCACCCGGGACCTGGCCCTCGCCCAGCAGCTCACCGACCGGGTGGTCGGCGCCGTGACCGAGCCGGCCCTGGCGGCGCTGCTGCTCGGCAAGTCGGCGCAGGCCAGCGAGCGCGGGGTGGACCTGGTGATCGAGCCGGACTGCCGCCTCGACGACAGCCCACTGCCGACCAACGACCTGCTCACCGTCGTCGGCAACCTCATCGACAACGCTTTGGAGGCGGTGGCCGGTACGCCGGCGCCCCGCCGCGTGCGGGTCTTCGTCGGCGCGGTCGACGACGAGCTGGTGGTGCGGGTCGCCGACAGTGGCCCCGGGCTGGCCCCGGACCGGGTGGCCGACGCGTTCCGGCGTGGCTGGTCCACCAAGAGCACCGGCCGGGGCCTCGGCCTGGCCCTGATCGGGCAGGTGATCCACCGGCACGGGGGCCGCTCCGAGGTGGGCCGCTCGGACGACGGCGGCAGCCTGTTCACCGTCCGGCTGCCGGTCGGGGTGCGCCGGTGACCGACATCCGGGTGCTGGTCGTCGAGGACGAGCCGCTGCTGGCGGAGGCGCACGCCGCGTACACCGAACGGGTTCCCGGTTTTGCGGTGGTCGGGGTGGCGCACACCGCGCGGGCGGCGATGGCGGCGCTGCGCGCCAACGTCGGCGGCGACGTCGACCTCGTGCTCCTCGATTTTCGGCTGCCCGACGCGCACGGCCTGGACGTCTGCCGGGCGTTGCGCGCGGCCGGCAGCAGCGTTGACGTGCTGGCGGTGACCTCCGCGCGCGACCTGGCCGTGGTGCGCACCGCGGTGTCCCTCGGCGTGACCCACTACCTGCTCAAACCGTTCACCTTCGCGGCGTTCCGCGACAAGCTGGAGCGGTACGCGGACTACCGCGCCCAGGCGCTCGCCGACGGTGAGGTGGCCGCCCAGCACGAGGTGGACCGGATGTTCGCCACCCTGCGCGGCACGGCCGGGCACAGCCTGCCCAAGGGCCTCGACGCCGAGACCCTCAATCGGGTACGCGCCGCGCTGGCCGACGGGACCGGCGCGCAGGTGGGGCTCTCCGCGACCGAGGTGAGCTCCCTGACCGGAATCTCCCGGGTGACCGCCCGGCGCTACCTGGAGTACCTGGTGACCGTCGACCGGGCCGCGCGCCACCCCCGCTACGGCACTCCGGGCCGCCCGGAGGTCGAGTACCGGCCCCGCTGAGCATGCGCCAAATCTTCGGGGCCGCCGCCACGACAAGCGGCCTCGACGCGCGGCGTCCCGGTGCTTGAAGTGCGAGAATCGAAGACGGTCCGACATGTTGGAGGTGAGCCGTGACGAGCAACGCCGAGCAGGTGCCCGAGTGGCCGACGGCCGAGCATGTGCCGGCTGCCGAGTTGGCGCGTCGTCAGGGCGTGCGGCCGATCACCTCCGTGAACGACCTGGCGCGGCCGGACCTGTTCGAGTCGGACGAGGAGTTGGATGCGTTCCTCGTCGACCTGTACGCCTCTCGGCGGGCCGGCGCCGCATTAGCCTCGTCGTCCTGGACATCGATGTAGCATCGGCGATCCTCCGGGGGCGGCTACCTGACCATCTCGGTGCCCGTCTGGCCGGTAAGACACTGTGCATCACCTTCGTGACGCTCGGGGAGCTGACCAAGTGGACCGTGCTGCGGAGCTGGGGGCCGCGCAAGCTGAATGACCTGGCGCAGTGGCGGTCCGGGGTCGTGCTGCTTCCCTTCGACGAAGCGGTGGCGGTGACCTGGGGGCGGCTCCAGGCCCGGGCGCAGCACCGAGGCCGGCCCCGGCCGACGAACGACTCGTGGATTGCGGCGTGCTGCCTGGTCGACCGGCTACCGCTGGCGACCTTCAACGGCAAGGACTACACCGACTTCGCTGAGTACGACGGCCTACGCCTCTTCGACGTCTCCTAGCCTCCGCAGCATTTGTTCGGAGTTGCAATGCTTCCCGTCCGTCCACCGCGGCGACCGCAGGGAACCCGGTGGCGGGCGGAAGATCCGTTGTTAGACTCGGCGGAGTTGGGTCAGCGGTTGACGAGGAGACCAGACATGGCGGGTGACGACGACATCTCCGGGTGATACCGGATGTCTCAGGCCACCGTTCGGCGCGCGTCAGCGCAGCCGCCGTGGCCATGCCGTCGTTCCACCGGTCCCCGTTTCGTCCCGGGCGGCTCCGGCTCGCCCGACCCACCCCCTGAGGTCACTCGCATGTCTGATGCGTTCATCGTCTGCTCGAACCTGTCCTTCTCCTGGCCGGACGACACCCCGGTCTTCTCGGAGCTGTCCTTCACCGTCCCCGGTGGCCGCACCGGTCTGGTCGCGCCCAACGGCGCCGGCAAGAGCACCCTGCTGCGGCTGATCGCCGGGGAGCTGCGCCCCGGCGGCGGCAGCGTCACCGTCGACGGGGTGCTCGGCTATCTCCCGCAGACGTTGCCGCTGGTGGGCGACCTGACCGTGGCCCAGGTGCTGGGCGTCGCCGAGCGGATCGCGGCGCTGCACGCCATCGAGGCCGGCGACGCCAGCGAGCAGCACTTCGCCATCATCGGCGACGACTGGGACATCGAGGAGCGCACCCGCGCCGAGCTGGACCGCCTCGGCCTGGGCGAGCTGTCGCTCGACCGGCGGCTGCACACCCTCAGCGGCGGTCAGGTGGTCTCCCTCGGCCTGGCGGCGCAGCTGCTCCGGCGCCCCGACGTGCTGCTGCTCGACGAGCCGACCAACAACCTCGACCTGGAGGCCCGGCACAAGCTCTACGACGTGCTGTCCGAGTGGACGGGCTGCCTGCTGCTGGTCAGCCACGACCGGGAGCTGCTGGACCGGATGGACCGCATCGCCGAGCTGGACCGCGGCGAGATCCGCTGGTACGGGGGCAACTTCACCGCGTACATCGAGGCGGTGCAGGCGGCACGGGAGGTGGCCGAGAGCAACCTGCGCAACGCCGAGCAGGAGGTCAAGCGGGAGAAGCGGGAGATGCAGCAGGCCCGCGAGCGGGCCGATAGGCGGGCCAGCAACGCTTCCAAGAACCTGAAGAACGCCGGTCTGGCCCGGATCGTCGCCGGTGGGCTGAAGCGCAGCGCGCAGGAGTCGGCGGGCCGGGCGCAGGAGACCCACTCCAACCGGGTCGGTCAGGCTCAGGCGCGCCTCGACGAGGCCGGCCGGGCGGTACGCGAGGAGGACCGGATCACCGTGGACCTTCCGGACACCACCGTCCCGGGCGGGCGCACGGTCTTCTCCGGCACCGGGATGCGGGCCCGCTTCGACGACCGGGAGCTGTTCGGCGGCGACGGCGCCGACCTGGTGATCCGGGGGCCGGAGCGGATCGCGCTGACCGGGGCGAACGGCGTCGGCAAGTCGACGCTGCTGCGGCTCGTCAACGGTGACCTCGAACCGGCCGGCGGCGAGATCAAACGGGCCGACGGGCGGATCGCGTACCTGTCGCAGCGGCTGGACCTGCTGGACCTCGACCGCACGGTGGCGGAGAACTTCGCCGCGTACGCGCCGAGCCTGCCGGACGCCAAGCGGATGAACCTGCTGGCCCGGTTCCTGTTCCGGGGTGCCCGGGTGAACCTGCCCGTCGGGGTGCTCTCCGGCGGCGAACGGCTACGCGCCACCCTGGCGTGTGTGCTCTGCGCCGAACCGGCGCCGCAACTGCTGCTGCTCGACGAACCGACGAACAACCTGGACCTGGTCAGCGTCGCCCAGCTGGAGAGCGCGCTGAGCGCGTACCAGGGCGCGTTCGTGGTGGTCAGCCACGACGAGCGGTTCCTCGCCGAGATCGGCGTGCAGCGCTGGCTGCGGCTGGCCGACGGCCACCTGCGGGAGATCGCGGCCCCCGACCGGGGCTGAGCCCGGCGGCGTCCCGCGGCCCGGTCAGCTCACGTTGGCCGGGCCGAGGACGCTCTTCAGGTCACCCATCAGCGCGGTGGTGGCCGCCACCCGGAACGGGCCCAGCCGCAGGGTGGTGGTCCGGCCGCCGTTGAGCAGCTTGACGTGCACCTCGGTGTCGCCGGGGTGCAGCACCAGGGTCTCCTTGAGCCGTTCCACCAGCGGCGGCGTGCACCGGTGCACCGGGATGGTCAGGGTGACCGGCTTGTTGCTGGCGCTGGTGCTGACGTCCGGCATGGACATGTCCATCGCCATGATCCGTGGGGTGTCGTCGCGGCGGTCCACCCGCCCCTTGACCACCACGATGGCATCCTCGGCGATGTACTGCCCGATCACCTCGTAGGTGTTGGGGAAGAACAGCGTCTCCACCCCACCGGCCAGGTCCTCCAGGGTGGCCGACGCCCAGGCGCGGCCCTGCTTGGTGACCCGGCGCTGCACGCCGGAGAGGATGCCGGCGAGGGTGACCACCGCCCCGTCGGGCACCGCGCCGTCCTCGGCGAGGGAGGCGATGGTGGTGTCGGCCGCCGCGCCGAGGATGTGCTCCAGGCCGAACAGCGGGTGGTCGGAGACGTACAGGCCGAGCATCTCGCGCTCGAAGGCCAGCTTGTCCCGCTTCTCCCACTCGCTGTCACCGATGACCGGCATCACGGTCGTGCTGCCGGCGTCGGTGTCACCGAAGCCCGCGCCGAAGAGGTCGTACTGGCCGACCGCCTCCTTGCGCTTGACGTCGGCGTACGCGTCGATGGCGTCGGCGTGCACCGCGAGCAGGCCCTTGCGGGGGTGCTCCATCGAGTCGAAGGCGCCCGCCTTGATCAGCGATTCGATCGTCTTCTTGTTGCAGACCACCGCGTCCACCTTGGACAGGAAGTCGTAGAAGTCGGTGTAGTCGCCCTTCTCCTGCCGGCAGCGCATGATCGAGGCGACCACGTTCGCGCCGACGTTGCGCACCGCGGCCAGGCCGAAGCGGATGTCCGTGCCGACCGGGGTGAACGGCCCGGCCGAGGTGTTCACGTCCGGTGGCAGCACCTGGATGCGCATCCGGCGACACTCGGACAGATAGAGGGCCATCTTGTCCTTGTCGTCACCGACCGAAGTGAGCAGACCGGCCATGTACTCGGCGGGGTAGTGCGCCTTGAGGTACGCGGTCCAGTAGGAGACCAGGCCGTACGCGGCGGAGTGCGCCTTGTTGAAGGCGTACCCGGCGAACGGCACCAGGACGTCCCAGACTGCCTGGATCGCCTCGTCGGAGTAGCCGCGCTCGCGGCAGCCGTCCCGGAACGGGATGAACTCCTTGTCGAGGATCTCCTTCTTCTTCTTGCCCATCGCCCGGCGCAGCAGGTCCGCCTGGCCGAGGGTGTAGCCGGCGAGGATCTGCGCCGCCCGCTGCACCTGCTCCTGGTAGACGATCAGGCCGTGGGTGGGGGCCAGGATCTCCCGCAGCGGCTCCTCCAGCTCCGGGTGGATCGGGGTGATCTCCTGGAGGCCGTTCTTGCGCAGCGCGTAGTTGGTGTGCGAGTCGACGCCCATCGGGCCGGGCCGGTACAGCGCCAGGACGGCGGAGATGTCCTCGAAGTTGTCCGGCTTCATCAACCGCAGCAGCGAACGCATCGGCCCACCGTCGAGCTGGAACACGCCGAGGGTGTCACCGCGGGCCAGCAGCTCGTAGGCGGCCGGGTCGTCCAGTGGCAGGGCCAGCAGGTCGAGCTTCTTGCCGTGGTTGAGCTCGATGTTCTTGACCGCGTCGTCGATGATCGTCAGGTTGCGCAGGCCGAGGAAGTCCATCTTCAGCAGCCCGAGCGACTCGCAGGTCGGGTAGTCGAACTGCGTGATGATCGCCCCGTCGGCGTCGCGGCGCATCAACGGGATGTGCTCGATGATCGGTTCGGCGGACATGATGACGCCGGCGGCGTGCACGCCGGTCTGCCGGATCAGCCCCTCGATGCCCTTGGCCGTGTCGATCACCTTGCGCACGTCCGGGTCGGACTCGTACAGGCCACGGATCTCGCCGGCCTCGGCGTAGCGGGGGTGCTTCGGGTCGAAGATGCCGGTGAGCGGGATGTCCTTGCCCATCACGGCCGGCGGCATGGCCTTGGTGATCCGGTCGCCGACCGCGTACGGGAAGCCGAGCACCCGGGCCGAGTCCTTGATCGCGGCCTTCGCCTTGATCGTGCCGAAGGTCGCGATCTGGGCGACCTTGTCCTCGCCCCATTTGTCGGTGACGTACTTGATCACCTCGCCGCGCCGGCGCTCGTCGAAGTCGATGTCGACATCCGGCATCGAGACGCGCTCGGGGTTGAGGAACCGCTCGAAGATCAGCCCGTGCGGGATCGGGTCCAGGTCGGTGATGCCCAGTGCGTACGCGACGAGCGAGCCGGCGGCCGAACCACGGCCCGGGCCCACCGCGATGCCCTGGTTCTTCGCCCACTGGATGAAGTCGGCGACCACGAGGAAGTAGGACGGGAAGCCCATCTGGTTGATGACGCCCAGCTCGTACTCGGCCTGGACGACGTGCCCCTCCGGGATGCCGTTCGGGTAGCGGCGGGCCAGCCCGGCGAAGGTCTCCTTGCGGAACCAGGACTCCTCGGTCTCCCCCTCCGGCACCGGGAAGCGTGGCATCAGGTTGTGGAACTCGAACATCCCGGTCGGGTCGACCTTCTCGGCGACCAGCAGGGTGTTGCGGCAGCCCTGCTGCCACAGCTCGGACGAGTCGACCGCGCGCATCTGGTCGGCGCTCTTGATGAAGTAGCCGCCGCCCTCGAAGCGGAACCGGTTGGGGTCGTCGATGTTGCTGCCGGTCTGCACGCAGAGCAGCACGTCGTGCGCGGTGGCCTGCGCCTCGTGCGTGTAGTGCGAGTCGTTGGTGACGACCGGCGGGATGTCGAGCTTGCGGGCGATCTCGGTGAGCCCGTCGCGGACCCGGCGCTCGATGGAGAGGCCGTGATCCATGATCTCCAGGAAGTAGTTGTCCTTGCCGAAGATGTCCTGGTAGCTGGCGGCGACCTTGAGCGCCTCGTCGAACTGGCCCAGGCGCAGCCGGGTCTGCACCGCGCCGGAGGGGCAGCCGGTGGTGGCCATGATGCCCTCGGCGTGCTCGGCGATCAGCTCCATGTCCATCCGGGGCCACTTGACGTAGTGCCCCTCCATGGACGCGCGCGAGTTGAGGGTGAACAGGTTCTTCAGGCCCTGCGCGTTCCTCGCCCACATGGTCTTGTGGGTGATCGCGCCGTTACCCGAGATGTCGTCGCTCTTCTGCTCCGGCCGGCCCCACTTGACCCGCGCCTTGTGGTAGCGCGACTCGGGCGCCACGTACGCCTCGACGCCCAGGATCGGGGTGATCCCGGCGGCCATCGCCTGGTTGTAGAAGTCGTTCGCGCCGTGCATGTTGCCGTGGTCGGTGATCGCCACGGCCGGCATGCCGAGCCGGTTGGCCTCGGCGAACAGGTCCTTGAGCCGGGCCGCCCCGTCGAGCATCGAGTACTCGGTGTGCACGTGCAGATGCGCGAACGAATCAGCCATGCGTGGCGCCCCCCGGCGGTGTGGATCTTGGTGGTCGGACCCGACCGGGACCTACCCTACCGAGGTGATCTCGGCGGCTCCACCGTCCGCGCCGAGGGTGGCCCTCGTCTCCCCCGCGCACGCCGATGCGCCTAGGCTCGGAGGATGGCGAGGTACTACGACGTCCACCCGGAGAACCCGCAGCCCCGGGTCATCCGCCAGGTCGCTGACCTGATCCGCGACGGCGGCCTGGTCGCCTATCCGACCGACTCGTGCTTCGCGCTCGGCTGCCGGCTGGGCGACCGGCAGGGCCTGGACCGGATCCGGGAGATCCGTCGCCTCGACGATCGGCACCACTTCACCCTGGTGTGCCGCGACTTCGCCCAGCTCGGCCAGTTCGTCCACGTCAGCAACTCGATCTTCCGCCTGGTGAAGGCGTCCACCCCGGGCAGCTACACGTTCATCCTGCCCGCCACCCGTGAGGTGCCGCGCCGGATGTTGCACCCGAAGAAGCGCACCGTCGGCGTCCGGGTGCCCCGGCACACCGTGACCCAGGCGCTGCTGGCCGAGCTGGGCGAGCCGCTGGTGTCGAGCACCCTGGCCCTGCCCGGCGAGGACGAGCCGATGACCCAGGGGTGGGAGATCAAGGAGCGGCTCGACCACCTGCTCGACGCGGTGGTCGACGCGGGCGACTGCGGCAAGGAACCGACGACGGTGGTCGACCTGTCCGGCCCCGAGCCGGAGATCCTGCGCCGGGGCGCCGGGGACCCGTCCCGCTTCGAGTAGCGTGCCGGCGGCCCGAGTCGGCTGCCAGACTCGATCGCGCCGACCGGCGACAGCGGGCCGTACGCTCGGAGAACGGCACCGCCGAGCATTGGACACCCGGCATGCCCCTCGACGACGACATCGACGCCCTGGCCCGGTCCGCCGCGCACGGCGACACGGCGGCGCTGGACGCCCTGCTGGTCGCGGTGCGCCCGGAGGTGCTGCGGCTGTGCGCCCGGTTCCTGCCCAACCGGGAGGACGCCGAGGAGGCCTGCCAGGACACGCTGCTGGCCGTGGCGCGCGGCGTCAGCCGGTTCGAGGGCCGCTCCGCGTTCCGCACCTGGCTGCACCGGCTGAGCGCCAACCGGGCCCGGTCCACCTACCGCAGCCTGCGCCGGCGCTGGATGCTGGAGGCGGGCGACGTGCCGCTGCCCGACCGGGCCGACCCACGGCGGACCAGCGTGGTCGCCGGCACCCGACTGGACCTGCTCGACGCGCTCGACGCGGTGCGACCCGACCTCGCGGAGGTGGTGACGTTGCGGGACGTCCTCGGGCTGAGCTACCCGGAGATCGCCACCCTGCTGGAGGTGCCGGAGGGCACGGTGAAGTCCCGGCTGCACCTCGCCCGGCGGGAGGTCCGGCAACGGCTCGGCGAGCATTCGGGCTGACCGCATGTGCCGCGCCCCGATCCGCCGACTCACAGCCACCCTGGCCGCCGCCCTCGCCCTGACCGTCTCGGTCGCCCGTTGCGGCGGCGAGCCGGTGTCGCCGCTGCCCGTCCAGCCGCCCGGCACGCCCGCCGCGACGGCGACGCCGAGCGCGACACCCACCGCCACCGTGTCGCCGTCCCGGGTGCCACCGACCACCGGGCGTCCGGCCCCCGCACCGCCCGCACCGACCAGGACCAGGGGTACGCCGTCCCGGCCGGCCCCGTCGTCGACGGGACCGACCACGGCCTGCCAGGGAGCGGTCCGCTACGACCTGCCGCTGGCCGAGACCGAACTTGAGCTGCTGCGTTCGCTCTGCTTCGCCACCGGCGCGGTGCTACGGATCCAGGGCATCGGCCCCGGTCTGGTCACCGTGGACCGTCCGGAACTGGTCTCGCAGCAGTACGAGGCCGGGGTGGTGGACATCCGGTTCGTCCGCCCTGGCACCGTCGCCGTCCGGATCCCGCAGGACGACCGGACGCACACCATCACGGTGGTGGTCCGCTAGCCAACCGGGTCGGGGGTACGCGCGGTCGGGGCTGGCGTCACGGCGTCGCCGGCGCAGGGGCGGGACGATGCCGGGCCCGGACGAACTCCGCGGCGGCGACCGCCAGCAGCACCAGCGCGGCGGCGACGCCCAGCGCCAGACCGGGCAGGTGCGCAGCGGGCGGCACCAGAGCGATCGTCGCGACGACACCGACGATGTGGGACAGCGGCACCCGCCCGTAGACCTCGTGTTCCAGAACCGCCCGACCGAGGAGGAAGAGCCCCGCGCCACCCAGGATGAGCGCGGTCATGGGGGCGCCGGGTCGCTGTCCCGGCTGCGCGGTGACCCGTTCGACGCCGGCGGCCGTGCCCACCACCCCGGCCACCATCAACCAGTGGGCGTACGGATTGGTCTGCACCAGCCGGGCCCGGTGGGGTGACGCCTCGATGGCGCTGCGGAGGGTCCCGCCCGCTCCCTGGGCGTAGCTCCACCAGAGCACCACGGCCGTCAGGAAGGCGGTGCCGAACGCGCCGATCCGGCCGGGGGTGAAGGGCTCATGGCTCAGGCTGAGGACGCTGACCAGGACGAGTTCGCCCAGGGTGAGGATGTAGATCTGCTGGTACCGCTCGGCGAGGTGCTCCGGCGCCACCCGGTACTTCGGCAGGGGCGCCCGACCGGGGACGGGGAAGCGGAACCCGAACGCGATGTAGTCCACGGCCAGCGCGGCGAGCCACACGACGAGCCGCCACCCGGGGTCGGCCACGAGGCCGCCGACCACCCAGAGGGTCCCCGAGCCGAGGTTCCAGACCAGGGCGCGCAGGGAGCGCTCCTGCTCCTGCCGGCCGCGCAGGGAGCGGACGAGCACCAGCCCCCGGCCCAGGTTCATCCCGGCCCAGGTTCCACCGAAGATCAGTCCGTGGTCGCGGAACGCGGTCGGCAGCGCGGCGGACATCAGCATGACGCCGAACATGATGCCCAGGATCAGGTAGGGAATCGGTCGCTTCCGCGGACTGTAGGTATCGGTGATCAACGTCGTCGTCACCCACACCGCCCACAGCGTCGACAGGGCGAGCAGCGCCTGGCCGATACCGGTCCAGGTCTGCTCGGCCGCCATCTTCTGCGACGTCAGCGTCAGACTGGCGATGAAGGCGAGGTCGAAGAACAGCTCCAGCAGATCCGCACGCTGCGGCCCCTCCGCCGCGCGGGTCAGCGGCAGGCGCGGGCCGCGCGTCACCGGCATCCGCTCGGGCTCCCGCCGAACCGGCGGCCGGCGGGCAGCGCCGCGACCACGGCCTGACAGCGAATCTCCGCCACGGTGACAGCTTCACATCCGAGGGACCGCCATCGGGCACGTTCACCCGCGACGGCCCGCTATCGCACCCGCACGCCGGCGAGCAGGGTGTCGACGAAGTCGGGGCCAGCGTCGGCGGGGGGCACGACCTGCACGTACACAAGGGCGGCGCGGCCGGCATGCAGCCCGGCCGACTCGACGATCCGCGGCCGGCCCCGGTCGCAGCGGTACGCCACCACGATCCACTCGACGCCCGCCCGCCGGTTGGTGCGGGCCGGAGCGGGCGTGCAGTCCGCGTGCGTGCGCTCGGCCAGGAACCCGGCCGGCGTGGTCCGCGCGGCCGTGGCGGCGGAGAGACCGACGAACGCGCCGGGCAGCCGGGGGTCGGCCGCCCAGCGGCGGGGTTGCGGCGACAGCACCAGCGCCGGCTCCGGTTCGCCGTCGGCACCGTGCTGACCGGCCCAGGTCGCCCCGGTGGCGGACCACCCGGCCGGCAACGCCACGGTCAGCGGCCCGGCGGTGTACGTCCGGCCGGCCGGCAGCCCGGACCCGCCGCCACCGGGCTCGGCGCCCGCTCCACCGACCGCGACGACGGCCACGACGGCCGCCCCGGCCAGCCGCGACCGGTACGGGCGGGGCGCCGCCGTTCGGGGTGACGGCGGCTGCGGCGCGGCGCTGTTCGCCCGGGCCAGCGCGGCGTGCACGGCCGCCGCGTCCGGGTAGCGGTCGGCCGGGTGGTGAGCGGTGGCCCGGGCGAGCACCGGCGCGATCGCCGACGGGACGCCTTCGCGCAGCCGGATCGCGGCGGCGTGGCGGGGCGGGTCCGGGCCGGGTGCGGCGGCGCCCAGCGGGTCGGCGGAGAGCAGCCGGAGCCCGAGCCGGCCGAGCCCGTACACGTCGGCGCGGGTGTCGATCACCGCACCCGGGTCGTCCTGCTCCGGCGCCATGTAACCGGGGGTGCCCGCGCGGGCGGTCAGCCCGGAGGCGGCGGCGAGTGCCTTGGCCAGGCCGAGGTCGGCGATCAGCACCTGTTCGGCGTCGGGGCCGTCCGTGTCGGCGGAGCGGAACAGGATGTTGCCCGGGGTGAGGTCGCGGTGCACGACGCCGTGCCGGTGCAGCACGGCGGCGCCGGCGCAGATCTCGCCGAGCAGCCGCAGCGCCGTCGGCGCGGGGATCGGCCCGGCGGCCAGGCGGTCCCGCAGGCTCCCCCGGTCCGCCCAGGCGAGCACCGCGTACGGCCGGCCATCGGGCAGCTCGCCGACGGCGTGCACCCGGACCAGCCGTTCGTGCTCCAACCGGCGCAGCAGCCGGAATTCGTCCCGGAAGCGTTCCCGGACCCGCAGGTCGTGGCTCCAGTTCTCGGCCAGCACCTTGATCGCCACGTGCGCGTCGAGCGTCCGGTCGTAGCCCAGCCAGACCGTCGCGAACGAACCGACGCCCAGTAGCCGCTCGATGGCGTAGGGCCCGATCCGCAGCGGAGCCGTCACCCGCGTCACCTCCCGGCCAGCGGCGTCGGTTGGCCCCCCGGTTCACAGTAGACCGGCCCACCGAGCCGGCGGCAGGTCCGAGCGTGGGGTGCGTCAGCGCGGCGTCCGGTCGGGTCCGAAACCCGACGAACCGCGGGCGGTGTCGCGGTGACTAACAGAGCAGGAGACCAACCACCCCAGGGAGCAGACATGAACCGTCCCTCGATCCTCATCACCACCGTGGCGCTGGCGCTCGGCGCGCTCGTCCCGGTGACCGTCGCGGCTCCGGCCGCGGCGGCGCCCCCGACCGGCGGCACCACGGCCGGCCCGGCCCGCCCCGGGTCGCTCGCCAACCCGCCCGCTGTCGGGCCGGACGGCGGGCACAGCCACCCCCGGGTGCTCAGCGTCAGCGGCGCCGGTGTGTACCGGATCGGCGCCAGCCTGACGGCACTCACCACGGCCGGGCGCATCGACTGGACCGCGCCGGGCTGCGACGGGGTCGTCCACGCCGGCGCGACCGGGTCCTGGGCCGGCGTGATCCTGCTGGCCTTCCGCGACGGACTGCTGGTGGAGGTCGGTACGGCCACCGCACCGCCCCGGTCCCCCGCGGGCGCGGCGGTCGGCATGTCCTTCGCGGAGCTGGAGGCGATCTACGGCCGGCGGGGCTGGCTGATCCGCAACGACGCGGGGGACGCCGAGGCGTACCTGGTGCGCGTCGGGTCGCGGGTGGAGCTGTTCACCGGGCACCCGATCCGCCCCGGCGTGGGCTACTTCCAGGTCGGGCCGGCCACCTTCGTCGAGCGGAACTTCCGGCAGGGCGCGTCCTGCTGATCCCGGTCCAGGGGCGGGGCGTCCGGTGCGGACCGGGCGCCCCGCCCGTCGCTTGGGGACCAACGAGCGCGGTCGGACACGATGATGCCTCTCTGGACAACACTGTGTGCCACACAGTATGGTGTGACGCATGGTTAGCGAGGACGTTCTACGGACGCACCTACAGGAGTTGCGTCGAGGCACCGTCGTGGTGGCCAGCCTGGTCGCGTTGCGCCGACCGGACTACGGCTACGCACTGCTGCAACGGCTCACCGACCACGGCTTCCCGGTGGACGCCAACACGCTCTACCCGCTGCTGCGCCGCCTGGAGGACCAGGGCCTGCTGACCAGCGAGTGGAACACCGAGGAGAGCCGGCCGCGCAAGTTCTACCGGACCAGCGACGAGGGCGAGTCGATGCTGGGCCGGCTGCTCGACGACCTCGCCGCCGTGCAGACCTCCATCACCGGGCTCATCCAAGGAGTGGACCGATGAACACCCTGACCGACCGCTATCTCGCCGCCACCCTGCGCTCGGTGCCCACCCAGCGCCGGGACGAGATCGCCACCGAGCTGCGCGCCTCGATCCAGGACATGATCGACGACCGGACCGGCGGCGGGCAGGACGACGCCACCGCCGAGCGCGACGTGCTCACCGAGCTGGGCAACCCCGACCTGCTGGCCGCCCGGTACGCCGACCGCCGGTTGCAGCTCATCGGCCCGACCTACTACCTGGTCTGGCTGCGGCTGCTGAAGCTGCTGCTCAGCTTCATCCCGGCGCTCGTCGGCACCATCGTCGCGGTCGTCGAGGCGGCCGGCGGCAAGGGCTTCGGAGCCGTCGGGACGGGCCTCGTCACCGCCCTCGAGGTGGCCGTGCAGATCGCGTTCTGGCTCACCCTGGTCTTCGCACTCATCGAACGCTCCCAACCGACCATGGATCTGCCCGACTGGACCGTCGACCAACTGCCGGACGTCCCCGCGCACCGGGACATCTCCCTCGCCGACACCATCGCGTCGGTGGCCATGCTGGTGCTGACCATCGGCTACCTGCCCTTCCAGCACTACAGGTCCTGGGTCGACGACGCCGCCGGTGACAACCTCCCGATCCTCGACCCGGCGCTCTGGTCGTTCTGGCTGCCGTTGCTGATCGCGGTGCTCCTGGCCAGCGTGGTGTTCGAGATCGTCAAGTACCGGATCGGGCGCTGGAACTGGACTCTCTTCGGGGTGAAGGCCGTGCTCAGCCTGGCGTTCGCGGTGCCGGTGGTGTGGCTGCTGCTGACCGACCGGCTGCTCAACCCGGCCCTCGGCGAGCGGCTGAGCTGGCTGGCCGAAGGGGACAACCGGAACACCCTCGGCGCCGCCATCGCGGTGGGCGTGGCCGCGGTCCTGGTCTGGGACCTGGTCGACACCGCCCTCAAGACCCGCCGCCAGACGGCGTGAGCAGCAGCCGACCAGGCGGCCCGGCGTGGACCCCGCGCCGGGCCGCCGCCCGTCCGCCCGACGACGTCACCGCCGTACGGTCCGGCGGTCGGCCATGGCGGCTGGCGTGGCCGGCGTGGCATCGTTCCCGGATGACCGTGGCACAGCGTGACGGATGGCGCCGTCCGGGTCCGACGCCGGAACAGCGCCGGATCGATCTCTGGATCGGGTTGGCGGTGACCCTGCTGGCGCTGGTCAGCCTGACCCTGGCCCGCAGCACCGGGGCGTTCCTGCCGGGCCCGCCGCCGTCCTGGCCGGAGCAGCTGCTCTGGACCGTCGCGGTGACGCTGCCGCTGGTCTGGCGACGGCGGTGGCCGGCCGCCACCCTGCTGATCGTCTCGATGGCGTTCATCGCGGCGCAGGCACGGTCGGCCCCGGAGACCCAGCTCTCCTCGTGGGCGCTGTTCTGCGTCCTCTACACCGTCGGCGCCTGGGGACAGGACCGCCGGCTCGCCCGCAGGTTGCGGGTCGGCGTAATCGCCACGATGTTCGCCTGGCTGGGCGTCTACTATGCGCTGAGCGTGGAGCACATCCCGCCCGGCGCCTTCGACGACGCGGCCGGGCCGGTCCCGCCGGTGCTGGCCGCGATGGTCAGCGGGGTGCTGGTGAACGGGCTGTTCTTCGGCTTCGCGTACTTCTTCGGGGAGACCTCCTGGGTGGCCGCGCGCCGCGAGCACGAGCTGCGCGCCCAGGCCGAGGAGCTGCGCCGGTCGCAGTCCGAGGCCCGGGAACGGGCGGTGCTCGGCGAACGCGTGCGGATCGCCCGGGAGCTGCACGACGTGGTCGCCCACCACGTGTCGGTGATGGGGGTGCAGGCGTCCGCCTGCCGGCGGGTGTTCGACCGGGACCCGGGCAAGGCCCGGGCGGCGCTGACCGCCATCGAGCAGACCGCCCGCACCGCCGTCGACGAGCTGCGCCGGATGCTGGGTGTGCTGCGCGCCCCGGGCGGCGACGCCGAGGCGGCACCGGCGCCGACCGGGACGGTCGACCGGATCGACGAGCTGGTCGAGCGGGCCCGCTCGGCCGGGCTCGCGACGACCGTCGGGGTGTACGGCGAGCCCGTCCCGCTGCCCGCGTCGGTGTCCCAGACGGCGTACCGGGTGGTGCAGGAGGCGGTGACCAACACACTGAAGCACGCCAGGGCCGATCTGCTCGACGTACGGATCCGCTACCTGGCACGGGAGATGGAGCTGGACGTGAGCGACGACGGATTGGCCGGCGGCCAGCCCGGCACCGAGGGGCTCGGCCTGCTCGGCATGCGGGAGCGGGTCGCCGCCCAGGACGGCGTCCTGGAGGCCGGGCCCCGACCCGGTGGCGGGTGGCGGGTGCGCGCCCGGCTGCCCCTGCCGACCGCGCCGTCGACGCGGGACGAGGCGGCGCCCGCCGGCGCGGGGTGGTCCGCGTGACCGCCCCGCCGACCGGCGCCACGATGCCGGACGCGGACGAACGCATCCGGGTGCTGCTCGCCGACGACCAGCACCTCGTCCGCACCGGCTTCCGGGTCATCCTCGAGGTGGAGGACGACATCGAGGTGGTCGGTGAGGCCGCGGACGGCGCACGTGCCGTCACGATGGCACGGGCCACCCACCCCGACGTGGTGCTGATGGACGTGGAGATGCCCGGAATGGACGGGCTGGAGGCCACCCGGCTGATCACCGGCGAAGGGCCCGGGGCACCCGCGGTGCTGATCCTCACCACCTTCGACCGTGACGACTACCTGTTCGCCGCGCTGCGGGCCGGGGCCAGCGGCTTCCTGCTCAAGAACGGCACCCCCGAGGAGCTGGTCGAGGCGATCCGGGTGCTGGCCCGGGGCGACGGCCTGCTCGCCCCGGAGATCACCCGGCGGGTGATCTCCACCTTCGCCCGTCCCGGCGATCCGACCGGCGCCGCCCGCAGCGGGCCGGACGCCCACGCCGCCCTGGGCGAGCTGACCCCGCGCGAACGGGAGGCGCTGGTGCTGCTCGCCGCCGGCGCGAGCAACGCGGAGATCGCGGCGGCCATGCACCTGGGCGAGGCGACGGTGAAGACCCACGTGAGCCGGGTGCTGGCCAAGCTCGGTCTGCGCGACCGGGTGCAGGCGGTCGTGTTCGCGTACGAGAACGGGGTGGTCCGCCCCGGCGGCTGACGGCATCCGTCGTGCGGTGGACCCGCCGGCTCAGCCGCCGGGCGGACGGCGGACCGACGCATTCGATCTAGCGTGGGTGCGTGACCAGAACGCTCCGCCTGGACGGCGTCGACCGCAGCTTCGGCGACCGGCAGGTGCTCAAGAACGTGTCCTTCGAGGTGGCCGCCGGCCGGATGACCGGCTTCGTGGGCGCCAACGGCGCCGGCAAGACCACCACCATGCGGATCATCCTGGGTGTGCTCGCCCCGGACGCCGGCGAGGTGAGCTGGGGCGGCGTGCCGCTGACCCGGCAGGACCGGCAGCGGTTCGGCTACATGCCCGAGGAACGCGGCCTCTACCCCAAGATGACCGTACGCGAGCAGGTGACCTACCTGGGCCGCCTGCACGGCCTGGACGCCTCCGCCGCCCGGCGCGCCACCGACACGCTGCTGGAGCGGGTGGGGCTCGGCGAACGCGGCGACGACCTGCTGGAGACGCTGTCGCTGGGCAACCAGCAGCGCGCCCAGATCGCGGCCGCGCTGGTGCACGACCCCGAGGTGCTGGTGCTCGACGAGCCGTTCTCCGGCCTCGACCCGCTGGCCGTGGACACCGTCGTCGCCGTGCTGCGCGAACGCGCCGCCGCCGGGGCTCCGGTGCTCTTCTCCAGCCACCAACTGGACGTGGTGGAGCGGCTCTGCGACGACCTGGTGATCATCGGCGACGGGGTGATCCGCGCCGCCGGGAGCCGCAAGCAGCTGCGCGACTCGTACACCGTGCCCCGCTTCGAGCTGGTGGTGGCGACCGACGCCGGCTGGGTACGCGACGAGCCCGGGGTGACCCTCGTCGAGCTGGACGGCGCGCGAGCGGTGTTCGACCTGCCGGCCGGCGCCGACGAACAGCCCGTGCTGCACGCGGCCCTCGCCCGGGGCCCGGTCCACGCCTTCCGTCCGGTCAGCCCCTCGCTCACCGAGATCTTCCGAGAGGTCACCCAGTGAACGTCACCCAGGCCACCCGGCTGGTCGCCGAGCGCGAGATCCGGGTCAAGCTGCGCGACAAGACCTTCCTGTTCGGCACGCTCTTCTTCCTGCTGATCGCCGCGGCGGGCACGATCCTGCCGCCGCTGCTCGCCGGCGGGCCGAAGAGCGTCGCGGTCACCCAGGAGGCCGCCGGGCCACTGCGGGCCGCCGGTCTCGAGGTGCACGTGGTGCCCGACGACCGCGCCGCCGAGCAGGCCGTCCGCGACGGCGACGTGGACGCCGCGGTCGTCTCCGGCCCGGCGGTGCTCGCCATGGACGAGGCGCCCGACGACGTGGTCCGGGCGCTGAGCACCGCCCCGCCGGTGCGCCTGCTGGACCCGGACGCGGTCGACCCGGTGGTGGCGTTCCTGGTGCCGTTCGTCTTCGCGTTCGTCTTCTTCATCACCTCGCAGACCTTCGGCCTCCAGATCGCGCAGAGCGTCACCGAGGAGAAGCAGACCCGGATCGTGGAGATCCTGGTCGCCGCCGTACCGGTGCGGGCTCTGCTGGCCGGCAAGGTGATCGCCGGCGGCATCCTGGCGCTCGGGCAGATCGCCCTGATCGCCGTCGTGGCCGTCGCCGGTATGCAGATCGGCGACAGCGGCGGCCTGCTCACCCTGCTCGCCCCGGCGATCGGCTGGTTCGTGCCGTTCTTCCTGCTCGGCTTCGTGCTGCTGGCCGCGATGTGGGCGGCGGCCGGCGCCCTGGTCAACCGGCAGGAGGACATCGCCAGTGTGTCGACGCCGGTGCAGCTCGCCGTCATGCTGCCGTTCTTCGCGGTGATCTTCCTCAACGACAACGCCGGGGCAATGCGGCTGATGTCCTACCTGCCGTTCTCGTCGCCCACGGCGATGCCTCTGCGGCTGTTCACCGGGGACGCGGCCGGCTGGGAGCCGTTCGTCTCGCTGGCCATCCTGCTGGTCACCGCCGGGGCCTTCGTGGTCGCCGGGGCACGGATCTACGAGGGGTCGCTGCTGCGGACCAACGGCCGGACCTCGGTGCGCGCCGCCTGGCGGGAGCGGGAGACGATCGGCTGAGCCCGGGTCTCGCCCGTGCGGGCGTCGACGTCCTGATCGGACGTCGGCGCCCGTTCGTGCTCAGCGGGCGGGCGGCACCTGTTCCCAGCCGAGGGGCAACCGGGGCGCCGACCAGGACGGGTCGGGCCCCCACGCCGCCCAGGCCGGGTCCCACCAGCGCTGCCCCGCGTCGAGCAGGGCGGCGATCCGGTCACCCTCGCCTCGGATGGCGTCCGCCATGCCCGGGTAACGCCCCTCGACGAGGCGCTGGGCGAACATCTCCACGTCCTTCCAGACGTACCGGTCGGCGTCCGCGCCCCACCACAGGTCCAGCTCGTGGTCCAGGGTGTCCACCCCGATCGGGGTACGCCGCAGCGGGTCCTGGAGGTTGAAGTACCAGCCGGCGAAGTCGCGCTCCGGCCCCGTCCAGAACACGTCGACCGAGTGCGCCTCGCCGGGGCGGTGCAGCATCAGCTTGCCGTGCCCGTGCCAGGCGCGGTGCCCGGCCGCCTCCCACGGGTGCCGCCCGCACGGGAAGTCACCCGCCTCCGGGAAGCCGAACTCGGCTCCGGGCGGGAGGTAGAGGGCGAGCAGGTCGGGCGAGTCCTCGACGCAGATCGTCGGGCAGCCGAACCAGACCTCACCGAGCAGGACCTCGCGCCGGACGACCACCTCGCCCGGCGCGAACCGGTCAGGCATCGCCACCGTCAGGCGTCCACCGCGGCCATCACGTCGTCGCTGACGTCGAAGTTCGCGTAGACGTTCTGCACGTCGTCGCAGTCCTCCAGCACGTCGATCAGCTTGAAGATCTTGCGCGCGCCCTCCTCGTCCAGCGGGATGTTCATGCTGGGGATGAGGGACGACTCGGCCGACTCGTACTCGATGCCGGCGTCCTGAAGCGCGGTGCGGACGGCGATCAGGTCGGTCGGCTCGGAGACCACCTCGTACGCCTCACCGAGGTCGTTGACCTCTTCGGCGCCGGCGTCGAGGACGGCCATCATCACGTCGTCCTCGCTGGTGCCCTCCTTGGGGACGATCACCACGCCCTTGCGGGAGAACATGTACGACACCGAACCGGCGTCGGCGAGCGAGCCGCCGTTGCGGGTCAGCGCGGTGCGCACCTCGGTCGCCGCCCGGTTGCGGTTGTCGGTGAGGCACTCGATCAGCATCGCCACGCCGTTCGGGCCGTACCCCTCATACATGATCGTCTGCCAGTCGGCGCCGCCGGCCTCCAGGCCGGAGCCGCGCTTGACGGCGCGATCGATGTTGTCGTTCGGCACCGAGCTCTTCTTGGCCTTCTGGATGGCGTCGTAGAGCGTCGGGTTGCCGGAGGGGTCGCCGCCGCCGGTCCGTGCGGCCACCTCGACGTTCTTGATCAGCTTGGCGAACATCTTGCCGCGCTTGGCGTCGATGACGGCCTTCTTGTGCTTGGTCGTCGCCCACTTTGAGTGGCCGGACATCTCCTACCTCCGTCTGTCATTCCACGCCTGCGTCGACTGCCGCACCGATTCCGCGCCGCGTCGGCGATCCGGCGGCCGGTCGGCTCCGCGGGAGATGCCGCGCCGGGCGACGGCCCTGCCGAACCGCGGCAATCTTACCGAGGTCACACCCGGGCATGTCACACCCGGCACCCGCTCGCGGCGCCGCCGGGGCACCCGGGCCACCCAGAAGACAACGACCGGGGGCCGGAAAACATGCCCCGCCGGGCGGAGGAGAGGCCTCAGGCGGCCCGGACCAGCTCCACGAAGTACGCGTGCACCCGCAGGTCACCGGTCAGCTCGGGGTGGAACGACGTGGCCAGCAGGTTGCCCTGCCGGACCGCCACGATCCGGTCGGCCGCCGGGCCACCGGTCACCTTCCCGATCACCTCGACGCCGGCACCGACCCGCTCGACCCACGGGGCGCGGATGAACACCGCGTGGAACGGCTCACCGGGAACCCCGGTGATCTCCACCGGCGCCTCGAACGAGTCGACCTGCCGGCCGAACGCGTTGCGCCGCACGGTCATCTCGATGCCGGCGAAGCCACGCTGGTCGGGGCGGCCGTCCAGCACCTCGGTGGCCAGCATGATCATGCCGGCGCAGGAGCCGTAGACCGGCATGCCGCCGGCGATCCGCTTGTCGATCGGCTCGCGCATCTCGAAGATGTCGGCGAGCTTGCTGATCGTGGTGGACTCGCCCCCGGGGATGACCAGCCCGTCGACCGCGTCCAACTCGGCCGGGCGGCGCACCGGGCGGGCGTCCGCGCCCGCCGCGGCCAGGGCCGTGACGTGCTCGCGGACGTCGCCCTGGAGGGCGAGCACACCGATCGTTGGCCCGCTCATACGCACCAGCCCTTCCTTCGTCCGCGGCTGCGGGGCTCGCAGGAGCGGCTCACTCCTCGCGCTCACCAGCCGCGTTCGGCCAGGCGGTGCGGCTGCGGGATCTCGTCGACGTTGATGCCGACCATCGCCTCGCCGAGACCACGGGACACCTTGGCCAGCACGTCCGGGTCGTCGTGGAAGGTGGTGGCCTTGACGATCGCGGCGGCCCGCTGGGCCGGGTTGCCGGCCTTGAAGATGCCGGAGCCGACGAACACGCCCTCCGCGCCGAGCTGCATCATCATGGCGGCGTCGGCCGGGGTGGCGATCCCGCCGGCGGTGAACAGCACCACCGGCAGCTTGCCGCTCTCGGCGACCTCCTTGACCAGTTCGTACGGGGCTTGCAGCTCCTTGGCCGCGACGTACAGCTCGTCGGCCGGCAGCGAGCTCAGCCGGCGGATCTCCTGGCGGATCTTGCGCATGTGGGTGGTGGCGTTGGAGACGTCACCGGTGCCGGCCTCGCCCTTGGAACGGATCATGGCCGCGCCCTCGGTGATCCGGCGCAGCGCCTCGCCCAGGTTGGTCGCACCGCAGACGAACGGGACCGTGAAGGCCCACTTGTCGATGTGGTTGGCGTAGTCGGCCGGGGTGAGCACCTCGGACTCGTCGACGTAGTCCACACCCAGCGACTGGAGGATCTGCGCCTCCACGAAGTGGCCGATGCGGGCCTTGGCCATCACCGGGATGGAGACCGCCGCGATGATCCCGTCGATCATGTCAGGGTCGCTCATCCGGGACACCCCGCCCTGCGCGCGGATGTCGGCCGGCACCCGCTCCAGCGCCATCACCGCGACAGCGCCGGCGTCCTCAGCGATCTTGGCCTGCTCGGCGTTGACCACATCCATGATCACGCCACCCTTGAGCATCTCGGCCATGCCGCGCTTGACGCGGGCGGTGCCGACGACGGGGGTGGTACCGGCGTTCGGGGCGGTGGTTTCGGACACGGGTCATCGCTCCTTGGACGTGCTCTGGGGATGGCAGCGAAAATGCTACGTCGAGGCGAACGCCGCACCGACAGCCAATCAGACCCCCGGTGGCCTGCACTGTGGCCCTCGTCACCGGCCGGCGGGAAGGCCGGACGGCGGCGGGAGATCAGTTAGCGGGCACGTCCGCGGGGACCGCCAGGGTCGGGTCGTCGATGTCGAAGTACCGCGGCCACTCGCGGCCCCGCCCCATCCGCAACAACCGCACCAGTGGACGGCTGCGCGCCGACCGGGCGTCCCGGACGAGATCGGTGTGCACCTGCCGGGACAGCGCGAGCCGCCGACTGGCGGCGATGACCGCCGCGCAGTCCGGATCGGCCGGGTCCAGCTGCACCCCGCGCAGTTGGCGGGTCAGGTCGTTCTCCGCCGCCTCCCGCTCGTCCGGAGGGGCGTCCAGGGCGATCCGGGCCGCCGCGTACAGCTCGACGCCGAAGCGCCGCTCAGCCAGCACGGCCGCCGCCGCCGCCCGGCGCAGCAGGTGAGCGTCGAGGGCCCGCGCCGCCAGCTCCGCGCGGCCCTGCAGCCGTTCGACCCGGCCGGCGGTCCAGATGAGGTACGCCGCGACCAGCCCCACGACCAGGATCGCGGCCACCACCCACCACATGTGCGGCATCGTAGTGCTGCTCCGTTTCCGTCCGTCCGGGCACGGCCGCGCCGGTCACCCGGTCACCGCCCGCACCATGCGTCACACCGGCTCAGCCCAGCCCCACCCATTCCTGGTCGATGACCCGACCGTCGGTTGCCTCGATCGCCGCTGCGTATACCTCCAGAACACGGCGGGCAACCACCGGCCAGTCGAAATTCGCCACCACCTGATCGCCGCAGGCGCTCAGCTCGGCCCGACCGGCCGGGTCGTCCAGCAGGTCGGCCAGCGCGTCACGCAGCCCCGCCGGGTCGCCGGTGGGAAAGAGCCGCCCGGCCCGGCCCCCGTCGAGCACCCGCCGGAACGCGTCCAGGTCGCTCGCGACCACCGTGGTGCCGGCCGCCAGCGCCTCGGTGAGGATCATGCCGAACGACTCGCCGCCGGTGTTCGGCGCCACGTAGAGGTGCACGCTGCGCAGCATCCGCGCCTTGTCCTGCTCGGAGACCAGGCCGAGGAAGGTCACCCGCTCACGCAGCGCGGCCGGGAACCGGTCGTACAGGTCGTCGGGGTCGCCCGGGCCGGCGACCAGCAGCCGCAGGTCGGGGCGGGTGGCGGCCAGCTCGACGAAGGCGTCCCGCAGCACCGGGAACCCCTTGCGCGCCTCGGTGAACCGGCCCAGGAAGCCCAGCGTGCCGCCCGTACCCGGCGTGCACTCCCCCGGCCAGCCGGGCAACGGCTCGACATTGGCGAACTTGGCCACCGCGACCCCGTTGGGGATCTCCACCGCGCCGCCGTCCATGTGCTCGACCTGCACCTTGCGGGCCAGGGCACTGACCGCGATCCGGGCGGTGATCCGCTCCAGCACGATCTGGAGCACACCCTGCGCGGCGGCCAGCACCCGCGAACGGGTCATCGCGGTGTGGAAGGTGGCCACCACCGGGCCGCGCGCGGAGAGCACCGCCAGCAACGACAGGCTCAGCGTGAGCGGCTCGTGCACGTGCAGCACGTCGAAGTCGCCGTTGGTGATCCAGCGCCGGACCCGGGCGGTGGAGACCGGGCCGAACGCGATCCGGGCCACCGAGCCGTTGTACGGCAGCGGCACGGCCCGGCCGGCGGAGACCACGTACTCCGGCAGCGGAGAGTCCTCGTCAGCCGGGGCGAGCACGCTGACCTGGTGGCCGAGCGCGATCAACGCCTCGGCGAGGTCCATCACGTGGTTCTGCACGCCGCCCGGGACGTCGAACGAGTACGGGCACACGATGCCGATCCGCATGCGTCAGCGCCCCTCGTCCGAGACTGTGGGGCTCCGCCTCACCGTGCACCCACCCCCTCAGGCCTGACCGGCGGCCGGCGTGGGCAGCGCCGTGTCGCCGCCCGCCCCACGCTGGTCCAGCCACATCCGCTGCAACATGTGCCAGTCTTCCGGATGCCGGGCGATACCCGCCGCCAGACGGTCGGCGATCAGCTGGGTCAACGACCGGACCCGCTGGTCCAGGGGCCCTGTCTCGGGCCCGGGCACCGGCAGCGGGCCGGCGAGCGAGGCGCACGCCGCGTCCGGTTCGTACCACAGTGACGCCACGTAGAGCGGCGCGCCGGTGTGCAGCGCGAGCAGTGCCGGCCCGGCCGGCATCCGGGTCTTCCCACCGAAGAAGTCCACCTCGACCCCGCGGGCGGAGAGGTCCCGGTCGGCCAGCAGCGGCACCACCGCGCCGGCACGGACCCGGTCCAGCAGCACGTCGAACGCCGGTCGCGGCCCACCGTGGGTGGGCAGGATCTCCATGCCCAGACCTTCCCGGAAGGCCACGAACCGCTCGTAGACGCCCTCCGGCTTGAGCCGCTCCATGACCGTGGTGATCGGCCAGCCGGTGGCCGCCACCCAGGCGCCCGCGGCATCCCAGTTGCCGGCGTGCGGCAGCGCCACCACCGCGCCCCGGCCGGCGGCCACGTCGGCGGCGAGCAGCTCGGCGCCGTCGAGCCGGAAACCGGAGAGGATCTGCGCCCGGCTCAGCGCGGGCAGCCGGAACGCCTCCATCCAGTACCGGGCGTACGAGCGCAGTCCGCGCTTCACCAGCTCGTCCAGCTCGGCCTCGGGCAGGTCCGGGCCGACCACCCGGCGCAGGTTCGCGCGCAGTCGAGCCGTACCCCCGCCGCCGCGGCGGTGGGCGCGGTCCGCGCCCGCCTGGAACGCCGCGGCCACCAGCGGCCGGGGCAACGCGCGCAGCACCCGCCAGCCGGCGACGTAGCCCAGCTCGGTGAGGTTCACGCGGCCCGGCCGCCGGTCGTCCCGCGCCGGATCGCCGGGGCGCCGCCCGCGCTCACGCCTGGCCGTCCGGCTGGAGCTGTTGGGCCTGGCGGTAGACGTGCGCCATCCGCTGCCCCACCGTGAAGATCGACACCGCGGCGAGCAGCCAGAGCGCGATCTCCAGCGCCGGGTCGACGCCGACGCCGGTGAGGATCCCGCCGACCCCGACGATCAGCAGCCGCTCGGTGCGCTCGGCGATGCCCACGTTGCAGGTCATGCCGAGCCCCTCGGCGCGGGCCTTGACGTAGGAGACGAGCGCGCCAGCGGCCAGGCAGAGCAGCGCGGCGGCCACCCCGGAGTGGTCGTTCTGGGAGGCCAGCCAGTACGCGACCGCGCCGAAGACGGCGCTGTCCGCGACCCGGTCCATGCTCGAGTCGAGGAACGCGCCGAACCGGGTGGAGCCACCGCTCATCCGGGCCATCGTCCCGTCGAGCAGGTCGGTGAGCGCGAACACGGTCACGATCAACGCGCCCGCGACCAGATGGCCGCGGGCACCGAAGCCGAGCGCACCGACGAGCACACCGACGGTGCCCGTAACGGTGACGGCATTGGGGGTGACGCCCGCACGGAGGAGGGCGCGTGCGATCGGCTCGACGACGCGGGTCATCCCCGCGCGGGCCGACACTTGGAAGATCTTCGCCATGGCGGTCCCCACGATAACGGTCCGCCCAGCTCCGGCGATACCGCCGGCCCCACCGACCCGCCCGGGGCAGGCTTGTGCCTACCCGGCAACGGGTGTGAGATCGAGCCGGGAGGTGAGCCAGCTCACCCGCCCGCCCGTCCCGTTCCCGCTGTGCAGCAGACCACCGGAGGATATCGCCGCGCACTCGCCCCGGGCCGCTTCCCGTCGCGCGGCGGTCGCCACCAACCACCGGCTGAGGGAGGTGCGCCCCATGGCGCAGAAAAGTCAGGAGAAGGGTCCCGCCGGCGGCACGCCGGTGGTGACCGAACCCGACAGGGTTCGCAACGTGGTGCTCGTCGGGCACTCCGGCGCGGGCAAGACGACACTGGTCGAGGCGTTGCTCGCGGCCACCGGCACGATCGGTCGGGCCGGCAACGTCGTCGACGGCACCACTGTCAGCGACCATGACGCCGCGGCCGTCCGCCAGCAGCGCTCGGTGAGCCTGTCCTGTGCGCCCCTGCTGCACAACGGCATCAAGGTCAACCTCCTGGACACCCCCGGGTACGCCGACTTCGTCGGCGAACTGCGCGCCGGGCTGCGGGCCGCCGACGCCGCGCTCTTCGTCGTCTCCGCGGCGGGCGGGATGGACGCCGCCACCGTGGCGCTGTGGGAGGAGTGCGCGGCGGTCGACATGCCGCGCGCGGTCGCGGTGGCCCGGCTGGACCAGCCGCGCGCCGACTTCGACGAGGCGGTGGCGCTCTGCCAGCGGGTCTTCGGCGACAACGTGATGCCGCTGTACCTGCCGATGCTCGGTGACGACGGGGTCTCCACCGTCGGCCTGCTCGGTCTGATCACCCGCCGGGTCTTCGACTACACCGCCGGGCACCCCGCCGAGGTGCGCGAGCCGGACCCGGAGCACCTGCCGGCCATCGCCGAGTCCCGCAACGAGCTGATCGAGGGGGTCATCGCCGAGAGCGAGGACGAGACGCTGATGGACCGGTACCTCGAGGGCGAGGAGATCGGCACCGACGTGCTCATCGAGGACCTGGAGAAGGCGGTCGCCCGCGGTCACTTCTACCCGGTCGTGCCGGTCTGCGCGGAGACCGGGGTCGGGCTGGACGCGCTGCTGGAGGTGCTGACCGCCGCGTTCCCGTCGCCGCTGGAGCACGAGCTGCCGCCGGTCGCCGGCGTGGACGGCTCCCCGCGCCCGCCGCTGACCTGCGACCCGGCCGGTCCCCTGGTCGCCGAGGTGGTCAAGACGACCGTCGACCGGCACGTCGGGCGGGTCTCGCTGGTCCGGGTCTTCTCCGGCACGCTGCGCCCCGACCAGACCGTGCACGTCTCCGGGCACGGCATGGCCGAGCGGGGCCACCCCGACCACGACGCCGACGAGCGGGTCGGGCACATCTACACCCCGCTGGGCGCCACCCTGCGCGAGGTGACACTCTGCGTGGCCGGCGACATCTGCGCGATCACCAAGTCGGGCAGCGCGGAGACCGGCGACACCATCTCGGCCAAGGACGACCCGCTGCTGATCGCGCCGTGGGAGATGCCGGAGCCGCTGCTGCCGGTGGCGATCGTCGCCCGCAGCCGCGCCGACGAGGACGCTCTGGCCCGCAACCTGGCCCGGCTGGTCGCCGGCGACCCCACGCTGCGGCTGGAGCGCAACCCGGAGACCCACCAGCTGGTGCTCTGGTGCATGGGCGAGGCGCACGCGGACGTGGTGCTGGACCGGCTGCGCGCCGGCGGCGTGGAGTTGGACACCGAGCCGGTCCGGGTGTCGCTGCGCGAGACGCTGACCGTCCCCGCGAAGGGGCACGGCCGGCACGTCAAGCAGTCCGGTGGCCACGGCCAGTACGCGATCTGCGACATCGAGGTGGAGCCGCTGCCCCGAGGCAGCGGCTTCGAGTTCGTCGACCGGGTGGTCGGCGGCGCCGTGCCGCACAACTACATCCCGTCGGTGGAGAAGGGTGTCCGCGCCCAGCTGGAACGCGGCCTGGTCGCCGGCCACCCGGTGGTGGACCTGCGGGTGGCCCTCGTCGACGGTAAGGCGCACAGCGTCGACTCCTCCGACGCGGCCTTCCAGACCGCCGGGGCGCTGGCGCTGCGCGACGCCGCCGAACGCGGCCAGCCGGCGCTGCTGGAGCCGATCGACGAGGTGACCATCCGGGTGCCGGACGGCTCGGTGGGCGCGGTGATGGGCGACCTGTCCGGCCGGCGCGGTCGGGTGCTCGGCACCGAGCCGGACCCGGACGCCGAGGGCCGCACCCTGGTCCGCGCCGAGGTGCCGGCCACCGAGCTGCTGCGCTACGCCGTCGAGCTGCGCTCGATGACCGCCGGCACCGGCACCTTCCGCCGCCACTTCGTCCGCCACGACCCCATGCCCGCCCACCTGGCCGACCAGGCCCGCAAGGAACACACTCCCTGACCCCTCGGGCAGCAGACCCGAGCGGGAGGGGGTGCTTCAGGGGTGGGTGACGGGGTGGGCGGGGCGGGGCCAGTGGGGGCGGTCGGCGTCGCGCAGGGCGGCGGTGCGCAGGGCGGCCAGTTGGCGCTCCACCTCGGCGAACTGGTCCGGCGGCAGCGGGCCCCGGTGCAGGGCGCCGGCGTTCTCCTCGACCTGTACGACCGTACGGCAGCCCGGGATCGGGATGGTGCGCCCGCTGCGGGCCCAGATCCACCCCAGCGCGCCCTGCGCCAGGGTGCGCCCGTCGGCGGTGAGCGCGGCACGGACCGCGCCCACCCGGCGCAGCCACTCCGGCGCCGGCCGGCCGCCACGGAACCACTCCAGCCAGCCCGGGGTCAGCCCCCGCACGTCGTCGCGGGGCAGCGTGGAGGCGGCCGAGTACTTGCCGGTGAGCAGCCCCATCCCCAACGGCCCCCGGTTGACGCTGGCCAGGTCGTACTTGTCGCAGACGGCGAGCAGCTCGGGGGCGTCGCGCAGCACCGACAGGGTGTGCTGCACGGCGGTGGCGCCGGCGGCCGCGTGCCCGAACGCGGTCGCCCGGTCGGGGCGGTCGGTGCTCCACCCGTACGCCCGGATCAGGCCCTCGGTGACCAGGTCCTCGCAGGTGCCGATCAGCGCCTCGGCCCGAGGCACCGGCAGGTCGGCCAGGTGCAGCTGGTACAGGTCGATCCGGTCGGTGTCCAGCCGGCGCAGCGAGTCGGTGACCGCCCGCCGCAGGTACGCGGGCGACGCGTCCACGCCGGTCGCCTGGCGGCTCGCCTCGTCGAAGGTGTAGCCCCACTTGGTGGCGATCACGGCCTCGTCCCGGCGGCCGGCGAGCGCCCGCCCGAGCACCCGCTCACCGTGCCCGGCTCCGTAGGTGTCGGCGGTGTCGAACAGGGTCACGCCCAGGTCGAGCGCGCGGCGTACGGCGCGTACGGACTCGTCGTCGTCGACCGCGCCCCAGCCCAGCGGCTGGGTTCCCTCCGCCCAGGGGCCCCCAATCGCCCAGCACCCCATGCCGAGGGCGCTGACCTCGATGCCGCTGCGCCCCAACGTCCGTGTCGTGACTGCCATCGAACGATCGTGCCACCTCCATCGGTCGGCGCGTAGCGGTTCCCGGCCGGGCACGCCGCGGCGCGAACGGCCGGTGCGGTGCGGCATGATCGGGCGCATGCGACGGCTGGGTGTGGACATCGGCGGCGTGATCATCGAGCCGGCGGACGACGACGCCGACACGTCCTTCTTCGGCGCGCACTACCTGCGTACCCCCGCCGTCAACGGCGCGTTCGACGCGCTTGCGGCGCTCGGTCCGGCGTTCGACGAGGTGCACCTGGTCTCCAAGTGCGGCGAGGCCACCGAGCGCCGGACCCGGGAGTGGCTCGCCCACCACGACTTTCCGGCCCGCATCGGCATCCCGGTCGAGCGGGTGCACTTCTGCCGGACCCGGCCGGACAAGGCGCCGATCGCCCGGCGGCTCGGGCTGACCCACTTCGTGGACGACAAGCTGGAGGTGCTCGGCTACCTCGGCTCGGTGACGCACCGCTACCTGTTCCACCCCCGCCCGGCGGAGGTCGCCGCGCACGCCGCGCTGCTGCCCCTCGTACACCGGGTGGAGAGCTGGCCGGAGCTGGCCACCCTGCTGCGCGCCGGCTAGCCGGACCGGCGCGTGCCGGCGCGGCGGGTCAGGACGGCCAGGCCCGCGCGAGCAGGTCGCGGGTGTCGCCGAGCAGTTGCGGCAGCACCTTCGTGCGGCCGATCACCGGCATGAAGTTCGCGTCGCCGCCCCAGCGGGGCACCACGTGCTGGTGCAGGTGCGCGGCGATGCCGGCGCCGGCCACCCCGCCCTGGTTCATGCCCAGGTTGAAGCCGTGCGCGTTGCTCACCTTGCGGATCACCCGCATCGCGGCCTGGGTGAACGACGCCAGCTCGGTGGTCTCCGGCCCGTCGAGGTCGGTGTAGTCGGCGACGTGCCGGTACGGGCAGACCAGCAGGTGCCCCGGGTTGTACGGGTAGAGGTTGAGCACCACGAAGACGTGCTCGCCGCGGGCCACCACCAGGCTCTCCTCGGGCGGCAGCCCGGGAGCCCGGCAGAACGGGCACCCGCTGGGCTTCTCGTAGCCCTCGGCCGGGCGGTCCTCGCCGGAGATGTACGTCATCCGGTGCGGCGTCCAGAGCCGCTCCAGGCCGTCGGCCATCCCGCCGCTGTCCGTGTGCCGTTCCGCCCCAGTCACAGAGGCGATCCTACGGACCGTTCCGGACGTCGGCGACGCCTGCCACCCGGCGCCGAGGGCCGACCGGATTGTCGGCTGTTCAGGATCGCGTCGGATGGAAGTTGTTGACGAACGAAGGCCCAGCCCTGAAACTTCCATTCATTCATGTACTTCCATGAACCGATGGAGGGTTCTGTGATCCGACGAATCGGCACCTTTCTCGCGGCCATCGCGCTGACCGCCGTCAGCACCGTGCTCGGCGTCACCCTGACCGCCGGAGCCGCGCACGCGGACGGCTGCTACACCTGGGGACGCATGCTGTCCCAGGGGATGTCCGGCGAGGACGTGCGGCAACTCCAGGTCCGGGTCGCCGGCTACCCCGACTACGGCGCCGTGCTCACCATCGACGGCGCGTACGGCCCGGCCACCCGGTCCGCCGTGCTCCGCTTCCAGCAGGCGTACGGGCTGCCCGCGGACGGCATCGCCGGCCCGCAGACCTTCAACCGGATCTACGCCCTCCAGGACGACGACTGCACGCCGGTCAACTTCGACTACGCCGAGTTCAACGACTGCAACAGCGACTGGTCCGGCGGGGCGGTGTCGGCCAGCACCGCCCGGTTCAACGCCCGGGTCTCGATGTGGAAGCTCCAGGCCATGCGGCATGCTCTCGGCGACCAGCAGATCAGGGTGACCAGCGCGTTCCGCAGCTACGCCTGCAACAGCGCGGTCGGCGGGTCGTCGACCAGCCGGCACCTCTACGGGGACGCCACCGACCTCGGCGCCACCCCGCACTCACTGTGCCGCCTCGCACAGCAGGCCCGCAGCCACGGCTTCAACGAGATCCTCGGCCCCGGATACCCGGGCCACGACGACCACACCCACGTCGCGCACAAGTCCACCCGGACCTGGTCCGCCCCCACCTGCGGAATCTGACGCCGGGCGGCCCTGCCGCCCCGCCGTGACCGCGCTCGAACATGGACGTAGTGGCCTCCCCGACGCGAGGAGGCCACTACGTCCTGGATCGGGCGCGATCAGCACCGATCGCGGCCGGCACGCTACTCCGCGGCGGCGGAGGGGCCGACGTTCGTACGAGAGGTGACCACGTCGAGGACGTGCGGCACCGCCTCGGCGACCGGCACCCCGTTGCGCTGCGAGCCGTCGCGGTAGCGGAAGGAGACCGTGCCGGCGGCCACGTCGTCGTCGCCCGCGATCACCATGAACGGGATCTTCTGCTGCTGGGCGGTACGGATCTTCTTCTGCATCCGGTCGTCACCCGCGTCCACCTGCGCCCGGATCCCCTCCGCGCGCAGCGCCGCGACGAACCCGCGCAGGTAGTCGGTGTGGTCCTCGCGGATCGGGATGCCGACCACCTGGACCGGGGCCAGCCAGGCCGGGAACGCCCCCGCGTAGTGCTCGGTGAGCACCCCGAAGAACCGCTCGATCGAGCCGAACAGCGCCCGGTGGATCATCACCGGCCGCTGCCGGCTGCCGTCGGCGGCCTGGTACTCCAGGCCGAAGCGCTCCGGCTGGTTGAAGTCGACCTGGATCGTGGACATCTGCCAGGTCCGGCCGATCGCGTCCCGGGCCTGCACCGAGATCTTCGGCCCGTAGAACGCCGCGCCGCCCGGGTCGGGCACCAGCTCCAGGCCGGAGGTCGCGGCGGCGGTCCGCAGGGCCTCGGTCGCCTCCGCCCAGTCCTCGTCGTCGCCGATGAACTTCGGCGAGTCGTCGCGGGTGGACAGCTCCAGGTAGAAGTCGTCCAGGCCGTAGTCACGCAGCAGGTCCAGCACGAAGCTGAGCAGCGTGGACAGCTCGCCGGCCATCTGCTCGCGCGTGCAGTAGATGTGCGAGTCGTCCTGGGTCAGGCCGCGCACCCGGGTCAGGCCGTGCACCACGCCGGACTTCTCGTACCGGTAGACGGTGCCGAACTCGAACATCCGCAGCGGAAGTTCCCGGTACGACCGCCCACGCGACCTGAAGATCAGGTTGTGCATCGGGCAGTTCATGGCCTTGAGGTAGTAGTCCGCGCCCTCCAGCTGCATGGGCGGGAACATGGTGTCCGCGTAGTACGGCAGGTGCCCCGACGTCTGGAACAGCTGCGCCTTGGTGATGTGCGGGGTGTTGACGAACTCGTACCCCGCCTCCTCGTGCCGGCGCCGCGAGTAGTGCTCCATCTCCCGGCGGATGATGCCGCCCTTGGGGTGGAAGACCGCCAGACCGGAGCCGATCTCGTCGGGGAAGCTGAACAGGTCCAGGTCCGCGCCGAGCTTGCGGTGGTCGCGCCGGGCGGCCTCCTCCAGGAGCTTCAGGTACGCCTTCAGCTCGTCGCGGGTCGGCCACGCGGTGCCGTACACCCGCTGCAACTGGGGGTTCTTCTCCGACCCGCGCCAGTACGCGGCGGCGGAGCGCATCAGCTTGAACGCGCCGATCAGCCGGGTGTTCGGCAGGTGCGGGCCCCGGCACAGGTCCGACCAGCAGACCTTCTCCTCCTTGGCGTCGAGGTTGTCGTAGATGGTCAGCTCGCCGCCGCCGACCTCCATCACCTCGTCGGTGTCCAGGCCCTCGCCCTTGACGTCGATCAGCTCCAGCTTGAACGGCTCGTCGGCCAGCTCGGCGCGGGCCTCGTCGAGGCTGCCGAAGCGGCGCCGCCGGAACCGCTGCCCCGACTTGACGATCTCCTGCATCCGCTTCTCGAGCTTGCTGAGGTCGTCGGGCTGGAACGGCTTGTCGACGTCGAAGTCGTAGTAGAAGCCGTTCTCGATCGGCGGGCCGATGCCCAGCTTCGCCTCGGGGAAGATGTCCTGCACGGCCTGGGCGAGCACGTGCGCGGTGGAGTGGCGCAGCACGGTGAGCCCGTCGGGCGAGTCCAGGCTGACCGGCTCGACGACGGTCTCCTCGGCCGGCGACCAGTCCAGGTCGCGCAGCCGACCCTCGGGGTCGCGGACCACGACGATCGCCTTAGGGCCGTTCGCGGGCAGTCCGGCCGCGGCCACCGCGTCGGCCGCCGTCGTCCCGGCGGCGACGACGACAGGGTCGGCCACGGCGGGGGTACGGGGTGCGGACACGGTGACTCCTCCAAGCGGTACGAAACGGAAGCCGATCCTCGGCTCCTGCCGATGCTATCGGTCCACCCACCCCAGGCAGGGAAGGGCACCTTCCTAACGCCTCCGGTGGCGGAAGGGCGCGTTGTCGACGGTGACGTTGAACCTTTCGGCCCTCCGAGCCGAACTAGGAGGTGTGGCCGGAAACCGGTGCCGGTCGCGTCGACACGGATGGGGGCACGAGATGGCGAGCACGTACGGCGGTGGCCGCCGGCAGCGGATCGCGGCGGTGACCGCGCTGACCGCCGCCGGGCTGCTGCTCTGGCCCGGTACGGCGCACGCGGCGGACGTGACGACCACCCCGACCGAGGCCCGGCAGGGCGACGCGGTCCGGCTGGAGTTCACCGTGCCGGAGGAGCGGGCCGGCACGACGACCCGCCAGATCGAGGTTCGGTTGCCGGCCGACGCGCCGGTGGCCGAGGTGTACCCGATGTCGGTGACCGGATGGGCGCCCCGGATCAGTTCCCGCACCCTGGACCAGCCGGTGGCCGGCATCCACTCCTCCGGGGTCACCACGGTCACGACCGCGGTGACCTGGATCCGGGTCGGCGGAGGCGAACCGGGGCCCGCCCGGCTGGCCCTGTCCATGGGCCCCCTGCCGCAGGCCGAGCGGCTCACCTTCGAGGTCGTCCAGACGTACGCCGACGGCACGGTCGTCCGCTGGGCGGACGCCACCGGCACGCACCGGGCCCCGGTGCTCACCCTGCTGCCGCCCGCGCCCGGCGCGGCCGGCCCGGCCGGGCACGGCGGACACGGCGGACACGGCGCCCCGGCTGCCGGGACGGCGACCAATCCCGACGCCGGCGGCGACGCCGCGCCCGCGGACCGCGCCGACGGCGCCGACGAGGAGTCCGGCAGCGCCGACGCGATGCTGGCCGCCGGCCTGCTGGCCGGGCTGGGCGGCGGCGCGGCGATCGGCTGGCTGGTCAGCCGCTGGCGGCGCCGCGACCCGGCCGAGGACGCGGCGCTCGCCGAGGTGACCGGCGGAGACGACGACGCACCCGCGCCAGCCGATGCGGTGCCGGCGGCCCGCGGTGCCACGGCGGCGTCCCCCGAAGCGCCGTCCGCGGACGCGCAGCCCGCCAACGCGCAGCCCGCCAACGCGCAGCCCGCCAACGCGCAGCCCGCCGTCGCATCGCTCGCGGAGACGCCGCCCGCCGATGTGCAGACCGCGACCGCCACCCCGGTCCGCGCCGGCTGAGGCCGGCTCGCCGTCAGCCGGCCCACACCGTCAGGGCCGCCACTGTCCGCGGCCCGCATCGTCTCCGGACCACCCGGCAGCGCGGCCGGCGGTCGACGGCGGCCTCACCGGGGGCCGAGCACCACCCGAGCCGACAGCACCACGCGGCCTTTGCTCTGCTTCAACCCACGCAACGGTTCCGGGCCGTGAGTGTTGCGTCGGTTGAAGCAGAGCAAAGGCCGCAGAGGGGTACCAGGCCACGAAGAGCGCCACGCCACGCCACGAAGGGCACCACGCCGCGAAGAGCCGCCAGGCGGCAGTGGGCCCGGCCCGACACGGCGATGAGGTCAGGGCGCCCAGGGGGGCAGCGGCTCGCGGGCGGCCAGCCACGGCTCGGGTACGCCGCCGGGCGTGCCGACGCCGGTGTACGCCGCCACCACCGCCCCGGCGATGGCGGCGGTGGTGTCCACGTCCCCGCCGGCCTGCACGCAGATGCGGATCGCCTCCGGGTAGTCGTCGAGGTGGGTGGCGGCCACCCAGAGAGTGAAGCCGACGGTGTCCTGGGCGGTCACCCGCGAGCCGTTGCCGAGCGCCGCCACCACCCGGGACAGCGGCCGGCCGAGCAGCCCCGCCGCCCGGTTCACGCTGCGGTGCACCTCGGTGCCCGGATCGACCGCGGCGGCGATCCCGGCGAGCAGCCGCTCCGGGGCCGGGCGGTGCCCGTCGAGGCGGGCCCGGGCGGCCAGCGCGGCGGCGACCGCCACCGCGACCGCGCCGGCGACCCCCTCCGGGTGCGCATGGGTCACCTCGGCCGAGGCGCGGGCCTGGGCGGCGGCGCGGACGGTCGAGTCGGCGAAGTACGCGCCGAGCGGACCCACCCGCATGGCCGCGCCGTTGCCGCAGGAGCCCTGGCCGTCGAAGGCGGACGCGGCGGCCACCGGCCACGGCGTACCGGTGCGGATCAGCCGAAGGATCAGCATCGCGCCCGCGCCGTAGCCGCGGCGCGGATCGCAGCGCTCGGCGAACGCCAGAGCCAGCCGGTCCCGGTCGACGCCGCCGGACTCGGCCAGCCCGGCGAGGACGGAGCAGGCCATCTCGGTGTCGTCGGTCCACTCCCAGGGCTGCGGCGGCAGGATGCCCTCGGCGAGATCCGCTGGGCGTGCCCCGGGAGCGAAGTACCGCGCGCCGAGCGCGTCGCCGGTGGAGAGACCGGCGAGGCTGTCCCGGGCGAGCGCCAGGCGGGCATCGGCGAACAGAGTGAAGGACATCGTCGTACCAGCTTGCCCGCTCGTCAGGTACGCCGCAACGCGATCAACTTGCCAGGCCAAGTACGGTCTTGGGGTGGCCTCAGTGCTCCTGGTCGAAGACGATCACGTCGTACGCGGCGCGATGCTGCGGTCCCTCGCCGACCGGGGGCACGCCGTGCACGCCGTGGGCACGGCGCTGGACGCCCTGCGCCGGGTCGCGGCGGAGACACCCGACCTGGTGGTGCTGGACCTCGGCCTGCCCGACCTGGACGGCTCGGACGCGCTGCGGATGCTGCGCGGCATCACCGACATCCCGATCATCATCGCCACCGCCCGTGACGACGAGCAGTCGGTGGTGAAGCTGCTGCGTGCCGGCGCCGACGACTACATGGTCAAGCCGTTCACCGGCGCCCACCTGGACGCCCGGATCACCACCGTGCTGCGCCGGGCCGGCCGGGCAAGCCGGACGGTGCAGCCCGCGGTGCACACCGTCGGCGGGCTGCGGGTGGATGTCGGGGAGCGCAGCGCCCACCTCGACGGGGAGCCGCTGGCGCTGACCCGCAAGGAATTCGACCTGCTGGCGTATCTCGCCGCACGTCCCGGGCGGGTAGTGTCCCGCCGGGAGCTCTTGGAGGAGGTATGGCGGCAGCCATCGGTCGGCGAGGACCAGACCATCGACGTTCACCTGTACTGGCTTCGCCGAAAGATGGGCGAGTCCGCGGCGAAGCCGCGCTACCTGCGCACCGTGCGGGGGGTCGGGTTCCGGCTGGTGGCACCGGACTGAGGACTGCGCTGGCCCTGCTCACGGCCGGCATGTGCAGCCTCGTCGCGCTCGCCTTCCTGATCCCGCTCGGTCTGAGTCTGCGTGAGCAGACCCGGGAGGAGGCGATCGGCGACGCCGCCCGGCGTAGCGCGCTGGTGACCGGGGCGCTGGCGGTGAGCACCGAGCCGGCGGTGGTCGAGCGGGCGGTGGTGGCCAGCGGCGAGGGCGCGCCGGCCCGACCGGTGGTGCACGGGCTGGGTCTCGACGAGTCCGCCGGCCGCGCCAGCGGCGCCGACCTGGACCGGGCACGTGCCGACCGGCGCTCGCTGGTCGTCGACGTCGATGGTGGGGTGGTCCGGCTCGACCCGGTGGTTCTCGGTGACCGGACGGCCGTGGTCGAGGTGTTCGTACCGGATTCGACGCTGGGCGAGGGTGCCGGCGGCACCTGGCTGCTGCTGCTCGCGGTCGGCGCGGCGATGGCCGGCGCCGCGGTGCTGGTCGTCGACCGGGTTGCCGCCCGCGCGGTGGACTCGACCCGGGGGCTGGTCAAGGCCGCGCTCTCGATCGGCGACGGCGACCTGGGTGTACGCGTGGAGCCGACCGGCCCACGCGAACTGGCCGAGGCCGGGTACGCCTTCAACCGGATGGCCGACCGGCTGGACGCGGCCCGCACCGACGAGCGGGAACTGGTGGCCGACCTGTCGCACCGGCTGCGTACCCCGCTGACCGTGCTCCGGCTGGACGCGGAGGCGTTGGAGTCCGACGACACCAGCGTGGGCTCGTTCTCCGAGGCGGAGTTGGACCGGCGGCGTGGCATCCGGCGGATCCGTCAGGCGATCGTGACCCTGGAGGGTGAGATCGACGTGCTGATCAAGACCACCCGTAAGGCGGTGGCGCACGAGGCCGGGCCGGCGATGTGTGACGTCAGCGAGGTGGTCCGGGACCGGATGGTGTTCTGGGCGGCGCTGGCCGGCGACCAGAACCGGCCGCACCGGGTCATCGGCGCACAACTGCGCATCCCCGCACCGGTGCCGCGTGCCGAGTTGGCCGCCGCCCTGGACGCGGTGATCGGCAACGTCTTCCGCTACACGCCGCAGGGCACCGCGTTCGAGGTGGCCGTGTCCCGCCGCGACGGCTACGTGGCGATCCGGATCGACGACGCCGGCAACGGCATCGCCAACCCGGACCGCGCACTGCGCCGCGGCACCAGTGACCAGGGCTCGACCGGGCTCGGCCTGGACATCGCCAAGCGGGTGTCGTTGCAGGCCAACGGGTCGGTGAGCATCGACCGCGCCCGGCTGGGCGGAGCCAGCGTGGTGATGCTGCTCGCCGACCCGGAGGCGACGCCCCGGCAGGTCAGCCGGTTCGGCCTGGTCGGCCGGATGGCGCGGGACGCCCGGGAGCAGAAGGCCACCGCCCGCCGCTGGCCCCGCCAACGCCCCACCGACGGCTGACCGGCCCGGGGCTGTGCGGCGGCGCAAGTCTTCCTTAGATCGCGGTTAACGGCGGCGGCGAGGCGGCCACGGGCTGTCAGGATCAGAGCACGAACCCACCAGTTCCACCGGCCAGCGCACCGCGTACCCACGTGCCGGTGGAGCCGCGCGCGCGGCGGGAGTCCAGGTCCCCCCACACCCACGCTCCCGCCGCGCGCCCTGCTCCCCCGAACGGCTCAGCCGGCGGCGGCGAGGTACGTGTCGATCTCCGCGGTCAGCCGCTGCTTGCCGGCCGCGTCGAGGAAGGACGCGGTCACCCCGTTGCGGGCCAGCCCGGCCAGCCCCTCCGGGCCCACCCCGAGCAGCCGGGCCGCCACCGCGTACTCGTCGTTGAGGGTGGTGCCGAACATCGGCGGGTCGTCGGAGTTGATGGTGACCAGCAGCCCGGCCTCGACCAGCCGGGGCAGCGGGTGCGCGTCGAGGTTCGCCACCGCCCGGGTCCGCACGTTGGACGTGGGGCAGATCTCCATCCCGATCTGCCGCTCGGCCAGGTACGTGAGCAGCTCCGGGTCCTGCGCGGCGGAGATGCCGTGCCCGATCCGCTCGGCGCCCAGCTCGTTCAGCGCGTCCCAGATCGTCTGCGGGCCGGTGGTCTCCCCCGCGTGCGGCACCGACCGCAGCCCGGCCGCCCGGGCCTGGTCGAAGTAGGGGCGGAACTGCGGCCGGGGTACGCCGATCTCCGGGCCGCCCAGGCCGAAGCTGATCAGGCCGTCGGGCCGCTCGTCCAGCGCGATGCGCAGCGTCTCCTCGGCGGCCGGCAGGCCCGCCTCGCCCGGGATGTCGAAGCACCAGCGCAGGTCGAGGCCGAAGTCGACCGACGCGCGTTTGCGGGCGTCCTCGATCGCCTCGCAGAACGCGGGAGCGGGGATGCCCCGGCGCACGTGTGAGTACGGCGTGATGGTCAGCTCCGCGTACCGGACCTGCTGGCGGGCCAGCTCCCGGGCCACCTCGTGGGTGAGGATCCAGACGTCCTCGGGGTCGCGGATGAGGTCCACCACGCTCAGGTAGACCTCGATGAAGTGCGCGAAGTCGCGGAACTCGAAGTAGTCGGCGAGCGCCGCCGGGTCGGCCGGCACCGGGGTGCGCGCCTCGTGGCGGGCGGCCAGTTCGGCGACGATGCGGGGCGAGGCGGAGCCGACGTGGTGCACGTGCAGCTCCACCTTGGGCAGTCCGGCGATGAAGGTGGACAGGTCGGTCACAGGTTCTCCTCGGCACGGTCGCCGGTGCGGGCGACGACGAAGACGCGGCGGAACGGGAAGTACACCTGACCCTGCCGCACCGGGTACGCGGCGGCGAGTCGTACCCCCAGCTCGGCCCGGAAGGCGGACCAGCCGGCGGCGTCCAGGGCCGCCCGGACCGGGCGCAGCGCGGTGCCCTCCATCCAGGCCAGCACCGGGTGGTCGGCGGCGGGCCGGACCGGCAGCAGGTGCACGTAGGTAGTCTCCCAGGCGTCCACCGCGCAGCCGGCACCGGTCAGCAGCTCGGCGTAGTCGGCCGGGTCGTCGACGGGGTCGGCGCGCAGCAGCGGGGCCAGCTCGGCCCGCCAGCGCGGCCGGTCGGCGACCTCGCGCAGCGCCCGGTGCGAGGGGGCGGCGAAGTTGCCGGGGACCTGCATGGCGAGCCACGCGCCGGCGGGCAGCTCGCCGGCCCAGCGGCGCAGCAGCTCCTGGTGGCCCGGGACCCACTGGAGCGCCGCGTTGGTGACCACCACGTCCTCGTCGCCGGTCGGCCGCCAGTCACGCAGGTCGGCGACCGCGAAGTCGACCGGGGCGTCCAGGGCGGCGGCCCGGTCGATCATCTCCGGCGAGGAGTCGAGGCCGAGCACCCGGCTCGCGGGCCAGCGCTCGGCGAGGGTGGCGGTGAGCTGGCCGGGGCCGCAGCCGAGGTCGACCACCGTGCGGGGCCGTTCGGCCGGGATCCGGGCGACCATGTCGTGGAACGGCCGGGACCGCTCGTCGCCGTAGCGCAGGTACGTCGTCGGATCCCACATCGCCGCCTCCCAAACCGTACGTCCGTCTTGTTTACGATACGGCTCGTCTGGCAGGCCGGCAACCCGATCACTAGGCTCGGGCCATGGAACAGCGCAGCTTCAACCGGCTCGGCCGGACCGTCGGGATGGTCGGCCTGGGCGCCTGGCAGCTCGGCGCGGACTGGGGCACCGTCAGCGAGGACGACGCGATGGCCGTGTTGGCCGCCGCCGTGGACGCCGGGGTCACCTTCCTGGACACCGCAGACGTGTACGGCGACGGCCGCAGCGAGCACTTGATCGGCCGCTTCCTGCGCTCCCGGCCCGACGCCGGGCTGACCGTCGCCACCAAGATGGGTCGCCGGGTCGAGCAGCGGCCCGAGGCGTACACCCTGGCCAACTTCCGGCAGTGGACCGACCGGTCCCGGGCCAACCTGGGGATGGACACCCTGGACCTGGTCCAGCTGCACTGCCCGCCCACGGCCGTCTTCTCCTCGGACGAGGTCTTCGACGCCCTGGACACCCTGGTCGCCGAGAAGGCCATCGCCGGGTACGGGGTCAGCGTGGAGACCTGCGACCAGGCGCTCACCGCGATCGCCCGGCCCGGGGTTGCCAGCGTCCAGATCATCCTGAACGCGGTGCGGCACAAGCCGCTGGAGCAGGTGCTGCCGGCCGCCGCGGCCGCCGGGGTCGGCGTCATCGCCCGGGTGCCGCTGGCCAGCGGTCTGCTCTCCGGCCGGTACGACGAGCACACCGAGTTCCCGGCCGACGACCACCGCAACTACAACCGGCACGGCGAGGCGTTCGACGTCGGCGAGACGTTCTCCGGCGTCGACTTCGAGCGGGGGCTGGCCGCCGTACGCCGGCTGGCGCCGCTGGTCGACGCGGACCGCACGATGGCGCAGTTCGCGCTGCGGTGGGTGCTGGACCAGCCGGGCGTCACCGTCGTCATCCCCGGCGCCCGCGACGCGGACCAGGCCCGGCGCAACGCGGCGGCGGCCGACCTGTCGCCGCTCTCGGCGGAGCAGTTGGCCGGCGTACGCGAGGTCTACGACGAGCTGATCCGCCCGCAGGTGCACGACCGGTGGTGACCCGGGCACCCTCGGTGTTCGCACCGTCTCGCCCGGCCCGCCGGGCGAGCGGTGCGGGGCGGTGCGCGGCCCGATCGGGCGGAGAGGGGACGCGATGAGAGGCTGGCTTTCGCTCACCCTCGGCCTGCTGGCGGTCGTGATCGGTGCGGTGTGGACGGTGCAGGGCCTGGGCTACGTCAGCGGCAGCGTGATGACCGACGAGCCGGTCTGGGCCGTGCTCGGCCCGGTCGTTGCCCTGGCCGGGCTCGTGCTGCTCTGGCTCGGCCTGCGTTCCCGCCGTCGCCGTTGACCCGGCGGCTCGCCGGTCTCCACAGTGGCGCCGGCGCGACCGGCACGTGGAAAGCCCCGCATCCCGGAGGGATACGGGGCTTCAACGACCCCTGGCCGGATCGTCCCACTGGCCGGCGGGGGCCGGCCACACTACTCAGATGGGACGGACCTGCTCAGCCTGCGGGCCCTTCTGACCCTGAGCGATCTCGAACTCCACCCGCTGGTTCTCCTCCAGCGTGCGGTAGCCGCTGGTCTGGATGGCCGAGAAGTGGACGAACACGTCAGCACCCCCGCCGTCGACGGTGATGAAGCCGAAGCCCTTGTCAGCGTTGAACCACTTCACGGTTCCCTGCGCCATGTGTATCTCCTTCTAAAACTGGCGGCCGTGCACGCCGTGCGGCCGATTGGCCGTTTTCGAGCCAGCGGCGTCTGAGGCGGCCCCACGAAGGAGACTTCTCTCAACCCACGCCATCTCGCAACAGCGTGGAACAGCAAATCACGTACGCAAAAACTCTGCACGACCTCTCCGACGAATTTCTCCGACATGTGACCTGACGGATGCCCGAGATCCGCTGGGCGGCGTGCGACGCCATGCGAAAGGCCCCCCACCCGTCGATACGGGAAGGGGGCCGATGCCAATGCGCGGGTCAGTCCGGCCACTGGCCGGTCATCCGGCGGACGCCGACCGCGCCGCCCCGGTCCACGGCGGCCCGGACCACCGCGAAGATGGCCCCCTGCAACGCCGCGGCGGCCAGGATCTCGCCCCAGCCGCGCTCCTCGTCGGTGGCGCTGGGCGCGTCGCCGTCGCCCGCGGTGACCTTCCAGACCTGCCGGAAGATCGCGCCGGCCACCGCACCGGCGGCGACACCCAACAGCACACCCACCGGCCGGTACGCGACCCTGCTGATGCCCTTGCTCACCTACGCCTCCCCCGCACGATCATCAGCACCACCACGGTGGCCACCGCACCGGCGGCGATGGCCGCCCACGGCACCGGGTTGTGTCGAACCAGCTCGCCCTTCTCGTGCGCCTGCACTCGCGCCACCTCGGCGCGGCGCATCGCCTGCCCGCGAACCCGGGCCACGGTCTGCGCCGCCTGCTCGCGCATCCGCTCCCGCGCCTGCCCGGCGGACTCCTTCAGTCGCGCCTTGACGTCCGCCTTGGCGGCCAGCGCCTCCATCGTCTCGCCCAACTCGACCCGGGTACGACGGATCTCCTCGCGGAGAGCCTCCGTGTCGCCCGTCCCGTTGCCCGTCATGCCCGTCCCCTGTCCTTCACGGCGGCGGTGACGGTGTCCACGTCAGCGCGCAGGCTGCGGACCGTCGCCTCCGGAACCGGCGGGACCGCACGGCTGACCTGCTTCTTGCCGACCAGGGCGAGGATGCCAGCCAGCAGGAACAGGACCACCGCCACGATCAGCGCGGCGGCCCAGGCGGGCAGCACCAGGTCGAGCAGCAGGATCGCCGTGGCGACCAGGGCGCCCAGACCGAAGAACGCGAGCGCGCCGCCGCCGCCGAACAGACCGATCCCGATGCCGGCGTGCTTGCCCTTCTCGGTCAACTCCGCCCGGGCCAGCGCCAGTTCGTCCCGCACCAGACGGGAGACCTGCTCGGTGGCCCGCTGCACCAACTCGGCGGTGGAGGGCTCGCTCCCGTTGTGGGATGTGCGGGCGTTCGCCACGTCAGCCATGCTGTCCTCCTTTCCTCATCACCGCGCTGTATGCCCGAAGTCGCCGCCCGTCAATCCTCAACGAACGTCGACCCGGTCGCCGTTCCCGTTGTCCGGTTCCGCGCCCCCGGCACGGCGTCCGGCCGCCCCGTTCACGGTAGAGACGTCCGGCAGCACGTCCCCCGCCTAAGCCCGGTCAAACCTCCCGGAACGCACCGGACCGCACTCCCCCGCCCCACGCCCAGGCTCCACCCTCACCCCCGTCGATCATGGAGTTAGCGACACGACACGCCGTCGCAGCCGTCGCCAACCTCATGATCAACGGGGGAAAGTCGGGAAGTCGGGCGGGTTAGGGGCGGGGGGCTGGGGTTTCTTCGGGGCCCACGAAGGCTTCGCTGCGGGCGTCGCCGTCGTCGCTGCCGCCGAAGACGCGGGCGTCGTCCGGCACGTCGGTCTCCGTCGTCCGGCGCGCCGGCCGCCTCGGCTGCACCCACTGCCAGGGCAGGTTGCTGCCGGAGTCGCCCAGCTCGGTGCGCAGCCGGGGCATCGCGGTGGGGCGGTTGTCCCGGATCCAGGCCACCAGGTGCTCGCGGACCAGGCAGCGCAGGTCCCACAGGCTGCCGGCGTCGGCGGCGCTGACCAGCGCGCGCACCCGCACCGTCCCACCCGTGGCGTCGGTCACCTGGAGTACGCAGACCCTGCCGTCCCACAGCTCGGTGCCCTCCACCAGGCGGCGCAGCTCCTCCCGCATGGTCTGCACCGGCACCGCCCAGTCCACGTCGAACTCGGCCGTGCCGAGCACCGCCGCCTCGGTCCGGGTCCAGTTCTGGAACGGCTTGCTGGTGAAGTACGAGGTGGGCAGGATCAGCCGTCGGTCGTCCCAGATCTGCACCACCACGTAGCTGAGGGTCAGTTCCTCGATCCGGCCCCACTCCCCCTCGACGACCACCACGTCGTCGAGGCGCACCGCGTCGCTGAAGGCGAGCTGGAGACCGGCGAACACGTTGCCGAGCAGGCTCTGCGCGGCCAGCGCGGCGACGACACCGACCAAACCGGCGGAGGTCAGCACGCCGGCGCCGATTCCGCGCACGCTCGGGAACGTCATCAGCATGACGCCGACGGCCAGGATCACGATCACCGCGATGGTCAGCCGGCGCAGCATCACCACCTGGGTCCGTACGCGCCGGGCGTGGCGGTTGTCCGGCACGTCGACGCGGAACCGGGCCAGCGCGGTGTCCTCCACGACGATCAGCAGCGCGGCCACCAGCCAGGCGACGCTGGCGATGACGCCGAGGATGAGCAGGTGCAGCAGCATCCGCCGCCAGGGTTCGCCAACCGCGTACCCGGTGCTGAACCGGGCGCCGAACTGCACGGCGAGGACCGTCGCGGTGACCTGGAACGGCCGGTGCGCATGTTCGGTCAGCTCGGTCATCAGCAGCGACCGGCGGCCGAGCCGCCGGGTGATCCGGTGGATGACCTCAACCAGGAAAAGGGCGACCGCCGCCGCGACGAGCGCGACGACGGCCGTTCCGAGGTAACTCTGCACGCGGGTGGTACTCCCCTCCGGCCGGGCGACAATGCTTCGGGCAAAAGCCCAATAATGCCCGACGAATCTGGAATCAGCCAGCTCAGACCTTGCGGTACCGGGACTGGAGGAAGCAGAAGAGGCCGAAGGCGGCGATGCCGAGGGCGACCAGGGTGAGCAGCACGCCGCCGTAGGACTGCTCGCGCAGCGTGCGCAGCGCCGCGTCCAGACCGCGGGCCTTCTCCGGGTCGTAGTTCACCGCCGCCACGATGATCAGCAGGCCGGCGATGCCGTACGCGATGCCCTTGGCGACGTACCCGGCGATGCCCAGCCGGCGCGCCAGCTTGCGGGTGCCGGGGCTCATCTCACCGGTCTTGAGGTGCTTCTCGAACCGCTTGACGAGGCCGTAGATCACCAGACCCACGCCGATCGCGGCGAGCAGCAGCCCGGCCAGACCGACCAGCCAGCGACCACCGCTGGAGGTCATCAGCTTGCCGGTCAACGCCTCCTGCTGGTCGGCGCTGTTCGACCCGGCGTCCTTGAAGACCTTGAACGCGGTCCAGGCGAAGTAGAGGTAGACGATGGTCCGGCCGGCCGAGGCGAGCCGCTCCACGACCCGCTCCCTGCCCCGCTCGGCGCGGTGCCCCACCGCCGCCTCCAGCGCCTGCCAGATGGCCATCGCGAGCAGGCCCACCGCGGTGGCGATGACCAGGACCTTGCCCAGCGGCTGCGCGGCGAGGGTCCGCAGGGCGCCGGACTGGTCGCCGTCGTCGGACGACGTCCCGAACGCGATCTGCAACGCCAGCCAGGCGAAGAGAAGGTGCACGATGCCGTAGCCGATGAAGCCGGCCCGGGCGAGGAGTTCCAGCCACCGGCTGTCCGCCGTACGGGAGGCGGTGGCTTCGGCGCTACGGGTGAGTGACATGGCGCCACAATCTCCGTTTGCGGAGATCCCCAAACGTCGGCCACCGCCTCCCGCCCTGGTCAGTTGCCCGGGTTGCGTGAAACGCGAATCTTGACCTGCTGGTCGGTGACGCTGTCCAGGGTGACCGCGAAGCCCCCGGCCTCGGTGGCCTGCTGGCCGGTGGTGAGCGTGAGCTGCTCGCCGGCGACCTCGACGGTCACCTGGTCGCCCTCTGCGCCGACCAGCTTGGCCTCGACGCCCAGGATGGTGGCGCTCGCGTCGACACCCCGCTCGAAGGTGACCGTGCAGGCGCCCAGCCCACAGTCGGTGGAGGCGCCCTGCGAACTGCAGCCGGCGAGCACGGCGAGGCCGAGCGCCAGACCGGCGAACAGGCCGGCGGCGCGGCGGACGGGGGTCAGCGGAATGGTGGCGGGTCGTTTCGTCACCTCGCCAAGGGTACGAGACGACCGCGAGAACGCCGCCGACCGGCGATCATCGGGACGGCCACCCGGGGGCGAGCGGGCCCGGCCCGGGCACCGGCTAGGGTCCGGGACATGCCGTTCGACATCGCCCGCACCCGGGCCGCCTACCCCGCCCTGACCGAGGGCTTCGTCCACTTCGACGGGGCCGGGGGCACCCAGACCGCGGACGGTGTGATCGACGCGGTCGCCGACGCCATGCGCAGCGCCGTCGGCAACCGTAGCTCCGCCTTCGTACCGGGTCGCCGGTCGCTGGAGCTGGTGGCGGCGGCCCGCTCGGCGGTGGCCGACCTGCTGGGCGCGGACCCGGCCGGGGTGGTGCTCGGCCCGAGCGCCACCGCGCTGACGTACACCCTGGCCCGCACGCTCGGCGCGGGCTGGCGTCCCGGCGACGAGGTGGTGGTCTCCCGGCTCGACCACGACGCCAACGTGCGGCCGTGGGTGCAGGCCGCCGAGGCGGCCGGCGCGACGGTGCGCTGGGCCGAGGTCGACCGGCACACCGGCGAGCTGCCCGCCGGCCAGTACGCCGAGCTGGTCGGTGAGCGCACCCGGCTGGTCGCGGTGACCGCCGGCAGCAACGCCATCGGCACCGTGCCGGACGTGCCGGCGATCGCGAAGACCGCGCACGCCGTCGGCGCGCTGGTCTGCGTCGACGGGGTGCACTCGGTGCCGCACGGGCCGACCGACCTGGCCTCGCTCGGCGCCGACGTGCTGGTCACCAGCGCCTACAAGTGGTCCGGCCCGCACCTGGCGGCGATGGTCGCCGACCCGGCCCGGTGGGCGGCGCTGCGCCCGGCGAAGCTGCTGCCGTCGGCCGACGCGGTGCCGGAGCGGTTCGAGTACGGCACCCCCAGCTTCCCGCTGCTGGCCGGCGTGGCCGCCGCGGTGGACCACCTGGCCGGGCTGGACCCGGACGCGGTGGGCGACCGGCGGGCGCGGCTGCGGGCCGGGCTGGCCGCCGCCCAGGCGCACGAGGAGGCGCTGCTGGACCGGCTGCTCGCCGGGCTGGCCGAGCGGCCCGCGATCACCGTCTACGGTTCCCCGGCCCGGCGCTGCCCGACGGTGTCCTTCCGCGTCGCCGGGATGTCGCCGGCGGCCACGCAGGAGGCACTGGGGGCCGCCGGGTTCTGCCTCTCCGCCGGCGACTACTACGCCTACGAGTACTTCCAGATGATGGGCCTGCGGGACAGCGGCGGCGCCGTCCGGGCCAGCATCTACCACTACAACACCGCCGACGAGGTGGACCGGTTGCTCGCCGAACTGGACGTGCTGGCCGACGGTGCGGGGACAATGGGCCGGTGAGCAACCTGGTCGAGGACAACCCCGCCAAGCACCGTTTCGAGATCCTGGTCGACGATGCGCTGGCCGGCTTCACCGCGTACCTGCTGCGTGGGGAGGTGCTGGTCTTCACCCACACCGAGGTGGACCCGGCCTTCCAGAACATGGGCGTGGGCGGGGCGCTGATCCGGGGCACGCTGGACCAGGTGCGCGCGCGTGGCGGCACGGTGGTGCCGCAGTGCCCGTTCATGGCGGCGTACATCGACAAGCACCCCGAGTACGCCGACCTGGTCGCCGTGTACCCGTGACCCCGGGCCGGCCGGGGGTCAGCGGGCGCCGGTCAGCACCTCGGCGGCGGCCTGCCCGCTGGCCCGGGTGGCACCGTGGGTGGCGAGGTGCACCGCGCCGGTGACCAGCTCGGGCACACCCAGCTCGACCACGACCGCGTCCGGCCGGGCGGCCAGCGCCCGCTGCACCGCGGCGCGCATCCAGTCGTGCCGGTGCAGGTCGCGGACCACCAGCACCAGGGGGCGACCGTCCGCCCCGGCGCCCGGATCACCCGGCACGTCGGGCTCGGCGTAGCGGACCGTGCTGGTGCCGGGCAGCAGCTCGCCCAGCGGCAGCCCGATGCCCCACGGCGTCTCCGCGCCGATGGCGATGTTGCGCGGCGGCTCGAACTCGACCACGTGCGCCGCGCGGGTCAGCGGCAGGACGCCACCTCCGGTCTCCGTGGCGGTGACCCGGATGGCGCGGCGGGCGGCGACCAGCCCGACACCGGCGGCGTCGCCCGCTCCGGCCTCCCGGGCGGTGCGGGCGGCCACCGTCCAGGCGGCGAGCTGGCCGACCCGCTTGGCCGCCTCGGCGAGGCGCTCCTCGGGCAGCTCGCCGGAGACGACCGCGGCCACGATGGCGTCGCGCAGCTCCCGGGCCGCACCCTCGTCGGCCCGTTCGCCGCCGATGCAGATCGCGTCGGCGCCGGCGGCGAGGGCGCGGACCGTCGCGCCGGCGAAGCCGTACCGGTCGGCGACGGCGCGCATCTCCACGGCGTCGGTCACCACCACGCCGGAGAAGCCCAGCTCGTCGCGGAGCAGGCCACCCAGGATCCGCTGGCTCAGCGTGGCCGGCAGGTGCGGGTCCAGCGCCGGCACCAGCAGGTGGCCGGTCATCACGGCCTGCACCCCGGCCGTCACGGCGGCCCGGAACGGGGCCAGCTCGCAGGCGTCCAGCCGGTCCCGGTCGGCGGTGATCCGGGGCAGGTCGTGGTGTGAGTCGACGCGGGTGTCGCCGTGCCCGGGGAAGTGCTTGGCGCAGGCGGCGACACCGCCGGCCTGGAGCCCGCGTACCCAGGCGGCGGTGTGCCGGGCGACCAGCGCCGGGTCGGCCCCGAACGAGCGGACCCCGATCACCGGGTTGGCCGGGTTGGAGTTGACGTCGGCGTCCGGGGCGTAGTCGAGGGTGATCCCGGCGGCGGCCAGCTCGACGCCGAGGTCCCGGGCGACCGCCTCGGTCAGCTCCGGGTCGTCGACCGCGCCGAGGGCGAAGTTGCCCGGTCGGGAACTGCCCCGGACCGACTCGATCCGGGTGACGTCGCCGGCCTCCTCGTCGATCGCCACGATGACGTCCGGCCGCTCGGCGCGCAGGGTCGCGGTGAGTGCCGCCACCTGGTCGGAGTCGACGACGTTGCGGGCGAAGAGCACCACCGAGCCGAGCCCCTCGCCGAGCCAGCGGCACACCCACGGTGGCGGCGTGGTGCCCACGAACCCGGGTTGCAGGACGGCGGCGGCCAGCGCCGGGAGGTGCCCGGTGGGCGCGGTCACGCCGCCCCCTCGTGGCGGTCGGCGTCGGTCCCCGGTGCCGGCGCGCCCACGCCGACCCGCTGGTTGCGCTCGCTCATGCGGCCCCCGTACCCCATCTCTCGCGCGCCCTCGGCGCACCGCCACCGGCAGGCGGTGCTGCCATGGTCACACTGGGCGATTCAATAGTCAATAAACCTTACAGTTGCCGGAGGGCACGGTCCCCGGGGAGAGTGCGGGGATGGACCCCGCCCTGCTGGCCGACGCGACGAGCCCCGCCGACATCCCCGGCGTACGCCTGCTCGGCCTGGTCGTCGGCGCCCTGCTGCTGCTCGCCGCGATCCGGGCGATGTTCGGCCGACGCTGAACGCGACCCACCCGATAGAGCACCCGCGCGCCGCGTGTGGCCGACGGTGGCCGGGGTACGGCTTTCCCCATCAGCAGGTCCGCGCGCCGAGGGGGAACGATGAAGATCGGTTACTTTCTGTCCAGTGAGGAGTTCACGCCGGCCGAGCTGCTGGAGCAGGCGCGCGGTGCCGAACAGGCCGGCTTCGAGGCGCTGTGGATCTCCGACCACTACCACCCCTGGGTGGACGCGCAGGGGCAGAGCCCGTTCGTCTGGTCGATGATCGGCGCGCTGAGCCAGGTCTGTTCGCTGCCGGTGACCACCGCGGTGACCTGCCCGACCGTGCGGATCCACCCGGCCGTGATCGCGCAGGCGGCGGCGACCAGCGCGGTGCTGCACGGCGGTCGGTTCGTGCTCGGTGTCGGCAGCGGCGAGGCGCTCAACGAGCACATCCTCGGCGACGCCTGGCCGCAGACCGACGTCCGGCTGGAGATGCTGGAGGAGGCCGTCGAGGTGATGCGCGAGCTGTGGGCGGGCGACTTCGTCAACCACCACGGCAGGCACTACACCGTCGAACACGCCCGCATCTACACGCTGCCGGACACTCCCCCGCCGATCTACGTCTCCGGCTTCGGCCCGAAGTCCATCGATCTGGCCGCGCGGATCGGTGACGGCTACGTGAGCACCATGCCCGACGCCGAGATGGTGCGGCGCTTCCGGGAGAACGGCGGCGGCGACAAGCCGTGCCAGGCCGGCTTCAAGGCGGCGTACGCGGACAGCGAGGACGAGGGCATGCGGATCGCGTACGAGCGCTGGCCCAACGCCGGGGTGCCGGGCGAGCTGTCCCAGGTGCTCCCCTCCCCGCGCCACTTCGAGCAGGCCGCGGAACTGGTCAGGCCGGAGATGGTGAAGGAGGCGATCGTCTGCGGCAACAGCGCCGAAGCGAACCTGGAGATGATCGACAGGTACGCCAAGGCCGGCTTCGACGAGGTGTACGTGGCCAACGTCGGGCCGAACCACCAGGGTCTGTTCGACCTCTACCAGCACGAGGTCCTGCCCCGCCTGCGGTGAGCCCGGCGGCGGTTGACGGCCGTCACGACATCCGACGGTTTCGGCGGTCATCGGCTCGGGTACCTCCGGCCCTCGATGAAACTGTCCACGCACTCGATGACCTTGCGCCGCGCGGCGCGGAGCCTCTTCGGCTGGACCGCTCTGCGGCCCAACCAGCTGGCCGCCATGCGGGCCGTGATGAAGCGACGGGACGCCCTGGTGGTGCTGCCCACCGGCGCCGGCAAGTCGGCCATCTACCAGATCCCGGCCAGCCTGATCCCCGGTCCCACCGTCGTGATCTCTCCGCTGCTGGCCCTCCAGCAGGACCAGATCGCGGCCCTCAACGAGCGCCAGCGCCCGGAACTGCGGGCGGTGCGGATCAGCTCGAACGAGACGCCTGCCCAGCAGGCCGAGGCGATCGCCGAGATCCGCGAGGGTCGGGCGGAGTTCCTGTTCATCACCCCGGAGCAGCTGAGCAACCCCGACCGGATGGCCGAGGTCGCCTCGCTCGGGCCGGCGCTGGTGGCGATCGACGAGGCGCACTGCATCTCGGCCTGGGGGCACGACTTCCGTCCCGACTACCTGGCACTCGGGCACCTGATCGAGGGCATCGGCCGGCCGCCGGTGGTCGCGCTGACCGCCACCGCGTCCCCGCCGGTACGCGACGACATCATCGCCCGGCTGCGGCTGCGCAAGCCGGAGGTGGTGGTCTCCGGGCTGGACCGGCCCAACCTGTTCCTGGAGGTGGCGCACTGCCCCACCGAGGACTACCGGTGGCGGCGCCTGGTCGCGCTGCTGCGCGACGAGGAGCGGCCGGGGATCATCTACGTGCCGACCCGCCGTTCCGCGGAGGAGCTGGCCGCCCGGCTGACCGACGCCGGCTTCCCGGCGCAGTGCTACCACGGCGGGATGGCGGCCGGCGCCCGCGCCGAGCTGCACGAGGCGTTCCTCGCCGACCGGGTGCCCATCATGGTGGCCACGTCGGCGTTCGGGATGGGCATCGACAAGCCGAACATCGCCTGGGTGGTGCACATGGCACTGCCCGACTCGCCGGACAGCTACTTCCAGGAGATCGGCCGGGCCGGGCGCGACGGTCAGCCGGCCCGGGTCCTGCTGCTCTGGCAGGCCGAGGACGTGGGCCTGCAACGGTTCTTCAGCGGGGGCCTGCCGGACGAGACCGAGCTGCGCGACCTGGCGGCGCTGCTGCGCCGCAAGCCGGCCACCAAGACCGAGCTGCGCGAGACCACCGGTCTCGGGCCACGCAAGCTCGGCCAGTACGTGTCCCTTCTGGAGCAGGTCGGGGCGGCCGAGCCGCGCGCCCGGCAGCGCATCGGTGCCCCCCGCTACGCCCCGACCCCGGTGGACGCCGCCGCCGCGGCGCTCGCCGAGGCGGAACGGCAGCAGACCGTGACCCGGTCACGGACCGACATGATGCGGGCCTTCGCCGAGACCACCGCCTGCCGGGGCCAGACCCTGCTGGCCTACTTCGGCGAGCAGATGACCGAGGTCTGCGGGCACTGCGACAACTGCCATGCCGGCACCAGCGTCGCCGACGACGGTGCGGTCGGGCCTTTCCCGGTGCACAGCCAGGTGCGTCACCCGGAGTGGGGGCACGGCCTGGTGCTCGGCTACGAGGAGGACAAGATGACGGTTCTCTTCGACGAGGTGGGGTACAAGACGCTGTCCGTGCGCGTGGTGTCCGAACAGGGCCTGCTGACACTGGACTAGCCTGAGCCGGGCGCCGATGCGGCGCCCATCGACTGACCGAGCAGAGCAGAGCAGGGCGGAAGGGGCGTTGCCGTGATCGAGCAGCCGGCGTACACCGGTTTCGGTTTCTCCGACGAGGAGTGGGGGCTGCTGGTCGGCCTGCCGCAGTCGGTGCTGACCGCCGCGAGCGCCGCCGAGTCCGACGGCACCCGCCGGACCATGGCGGAGAACGCGGCCGGGTTGGAGACCATCGCCGCCGGCCGGGAGTCCGCCAGCCCGCTGGTCGCCGCCGTGGCCGGCGAGATCGTGACCCGGGTCGGCGACCCCGAGAGCGGTGAGGAACTGCCGGTCATCGAACCCGCCGACCCCCGGGCGATGATCGACGACGTGCTGCTGCGGGCCGCCGAGGCCGCCGCGCTGCTGGGCGCCCGGGTCGACGAGGGTGCGGCCGGCGCGTACAAGCACTGGCTGGTGAAGATTGCCGAGCAGGTGGTCGGCGCCGCCTCCAGCGGTGGGCTGCTCGGGCTGGGCGGCGAGTCGGTCAGCGACTCCGAGCGGCGCTTCCGGGACCGGCTCGCGCACGTGCTCAACGACTGACCGACCCGCACGTGCTCACCGGACGACCGGCGGTTCGTCGGACGACGACGCGGTGACGAGGGCCCCCTGTTCCGCCTCGGGCGGTGACAGGGGGCTCTTTCCCGCGGTGCCGCGCAGCGCGACCAGCGCGGTCACCGCTCCCAGCAGCATCGCCACCGTGGCGGCGACCGCGGCGAGGTGCAGCCCGTCGGCGAACGCGAGCCGAGCGGCGTGCAGCACGGCGTCGCTCAGGTGGGTCGGCAGTCCCTCGGCCACCGCCAGCGCGCCGCCCAACGTCTCCCGGGCCGCGTCACGGGCGTCCGCCGGCAGCCCGGCGGGCAGGCCGTCGGGGACCTCGCGGCGGTAGATCGCCGCGCCCACGCTGCCCAGGATGGCCATTCCCAGCGCGCCGCCCAGCTCGCTGCTGGACTCGGTCAGCGCCGAGGCGACACCGGCCTGCTCCGGCGGCGCCGCACCGAGGACCAGCTCGGTGACCAGCGACATCACCATCACCAACCCGGCCGCGTAGATGCTGGCGCCGAGCAGCAGCAGCCAGAGCGGCGACTCCGGCGTGACCCGGGTCAGCACCAGGAAGCCGACCACGGCGATCCCGAAACCCGTCGCGATCAGGTACGCCCGCTCGACGCGCTGGGCGAGCGCGGCGGCGGCCGGGGCGATCCCGCCCACGGCCAGGGACGGCACCAGGCTCCACAGTGCCGCCCGCAGTGGGCTCAGGCCGAGCACCAGCTGGAGGTACTGGGTGGTGAAGATGGCGAAGCCGACGAGGGCGAACATCGCCAGCACGTTGACCGCGAGGGATCCGGCGAAGCCGCGGCGGCGAAACAGCGCCAGGTCGATCATCGGATACGCCCGGGTCCGCTGCCGGTGCAGGAACAGCGCCCCGACCAGAACGCCGGCGACGATGGCGAGCCCGCGCTCGGTACTGACGCCGTCGCGGGCCATCTCCTTGATGCCGTAGATCACCGGCAGCAGCGCGCCCAGCGACAGCAGCGCGCTGAGCAGGTCGAACCGGCCGGCGATCGGGTTGCGGAACTCGGGCACCAGCACCGGGGCGAGCAGGAGCAGCAGCACCATCGCCGGAATGTTGATCAGGAAGATCGAGCCCCACCAGAAGTGCTCCAGCAGGACGCCGCTGAGCACCGGCCCGATCGCGATGCCTCCGGTGAGCGTGGCGGTCCAGATGCCGATCGCGGTGCCGCGCTGCTTGGCGTCGTGGAACATGTTGCGCACCAGGGCGAGCGTGGAGGGCATCAGGGTGGCCCCGCCCACGCCGAGCAGGGCACGCGCGGCGATCAGCGTCCCGGCGCTGTCGGCGTACGCGGCCAGCAGGGACGCGGCTCCGAACGCGGCCGCGCCGCACAGCAGCAGCCGGCGCCGGCCGATCCGGTCGCCCAGAGCGCCCATGGTGATCAGCAGCCCGGCCAGGACGAAGCCGTAGATGTCGAAGATCCAGAGCTGTTGGGTGCCGGTGGGGCGCAGCTCCTCGCTGATGAACGGGACGGCGAAGTAGAGCACCGACACGTCCATCGAGACCAGGAGCAGCGGCAGCATCAGCACCGTGAACCCGATCCACTCCCGCCGGCCCGCTCGGGGGGCCGGTGCGCTCGTCGTCGTCATGGGAGAACTCCTTCTGCGTATTGCGTACGCTCTTATGCGTAGACCATACGCAGAACTAGGATGGCGGGGCAAGGAGGAAATGTGGCGGCGAGGACAGACGACAACGGCCCGGCGATCCCGCCGGCCATCGAGAGCGCCTGGGGGCTACGTGAGCGGCCACCCAAGGGGCCCCGGCCCGGGCTGACCGTGAACGGCATCGTGGACGCCGCCGTACGGGTGGCCGACGCCGACGGGCTCGCGGCCGTCTCGATGAGCCGGGTGGCCAGGGAACTGGGCGCCGCCACCATGGCGCTCTACCGGTACATCGGCTCCAAGGACGAGCTGCTGACGCTCATGGTGGACGCCGGGTACGGCCCTCCCCCCGGCCCGCCCCCACCGGACGCCGACTGGCGTGCCGGCCTCACCCGCTGGGCCTGGGCCGAGCACGACGTGCTGCGGCAGCGGCCCTGGCTGCTGCACGTGCCGATCACCGGCCCGCCGATCACCCCGCAGCAGCTCGGCTGGTTGGAGGACGGGCTGCGCTGCCTCGACGGCACCGCGCTGGCCGAGGGCGAGCAGATGTCGGCACTGCTGCTGATCACCGGGTACGTCCGCAACGAGGCCACCCTCACCACGCAGATCGCCGAGGGCAGCCGGGCCGCCGGCATCGAGCCGGGCGAGATGATGCCGGCGTACGCCCGGACGGTCAGCCGGCTCATCGACCCGGCCCGCTTCCCGGCGCTGCACCGGGTGCTGACCTCCGGCGTGCTGAACCAGGACGACGACCCGGACGAGGAGTTCACCTTCGGCCTCGACCGGATCCTCGACGGCATCGAGGCCCTGATCCGCCGGCGAGCGATCTGAGGAGCGCCGGATGCTGTACAGGGACACCATCGACACCACAGTCCTGCCGCCCGGTGAGCGGTTCGGCATGTGGCTGGATCTGGTGGCGCGCACCTCGGCGCCGCTGCGGATCCAGTCCGCGCACGCCGACGACTTCGCCGCCCGGGCCGACTTCATCGACCTCGGCGCGATCCAACTGGTCGAGTACCGGTACCCGTCGCTGGACGCCACCCGGACGCGCAAGCTGGTCAGCCGCTCCGACCCGGAACTGTACGTGCTCGCACTCACCACCGGCGGAGTCGGCACGTCCAGCCAGGACGGTCGCCGCAGCGAGATCCTGGCCGGCGAGTTCACCTTCTACGACGCGTCGCGTCCGCACGACGTCTGCCACCACGCCACCGACCCGGAACGGGACCAGGCCACCTCGATCATCACGCTGATCCCGCACGCCGCGCTGCCGCTGCCGCCGCAGCGGATGTCCGCGCTCTACGGCGGCCGGATGTCGGGCAGCGAGGGCATCGGCGCGTTGCTGGCGCAGTTCCTGCTCCAGGTCACCGGGCATCCGGAGCAGTACCATGCCGCCGACGCCAGCCGGCTCGGCGCGGTGGGGCTGGACCTGGCCACCACCATGCTGGGTCGGCACCTGGTCGCCGAGGACGCGGTGCCCACCGAGGTCCGCCGACGCGCGCTGGTCACCCAGGTGCAGGCGTACGTCCACCGCCACCTCGGCGACGCGACGCTGAGCCCGCAGACCGTCGCGGACGCCCACCACATCTCGCTGCGCTCGCTGCACCGGTTGTTCGAGCGCGAAGAGGCCACGGTGGCGTCGTACATCCGCGACCTGCGGCTGGCCCGGTGCCGGCGCGACCTGACCGACCTGACTCTGCGCACCCAGCCCGTGCAGGTCATCGCCGCCCGCTGGGGGTTTCCCGACAAGGCGCACTTCAGCCGGGCATTCCGGGCGACGTACGGGATGAGCCCGCAGGCGTACCGGGAGAGCCACTCGGATCCGGCGCGGATCGTCAACCGCCCGGCGTCCATGGTCAACTCCTCGCGGGCAGACTGACAACCAACGCGACCGACCCGCTGCCCGCCCAGACGGGCGGCGGTGGTCGCCAACGGGGGCCGTGGCGAGGCGCCCGCCGCCAGGCGCGGCGGGCGGCCGCCCGGTGCGCCCCGACCGCGCACTGAGGCTCCGGCCCCGTCGCTCTCCCCCCAGGATCGTCGGCGGGGCCGGTCACACCTTCTCCAGCAGCTCCAGCAGGACCCGCTCGGCCTCCTCGCGCGGCGCCCTCGGGTCCACCGGCACCACCACCCCGTCGTGGTAGAGGTCCACCACGCGGGGGTCCACGTAGGACGTACGGGCCACGGTGGGGGTGTTGCCCAGCAGCTGGGCGACCTCGCGCATCACCGCGACCACCGCCTTGCGCCGCGCGGTCATCGACCGACCCGGCCCGACGGTGGCCAACTCGGTCGCGGCGAGCACCGTGGCGTGCCAGGTGCGGAAGTCCTTGGCGGTCATCTCGCCACCACTGGCGTCGCGCAGGTACCCGTTGACCTCGTCGCTGCGCACGTCACGCCACTCCCGGCCGTCCCAGTAGCCGAACAGCCGGTCCGCCCGCCGTCGGCGGCGACGCAGGTTGGTCAGCACCTGGCACAGCTCCGGGTCCTCGATCCGGCGTACCTGCGCGATGCCGCCCTTGGCGGGAAACTCGAGGACCACGCAGCCGCGCCGGGACCGGGCGTGCTCGGGGCGCAGGGTGGACACCCCGAACGTCGGCTCGTCGCCGGCCGCGTACTGGTCGCTGCCGACCCGGAACATCCCCATGTCCAGCAACCGGGCCACGGTGGCCAGCACCCGCTCCCGGCCCAGGCCCCGGCCGCCCAGGTCGCGCCCCACCCGCTCCCGCAGCACCGGCAGCCGCCGGGCCACCTCGAGCATGTGGTCGAACTTCGCCTCGTCCTGCTTCTCCCGCCACAGCGGGTGGTAGAGGTACTGCTTGCGCCCGGCCGCGTCGATACCGGTCGCCTGGATGTGCCCGTTCGGGTACGGCGAGATCCAGACGTCCTGCCACGCCGGCGGGATGACCAGCTCCCGCAGCCGGGCCAGCTGATCCGGATCCCGCACCGGGGCGCCGGTCGGGTCGACGAAGTGCCAGCCCCTGCCGCGCCGGCGACGCCCGTATCCCGGCCGGCCCGGATCACTACGCCGCAATCGCACCGGAGACCCGCACCACCCGTTCCACCTCGTCCACGGCGGTCAGCACCTCGTCGAGTCGCAGAGCCGCCAATGTCGGGTGGCTTCCTACCCCGTCCCACCGGGGCCAGTCACCCTCGCCGGCCCAGAGCACCCGGTGCCGGGGCCGGTCCGGGGGCGGCCCCCAGTGGGCCGGGGGCACCGGCCCGAAGAGCACGACCGAGGCGGTGCCGAACCCGGTGGCCAGGTGGGCCACGCCGGTATCCCCGCTGACCACCAGCCGGGCGGTGGCGACCAGCGCCGCCAGCGCCCCGAGGTCGGTCCGGCCGGCCAGCACGGCGGTCGGCGGCAGGCCGGCCGCGTCGGCGACCCGGGCGGCCAGCGCGCGTTCGTCGGCCGAGCCGGTGAGCAGCACCCGGTGGCCCCGGTCGGTGAGCGCCCGGGCCAGCGCGGCGAACCGCTCCGCCGGCCAACGCTTGGCGGGGATCTTGCTGCCGGGGTGCAGCACGGTCGCCCCGGTGGGCAGCCGCGCCGGGCCGGGACGGCGCAGACCGAGGTCGGCGCGGTCGGCCGGGATCTCGTACCACGACAGCAGCCGGCACCACCGGTCCACCTCGTGCTCGTCGGCGGCCCACCGCGGGCCGTCGGTGACACCGGCGTCGGTGTTGGCGAAGGCCAGCAGGCGTCCGGGGCGGGTGGCGGCGAGCAGCCGGTGCGACTGCGGGCCGCGCCCGTGCAGGTTCACCGCGACCTCCGGCGCCGGGCCCGGCCAGAGCGGCCGGTCCAGCCCGGCGGTGTCCACCAGCCGGTCGACGCCACCGACCAGGTCGACCAGCGGGGCCAGCCAGGCGGGCGCGGCGAGAGCCAACTCCCGACCGGGGTACGCGGCCCGCAGCGCCCGCAGCGCGGGCACCGCGGTGACCAGGTCGCCGACGCCGAGGGCGCGCAGGACGAGGATCACGGGTACGACGTCTCCTGCTCGGCGCAGACCACCATCTCCCGCACGGCGCAGCCGGGCGGCTGGTTGAGCGCGTACATGATCGCGGCAGCGGTGTCGACGGGATCGTTGAGGATGGCGTCCGGCCCCGGCTTGTACTGCGGGTCACGCTCGTCGAAGAACGCGGTGCGCATCCCGCCGGGGATGAGCAGGGTGACGCCGACCTGGCCGGCGAGTTCGGCGGCGAGGGCGCGGGTGAAGCCGACCACCCCGAACTTCGCCGCGCAGTACGCAGTGGCGTCGCTGACCGCCTTGACGCCCAAAGTGGAGGCGACGGTGACGATGCGGCCCCGGGAGGTCTGCAGGAACGGCAGGGCGGCCCGGATCACCGCGGCGGTGGCCAGCAGGTCGACGGCGACGATCCGGTCCCAGGTCTCCCCCGGCACGTCGGCGAGCCGGCCCGGCACGTCCATGCCGGCGGCGGTGACCACCGCGTCCAGGCCGCCGTTCTGCTCGGCGAGGTGGTGGGTGGCCACCTCGGCGGCCCGGGTGTCGGCCAGGTCGCACTGGGTCCAGGACACGCCGTCGACCGGTGGCTGCCGGTCCAGCACGAGCGGCCGGCCACCGGAGGCGGCCACCGCGGCGACCACCGCCGCGCCGAGTCCACTGGAGCCGCCGGTGACCAGGACGGTGGGCCCGGCACCGGGCGACGCGGCGCTCATCGGGTCCGCTCCCGGCCGGGCGTCACCGAGGACGGCGCGGCGGAGCGGGCCGGCTCCGTCGGGTGGCCGGTCGCGCCGCACGCGCCGGTGGCGTGCCCTCCGCCGGAGCGGGCGATCATGTCGGTGGTGGACCGGCCGTCCAGGTACGGCACCACCACCGTGTGCCCGCCCCAGCGGCGCAGGACCTCCGCCTCGGGCAGCGTCGCGGCGTCCCCGCCGCCGGTGGCGTAGTCCCCGCCCTTGGCCCAGATGTCCGGGCGCAGCCAGGACAGCGCCGCGTCCGGGGTCGGCTCGTCGAAGATCATGACGGCGTCCACGCAGCTGAGTGCGGCCAGCAGCCGGCCCCGGTCACCCTCGGACATCACCGGCCGGTCCGGCCCCTTCAACCCGGCCACGCTGGCGTCGGAGTTGAGGCAGACGATCAGGCAGTCGCCGAGCTGCCGGGCGGCCTGGAGGGTGGCCACGTGCCCGGCGTGCAGCAGGTCGAAGCAGCCTCCGGTGGCCACGACCGTGCCTCCGGCGGCGCGTACGTCGGCGAGCAGCGCGGCGACCGCCGCCACACCCACCCGGTCGCCGCCCAGGCCGACCACGCCGCTGGGCACCGGGCGCACCGGCGGCGGCAGGGCCGCGGCCACTCCCCCGCCCGCCACGTACGCGGACGCCTCGGCGACCGCCGCCTGCACCGCCTCGGAGACCAGCGCGCCCTCGGCCAGCGCGAGACTGGCGGTGGCCGCGAACCGGTCGCCGGCGCCGCAGGTGTCCCCCTCGGCGCTGCCCGGGGTGGGCACCACCAGCGGTGTGGAGCCGGCGTGGCAGAGCAGCGCGCCGTCCCCGCCCAGCGTCACCGCGACCGCACCGGCCCGCCAGCGCCGCCGCAGCCCCTGCGCGCCCCGCGAGGCGGTGGCCAGGCGGGACGCCCCGGGCAGCGCGGGGACCAGCTCGCGCACCTCCGACTCGTTCGGGGTGGCCAGGTGGACGCCGGGCACCGCGGCCGGTCCGCGCGGGTGCGGATCCCACACCACCGGCGCGCGGGTGGCGGCCAGCGCGGCGCGCAGCGCGGGCTGCCCGGCCACCCCCCGGCCGTAGTCGCTGACCAGCACGGCCGACGCCGCACCGATCACCCGCAGCACCTCGTCGGAGGGCTCGCCCGGTTCGCCCGGCGCGCCGCCGCGGTCGTGGCGCAGCAGCACCCGCCCACGGGCCCGCAGGCGGATCTTCTCCGGCGTCGCCCCGGACAGGGCCAGCGGGTACACCTGCACGCCCGCGGCGGCCAGCAGTGCGCTCAGCCGGGCGCCACCGGCGTCGTCGGCGAGCGCGGTCACCAGCACCACCTCGGCGCCCTGCGTGGCGGCGAAGACCGCCGCCAGGCCGGCGCCGCCGGGCCGGTCGGTGGCCGCGGTCTCGTCGAGCACGGGCACCGGGGAGTCCGGGCAGAGTCGGTTCACGACCCCTTCCACGTCCCGGTCGAGCAGGGTGTCCCCGACCACCACCACGGGTCCCCTCACGCTTGCCTCCTCATCCTCACGCGTCGACCTGCTGTCCGGTCCCGCCGTCGAGCACCACCTCGATCCCGGTACGCACCGGCCCGGACGGGAGCCGACCGGCCGGCGCGGGCTCGGCCGGCGCGGGCCCGGTGGCGGCGGCCAGCGCGGCGGGCAGCTCCTGTTCGAGGTACTCGCAGAGCAGGTGGCTGGTGACCAGGTGCAGTTCCTGCACCACCTGGGAGTCGGGGGACGCGACGGCGAGGGCGTCGGCGCAGACGTCGGCGAGGGGGTTGGGGGTGGGCCCGGTGAGCGCCCAGGTGGTGAGGCCGGCGTCGCGGGCGGCGTGCGCGGCGCTGAGCAGGTTCGCGCTGGTGCCGCTGGTGCTGAGCAGCAGCACGATGTCGCCGGGTCGGCCGTGGGCGCGGACCTGGCGGGCGTAGACGTCGGTGTAGCCGTAGTCGTTGGCGATGGCGGTCACGGCGCTGGTCTCGGCGTGCAGGGCGATGGCGGACAGCGGCTGGCGGTCGTGGTGGAGCTTGCCGACGAGTTCGGCGGTGAGGTGCTGGGCTTCGGCGGCGCTGCCGCCGTTACCGGCCACCAGCAACCGCCCGCCGGCCGCCAGCCGGTGCGCCAGCTCCGTGCCCCAGCGCGCCAGCTGCGACTCGCACCGCCGGTAGGGGACCAGCGCCGCGGCGAGATTCGTCAGGTGGGTGTCGAGCGGGCTGCCCGCCGGCATCAGGCCACCACCCGGGTCGGCCGGCGCACGGCGGCCACCTCGCCGTAGAGCTCGGCCAGCCGCTCGGCCGTGGCCGCCCACGAGTAGCGCGACCGGGCGCGCTCGCGCGCGGCCGTGGCGTACCGGAGGCGCCGGATGCGGTCGTCGAGCAGCCGCTGGATCGCGGTGGCCAGGGCACGGGGGTCGCGGGCCGGTACGAGGTCACCGGTGGTCCCGTCGACCACGGTGTCCCGGATGCCGCCCACGGCGGTGCCGACCACCGGCACGCCGCAGGCCATCGCCTCCAGCGGGGTCAACCCGAACGGCTCGTACCAGGGGGCGGCGACCAGCAGGTCCGCCGAGCGGTACCAGCGGCCCATCTCCTCCCGGGGCACCGCGCCGACCAGGCGTACCCGGTCGGCCACCCCGCAGGTCTCGGCCAGCGCCCGCAGCCGCCGGGCGTACGGGTCGGTCTCCAGCAGTCCCTCGGGCGGCCCGCCCACCACCACGCACTCGGCGTCCGGCACCAGCGCCATCGCGCGGATCACCGTCTGGAAGCCCTTGCGCTCGACCAGCCGGCCCACGGTCAGGATCCGGGGCCGGCCCGGCTCGCGGTCCGCGACCGGCCCGAGCGGGGCGAACGAGGCGAGGTTGACCCCGGACGGGACGACGGTCATCCGGGACCGGGGCACCCCCATCCGGACCAGCTCACCGACCTCGTCGCGACACTGCGCGACGACCCGGTCCACCGAGCGGCCCAACTCCCGCTCGTAGGAGATCCGCCGGGCCGGGCTGGTGTCCTGTACGCCCTGGTAGCGGCGCTTCACGGTGCCCAGCGCGTGGTACGTCTGCACCACCGGCACGCCGGTCTGCCGGCCGGCGTTCAGCGCGGCCAGGCCACTCATCCAGAAGTGCGCGTGGATTACCTCGGGCACCCACTCCCCGCCCCGCCACCGCTCGACGAGCCACCGGCTGAACTCCCGCATGTGCGGCAGCAGCGCGTCCTTGGCCACCGGCTCGGCCGGACCGGCGGGCACGTGCACCACGTCGTACCCGTCCGGGCTGCGGACGGTCACCGGCAGGTCGAGCGCGTCCCGGCGGGTGTAGACCCGCACGTCGTGCCCGGCGTCGGCGAGCGCGGCGGACAGCTCCGCGACGTGCGTGTTCTGGCCGCCGGCGTCCTCCCCTCCGAGGATGGCGAGCGGGCTGGCGTGCTCCGAGATCATCGCGATCCGCATACTTCCTCCTCCAGCAGCCGGTCCCAGTCAGCGAGGAAACGGTCGAGGCAGTACCTGTCCCGCGCGGCCGTTCGTGCCGCCGCGCCGGCCTGCCGCGCGACCGCCGGATCGGCGATGAACCGGCGGGCGGCGTCGAGCAGGGTGTCCATCCGGGTGGCGAGGGCCCCCGCCGCCGGGGGCACCGCCGTCACCGCCTCGGTGGTGGCGAGCGCGACGACCGGCATGCCGATCGCCATCGCCTCGATGAGGCTGAGCCCGAGTGAGGTCCACCGGCACAGGTGCAGGTACGCGCGCCGCCGGGCCAACTCGGCGTGCATCCGGTCCTGGGGTACGTCGTCGTGGCTGGTGAGCCGGTCGGCGGGCAGGCCGAGGTGGTCGGCGAGGCCGGCCACGCCCATGCCGAACACGTCCAGCGGTGCGATCTCGGCGAACCGGGACAGCAGGTCGGTGCCGGTGACCCGGCCCCGCCGGACCGGCTCGTTGATCACCACGGCGAGCCGGTCCAGCTCACCGGTGTACGACACGGCGGGAGCGACGATGCCGTGGTCGATCACGGTGGTGCGGGTGGCGCCGGTGTCCCAGAAGATCTGGTTGAACCCGGTGACGTGGGCGATGAGCAGGTCGTCGCGGTCGGCCATCGGGTGCCGGGTGTTCGGCACGTCGCCCTTGGGCGTGTTGTGCTCGACGTAGATGGCCGGGACGTCGCGGCCGGGGCGGCGGCGCAGCCACTCCTCGGCGAGGTCGACCTCCTCGGGACGTTGCAGGATGACCAGGTCGACGTCGGCGCCGGGCAGGTCGGCGGGGGCGACCTCGACGGCCGTGTCGGGCCAGGGGTAGGTGCGGGCACGGCCGAGGCCGTAGGGGCCGCGGTCGGGTGTGGTGGGGACCAGGTAGCGGTGGCTGCCGTGCACGAAGGACGTGGTCCAGGAGCCGTGCACGTGCCAGAGCAGGATGTTCATCGGCCGCCACCACCGCTGACGGCCAGCACCCGCACCGCGTCGACCACCTCGGCCGGGTCGACGCCGCTCACGCAGGGGTGCCCGGGCACCGGGCAGCTGGCCGCCCGGGTGTCCCGGCAGGGCGCACCGGCGTCACCGAGCCGGACGGTGGGCACCCGGTACGGCCCCCACTGTCCGAACGGGACGGTCGGCGCGAAGAGACTCACCACCGGCACCCCGGCCGCGGCGGCCAGGTGCGCGGGCCCGGTGTTGCCGACCACCACCGCGCTGGCGTCGGCGACGATCGCGGCCAGCCCGGGCAGGTCGGTCCGGCCACCCAGGTCGGTGCCGCCGGCCGCCGCGACGCGGGCGGTGACGTCCCGTTCCTCGGGGCCGCCGGTGACCAGCACCCGGTGCCCGGCAGCGGTCAGCGACCCGGCGATCCGGGCCGCCAGCTCGAGCGGGCAGGCCCGGCTCGACGCGGCCGAGCCGGGGTGCAGCACCACGTAGCCGGGGTCACCGAGGTGGGCCGGTCGGGGCGGCAGGGCGCCCGGCCGCAGCCGGAGCACGGGTTCGTCGTCGACGGGCAGCCGGTGGCCGGCGGCGGCGGCGAGGGAGAGGGCCCGTTCGGGTTCGGGGACGCCGACGGGTACCCGGTGGCGGACGTCCAGCAGGGAGCCCGGGTAGTCGTCGCTGATGGCGGCGATCCTGCCGATCCCCGCCATCCGCAGCAGCAGCGCCAGCGGCAGGGCGGACTGGTGGAACGAGGTGAACACCACCGCCTGGTCCGCGCCGACCGCGGCGAGACGCGCGGTCAGGCTCCGCATGGCGTCCGGGTCGACCGGCGCCGGCGTGGGGTCGATCCACGGCAGCGGATGCTCGATGATCTCGTCGATGCCGGGCAGCAGGTCGGCGGCAGCGCGTCCGCGGGGCCCGCACAGCAGCACCACCCGCTGCGCGCCGGCCGCGACGGCGCGGATCGCCGGCCCGGTGACCAGCACGTCGCCGGCGGAGTCCGACCGCACCACCAGCGCTGTCCCCACCCGCTCGCCGGCCGCGCCCGACACGGGGTGCACCGCCTGCTGGCGGCGCAGGATCTCGTCCACCGCCGCCGGCAAATCGCTGGCCAGCCAGCCGGCGGCGGCGATCTCCTCCGGTCGGGTCACCGGGGTGGGCACCAGCACTCCCGCCGCCCCGGCCGCCAGCGCGGCGGCCACGTCCCGGCCGATGTCGCCAACCACCACGCACCGCGACGCGCTCGTGCCCAGCTCCCGGGCTGCCGCGTGCACCAGGCCGGGGGCCGGTTTGCGGCAGTCACAGCCGTCGGCGTCGTCGTGCGGGCAGACCAACCACGCGTCGAAGCGACCCAGCAGCTCCTCGACCCGGGCGTGCACCGCCCGCATCTGCTCCTCGCTGAAGTAGCCCCGGGCCAGGCCGGACTGGTTCGTCACCACCGCCAGCCGCAGCCCGGCGGCCCGCAACCGGTCCAGCGCCGCTCGCGCCCCCGGCACGGGCCGCACCTTCTCCGGGTCACCGTTGTACGGCACGTCCTCGATCAGGGTGCCGTCGCGGTCCAGCAGCACCGCGTCGTACAGGACGGGGCGGGCCCCCTCGACAGGCCCGGAACCGGCCCGGCCAGCACCGGCGTACACCCGGGCTGACCTGCGCTGATCCGGATCCTCCTGGTCCTGTCGCACAGGCGGCGGGTTCCCTGCGCCCCGAGGAGTAAACGTCGTCGTCGGCACGGTGGGCCAGCGCCGCCGGCGGTGCCCCGCGTCGGCCTTACCCGCCGCCCCGGAGAAGCTAACCCGGGCGCCGTTAGCCTCCGTTCCGCCGGGGTATGGGAGCCCAGTGGCGATTGTGGAGAAAGTGATCGAGGCTCCCCCGCAGCAGGTGTTCGACGTGCTCGCCGACGGGTGGACGTACAGCGACTGGGTGGTCGGCACCGCGCACGTACGGGGCGTGGACGAGGCCTGGCCGCGGGTGGGCAGCCAACTTCACCACCGCGCCGGGCCGTGGCCGTTCTCGTTGCAGGACGCCTCGACCGTGCTGGTCTGCGAGCCACCGCACCGACTCGTGCTGCGGGCCGGTCTCTGGCCGGCCGGCGAGGCGATCGTGGCCTTCACCCTGCAACCGGTCGGCGAGGGCGCCACCCGGGTCCGCATCGGGGAGGACTTCGCCGCCGGTCCGCTGCGCTGGGTCCGCAGCAAGATCAACGATCTGGTGCTGCACCTGCGTAACCGGGAGACGCTGAACCGACTGTCCGACATCGCCACGCGGCAGAAGGGGTAGCGGTGACGCGGACCGTGGTGGTGACCGGCGCGAGCGCCGGGCGATCCTCTGGGCCGCCGACCACGGCACCGCTGGCCCTCGTCGCGGCGGCCCGACGCCCACGCTGACCTGCGCCGCACCACCGGGAGCGCGTCGCGCAGGCCGTGCGGGCCGCCATCCGCAGCGCCCGGAAGGGGAGCCTTTTCAACCCGGATGTGGCAACTGGCTACCCTCTCAGGTAGCCCTGTCCGCAAACCGAGGATGTCCGACATGATCGAGCCCGTGCAGCTGCCGTCGCCGTGGCGGGACGCGCGCCTGACCGTCGTGGTGCCCACCTACAACGAGGCGGGCAACCTCCCGGCGCTGGTCGAGCGGCTGCTCGCGCTGCCGCTGCCGGGGCTGCGCATCCTCGTTGCCGACGACAACTCCCCCGACGGCACGGGCGAGGTGGCCGACAAGTTGGCCATCGAGCACCCGGACCGGGTGGAGGTGGTGCACCGGGCCGGCAAGGAGGGCCTGGGCCGGGCCTACGTCGACGGGATGAGCCGGGCGCTCGACGGCGGCGCCGAGTACGTGGCGCAGATGGACGCGGACCTGTCCCACCCGCCGGAGGCGCTCCCGGGGATGCTGGGCGCGCTGCTCTCCACCCAGGCCGGCGTGGTGATCGGTTCCCGGTACGTGCCCGGCGGCGAGCTGGACGAGAACTGGCCGCTGTACCGCCGGGCGCTCAGCGGCTGGGCGAACCTCTACGTGCACACCCTGCTGCGGGTGCGGATCCGGGACCTGACCGCCGGCTTCAAGATCTGGCGGGCCGACGCGCTGCGGGACATCGGCCTCGACCGGGTGCAGTCCAACGGCTACAGCTTCCAGGTGGAGATGCACTACCTGGCCACCAAGCTGGGGCACACCATCCTGGAGGTGCCGATCCGCTTCGAGGAGCGGCGTGACGGGGAATCCAAGATGACCACCGCTACCAAGATCGAAAGTGCGCTGATGCCGTTCCGCCTGCGCAGCAAGCACCGCAACATCACCCGCTGATCCGTCTCCGGCCCGCCCCTCGGCGTGGGCGGGCCGGCCGGGCACGGCGGTCAGTCGGGGTAGACGACGCGGTGCGCGGTGGAGATGGCGGCGGCGTAGGCCCGGCCGGTGAGCGCACGGTCGCGCGCGAGCGCCGCACGGGCCGCGTTCGCGCCGGGTGCGCCGTGCACCCCGCCACCGGGATGCGCCGACGCGCTGGCCAGGAAGAGCCGGTCCACCGGGGTGTCCGCCCGGCCCAGGCCGGGGATCGGGCGCAGGAACAGCTGCTGGTACGCGGCGGCGGTGCCACCGCCGATAGCGCCGCCGACCAGGCTCGGGTCGCCCCTCTCCAGGTCGGCCGGCCCCGCCACGTGTCGGCCGACGATCAGCTGCCGGAAACCGGGGGCCGCCGCCTCCAGCACGTCCTCCATCCGCTGCACGTGCCCGGCGACGTCCTCGGCCCGCCAGTCCCGCCGGAACGGCAGGTGGGTGTACGACCAGAGCGACTCGGTGCCCGGCGGGGAGTGGCTGGGGTCGGCCACCGACATCTGCCCCAGCAGCAGGAACGGGTCGCGCGGCAGCTCACCGCGGGCCAGCTCACCGGCGTAGCGGGTCAGCCCGTTCAGGTCCGCCCCGAGGTGCACCGTGCCGGCGCCGGCCACCTCCCGGGTCGTCCACGGCATCGGCGCGGAGAGCGCCCAGTCCACCTTCAGCGTCGAGCCGTCCCAGCGGAAGTGCGCCAGGTCCTCCACCAGCCGCGACGGCAGCGCCGCCGCGCCGACCAGGTCGAGGTAGAGCGCCGGCGCCGGCACGTCGGCGAGCACGGCGCGGCGGGCCCGCCACAGCGCGCCACCCACGGTGCGTACCCCCATCGCCCGGCCCCGGGCGGTGAGCACCCGGTCGACCCGGGCGCCGTAGAGGATCCGGCCGCCGCGTTCCTCCAGGCGGGCCACCAGCGCGTTGGTGATCCGCTGCGCGCCGCCGTCGGGCACCGGCCAGCCGACCTGCTGACCGAGCATGGCCAGCAGCCAGCCGTACACCCCGGAGCCGGCCTCCTCCGGGGACAGGTCGGTGTGCAGGGCGCAGCCGGCCAGCAGCGCCGGCCCGCCGTCGCCGTCGAAGAGTTCGTCGCCGAGCTTGCGGACCGGCACCACCAGCCGCCGGGCCAGCCGCAGCGCCCCGGCGACCCGCATCCGCCGCAGCAGGGCCAACCCGCCCCGCACGGGCGGGAACGGCGTGGTGATGGTCTCCAGCATCGGCTCGGCCACCTCGAGCCAGTCGGTGTACGCGTTGATCCAGCGCTTGCCGTCGCCGGGAGCGAACTGCTCCAGCGACGCGGCGGTGACGTCCGGGTCCCGGTTGATCACCGCGGCGCGGCCGTCCGGCAGCAGGTGCGCCAGCACGTCCGGCGAGTGCCGCCAGGACAACCCGTACCGGCCCAGGTCGAGCCCGCGCAGCACGGGTGAGGCGTAACCGAGGGGGTAGAAGGAGCTGTAGAGGTCGCTGAGGTAGCCCGGCGCGGTCACCTCGGCGGAGCGGACCGCGCCCCCGGGCACGGCGGTCGCCTCCAGCACCACCACGTCCCAGCCGGCGTCGGCCAGCAGATTGGCCGCTACCAGGCCGTTGTGGCCGGCTCCGACGACGACCGCGTCCGCGCTCTCCGCGCCGGTGCTAGTCATCCGATCCGCCTACCCGGCGCGCAACCGGGCGAAACGCGTTTGCCTCGCCGGGGCCGGGGCATCCAGCGTCGCATGTACACGGTTGCGCAGTTGGTAGGCGGGGTGTGGGGCGCGGGCGGCGGGGGCGGCGAGCTGGTCGTCCATGACCCGGCGGACGGTTCGCCGGTCAGCTCGGTGCCGGTGGCCACGGCCGACGAGGTCGCCAAGGCGGTGGGGGCGGCGCGCGAGGCGGCGGCGGCGTGGGCGGCGACCGCGCCGGCCGCGCGGGCGGCGGCGGTGCACCGGGCCGCGGACGCGGTGGCGGCCGTGACCGAGGAGCTGGCCGCGGCGGTCACCGCGGAGATGGGCAAGCCGCTGGCGGATGCCCGCGGCGGCGTCGAGGCGGGCATCGGCACCCTGCGACAGTACGCGGAGCTGTCCCCGCTGCGCGGTGGGCGGACGCTGCACGGCGAGCCGGACGCGGTGGACTTCATGACCCCGCAGCCGCGTGGCGTGGTCGCCGCGATCACCCCGTGGAACGACCCGGTGGCGGTCTCCTGCGGGTTGCTGGGCGCGGCCCTGGTCACCGGAAACGTGGTGCTCTACAAACCCAGCGAACGGACCCCGGCGACGGGCTGGTTGCTGGCCCGGGCGCTGGACCAGGCCCTCCCGGCCGGCGTGCTGTCGCTGCTCACCGGCGGGCCGGAGGTCGGCGCGGCGCTGGCCGGCCAGGAGGTGGACGTGGTCGCGCACGTCGGCTCCACGGCGACCGGGCGGGCGATCGCCGCCGCCACGGCCCGCACCGGCGCCAAGGTGCTCCTGGAGAACGGCGGCAGTGATCCGCTGGTCGTCGACGCAGGTGTCGACGCCGGCTGGGCGGCCGGGCAGGCGGCGCTCGGCGCGTTCGCCAACGCCGGGCAGATCTGCGTCGCCGTGGAGCGCGTCTACGTGCACCGGGAGGTGGCCGAGGACTTCGTGGCGGCGCTCGTGCAGCGGGCCGGCGCGCTGCGGGTCGGCCCGGGTCGGGACCCGGGCACCGAGCTGGGCCCGCTGGTCGACCGGCGGCACCGTGACCACGTGCACGGGCAGGTGACGGCGGCGGTGGCGGCCGGCGCGCGGGTGCGGACGGGCGGCGAACTGCCGGACGGGCCGGGCGCGTTCTACCCGGCCACGGTGGTCACCGACTGCCGGCACGACATGCCGCTGGTGCGGGAGGAGACGTTCGGGCCGGTCGCGCCGGTGGTGGTGGTCGACTCGTTCGACGAGGCCCTGCGCTGCGCGGCCGACTCCCCGTACGGGCTGGCGGCCACGGTGCTGACCGCGTCGATGAGCCACGCACAGCGGGCCTGGCGGGAGCTGCCGGTGGGCACCGTGAAGATCAATTCGGTCTTCGGCGGCGCACCGGGCGGCGCCGCGCATCCGCGCCGGGCCAGTGGCCAGGGCTTCGGGTACGGCCCGGAGTTGCTGGACGAGTTCACCGCCACCAAGGCGGTGCACATCGAGGCACCGGGCGGCGGTCACTGGTGAGCGGAACGGGCGGGCGCGGAGGTCCGCGTCCGCCCGTACCTCATCCGGGTCTTGTCCGGTGCGGGTCGGCACCGGCGTCGCGGCGGTCAGTCGCCGCGGGCCTTGCGGGTGGCCCGGTCGTTGGCCTTCTCGATCGCCTTGACCAGCTCCGGCTTGGTCATGCTGGACCGGCCGGGTACGTCCAGCTCACGGGCCACCGACATCAGGTGGTCCTTGGTGGCGTTGGCGTCCACCCCACCCGCGGTGGGTGCCCGCCGTTCCGGCCCGCCGCCGGCCGCCTGGCGGTCGCTCGGGCCCTTGCGGCCCTTCGGCTCCCAGTGGTCGCCGACCTTCTCGAACTGGTGCTTCACCGCGGCGAAGGCGGTGCGGTGCGACCGCTCCCCCTCGCCGTAGGTCTCCACCGCCGAGTCGTGCGTCTTCTCCCAGGTGCGCTGCGCCTTGTCCGGGGAGCGTCGCAGCGTGCTGGGCAGGTCCTCGCGCCCGGGCATCTCGTCCTCCTCCGTGTCGACAGGATCACCGTGACCGTTCCCCCGTGACGGGGCGGCAAACCATACGCGGCGGTCGCGTGTCGGCGGGCGGGTTTGTCGAATTCCCGGCGCGGGTACCGGCCGGGCCAGGCCCGACCGGACGACCGGTCATCCGCGGCCGGCGCACAGGGAGCGGGCATGACGACCACGGAGCCCGGTACGACGCTCGGCGGCACACCCGGCGCGCGGGTTCCCCGGCGGATGCGGCAGCTGAGCTGGCGGACCTGGCGTGGGGTGGTGGTCCGCAGCGCACGCAACTTCGTCACCGACAACTGCTCCGACTGGGCCGCCGCGCTCACGTACTACGGGGTACTGGCGCTCTTCCCGTCCGCCATCGTGGTGGTGGCCCTGGTCGGCCTGGTCTCCAACGGCGAACAGACCGTGGCCACGGTGGTCGACCTGGCCAAGCAGATGGGCGCCGGGTCGGTGGTGGCCGACGACGGCATCGTCAAGGTGATCGGCGAGGTGGTGGACCAGGAGAGCTCCGCGAAGGCGCTGCTCAGCTTCGGTCTGCTCGGAGCGCTCTGGTCGGCGTCGGGCTTCATCGGGGCGTTCACCCGCGCCTCCAACGCCATCTACGGCGTGAACGAGGGCCGCCCGGTCTGGAAGCTGCGCCCGTTGCAGATCGGCCTGGCCGCGATCACGCTGGTGCTGCTCGCGGTGGTCGCTCTCGGGCTGATCGTCAGCGGCCCGGTCACCGACGCGGTCGGCGACCTGATCAACGCCGGTGGCCTGGCCCGCACGGTGTGGAGCGTGGCGAAGTGGCCGGTGCTCGCCCTGATCATGATGGTGCTGCTGTCCCTGCTGTTCTGGATCGCCCCCAACGTGCGGCAGCCCCGGTTCCGCTGGCTCACCCCGGGCGGCGCGGTGGCCCTGTTCGCCTGGGCGGTGGCCTCCTTCGGTTTCGGTCTCTACGTCGCCAACTTCGGCTCGTACGACGCCACCTACGGCAGCCTGGGCGCGGCCATCGCGTTCCTGGTCTGGCTCTACCTGTCCAACTCGGCGCTGATGCTGGGGGTGCAGATCAACGCCGAGGTGCAGCGCGGTCGGCGGTTGCAGGCCGGCGACCCGGACCCGGAGGAGCCGGTGCTGCCGCCACGGAAGCCGGCCGAGTCCTGAGCGGCTTACCCGACGGAGTGTCCGGTTCGGGGCCGGGCCGGGGGCCGGTTCGTGACCGGGTGCCGGTTTACCGGCCGGGGTGCCGGGTAGCGCAGAAGGCATGGAGCGTGGCAACAGCAAGCACGGACCGAGGATCGACGAGCAGATGAGCCAGGAGGTCAGCGGCCTCGTGCAGGGGCCGGGGACCGGCGGCTCTCGGGTCGACGAGTCCCGCGTGCCGGAACCGGCCGGTGAGGACCAGCCCGAGGCGACCACCGCCCCCGCGGGTGAACTGCGCACCGGTTCACCCCAGGGGATGAGCTCCGAGGACGTCGAGCGGCGCAGCCGGCTGGGCCGGTTCATCACCATGAGCGCCCTGCCCGGCGACCGGGACGCGCTGGTCGCCAACGCGCGCGACAACGACGCGCCCGACGACATCGTCGCGGAGCTGGAGCGGCTGCCCGAGGGCACCCGCTACCAGACGGTCTCCGAGGTGTGGGCAGCGCTCGGCCACAAGAACGAGACGACTCGCTGGTGACCGGATCACCCCCCGATCCGGACGATCACCCGAGGACGAAGGAGGTTCCCTGATGAGTGGCGTTACCGAACATGTCGACGTTTCCGTACCGGTTCGCACCGCGTACGACCAGTGGACGCAGTTCGAGGAGTTCCCCGAGTTCATGGAGGGCGTGCAGGAGGTCCGGCAGCTCTCCGACACGATGACCCACTGGACCGTGGACATCGGCGGGGTGAAGCGCGAGTTCGACGCCGAGATCACCGAGCAGCTGCCCGACGAGCGGGTCGCCTGGCGTTCCACCGGCGGCACCCAGCAGGCCGGCGTGGTGACCTTCCACCGGCTGGACCAGGACAAGACCCGGGTCACCCTCCAGCTCGAGTTCGAGCCGCACGGAGTGGTCGAGCAGGCCGGTGACAAGCTCGGCATCGTCGACCGGCGGGCCAAGGGCGACCTGGAGCGGTTCAAGACCTACATCGAGCGGCGCGGTCAGGAGACCGGCGCCTGGCGTGGCAAGGTCGACCGCCCGCAGCCGTGACCCTCGGCACGGATGTCCGATGGCCGCCGGAGTCCTCCGGCGGCCATCGCCGTCTCCCGGGCCGGCCGCCACCGTTTGCGATCATCACGCCCGGGTACCGCTGATGACATGACGGACGACAACAGGGTGTGGCGCGACGAGGAACGGATTCCGCTGGAGGAACTGGAACGCGCCGTGGCGGGCTCCAGCATCGACGGGCAGGCCGACGACGTGACCGGCAACGACGCCGGCGAGGAGGCCGCTTTCGGGCACGGACCGGCGGCAGCGGACCGCGGCGGTCAGGCCAGGGGCGCCGGCCGGGAGCCGACCGACCCGGACCGCGCCTACCGGCCGTCCACCACCGGCAGGACCGGACCGGACAACGGCTGAACGGGATGTCCCGGGCCGCACCTGCGGCCGAGCGGTCCGATCAGGTGGCGGCGACCCCGGGCTGGTCCGGCCCGGCCGCGGCAGGCACGGACGCGGCTCCCACGGGCGCGCCGGGCACGGGCTGTTGCGGGCCGGGCCGGCGGGCGCCCAGCTCGTACAGTCCGATCAGCGCCAGTGCCAGCACCACCAGAGCGGTGCCGAGCACCTGCACCGACGTGGCGCCGATCAGCACGCCGAGCCCGGCCGGAACGAGCGCCGCACCGACGCCGGCGGCGCCGATCTGGAGCCCGATGGCCCGGTCCGCGTGCGCCGCACCGACGCGGTCCGCGGTGGTGAGGGTGAGCAGCGGGAACACCGGCGCGGCGGCGAAACCGACCACGACCAGGCCGAGCACGGCCAGCACGGCCGACCCGGGTACGGCGATCAGCGCCGCGCCGGCGGCCATCCCGGTGAGGCTGCCGCGCAGCACCAGTCGGGCCCCCAGCCGCTCGGCCACCACGCCCTGCACCACCCGGCCGACGAAGAGGCTCCCCCAGTACGCGGAGACGCAGCCACCGGCCACCGCGGCGCTCAGCCCGCGCCCCTCGGTCAGGAGCAGGAACGCCCACAGCCCGGCGGACACCTCGATGGCCACGTACAGCGCGAAGGCGAGCGCCCCCGACCAGACCGCGGGCAGCCGCAGCGTGGCCGAGATCGGCACCTGAACCGCCCGTGGTGCGGGTGCGGCACCGGGCTCGGGGGCCGGAACGCGCTGCCAGGCCCGCACGGTGAGCGCGAACGCGGCGGCGAGGGCGAGCTGGGCGGCGGCCACGATGCCGTACCCCCACCGCCAGGCCAGCCCCGCGCTCAGCACCCCCGTCATGATCAGCGGACCGATCGCCACACCCAGCCCGAAGAAGGCGTGCAACCAGTTCATGTGACGCGGGCCGAAGGCCCCGGCGGCGTACGCGTTGAGCCCGGAGTCGATCGCGCCGGAGCCCAGCCCGAGCAGCAGCGCGCAGCCCACCACGACGGCCAGCCCGGGGCTCACGGCATACCCGATCAGCGCCAGGCTGGCCAGCAGCGTGCTGCCGGCGACCAGCGCGCCCACCCCCACCCGGGCCAGCGTGAACCCGGCCAGGACGCTGGAGGTGAGGTAGCCGACGGTGCCCGCGGTGAGCAGCAGGCCGACCGCCTCGGTCGGTACGCCGAAGTCGCCGCTGATGGAGGGCCAGCCGACCCCGAGCAGGCTGTCCGGCAGGCCGAGACTGACGAAGGCGAGATACGCCAGCAGGAGCAGCGAGGCGCGGGGTGGCGCGGGCGGGGTGGGCACGGGACACCATCCTGCCGCAGTGGCACCCTACCGCCAGCCGCGGGCGGTCGCTCACGGCGGCAAGAAGTGCTGTCCGTAAGGTCGAGAAAACGGACAGCTCATCCAGAATCGGCCGATCGGAGGACGGCAGAGCGAGCAGTTCGCGTAAGAATTTCGGGATGCATCAAGGCTCCGGAATCCTCTCCACGCGTCAACGCCGGCTCGCCTGGCTCGGCTTCCTGCTCGCCGCGCTGCAGGCGCCCGTCTCCGCCTGGCTCGTCTCCGACGAGTCCTGGCTGTTCAGCCTCTGCGTCGCGCTGATGGTCGCCACCGTGATCATCGCCGACGACGCGGCCCGGCGGCGCCCGGCCGACGCGACCGGCGACTAGCTCTCGCTGCCCGGCCGGGCCTCGTGTCCCGGCCGGCCCCGGCTGCGGCGCCGCTCCTTCATCTCCGCCTCGTACAGGTGGCGCCGCCCACCGACCAGCTCCTCGCGGGCCTGCCGGTCCAGCTCCCGGAACAGGGCGTAGTAGCCGTCGTCGAAGTCCTCGACGATCTGGAACGTCCACCGGCCGGCGATCACGTTCCGGCCCAGCAGCTCGGTGTCGATGCGGTCGGCCAGCTGCGGATGCCCGGCGGCGCGGAACTGCTCCACCGCGTCGTCGAGCATCAGGTCGGCGTGCCCGATCAGTTGGTGCAGCGAGTAGAGGTGTCCCCGCACCCGCTCGACGCACTCCAGCGCCTCGCTGAGCTTGCCGAGCGCGGCGACGGTGGCGTCACTCACCCCGGCCGGCCGGCGGTGCTGCTCGTCCGGCCCGTCCGCCTGCTGTCCCATCCGTTCCTCCGTGCTCTGTGCCGCCGTGTGCCCTGGCACTCCTGCTGCCCCGTCTGTGCCGGATCAACCCTCGCGGACAGCCCGGAGTCGTCCAGTGGCGCACCCGACAGCCGCCGAGCGGCCGAGGTCGACGCGATCACCGGTCGGCTAGCCTCGGTCACCATGCGTGTGCCGTTCAACCGGGTCGCCTCCCGTACCGCCGTCGACTCGGCGCGGTCCAGCCTGGCCGCTCTCACCGTCTCCGTGGGGACCGCCGGGCTCGCCGCCGCCGCCGCGCGACCCGGGCTGCTGGCCATGGTCGACCAGCACGCGGCCGCCGTGCGGGACAGCCTCGACGGGGACCGCCGCCCGCTGACCGCCGCGGCGCTCGCCGGCTACGCCGAGGGGGTCCGCGCGGCCGCCCTGGAGCACGGGTGGGCGCCGCCGATCGGCCCGGTGGACTGGAGCGAGCCGGAGTGGCTGCTCACCCGGCTGGTCGCGGTCTGCGCGCTGGCGCGCGCCCTCGACCGGTCCTGACCGCCAACGGCCGCGCCACGGGCGCCGGCTTCGGCGCAGCGGGCGACCGGTAGCGCGCGGGGAGGGCGCCCGCGCCGCGCGCGGAACACCCTCCCCACCGGTTGTGCCGTTCCTACGGGCGGTTCTGTGCCGCCTGCTCGTCGACCCGGGGCATGGCCTGGGTGCGTTCGCCCCCACGGTCGGCCATCTGCCGCTCCACGTCGCCGCGACCGGCCGTGCTCGCCCGCCGGTTCTCCTGCACCGCGCGAGCCTCCTCGGCCGCCCGGTTCAGCCAGCGTTCCCATCGGTTCTGCATGGGCCGCACCAGACCACCACCGACACCGATGATCAGGATGCCGGCCACCGTGGCGAGCACCGCGATCAGCACCGGCGTCGTCACCGTGGTGGCGATGCCCACCTGGTTCAGCGCGGCGATCACGCCGAGCGCGATGATGAAGATCGCCGTCACGTCTCCCAGAACCTTGCCGTACGAGAGCCCGCCCAGCGCCCCGGTGACCAGATCCCGGGCGGCGTTCGCGATCGCGGCCGCCACGACCACGATGATGATCGCCACAAACGCCCGCGGCAGCCAGGCCACCACGCCGCTGATCAGGTCACTGATCGCGTTGGGTCCCCAGACTCCGAACGCGAACTGCAGCGTGAACAGCAGTACCGCGTAGTACGCCAGTCTGGCGAGGATGTCGCTCGCGTCGTACTTCGTTCTCTCCAGTGCCCGTTTGATGCCGCCGCGTTCGACCGCCTCGTCGAAGTGCACCCGTTCCAGCACCGTGTCCACGATCTTCAGGACCGCTCTGGCGATGAGCCAGCCGACCACGAGGATCACGATGAAGGCCACGGCCTTCGGGATGAAGAGCAGCACCGACCTCCAGGTGTCGGCGATGGCGTCACCGATGTCGGCCTGCCGGACCGCGAGGGTTTTCAGCATGATGTCCCTCCTGTCGCATGGACTCCGCCGGGCGCATACCCGGCCACCCGTGCGACAGTCCGCGCGGCTCGCCGCGTTTTTTCCGACAAGCCGCCGGAGAGGGGCCGTGAACTGCCCGAACGTCCGACGCGCCGGGGCCGGCGTCGGCCCACGGCCATGATCGGATGCTGTGGCCGGCCGGCCGGCTAGGCTGCGACACATGCCAGGAACGGTCGGGCGGGTCCCGACGCCAGCAACTCCGGTCCCGGGGGCGTCCACCCGGCCCGGCGCTGCCGCCGTCCTCGCCCACGACTGGGCCGGCACCTCGCTCGGCCCACCCGAGCGGTGGGACCCGGCGATCCGGGCCGTGGTCGACCTGATCCTCGCGTCCCCGATGCCGATGGCGCTGGCGTACGGCGACGACCTCGTCCTGCTCTACAACGACGGCTACGCCGAGCTGCTGGGCAGCAAGCACCCCGCGGCCCTCGGCCGCCCGTCCGCCGAGGTGTACGCCGAGATCTGGGCGCTGCCCGGTGTCGGCGAGGTGATCGAGCGCGCGTACCGGCAGGGCGAGCCGTTCCTGGAGAAGGAGAGCACCCTCCCGATGGTCCGGGGCCGCTCCGGCGTCGCCGAGCAGGCCGTCTTCACGCGGAGCTACTCCCCCGTCCGCGACACCACGGGACAGATCGTCGGGATGTTGACGGTGGCCGCCGAAACCACCCACGTCACCGAGCAGTTGCAGAGCCTCAGCGACGTCGCCGCCGCGCTCGCCGGCACCCTCACCCTCGACGACGTGGCCCGGGTGGCACTCCGGTACGCGATCACCACGTTCGACGCCGACCAGGTCGCGTTCGCGGTCGACGAGGGCGGCGGCGGATGGCGGATGGTGCGGCGGGTGCGCGGTGAGTTGATGGACGAGGCCGACGAGCGCCTGCCACCGCTCTGGCGGCGCATCCCCGCGGACTGGTCGGCGCCGGTGGTGCAGGCCGCCCGCTCCGGCGCGCCGTCGTTCGCCCGCGACGACCAGCCGCTGCGGGAGACCGCGGTGGACCGCCACGACCAGAAGGTCCGCTCGCTGGCCGCGTTGCCGCTGGGCACCTCGGTGGTCCGCGGCGGGCTGGCGGTCGGCTACCAGGTGCCGCACACCTGGTCGGCCGCCGAGCGGGCGCTGCTGGCCGCCTCGGCCGAGCTGATCGGCCAGGCGGCGGAGCGGGCCCGCCGGTTCGAGACCCAGCACGGCACGGCCCAGTTGCTGCAACGCAGCATGCTGCCGGAGACCCTGCCGGACCTGCCCCGACTGCGCATCGCCGCCCGTTACGACCCGGGCGTGGACGGCAACGCGGCGGGCGGGGACTTCTACGACGCGTTCCTGCTACCCACCGGCGGGCTCGGTGTCGTGCTGGGCGACGTCGCCGGACACGACGTACAGGCGGCCGCCCGGATGGGGCAGGTCCGCGCGGCGCTGCGTGCGCTGGCCCTGGCCGACCCGGCGCCGGACGCGGTGCTGGCCGGGCTGGACCGGCTGGTGACCAGCCTGGGCGCGGAGGCCGGCACGCACGAACTCTTCGTCACCGTGGTGTTCGGGGTGGTCGACGCGGAACGGCAGGAGCTGACCCTGGCCAGCGCCGGTCACCCCGCGCCGTTGATCCGCCGCTGCGCCCCGGACGGTCGCCCACACGCCGAGTACCTGGAGGTTCCGGCCGGTCCCCCGCTCGGGCTCGGTGGCCGGCCGGCCACCACCACCGTGGCGTTCCGCCCCGGCGACACCCTGCTGCTGTTCAGCGACGGCGTGGTGGAGCGCCGCCGGCAGAGCCTCACCGCCGGGCTGGACACCCTCGGCGACGCGGTCGCCAAGGCCGGCAGCAGCGATCCCCGCGCGCTCTGCGCGGTGGCCACCGCCGCGGTGCCCGGCGGCACCGAGGACGACGTTGCCGTGCTGGCGGTCGAGCACGCGCTCATGCCGAGCCGTTCGGCGAGCATGGAGGTGCCGGCGGAGCCGACCGCCCCCAGCCGGGTACGGCACTGGATGACCGGCCAGCTCACCGAGTGGCAGGTGCCCGAGGCCGTGATCGGCGCGGCGGTGCTGTGCACCAGCGAGTTGACCACCAACGCGTTGCTGCACGCCGGCACGGCCGCCCGGGTGGAGATCGACCTCAGCCCCGAGCGGCTGCTGGTCTCGGTCGCCGACTCCGGCACCCGGGGCACCGTGACCCGGGCCCGCACCGACACGTTGAGCAGTCGCGGGCGGGGGCTCGGCCTGATCGAGCAGCTCAGCGACGCGTGGGGCACCGACCCGACGGTCCGGGGCTCCACCGTCTGGTTCGAGATCCTCATCCCGCCGGCGGAGCGCCGCTGACACCGGCCGGGCAACCCGGCCCGGATGGGTCAGCCGGACCGTGAGCGGGTAGGAGGACCCTCATGCGCACCGACCGGCCCACCGGGGTCCTCTTCGACGTCGACGGCACCCTCGTCGACACCACCTACCTGCACACCGTCAGCTGGTGGGAGGCACTGCGCCAGTCCGATCGGCCGGTGCCGATGGCGACCGTGCACCGGTCGATCGGGATGGGCGCGGACAAGCTCCTGGATCACCTGCTCGGCCCGGAGCGGGACCACGACGACGACGGGAAGCTGCGCGACGCACACGACACCCTGTACGCCGAGTACTGGGAACGGCTCACGCCGCTACCCGGGGCGGCGGACCTGTTGCGTGCCTGCGCCGAGCGGGGGCTGCGGGTGGTGCTCGCCACCTCCGCCTCGGAGCACGAGGTCGGCGCGCTGCGCCGGGCGCTGGACGCCGACGACGTGGTCGACACGGTCACCTCCTCGGCGGACGCCGAGCAGAGCAAGCCGGCGCCGGACATCCTGGTCGCCGCGCTGGAGCAGTCCGGCCTGGCCGCCGAGCGGTCGATCTTCGTCGGCGACTCCGTCTGGGACGTCGCGGCGGCCGGCAAGCTGGACATCCCCTGCGTCGGGTTGACCTGCGGCGGCACGAGCCGGGGTGAGCTGGCCGGCGCGGGCGCGGTGGCGGTGTACGACGACCCGGCGGCGCTCCTGGCCACTCTGGACGATTCGCCGGTCACCCGTCCGCGCTGAGGATCGCCCTCGCCCGGCAGGCTTAGGGGTACGACTCGCGGGGCATGGTCTGTCACCACCTGCCCGCACCTCGTGGGCGCGGCCGGGAGGGTGGCACGGTGGAGCCGGTAGACGTGGCGTTCGCGCTGGTGGGCTTGGGCGCCCTGCTCGCAGGCATCCTGCCCCGGGTGCTGGAGCGGCGACCGCTGTCCATGCCGATCGCCTTCCTCGCCCTCGGGATGCTGGTCTTCCTGCTGCCGGTCGGGCTGCCGACACCGGACCCGCTGGCGCACCCGGAGCTGGCCACCCACCTGACCGAGATCGGGGTGATCGTCGCCCTGATGGGCGCCGGGCTCAAGATCGACCGACCGTTGAGCTGGGCCCGGTGGTCGTCCACCTGGCGTCTGCTGGTCATCGCGATGCCGCTGTGCATCGCGGCGGTGGCGCTGCTCGGCTGGTGGTGGGCCGGGCTGGTGCCCGCGGCCGCCCTGCTGCTGGGCGCCGCGCTGGCTCCGACCGATCCGGTGCTCGCCGCCGACGTGCAGGTCGGCGAGCCGACGGACGTGGAGGACTCCGAGGACGAGGTCCGCTTCGCGTTGACCTCCGAGGCCGGCCTCAACGACGGGCTGGCGTTCCCGTTCGTCTACGCGGCCATCGCCATCGCGTCGACCAGCCTCGCCCCGCGCGACTGGCTGGCCGACTGGCTCGCCGTGGACGTGCTGTGGAAGGTGGGTGTCGGGGTCGGCGGGGGCCTGCTCATCGGCTGGCTGCTCGGCAAACTGTTCTTCCGGGCGCCCAGCCACCTGCGGCTGGCCCGGCACGCGGAGGGTTTCCTGGCGCTGGCCGCCACCTTCCTGGCGTACGGGCTGGTGGAGGTCGTCGGCGGGTACGGCTTCCTGGCGGTGTTCATGGCCGCCCGCGCGATCCGGGCCGCCGAGCGGACCCACGAGTTCCACTCGGTGCTGCACGACTTCGCCGAGCAGATCGAACGGCTGCTCACCCTGGTGCTCTTGCTGCTGCTCGGCGGCGCGATCGTCGGCGGCCTGCTCGCTCCGTTGACCTGGCCGGCGGCGGCCGTCGGGGTGGCGCTGGTGTTCCTGGTGCGGCCGCTGGTCGGCTGGTTGTCGCTGCGGGGCGCACCGGGCCGGCCGGCCGAGCACTGGGTGATCTCGTTGTTCGGCATCCGCGGGGTGGGCTCGTTCTACTACCTGGCGTACGCCACCACCAAGGCCGACTTCCCGCAGGCGGAGGTGCTCTGGGCCACGGTCGGGCTGGTGGTGCTCGTCTCGGTGGTGGTGCACGGCATCGCGGCAACCCCGGTCATGCAGTTGCTGGACGGCAAGGGCGAGCGGACCAGCGACCCGGCCGAACGGGACGCTCCCGCCGAGCCCGTCGCCGGGCGCGCCTGAGCACGGGCCCGCCGATCGGCCACGGGCCCGGCGGTCACCCGGGACCGGAGACGTCAGGTGAGGCGGGCCGCCAGGGCGCGGCCGAGGTCGCGACCGGAGCGCCAGGCGCTCTGCACCCGGGGTGTGCCGAACGCGTCGCCGGCCAGGCCGATCCCGTCGGAGTCCAGGTGATGGGTGTCGCCGCCGCCCGGGTTGGTGGTGGGTTTCGCGTACGTCCAGCGGTGCACGTGCACGTCGGCCGCCGCCTCGGGCAACCCCAGCAGGTCCCGGACGGCCTGTTCGATCGCCGGGCCGGCCCCGGTCGGCTGCGCCAGGTGGCCGGCGGCGAACTCGGGCACGGTGTGCGCGACCAGCACCGGCGCGCCGTCGCCCCGCCGGTCGCCGTCGTCGCAGACCAGGCCGAGCACCGGGTGGTCGTTGACGAACGCGCCCCGGAAGTCCGGCCAGCGCCGGGCCGGGAACCGCAGCACCGCGGCCAGCGACGGCGACCAGCGCTGCGCCTGCACGACCCGGGTGGCGTCGACCAGGGTCGGGTCGAGCAGCAGGGCGGCCTGCGGGCCCGGCATGGCCAGCGCCACCGCGGCACACGGCTGGCCGTCCACGGCGGGCCCGGGTTCCACGGTGAGCACCAACCGGTCGACGGTCACCGGCACCGCGCCGGCCAGGTGTTCGACCACTGAGCGCAGCCCGCGCGGCGCGGCGAACCGCATCGGGCCGGGCACGTCCCGGCGCCCGTCCCGGTCGTACGCCTGGAAGGTGTCGGTCCATTCGCGGACCAGGCCGGCGGCGCGCCACTGCTCGACCAGCGCGGCGAAGTCGGGGTCGCTGGCGGTGAAGTAGGCGGCGCCGATGTCCGCGGGACGGCCGTCGAAGCGTTTGCTGGCCATCCGGCCACCACGGACGTGCCCCCGCTCCCAGACCTGCACCGGCACCCCGGCCGCGGCCAACTCCACCGCACAGGCCACCCCGGCGATGCCCGCACCGACCACCACGACACCCGACCGGTCCACGCTCACCCGGTGATCGTAGGTGCCGGCGGACGCGCCGGGCAGGCATGAACCCGCGAAGATCCGGGTACTGGCACACCTGTTCGAAGAAAGGGTGATGACGATGACGGACCGCACCAACGAGCAGGCCGACCCGCGCGGCGCGATCAAGGACCCGGACGAGTGGGTCACCGGCGACGAGCGGCCCACCGCGGCCCAGGAGTCCTACCTGGCCACTCTCGCCCGGGAGGCGGACGCGGAGCTACCGGACGACCTCACCAAGGCCGAGGCGTCCAAGCGGATCGACGAGCTCCAGGCCGAGACCGGCCGGGGCCAGTGACACCCGGGGTCAGCGGCGGGGCAGCCGGTGCAGCTCGACCCGGGCCAGGCGGCCGGCGCTCACCTCGGCCGTGAGGTAGGTGGCGTGGGGCTGCGAGCGGCGGTCGGTGGGTGAGCCGGGGTTCAGCAGGCGCAGCCCGCCGGGGGCTTCGGTGTCCCAAGGGATGTGCGAGTGCCCGAAGACCAGCAGGTCGACGTCGGGGAAGCGGGCGGCGCTCCGCTGCTCGCGACCTGTCCGGGGCCCGGTCTCGTGCACCACGGCGACCCGCAGGCCGTCGAGGTCGACCCGCGCCACCTCCGGCAGCCGGGCGCGCAGCGCCGGGCCGTCGTTGTTGCCGTACACGCCGACCAGCCGGCGCGAGCGCGCGGTCATCGCGTCGAGCAGCGACTCGTCCACCCAGTCGCCGGCGTGCAGCACCACGTCCGCCGCCTCGATCGCCGCCCAGAGCGGCTCGGGCAGGTCCCGGGCCCGCTTCGGTAGGTGGGTGTCCGCCGTGAGCACCAGCCGCATCCCGGCATTGTCCCCCGATCCCCCGGGCTCGGTCAGGTCAGGCTCAGGGGCGCGTCGGGGCATTCCTTCCGGGCGGGGCGCCATCCACCGTGGTTGCCGGCGTTATCGGAGGGCGCGGGCGGGAACCCGGACGGCTTGACGAGGGAGGATGCTCATGACCTCAGCTTCGGGGCCGGCCGCCGCCTGGCGGCCCGGCACACAGGGTGGCGATCTGCTTCCGTCCGGCCCGGCCGGCCGCCCGTCGGCACCGTCCGGTGACGGGCACGGGCCGGAAATGGGCCCACCCACCGTGACGATCGGCTCGTATCCGGACTATCCGGCCGCGCAGCGCGTCGTCGACTATCTCGCCGACAACCGCTTCCCGGTGGAGCACAGCGCGATCGTCGGCACCAACCTCACGCTGGTGGAGACGGTGCTCGGGCGGATGACCACCGGCCGCTCCGCCCTGCTCGGCGCCGGCACCGGCGCCTGGTTCGGGCTCTTCATCGGCCTGCTGTTCGGCATCTTCACGGTCGGCAACTGGCTGGCGGTGATCGTCGTCGGGCTGGTCATCGGCGCCATCTGGGGTGCCGTGTTCGGCGCGGTCGCGCACGCGATGACCGGCGGTCAGCGGGACTTCACCTCGGCCAGCTCACTACGCGCCGGCCAGTACGCGGTGATCGTCGACGCGCAGTTCGCTGACCAGGCCCGGCAGTTGCTGGGTCGGATGCGGACGTCCGACTCGGCCACGAACGCCGGCTGACCGCGCTTCGACCGGCCGTCCCGGCAGCAGGCCGGGGCGGCCGTTCAGCCGTGGTACGCCAGCTCGCCGGCCCGCAGCGGCACGTCGACCCGGTTCTCCGGCGGCGCCAGTGGGCAGGCCCAGCGGTCGTCGTAGGCGCAGCTCGGGTTGTAGAGATAGTTGGCGTCCAGCCGCACCCGGTCGCCGGGCAGCAGCTCGACGCCCCGGCCGAAGGTGCCCTTCACCGTGTCGGTGAGGTACCGGCCCCCGCCGTAGGTCTCCTGGCCGCAGGTGCCGTCGCGCAGCGGCACGAACAACCCGCCCCCGTACGCCTCGATCCACCACAGGGTCAACGGCCCCCACGGCGTCTCGGCCACCGCGACCCGCCGGTACGCGACCACCCCGTCCGGGCCCCCGGTGTCCACCCGCAGCTCACCGCTGGCCGGGTGCAGGGGCGCTTCCACCACGGCGGCCGGGTCGGGCGGGAAGTACCGCACCCCGGGGAAGCCGGCTCGCTCCGCCGGCGGGATCGGGCTCTGCGGGTGGGTGGCGAAGAGCTCGTCGCGCCCGGCGCGGAAGCCGGCCAGGTCGACGTCGGACAGGTACAGCCGGGCTACCCGCTCCCGCCAGTCGGCCAGTTCCAGATCATCCACGTCGTCGAGCCTAGGCGGTCGCCGTCGGTCACCGAGCGGTGTCCGCATCGGTGCTCGCGGTGGGCGGCCAGTTGCGCAGGAGCGCGTCGAGGGCGTCCAGGGTTCGGGACCAGGAGGCGTCGGTCGTCCGGGGGGTGTGGCGGAATCCGCCGGTCTTCTCCAGGCTCACGAACCCGTGGAACGTGCTGTGCATCATCCGTACCGCGTCCGTCTGGTCGGGCTCGGACAGCCGGTAGCCGCGCAGGATCGCCCGCGTCATCTCCGCGTGCCGGACGCCGGCGCTCGCCGCCGCCGTCTCCGGGTCGAGGTCGATCTGCATGGCCGCGTACCGGCCCGGATGCTCGGTGGCGTAGTCCCGGTAGGCGTTGGCGAAGGCCACCAGCGCGTCCTTGCCGGCGCGACCGGCGAGCGCGACGGCGACCCGGTCCGCGAGTTCCGCGAGGGCCAGCAGCGCCACCCGCACCCGCAGCTCCTGGCCGTTCCTGATGTGGAAGTACAGGCTCGCGTCCTTCACGCCGAAGTGGCGGGCGAGCGCCGCGACGGTCACGTTCTCCAGGCCGACCTCGTCGGCCAGCTCCGCCGCCGCCCGGGTCAGGCGTTCGGCGGTCACCCCGGCCCGTGCCATGCACCACCCTCAAACCTAGTCGTCTTATTCGTTTGCCTAGGAGAGCTAGGCTACTACCTATGCTGGATATAACCGAGCGCGCCATCCGCGCGTCCTTCGTCAACTGCACCCAGGGCGAGGCGAAGCGGCTGGCCGTACCGACCGATCTTGACGCGCGGCCATGGGACGACCTGGACTTCTTCGGCTGGCGGGACCCGGCCGCCACGCAGCGGGCCTACCTGGTCGCCGAGGCCGACAACGGGCTGGTGGGGGTGGCGCTACGGGTGGCCCCGCAGGCCGCGCGCGTCCGGCGCAGCATGTGCTCGCTGTGCCTGACCACGCACACCGGGGACGGCGTCTCGCTGATGACCGCCCGCAAGGCCGGCCGGGACGGCCGGCAGGGCAACTCGGTGGGCGTGTACATCTGCTCCGACCTGGCCTGCTCGCTCTACCTGCGGGGCAGGAAGCACGCCGGGCGCCGCCTGGACGAGACCATCACCGTGGAGGAGAAGATCACCCGAACGCGGGTCACCCTCGACGCCTTCCTGCGCAGGGTCGTCGAGTGACGGCCGTCTGGATCAGCGGTCGGTGGCCAGGCGGGCGTGCAGGTGCTCGTCGTGGCGGCGGCCGTCGCCGTACTGGTACGACTCGCGCAGCGTCCCCTCGACGGGGTAGCCGGCCCGGTCCGCCACCCGGCAGGACGCCCGGTTGGCCACCGCGTGGCACAACTCCACCCGGTGCAGCCGCAGGTCGGTGAACGCCCAGTCGGTGAGCCGGACGACGGCGCGGACCGCCACCCCGCGCCCGCGCGCCGCAGGCATCGTCCAGTAGCCGATGGACGCGTCGCCGTGGTGGATGTGGTGCAGGGACACCGAGCCCAGCAGCTCACCGCCGGCCACGTCGGTGACCGCCAGCGAGACGTGGTCACCGGCGGACCAGTCGGCCCGGCGGCGGACCCAGAGCAGGGCGAACTCGTCGTCGACCGGGCCGTCGGACTGCGGGTTCCACCGGGCGATGTCCGGGTCGCGCAGGGCGCCACGGACTGCCGGGGCGTCCGCGTCGCGCCAGGGGCGCAGCAACAGGTCGGCGGCGACGAGCTCCACGTGTTCCACCTGTTCCACGAGGGCAGAGTCTGGCACATCGTCCGCCCGGCCCGCCGCCGGATTACCGCCCGGTTATTTCAAAGCTGCACGAAGCGGCCTCGTCGGCCCATCGACGTGATCCACGCGACGCTCGGAGCTACTAGTTAAACTTTGAAAGAGTGCTATCGTCGTCAGCGTGACCGAGAACCTGGACAGCGCCCGAGCCGCCGCCTGGCGCGCCTATATCGAGGCCAGCCAGCGTCTCTACACCCAGCTGGAAGAGGACCTGCGGGCCGACAGCGACCTCAGCTTCGCCGACTACCACGTGCTGGTCCTGCTCTCCGAGGCACCCGGGCAGCGGCTACGGATGGGCGAGCTGGCCGGCCGACTGGTCTTCTCACCCAGCCGGCTGACGTACCAGATCACCTCCATGCAGCGCCGCGGCCTGGTCAGCAAGGAGGCCTGCCCGCAGGACCGACGGGGCAGCGAGGCCGTGCTCACCGCCGCCGGCCTGCTCGCCCTCTCCGAAGCCGCACCCCACCATCTGGCGTCGGTGCGTACCCACCTGATGGACGACCTCGACGACGCCGAGGTCGCCTGCCTCACCCGGGTCTTCGACCGGCTCGGCAACCGCCTGCGGGCGGCCCGGGCGACCTCGACCACCCACGCCACGAACTAGGAGCCCCCGATGCCCGCGATCACCGTTGAGAACGTCCTCGTCCTGCCCCGCCTGCCCCGGCTCGACGAGTCCACCAGGATCCGCCCGGTCCGCACCGTGACCACCGCGCCCAGCGGCTTCGAGGGTGAGGGTTTCCCGGTCCGCCGGGCCTTCGCCGGTGTGTCGACGACCGACCTGGACCCGTTCATCCACCTCGACCAGATGGGTGAGGTGGACTACGCGCCGGGCGAGCCGAAGGGCACTCCGTGGCACCCGCACCGCGGCTTCGAGACCGTCACGTACATCATCGACGGCATCTTCGACCACCAGGACTCGCAGGGTGGCGGCGGCACCATCACCGACGGCGACACCCAGTGGATGACCGCCGGCAGCGGCCTGCTGCACATCGAGGCCCCGCCGGAGCACCTGGTGACCAGCGGTGGGCTCTTCCACGGCACCCAGCTCTGGGTCAACCTGCCCCGCGCCGCCAAGATGAACCCGCCCCGCTACCAGGACATCCGGGGCCGGGAGTCGGCGCTGCTCACGACGCCCGACGGCGGCGCGCTGATCCGGGTCATCGCCGGTGAGGTGGCCGGGCACCGCGGCCCGGGTTCCACCTTCACCCCGATCACCATCACGCACGTCACCGTCCAGCCGGGAGCGCAGGTCGACCTGCCCTGGCAGCCGGAGTTCAACGCCCTGGTGTACGTGCTCGGTGGGCGCGGCACCGTCGGCGCCGACCGGCGGCCGGTACGGACCGGTCAGCTCGCGGTGCACGGTCCCGGCGACGCGCTGCGCTTCAGCGCGAACCCCACGCAGGACAGCAACACCTCCGCACTGGACCTCTACATCATGGGCGGCCAGCCGATCCGCGAGCCGGTGGCGCAGTACGGCCCGTTCGTGATGAACACCCGCGACGAGCTGATCCAGGCGTTCGAGGACTACCAGGCCGGTCGGCTCGGCGTGATCCCGACCGAGCGGCTGCCGCACACCGGCGGTCAGGGCGCCCGGCCCTGACCGCGGTCAACCGCTGAGGTCGGCGCCGGCGCCCCGTTCACCGCGGGGCGCCGGCGCCGACCTCAGGAGACGGCGAATATCCCAGCGACCCCGAGAATCACCATGAGCAACACCGCTACCAACGCCCCCCGTTCGCTCTCCACCGCCGGCTCGCGGTATTCGGTCACGGGGTTCGTCGTCTCGCGGGGCATGGTGTGGCCTCCTCGGTGGTGTCGCGTCGTTTCGGGTGGATCCCGGCTCGTCGTTCAGCCGGCTCTGGCGTGCGGACCCGCGTCGGTGGTCCTACCGTGAGGACGTTGCCGACCTCCGGGGGGCTGGACGTTGCCGTTGCAGGACTGGTTCCTCACCGCACAGGAACGGGCCAACCCGGTCTCTGGGTTACCCGTCTGGACGACCGGAAACCTCGCCGAGCCACTGATTCACGGTGCGGCGTACTTCGACCGGCTGGTCGACGAGGTGCAGTCGCTCACGGCCGGCGACCATCTCTTCTTCACCGACTGGCGCGGTGACCCGGACCAGCGGCTGCGTCCGGACGGCCCGACCGTGGCCCAGCTCTTCGCCCAGGCCGCGCAGCGCGGAGTGGTGGTCAAGGGACTGATCTGGCGCTCCCACCTCGACGCCCTGGCCTACAGCGAGGCGGAGAACCGCGACCTCAGCGAGACGATCTCCGCGGCCGGCGGGGAGGTGCTGCTCGACCAGCGGGTCCGCCGTGGCGGCTCGCACCACCAGAAGCTGGTCGTGCTGCGGCATCCGAACGCCCCGGAACGGGACATCGCCTTCGCCGGGGGAATCGACCTGTGCCACAGCCGGCGTGACGACGCCGCGCACCGCGGCGATCCGCAACCGGTGCAGATGTCTCCCCGGTACGGCCCCAACCCGCCCTGGCACGACGTGCAGCTCGCGCTGCGCGGTCCGGTCGTCGGCGCGCTGGACACCCTGTTCCGGGAGCGGTGGACCGACCCGATGCCGCTGGACTCGGAGAACCCGATGGCCTACCTGCGGGACCGGCTACGCGGTGCCGACCTGCGCCCGGATCCGCTGCCCGAGCAGCCGGCGGACCCGCCGGCTCTCGGCCCGCACCAGATCCAGGTGCTGCGCACCTACCCCGCCGTCCGGCCGCGCTACTCCTTCGCGCCGGACGGCGAGCGGACGGTGGCCCGGGGCTACACCAAGGCGGTACGCCGCGCCCGCCGGCTCATCTACCTGGAGGACCAGTACCTCTGGTCGAGTGAGGTGGCCGACCTGTTCGCGCACGCCCTGCGGGACAACCCGGAGCTGCACCTGATCGCCGTGGTGCCCCGCCACCCGGACGTGGACGGCAGACTCGCGCTGCCTCCGAACATGGTCGGCCGTGAGCAGGCGCTGTCGCTGTGCGAGCAGGCCGCGCCGGACCGGGTGCACGTGTTCGACGTGGAGAACCACGCCGGCGGCCCGGTCTACGTGCACGCGAAGGTCTGCGTGGTGGACGACGTCTGGGCCAGCGTGGGCAGCGACAACTTCAACCGCCGCTCCTGGACGCACGACAGCGAGTTGTCCTGTGCGGTGCTCGACGACACCCGAGACCAGCGGGAGCCCACCGATCCGGGCGGGCAGGGCGATGGGGCGCGGGCCTTCGCCCGGGAGTTGCGGCTGCGGCTCTGGCGCGAGCACCTGGACCGTGACCCGGCCGGTGCGGACGACGCCGACCTGCTCGACCCGACGGACGCCGTCGCGGCCGTCACGGCCGCTGCCGACGCGCTGCAACGGTGGTACGACGGCGGCCAGGTCGGCGACCGTCCACCCGGTCGGCTACGCCCGCACCGCCCCGAACGACTGCCCTGGTACACCCGCGCCTGGGCGCTGCCGGTGTACCGGCTGGTCTACGACCCGGACGGCCGGCCGCTGCGGGCCAGGTTGGCCGGCACCTGGTGAACCGACCGGACCGGCGGCAGCGGCGGGCTGCTCCCGCCGGGGTACACGCTCAGCCCGCCGGGGTAGGCGAACGAGGAGCGCGGCGAGTAGTAGCCGAAACCGATGGTCAGCGGGTTCGCCGGTCGTAGCGCGTACATCGGGTGGCCGGGCTCGAGGAACTCGACCGACTCGATCTCGAACGGGGCGACCGGCTCCGCCACGAACGGGTAGACGGCGCTGAGCAGTTGGCCGTCGCGGCGGGTGAAGTAACGGTGGTGCCCGCTGCTGATGACGTGGCCGGTCTCCCCCACCCGACAGCGGGCCCGGATCAGCGGTGCCCCGTCGGCCTCGGTCACCGAGACGAGGTCGCTGCCGCGTACGTCGATGCTGGTGTGGCCGGTGATCGCGGGGGCGCCACGGGCGGCGGCGTACTCGCGGACCGTGCGGCTCGATCCCACGTAGTGCGTCCACCAGCCGCCGGGGCTGAGGCCGCCCGGGGCGTCCACGCCGGTCAGCGAGACGCCGAGGTAGGTCAGCGAGTAGGCGCCGAAGCCGGAGGTCTGCGTCTCGTCGTCGACGATGTACTGGTTGAGGAACACCTGTCGGTCCGGGCGGGGACGCAGGCCGGCGGGGACCAGAGCGGCCACCGCGTCGGGATCCGCCGGCAGCCAGCTGAAGTAGAGCGTGCGGCTGTTCACGACGAGCTGGGGAGCGGTTGGATCGAGCACGGTGCCTCCGAACCGGGTGTGTACACGCGACGCTACGGCCGGTCCCACCGGCGGGACAACGACGGATAGTCGACAACTCGGCCCAGATGTCGGGTTTCATGTTGACCGCTCGGCCAGCACCGGTGGCCGACCGGGTGGCCCGGGTGGGGTGACCGGACCGCGGGACATGGACCGGAGAACCAGTAAGAGACCTCACAGCTGCCCAACCTTCCGCACCATTTGCGTCTTTCCTGGCGGAAAATGGCTTAAGTGCATCAGCCTTTCGGCTAGATTTCGGGGAGACGATCAGGCTAAGGTGAGTCCCGAACGGCCCATACGAAGCTAAACCAAAGAGCCACGCCTTTTTGTCCGCGGACGAGGTGCAGGGAGGACCACCCATGACCGCGCCAACGATCACTGAGCAGTCGAGCACCACGGCCACGAGCACGAAGCTCGACCCGCGCGCGCTCACCGACAGCGCCACCGACGTGCTCAACGCCATGGCGGCGCTGCCCGCCAACCACCCGTCGCGCGCCGCCCTGCGCGACCGGGCTATCGAAGCCTGGCTGCCGCTGGCCAACCACCTCGCCCACCGCTACAGCGGGCGGGGCGAGCCCACGGACGACCTGGCGCAGACCGCCGCGGTCGGTCTCATCAAGGCCATCGACAAGTTCGACCCGTCCCGCGGCGTCGACTTCGCCGGGTACGCCATCCCCACGATCATCGGCGAGCTCAAGCGGCACTTCCGCGACCGCACGTGGGACATCCGGGTGCCCCGCCGGCTCCAGGAGCTGCGGCTGTCCATCTCCGACGCCAACAGCTCGCTCCTGCAGACCCTCGGCCGCTCGCCGACGGTCGCCGACATCGCCGCCCACCTCCAGCTCACCGAGGAAGAGGTGCTGGAGGGCCTGGAAGGCGCCCGCGCGTACAACGCGGTGTCGCTGTCCACCCCCACCGGCGACGGCGAGCGCGCCACCGAGCTGGGCGACATGCTCGGCGGCGAGGACGCGGAGTTCGAGCTGGCTGAGCTGCGGGTCGCGCTCGGCCCGGCGCTGGCCACGCTCGACGAGCGGGAGCAGAAGATCCTCACCCTGCGGTTCTACGGCAACCTGACGCAGTCGCAGATCGCCGAGCAGATCGGCGTCTCGCAGATGCACGTCTCCCGGCTGCTGGCCCGGGCGCTGACCAAGCTGCGCGGTCAGCTCGACGGCACGTACTAGGTGATGCACGGTCGAGGGCCGGGTCGGCGGACCCGGCCCTCGACCGTGGGCACGAAATGTCACGCGAACGTGACAGCGCGTACGGCCGGGCGACAGTCGCCCGGCCGGTTCCGTCAGCGGCTCACCGGCTCCCGCCACATCGGCCAGAACGGCGTGCCGTCGGGCAGTCGGAACGGCTCGCCGACCCGGTAGCCGTGCTGCGCGTACAGGTCCCGGCTGCGCGGGCTGCTCGCCTCCAGGTAGCCGGGCATCCCGTTGGCGTCCAGCCAGGCATGGTGGTGCCGAAGCAGCGCGGTGCCCAGCCCCTGTCCCTGCCGGTCCGGCTCAACCGCCAGGAAGGCGAGGTGGTGGTGGTCCGGGTGCGGGTGGTTGGCCGCGAACAACTCGTCGAGATGCTCGAACCGGTCGGTCCACTCACCGCAGGCCGCCGCGAGCCGGGCCTCGTAGTCCGGCGGCGGCGGGGTCGGCTCGCCGACCGAGGGGAACCAGACCGCGACCGCGGCGCGATCCGCGGTGGCGTACACCAGGCCGTGCCGCATCGCGTGCTCGACCAGGATCTCGAAGTTGCCGGCCAGCACGGCCTCCCGCTTGCTGGCGTCGGGCACCAGCCAGCGGGTCACCTCCAGCGCGGTGAACGCCTGCGCGATCCGGCCGGCCACCAGCGCGCTGTCCTCCGGCCCGAGGCGGTCGATGGCCACGCTCATCGCGGCACCTCCGCTCCGGCCGGTGCCGGCGGCTGCTCCACCGGCCGGACCGTGGCCGTGGCGCTCTCCGCGCCGAGGCCGATCCGGGCGTACGTGCCCGGGCGGCTGCCGCGCAGCACCAACGCCCAGCCGACGCCCAGCGCGGCCGCCACCGGGTACACCGCGGGCAGCGCCCAGCGCAGGGTGGAGTCCGGCGCCACGCCGAGCAGGTTGGCGAAGTTCGACACGGCCAGCCAGATGATCACAAAGAGCGCGATGGTGGCCAGGCCGGGTGCGATGACCCGCCGCCAGAGCGTCTCGCCGCCGCCGGAGCGGACGAAGTAGGCGATCACCGCCACCGAGGTCGTCGCGATCAGCAGCAGCACACCGAACCCGCCGGTGGTGCCACCCCAGAAGAACAGCTTGACCACCGGATCCCAGCCGTTGACCGCGTACAGCACGATGACCAGCAGGCCGAGGACGCTCTGCGCCAGCGAGGCGGCCCGGGGCGCACCGCTGCGCGGTGAGGTCTGCCCGAACACCGCCGGCAGCACCCGCTCCCGACCGAGCGCGAACGTGTAGCGGGCCGTGGTGTTGTGGAACGAGATCATCGCCGCCAGCACCGAGGTCAGGAAGAGCGCCTGGCCGATGGTGACCGCGGTGTCGCCGAGCTGCGCGCCCGCCAGGTTGAAGATCAGCCCGACGCTCTGCTCACCGGCCTCGGCGACGATCCGGTCCGGTCCGACGGCGACCGTCATGGTCCAGGAGGAGAGCGCGTACAGCCCGGCGATAATCGCGACCGAGAGGTACGTCGCCAGCGGCACGGTGCGCTTCGGGTCCTTGCTCTCCTCGCTGAAGACCACAGCGGACTCGAAGCCGACGAAGCCGAGGATGGCCAGTACCAGCACCGCGCCCAGGCCCGGCACGAAGAGGTTGTCCGGCGACAGCGCGGCGAAGCTGACCTGGCCGTCGGCCGGGTTGCCGAGCTGCCCCAGGTCGAAGATCAGGATCACCACGATCTCGGCGACCAGCAGCGCCGCCAGCACCAGGCCGTTGATGTCCACCCGGAGGAGGCCGAGCAGGCCCACCAGTGCCCACGCCACCAGGGCGACGATCGACCAGTGCGGATGGCCACCGAAGATGCGGTCGAGCACCGGCTCGGCGGCCACGCCGATGGTGCCGTAGAGCCCGACCTGAAGCGCGTTGTACGCGATCAGCGCCACCCAGGCGGCGCCGACGCCGGCCGGTCGTCCCAGGCCCCGGGAGACGTAGGCGTAGAAGGCGCCGGCGTTCTCCACCCGGCGGGACATCGCCACGTAGCCCACCGAGAACAGGGCGAGCACCGCGGCGACCACCAGGAAGGCCAGCGGGATGCCGGTCACGCCGATGACGCCGTAGCCGGTGGTGACGACGCCGGCCACCACGGTCAGGGGCGCGGCGGCGGAGAGCACGAAGAAGATCACCGAAGGGACGCCGAGGCGGCCTCGGGCAAGGGATTCGGAGACGTTGCTGGGTCGGTCGACTGTCGATGTCGGGGGCATACGACTACTCCGGTCGTCGAGGGGAGGGTTGGGGGTTACTCCGGGGGGATCAGGGGATGCCGCGGAGGACGGCGGCGCCGACGGCGGCCTCGGTGTGCCCGACGAGTTCCTTCAGGGGCGCCGGCAGCGCGGGGATGAGGACGTTCAGCCGGTGATGGGCGCGGGGGCCGGCGCTCCACAGCACCTCGCGGGTCAGCCCGGCGGCCACCACGAGGCCGAGCAGCAGGGCATCCGGCACGCTCGGCGGGTCCGGCCGGTCCAGCAGGGCCCGCAGCCGGGTGGCCGGCCACGCCGAGGCGTTGAGGTCGATCGGCAGGTAGCTGACCGAGGTGCGCAGCAGCCGCCGGCTCTCCTGGCGACGCAGCACTCCGGCCCGGGCCAACCGCTCCCCCACCGAGGTCGTCGCGCTCTGCGCCAGGAAGCTGAGCCAGGTGCGGACCGCCTGGTGCTGGGACTCGCCGATCAGCTGGTCGAGCACGGTGTGCGCGAGCGCGTCGCCCGGCGGGCGCCGGTCGATGACCGTGACATGTCCGTTCGAGACGGTGATGTGTCCATACAGGATCAGCTCGCCGAGCAGGCCGCCGGCCAGGCCGAGCCCGGTCGCGGCCGGGTGGAGTCTGGCCTTGCCGCGACTGTCGTTGTGCGCGATCAGGAAGAACTCGTCGGCGATGAGCAAACGGTCCTCCCGTAGGGGTGTGTCCACAGTGATCGCGACCGGGAAAGGATGCACCGACAGCTACCGCAATGCAACTCCCAGATTTGAAAGTTGCACTCCGTACAGGCCCGACCTGCGGATCTTGTCGTGACAGACTCGGACGGTGACCGCCACCCCCACCAGCCGACCCACCGCCAGCCCGACCGTGCGCCGTCGACGCATCGCCCGGGAGCTTCGCCAGCTCCGGGAACGCGCGGGCATGACGCTCGATGTGGCGGCCCGCCAGCTCGACATGTCCAAGAGCAACCTCTCCCGGATCGAGAACGCGCAGATCGGCATCAAACCCCGCGACGTCCGGGCGGCGCTCGCCCTCTACGAGGTGACCGGGGCGGACGCCGAGGCACTCATCGAGATCGCCCGGAGCGCACAGCAGCGGGGCTGGTGGCAGAACTACAGCGACGTGCTGCCCGAGTGGTTCGAGTTCTACGTCGGGCTGGAGGCCGAGGCGGCGGCGCTGCGCACGTACGAGGCCGAGTCGGTGCCGGGTTTGTTGCAGACCGAGGCGTACGCCCGGGAGATCTACCGGCGCACCGCGGGCGAGGAGGGCTTGGAGCGCAAGGTGGCGGCCCGGTTGCACCGGCAGGAGGTGCTGCGGGGCGACGACCGGGTCCAGTTGTCGGTGGTGCTCAACGAGGCGGTGCTGCTGCGCCCGGTCGGTGGCACCGACGTGATGGCGGAACAACTGGCCCACATGAGTCGGATCGCGCAACTACCTAACGTTACGATCCAGGTACTTCCGTTCGCGGCCGGCGGGCACCCCGCCATGAGCACCCCGTACGTGCTCCTCAACTTCGCCGACACCGCCGACGCGTCCGTGGTTTACCTGGATAACCTCACGATGGGGCTGGCGCTGGAGGACGCCGATCAGGTGCTCGGGTATAGCCTTCTGCACGAGGAGCTGTGCCGGATGGCGCTCGATCCGGCGGCGTCGATGAGCCGCCTGGAGCAGGCTTCTCGTAACTTTGCGTGACCGCGTCTGCGGCACGCCGACCCAGACGAGAGGCATCGCGGATGACGGCGTACGACCTGACCCGGGTGGACTGGCGGACCAGCACGCGCAGCAGCGGCAACGGCAACTGCGTGGAGGTCGCGACAGCCGACGGGCAGGTCGCCGTCCGGGACAGCAAGGACCGGTCGGGCCCGGTGCTCGCCTTCGACCCGTCGGCCTGGCGCACGTTCCTGCACGGGGTCGGCGAGGTCCGCCGCAGCTGAGCCACCGGGGCCGGTGCGAGACTGGGCCGTGCTCTCCGACGTAACCCTGGACCTGCCGGTACGCCCGGTGCTGCCGGCGCTGGTCGCGGCGCTCGACGCGGCCGGCGCCGGGGTCCTGGTGGCCCCGCCGGGCACCGGCAAGACGACGCTCGCGCCGTTGGCCGTGGCCGACCGGGTCACCGGCCGCGTGGTGATCGCGCAGCCCCGTCGGGTGGCCGCGCGCGCCGCCGCCCGGCGGATGGCCGACCTGCTCGGCGAGCGGGTGGGCGACCGGGTCGGCTACGCGGTCCGCGGCGAGCGCCAGGTCAGCCGTGCCACCCGGGTGGAGGTGGTCACCACCGGGCTGCTGGTCCGCCGGCTGCACCACGACCCGGAACTGCCCGGCACGGGCGCGGTGCTGCTCGACGAGTGCCACGAGCGCCAGCTCGACGCCGACCTCGCGCTGGCCTTCGCGGTCGAGGCACGGGCCACCCTCCGGCCGGACCTGTGGCTGCTGGCGATGTCCGCCACCCCGGACACGGACCGGTTCGCCGCGCTGCTCGGCGGGCCCACGCCGGCCCCGGTCGTCCGCGCCGAGTCGGCGCTGCACCCGGTGCAGCGGATCTGGGTTCCGCCGTCACGACCGATCGCCCCGCCCGGAGCCGGGCCGGTGGACCGCGCCCTGCTCGACCACGTGGCGGCCACCGTCCGGCGGGCGCTACGCGAGCGCGACGGCGACGTGCTGGTCTTCCTGCCCGGAGCCGGGGAGATCGCCGCGGTCAGCGGGCGGCTGGCCGACCTGCGGGACACCGTCGACCTGCTGCCGCTGCACGGACGGCAGCGCGGCGCCGAGCAGGACGCCGCCCTGCGTTCACGACCGTCCCGGGCGCCGGGAGCCGGAACGGTCGCGGAAGATCGACGCCGGGTGGTGCTGGCCACCGCGCTGGCCGAGACCAGCCTGACCGTGCCGGGCGTGCGGGTGGTGGTGGACGCCGGACTGTCCCGGGTGCCCCGCACCGACCTGGCCCGTGGGCTGGGCGCGTTGGTCACCGTGCCGGTCTCCCGGGCCGCCGCCACCCAGCGGGCCGGCCGGGCCGGCCGGGAGGCCCCCGGGACCGTCTACCGCTGCTGGTCCGCGGCGACCCACGAGCGGCTCCCCGCCCGGCCGGAGCCGGAGATCGCCACCGCCGACCTGACCGGCTTCGCGCTGGAGCTGGCCGCCTGGGGACGGCCGGACGGCGTCGGGCTGGCGCTGCCCGACCCGCCGCCGGCGGCGGCGATGGCGGTGGCCCGGGACACGCTGACCACCCTGGGCGCGGTCGACGCGGACGGCCGGATCACCGGGCGGGGGCGGGCGATCGCCGCCGCCGGGGCGCATCCACGACTGGCCCGGGCGCTCATCGACGGCGCCGGTCGGGTCGGCGCCGACCGGGCGGCCGAGGTGGTGGCCCTGCTCGCGGAGGAGAACGCAGCCGGCCCGGGCGACGATCTGGTCGCCGGTTGGCGTCGGCTGCGCGCCGGGGCGGACGCGGGCGCGACCGCCCGCTGGCGGGCCGAGGTGCGCCGGCTTCGGGCCGCCCTGCCCGCAGGCTCCGCACCCGAGGGCCGCGCCGCCGATCCAGCGGGCGGTCCGGGACGTGGCGGCACTGCCGTGCAGGCCGGCGGGCGGGGGCGCGGCGGTCCCGGTGGGCTCACCGACGACCTGGCCGCCGGGCTGCTGGTCGGGCTGGCGTACCCCGAGCGGTTGGCCCGGGTGCGGCGGCCGGGGGGTTCGGCGTACCTGATGACCGGTGGGACCGCCGCGGAGCTGGCGGCCGGGTCGGGGCTGACCGGGTCGGACTGGCTGGCGGTGGCCGTGGCGGACCGTACCCCCGGCGCGCCGTCGGCGCGGATCCGCCGGGCCACCCCGCTGGACGAGGCGACGGCCCGGGAGGCGGCCGGTCCCCTGCTGTCCACGCGCCGGGAGGTCGGCTGGTCCGAGGGGGACGTGGTGGCCCGGGAGGTGACCCGCCTGGGGGCGATCGTGCTGCAGGAGCGCCGGCTGGACCGTCCGGACCGGGCGGAGGTGGCGGCGGCGCTGCTGACCGGCCTGCGCCAGGAGGGGTTGGGGCTGCTGTCCTGGACGCCGGCGGCGCTGGCCCTGCGCGAGCGGCTGGCGTTCACCCGGCACCACCTCGGCGCACCGTGGCCCGACGTCAGCGACGAGGCGTTGCTCGCCGCCGCGCCGACCTGGCTGGGCCCGGAGCTGGCCGCCGCCCGACGCCGCGCCGACCTGGCCCGGGTCGACGTGGCCTCCGCGCTGCGCCGGCTGCTGCCGTGGGCGCAGGCGGCCCGCTTGGACGAGCTGGCCCCGGAACGGATCGAGGTGCCCAGTGGTTCCCGGATCCGGGTGGACTACGCCGACCCGGCAGCGCCCGTGCTCGCGGTGAAGCTCCAGGAGACGTTCGGCTGGCCCGCGGCCCCGCGCATCGGCGGCGGCCGGGTGCCGGTGCTGCTGCACCTGCTCTCCCCCGCCGGCCGGCCGGTGGCGGTCACCGCCGACCTGCCGTCGTTCTGGCGCACCGGCTACCCGCAGGTCCGCTCCGAGCTGCGTGGCCGCTATCCCCGGCACCCGTGGCCGGAGGATCCGGCCACCGCGACGCCCACCCGGCGCGCCGCACCGCGCCGGCGCTGAACGCCGGTTACTCCTCCACCACGTCGGCCACCACCACGGTGACGTTGTCCGGCCCACCGGCGTGCAGCGCGAGGTCGATCAGCTTGCCGGCGCAGGCGGTCCGGTCCGGATAACCGGTGAGCACCTCGGCGAGGGTGTCCGGGCGGACCACGTTGGAGAGTCCGTCGCTGCACAGCAACCACCGGTCGCCGGCCCGGGGCACCATCGTCGCGTACGACGGGGAGACGTCGTCGCCCTGCAACGCCTGGGTGACCACCGCCCGGCGCGGGTGGCTGCTTGCCTGGTCCGCGGTGATCACGCCCTGGTCCACCAGCATCTGGACGAAGGTGTCGTCCCGGGTGACCTGTTTGAGCACTCCCTCGCGGAGCAGATAGGCCCGCGAGTCACCGACGTGCGCGAGGGCGAGGCAGCTGCCGGTGCGGGCGAAGAGCAGGGCGGTCAGTGTGGTGCCCATGCCCTGCCGCTCCGGGTCCTCGGCGACCGCCTGCCGGATCCGGGTGGTGGCCAGCGCGATGCCACCCTGGAGAGCGGCCACCAGGGCGTCCTCAGGGGTCTCCACGTCCAGAGGAGCGACCGCGTCGATGGTGAGTGCGCTGGCCAGGTCACCGGCCGCCATCCCGCCCATGCCGTCGGCGACGGCGACGAGCCAGGTCCCGGCGTGCAGGGCGTCCTGGTTTCCACTGCGGATCAGCCCACGGTCGCTCGTTCCCACGGAACGCAGCTTCAGGGTCATGGGAGGCAGCCTGCCAGGCGAAGGGCGCAGTTGTCTCTAGGAGATCAGGACGACGACGCGTGGCGCGGCCAATCTCACGTGTCCGCCACGGCGCGTCGTGGCGCTCCGACCCGGCGTGGTGCTGAGCCTACCGCCCTTGTCGGACGCCGAAAGCCATCCAGTCGGATCGATTGACACGACGCGCGGTCGCTGGAAACATCGAGCCGACACTTGGGAGCGCTCCCAGTTTCCGCCACCACCACCCGTCCCACTCCGTCCCGGAAGGACTCCCCGTGACGCCATCCCGACGCCGCCTCCTGCTGGCCGCGGCGACCACCCTGGCCCTCACCGGCGTGGGCGCCGGCGCGGCCTCCGCCGACCCACCACCGGACGCCCCCGAGCAGATCGACAACGGCGACTTCAGCGCCGGCGTGAGCCCCTGGTTCTCCTACGGCACCGGCGCACTGGCGGTGACCGACGGCCAGCTCTGCACCACCGTCCCGGGCGGGCTGGCCAACCCGTGGGACGCCGGCATCGGACAGGACGGCGTACCGCTCGTCGCCGGCGCCGAGTACACCCTCGGCTTCACCGTGTCCGCCACTCCCGGCGCCGCGCTCAAGGCCGTCCTCCAGCTCGGCAGCGCCCCGTACACCACGTACGCCGCCGTGGACGCCACCGCCACCGGCACCGCCCAGCGGGTCGAGCAGACCTTCACCGTCCCGGACGGCAACCCCGCCGCCCAGCTGATCTTCCAGGTCGGCGGTGCCGCCGAGACGCAGACCGTCTGCCTGGACGACGTCTCGCTGCGCGGCGGCGAGCCGCCCGAGCCGTACGAGCCGGACACCGGGCCACGGGTGCGGGTCAACCAGGTGGGCTACCTCCCCGGTGGGCCGAAGAACGCCACCGTGGTCACCACCGCCACCGAGCCGCTGCCCTGGCAGCTGCGCTCGGCCGCCGGCGCGGTCCTCGCCAGCGGCACGACCACGGTGCGCGGTGTCGACGCCGCCTCCGGGCAGAACGTGCAGACCGTCGACTTCTCCAGCTACCGCACGCCCGGCAGCGGTCTCACGCTCACCGTGGACGGTGAGACCAGCCACCCGTTCGACATCTCGGGCACCCTCTACGACCGGCTGCGCGCCGACTCGCTCCAGTTCTTCTACGCCCAGCGCAGCGGCATCGCCATCGACGGCGACCTGATCGGCGACGAGTACGCGCGGCCCGCCGGCCACCTCGGCGTGGCGCCCAACCAGGGCGACACCAACGTGCCCTGCCAGCCGGGCGTCTGCGACTACTCGCTGGACGTGCGCGGCGGCTGGTACGACGCCGGCGACCACGGCAAGTACGTGGTCAACGGCGGCATCGCCACCTACCAGCTGCTGAACACCTTCGAGCGAACCAGGACGGCGGCCACCGCGGCCGGCGGTGCCGGGCTCGCCGACGGCACGCTGCGGGTGCCCGAGCGCGGCAACGGCGTGCCGGACATCCTCGACGAGGCCCGCTGGGAACTGGAGTTCCTGCTGCGCATGCAGGTGCCGGCCGGCCGACCGCTGGCCGGAATGGCTCACCACAAGATCCACGACCGGAACTGGACCGGGCTGCCGCTCGCCCCGCACGACGACCCGCAACCGCGCGAGCTGCACCCACCGTCCACCGCGGCCACCCTCAACCTGGCCGCCACCGCCGCCCAGTGCGCACGGCTCTACGCCCCCTACGACGCGGCGTTCGCAGCCCGCTGCGCCACCGCCGCGACGACCGCCTACGCCGCGGCCAAGGCCCACCCGGCGGTGTACGCCAGCCCGAGCGACAGCACCGGCGGCGGCGCGTACGACGACACGACCGTCACCGACGAGTTCTACTGGGCCGCCGTCCAGCTGTACCTGAGCACCGGCGCGCAGGGGTACCGGACCGACCTGACCGCCTCGCCGCACCACACCGGCAACGTGTTCGACCCGCGGGGCTTCGGCTGGCAGGGCACCGCCGCGCTCGGCCGGCTGGACCTGGCCACCGTGCCGAACGGGCTCCCCGCCGCCGAGCTGACCCGGATCCGCGCCTCGGTCACCGCCGCCGCCGACGCGTACCTCGCCGAGCTGCGCCGGCAGGCGTACGGGCTGCCGATGCCCGGGGACGCCGGCAGCTACTTCTGGGGCGCCAACAGCAACATCATCAACAACGCCGTCGTCCTGGCCACCGCCTTCGACCTGACCGGCGACGCCAGGTACCGCGACGGCGCGGTCCAGGCGATGGACTACCTGTTCGGCCGCAACGCGCTGAACATCTCCTACGTCACCGGGTGGGGTGAGCACGCGGCGGAGAACCAGCACAGCCGGATCTTCGGCCACCAGCTCGACCCGAAGCTGCCGCGCCCACCCGCCGGCTCCCTCGCCGGCGGGGCGAACGCCGCACTCCAGGACCCGTTCGCGGCGCAACTGCTCGCCGGCTGCGCACCGATGTTCTGCTACGTCGACGACATCAACTCGTACGCGACCAACGAGGTGGCGATCAACTGGAACTCTGCACTGGCCTGGATCGCCTCGTTCCTGGCCGACCAGGGTGACGCCGGCGCCGTGCCGCCCACCACCTGCGCGGTCCGCTACACCAACTACGGCGCCTGGCAGGGCGGGACCGGGTTCACCGCACAGCTGACCGTCCGCAACACCGGCGCCACGACCGTCAACGGCTGGAGCGTGCGGTTCGCGTTCACCGGCGACCAGCGGGTGCGCGAGGCGTGGCTGGCGAAGCTCACCCAGTCCGGGGCTACGGTGACCGCGCGCAACGAGTCGTACAACGCGAAGATCGCGCCGGGCGGAACGGTGACGTTCGGCTTCAACGCGACAACCGGCGGCGGCGCCAACCCCAACCCGGGCCTGGTCACCGTCAACGGGGCGCCCTGCACCCTCTCCTGACCCCGACTCCGGGTGGCCGTCCGCTGTGGGCGGCCACCCGCGGGGCCTCGGGGCCGCTGGCGGTCGTCGTCGTGTCTCGTGACGCCGGTCCGGGCGTTGTGACCGACCTCGCGTCGTTCGGGACTGCCGGCTCCGCCCAGCCTGCCTAGCGTCGGCGCCATGACTGCCAACGGGGACATGACGTTCGACACCGACAGCGTCGAGCTGACCATGGCGGTCCCGGCCCTACTGCCCTGCCGGCGCTGATGCCGGACATGTCGCCGCTTCCCCCGTCCGGGCGGCTGCGCACCCTCTCCCTCGCCACCCTGGCGAACTCCGTCGGCGCGGGGCTGTGGTTGACCGGCGCGGCTCTCTACCTCACCCGGGTCGTGGGACTCTCCGCTGTCCAGGTGGGCGCCGGGCTCAGCGTCGCCGGGCTGGTCGGGCTGACCGCCAGCGTGCCGCTCGGCGGGCTCGCGGACCGGCGCGACCCGCGTACGCTGCGAGCCGCCCTGCAGGTGCTCCAGGCGGCGGTTGCCGCGGCGTACCTGCTGGTCGGCTCGTTCCCGGTGTTCCTCGTCGTCGCGGTGCTCGAGCTTTTGTTGACCTCCGGCAACCTCGCGGTCCGCGCCGCGCTGGTCGCCGCCGTTGCCGGCCCGCAGGCTCGGGTGCACGCCTTCGCCACGCTGCGGGCGGTGGCGAACCTGGGCATCGCGCTCGGGGCGGGGCTGGCCGGGTTCGCGCTGGCCGCCGACACGCATCTGGCGTACCAGATCCTGGTGGCAGGCAACGCGGCCAGCTATCTGGTGTCGGCGGCGCTGCTGTTGCGGCTGCCGGCCTTCCCGCCGCCCCCGCATCCCGCGACGGCCGCTGCTCTGCGCCGGGGCCGTCCGCTGCACGACGGCCGCTTCCTCGCGGTCAGCGGTGCGTCGGCGGTGCTCGCCCTGCACCAGACGGTACTCACGCTGGTGGTGCCGCTCTGGGCGGTGACCCTCATCGGGGCGCCCCCGCCCGTCGTGTCGGCTGTGCTGCTGACCAACACGCTGCTCACCGTACTGCTGGCGGTGCGGCTGAGCCGGGGCGCGGACGCCGCGGCCCCGGCGGCCCGGAAGATGCGCCGCGCCGGCCTGGTGCTGGCCGCCGCGATGCTGCTGTACGCGGCCACCGCCACCCTGCCCACCACGTCGGCGGTCACGCTGCTGCTGGTCGCCACCGTCGTCTACACCGTCGGCGATCTGTGGCACAGCACCGCCGCGGCCGGTCTCGCCTACGATCTCGCTCCGCCGGACGCGGTCGGCGCGTACCAGGGTGCCGACGGGATGCTCGCCGGTCTGGCCCGCGCCGTCGCCCCGGCCCTGCTGACGCTGGTGGTGCTCGACGGCGGCGTGCCCGGCTGGCTGGCCGTCGGCGGGCTCTTCGCCGTGGTGGGCCTGGCCACCACGGCGTTGACCGGGTGGGCGTTGGCCACCCGCCCGGGGCGTAGCAGCATGGTGGGCATGACCGACCAGCAGAGCATCACCATTCGCCCCGGTGGTCCCGACGATGCCGCGACCGTACTGCGGCTGCTCGACGGCGCCACCGCCTGGCTGGCGGCGCGCGGCCGGACCCGTCAGTGGGGTACCGAGCCGGCGTCGACGGATCCGCGCCGGATCGCCCAGGCCGATGGCTGGGCCTCGGGCGGCGGCCTGCACCTGGCGATGCGCGACGACCGCCCGGTCGGCGCCCTGGTGGTCGGCGCCGCCAGCGACGACGTGCCCCCGGCCACCGAGCCGGAACTCTACGTGCGGCTGCTGGTCACCGACCGGGAGCACGCCGGCCTGGGGATCGGGGCGCGGCTGCTGGAGCACGCCGCGGAACTGGCCCGGTCGCGAGGGCTGGGGCTGCTCCGGGTGGACTGCTACGGCGGCGACGATCGGGCGCTGGTCGGCTTCTATGAGCGCTGCGGCTTCACCGCCACCGACCCGTTCACCGTCACACGCCCGGGACGCGACCCGTGGCCGGGACAGCTCCTCGTCCGCCGCCTCGCCTGAGCGCTGACCGCCTGAACGGGGCGGTCAGCCGATCTCCTCGTCGATGTAGCACCACCGCCAGGCCTCACCGGGCTGCACCGAGCGGATCACCGGGTGGCCGGTCGACTCGAAGTGCTTCGTCGCGTGCTGGTACGGCGACGAGTCGCAGCAGCCGACGTGCCCGCAGGTCAGGCAGGCCCGCAGGTGCACCCAGTCGTCGTTGCCGATGGCGACGCAGTCCGGGCACTGCTCAGTGCCAGCCACCTCCGGGGCACCGGCCTCGGTCAGGTGCTGGCAGCTCATCCCTCGACCTCCTGTCGCCGCAGCAGGGACTCTTCAAGGTCCAGGTCACGATAGGCCCGCACCAGCACCTCCTCCGGGATCCGACCGGCATCCCGGGCGGCCCGGAAGACATCCCGCTCGGCGTCGATCATCTCTTGTCGCAGCCGACCGTACGCCTGGGACGGGGTTTCCCGCTCGGCGCCGCCGAGGCGTTCCCAGGCCAGGTTGGTGCGGTCGTCCAACCGCCGGCGCAGCCGGTCCACGACGGCCGCCGGCGCGGTGTCGGCCAACTCGTCCAGGCGGTCGCGGGCGGCCTTGCTGGCCTGCTGTTGCACGCCGGCGGCCGACAGCGCGTCCTGCACCGGGTCGTCGGGCGGGAGCTTCAGCCGCCGGGCGACGAGCGGCAGCGTCGCCCCCTGGCCGACCAGGGTGACCACGATCACCGCGAAGGCCAGCCAGATGAACAGCGCCCGGGGGTAGGGCGCGTCGTCGGCCAGGGTCAGCGGCAGGGCCAGCGCGGCGGCCAGCGTCACCACGCCCCGCATCCCGGCCCAGCCGATGATGATCGGGAACTTCGGCGACGGCGCCTCGTCCCGGCGGCGGACCCGGGGCACCAGCCGGGCCAGGTAGGTGGCCGGGAACAGCCAGACGAACCGGGTGAGGATCACCGCGGCGAGCACGGCGAGGGTGACCGTGGTGAGCGAACCGAACGGCTCATCGAGGTCCCGCAGCACCTCCGGCAGCTGGAGACCGACCAGCAGGAAGACCAGCCCCTCCAGCAGGAACCGGGCCAGCCGCCAGAACGCGCCGACCTGCAACCGGGACGCCGCCGACAGCAGCTGCGGCAGCTTGTGACCGAGCGCCAGACCGGTGACCACCACCGCGACCACGCCGGAGGAGTGCACCTCCTCGGCGGCGAACACCACCGCGAACGGGATGATCAACGACAGCGCGTTGTCCAGCAGCGGATCGTTGATCCGCCGGTGCAGGAAGCCGAAGAGCAGCGCGCCGAGCCCACCGATCAGGATGCCGCCGCCGGTGGCCCGCAGCACCTCGACGGCGACGTCGGCGGCACCGACGGCCGACCCGGCGACGGCGAGCGTCGCGACCCGCAGCAGCACCAGCGCCGTCGCGTCGTTGATCAGGCTCTCCCCCTCCAGGATCGTGACCACCCGGCGGGGCAGCCCGACCCGCCGGGCGACCGCGGTGGCGGCCACCGCGTCCGGCGGCGCGACCACCGCGCCGAGGGCCAGGCAGATCGCGAACGGCACCTGCGGCAGCAACAGGTGCACCACCAGGCCGACCACGAACGCCGTGAACAGCACCAGGCCGACGGCGAGCAGCAGGATCGGCCGAATGTTGTTCTTGAACGCCGGCACCGAGGTCTCCAGCGCCGCCACGTAGAGCAGCGGCGGCAGGATGCCGACCAGCACCAGCTCCGGGTCGAGGTGGACCTGCGGGAAGCCCGGCACGAACGAGAGCGCCAGCCCGAGCACGACCAGCAGGATCGGCGCGAGCAGGCCGAGCCGGCGGGCCAGCGCCGCGCCCAGGGTGGCGACCGCCAGGAAGACGACGACCGGAAACAGGCTTTCCATGGGGTACGAGCCTAGGGCGCGAGGGAGCCGAGCCCCGATCAGCCGGCGGGGCGCAGCTTCGGCAGCACCTCGGCACCGAACGCGTCGATGAACCCGCGCTGCTCCTGCCCGACGTGGTGCAGGGCGATCTGGTCGAAGCCCAGCTCCACGTACTCCTCCAGCCAGCCCACGTGCCGGCCCAGGTCAGCGGAGACGTTCACGACCTGCGCGACCCGCTCCGGCGGCACGTCGGCCGAGACCGCGTCGAAGTGCTCGACGGTCTCCAGGTCCCAGCAGACCGGCGGGGCGAAGACGTTGCTGCGCCACTGGTCGTACGCGAGCGCCTCGGCCTGCGCCTGCTCCGGCGCCCAGCTGACGTGCACCTGCAGGTGCAGCGGCCCACGCCCGCCGGCGTCGCGGTACGCGTCGATCATCTCGCGCAGGTGCGCCACCGGCGCGTTCACGGTGATCAGCCCGTCCGCCCACTCGGCGCACCAGCGGGCGGTGGCCACACTGACCGCGGCCCCGACCAGCGCGGGCGGTTGCTCGGGCCGGGTCCACAGCCGGGCCCGGTCCACCCGGACCAGGCCGTCGTGGCTGACCTCCTCGCCGGCCAGCAGTGCCCGGATCACGTCCACGCACTCCCGCAGCCGGGCCGCACGGACGTCCTTGCGGGGCCACGGGTCGCCGGTGATGTGCTCGTTGCTGGCCTCGCCGGTGCCCAGCGCGGCCCAGAACCGGCCCGGGTACATCGCGCCGAGGGTGCCGATGGCCTGCGCGATGATCGCCGGGTGGTAGCGCTGGCCGGGGGCGTTGACCACGCCGAACGACATGCCGGTGGCCTGCAACGCGGCGCCCAGCCAGGACCAGGCGAAGCCGGACTCGCCCTGCCGAGCGCTCCACGGGGAGAAGTGATCGGAGCACATGGCGGCGTCGAAGCCGGCCCGCTCGGCGTGCATCACCGCCTCCAGCAGGGCGCGAGGGGGGATCTGCTCATGCGAGGCGTGAAAGCCGAACACCGTCATGGACGCACTTCCTACCCACGACGGCGTCCGGCTGAACCGCCCGGGCGGCTGCCCGCGACCTACTCGGCGTGCGCGCCCGCGCCGGCCGAGGCGGCGCCCTCGCCCACCCAGACCGTCTTGGTGTTGCAGAACTCCCGCATCCCCAACGCCGACAGCTCCCGGCCGTAGCCGGAGTTCTTCACGCCGCCGAACGGCAGCTCGGGGAAGGACGTGGTCATGCCGTTGATGAAGACGTTGCCGGCGTCCAGGTCGGTGGCGAAGCGCTCCTGCTCGGCCGGGTCCCGGGTCCAGGCGTTCGAGCCGAGCCCGAAGGAGGTGCCGTTGGCCACCTCGATCGCCTCCTCGTACGACGACACCCGGTACAGCCCGGCGACCGGGCCGAAGACCTCCTCGCGCCACATCCTCATCTGCGGGGTGAGGTCGGTGACCACGGTCGGCGGGTAGAACCAGCCGTCACCGGCCGGTAGCTCGCCACCGCAGAGCACGGTCGCGCCGTTGTCCACCGCGTCGCGCACCTGGGCGTGCACCTCGTCGCGACCGCCCTTGCTGGCCAGCGGCCCCACGTCGGTGTTCGGATCCATCGGGTCGCCGACCCGCAGGGCCGCCATGTTCGCGGCGAACTTCTCGGCGAAGGCGTCGAAGACGTCGGTGTGCACGATGAACCGCTTCGCCGCGATGCAGGACTGGCCGTTGTTCTGGCAGCGCGCGGTGGTGGCCACCTCGGCGGCCCGGTCCAGGTCGGCCGAGGGCATCACCACGAACGGGTCGCTGCCGCCCAGCTCGAGCACGGTCTTCTTCAGCTCGCGGCCGGCGATCTGGCCGATGGACCGACCGGCGCTCTCGCTGCCGGTGAGCGTGGCGGCGCGCACCCGGGGATCACTGAGGATCCGGTCGACGGCGTCCGAACCCACCAGCAGGGTGGTGAACGCCCCCTCCGGGTAGCCGGCCCGCCGGAACACGTCCTCCAGCAGCAGCGCGGTCTGCGGCACGTTTGAGGCGTGCTTGAGCAGGCCGGTGTTGCCGGCCATCAGCGCCGGTGCGGCGAAGCGCATCACCTGCCAGAGCGGGAAGTTCCACGGCATCACCGCGAGCACCGGGCCGATCGGTTGGTAGCGGATGAACGCCCGGGTCGCCGACACCGCCTTCGCGTCGGCCGGCTCGTCGGCGAGGAACGACGGCGCCCGGTCGGCGTAGAAGCGGCAGGCCGAGGCGCACTTGGTCACCTCGGCCTGCGCCGCGACGTACGTCTTGCCCATCTCGGTGGTCATGATCCGGGCGATCTCGTCCCGGTCGGCCTCCAGCAGGTCGGCGGCGGCGTGCATCCACCCGGCGCGCTGGTCGACCGTGGTCCCGCGCAGCTGCTGGTACGCGAGGTCGGCGCGCTCGATGGCGGCGTCGAGCTGCTCGGTGGACATCGCCTCGTAGGTCTTGAGCACCTGTCCGGTGGCGGGGTTGGTGGTGGCGATGGGCATCTCGTCCTCCTGTCACTCGAACAGCGAGTGCCTGACGCCCGGTTCCTCGCGGCGGCGGGCGGCGCGGCGGCGCTGGATCACGACGAGGTCGACCACGGCGACCACGGCGAAGATCGCGCAGAGTACGCCGAGCCAGGCGAGGTCGGCCCAGAACGCCAGCACCGCGAAGAGCACCATGATCACCAGCCCGAAGCCGGCGAGGGTGAGCCGGAGGTTCAGCGCGCTGTACGCGTGGCCGACCGTGCCACGGGCACGCCGGGGCTGCGCTCTCGTCATACCCTCCGACCTACCCCCGATCGCCGGCGTTAACCGGGCGGGGCGCGCCGGTGTGCTCGGTTACATCCGTTCGCCCCACGGCCCCGTGGACCGCAGGATGGATCCATGTCCATGACCCAGACCGTGCCGGTGACCGTCGCGATCGCCCGGCGCGCCGATCCGGCCCGGGCCAGCGAGATGGTGGCCTGGATGCGGGCCGGCACGGCGCTGGCCGAGGCGTTCCCCGGGTTCCTCGGCGCGGGCTGGGTGCAGAGCGGTCCGGGCTCGCCGGAGTGGCACATGCTCTACCGGTTCGCGGACGCGGAGACGCTGCACCGGTGGGAGGAGTCGCCGCAGCGGCACTGGTGGCTCAGCTCCGCGCAGGGCATCGTCGAGCACACCCGGGTCGAGCGGCGCACCGGTATCGAGGGTTGGTTCGACCCGCCGCTGGAGCACTGGGTGGACCCGGTCGAGGCGATTCCGCCGGCGTCGCCGCCGAGGTGGAAGCAGGCGGTGACCATCTGGTTGGCGTTCTTCCCGCTGAGCCTCACGGCCACGCTGCTGACCAGCCGGTTCCTCGCCGACGTGCCGCTGGCGGCCCGGGTGCTGATGATGACGCTCTGCCTGACCCCGCTGATGACCTACCTGGTGCTGCCCCGGATCACCCGGGCGCTGCACTGGTGGCTGCACGGCCAGCCGGCTCCCTGGCGGAGCTCATAACACCTCGACGCGCCGGCGCCGACGCTCTGCCGCATACCCGACAGCAACTTCCCGGCAAACCACGTCCTACGCATAGAGTTACCGCGCTGTCGCTCTGTGCTGCCGAGACGGGGGATGTCATGCCTCGACGCTGGGTCGCCGCGCTGGCCTGCCTCGCCGCGCTGGTCGCGCTGGCCTGCGAGGGCGATCCCTCCGCGACCCCCCGCCCCACCAGGAGCGCTCAACCCGGCGGGCCGGGTGGCATCGCCGCGCTCGGCGACTCGATCAGCACCGGCTTCGCCTCCTGCCTGGTGCTCACCTCCTGCGAGCGCAACTCCTGGTCGACGGGGGACGGCCTGCGGGTGCGCAGCCACTACCGGCGGCTGCTCGACCAGGACCCGGCGATCCGCGACCGGAGGTACAACCACGCTCGACCGGGGGCCCGCGCCGACGCGCTGGAGGGCCAGGCCCGCGCGGCGGTACGCGACCGCGCCGACTACGTCACGGTGCTGATCGGCGCCAACGACGTCTGCCGGGGTGGGGTGGACGCGATGACGCCGGTGACCGAGTTCCGGGCCGACGTCGACCGGGGTCTGCGGGTGCTGCGGACCGGCCGGCCGAAGGCCCGCGTGCTGGTGGTGAGCGTTCCCGACCTGTACCGGCTCTGGGAGGTCGGGCACGGCGACTCGCGGGCGGTGCGCGCCTGGCGGCGGGGCGTCTGCCCGGCCCTGCTGGCGAACGCGACCTCGACGGCACCCGCCGACCGGGCCCGCCGTGCCGCGGTGCGGGACCGGATCGACGCGTACAACGCGCAACTGGTGACCGCCTGCCGGGCGTACGGCTCGCGGTGCCGGCACGACGGCGGCGCCGTGCACGGGGTCCGGTTCACCCTCGACATGCTGAACCCGCTGGACTGGTTCCACCCCAACGTCACCGGGCAGGGCCGGCTCGCCGAGGTGACCTGGCGCGCCTCGGGCCTGGCCGACTGACCATCCTCGGCGCCGCCAGCAGCGGGTCAGCGGTGGCGGGGCTCCGGCACGGCGGCGCCGCGCGGGCGGTAGAGCGCCCGGGAACGCTCCGCGAGGTCCTTGGTGGCCGACGAGTTGGCCCAGGTGCCGAGCACGATCGCCGCGCCGGGCACGATCTTGGCCACCATCCGCTTGGCCGCCCGGACGCCGGCCATCTGCGCCAGCCGCACGCCGAGTCGCAGCATGACGTGACCGAGCGGACGCTGGCCGCCCAGGCCGAAGAGCGCGTCGGCGCGTTCCCGGCCGGCGGCCACGCCGAGCGCCAGGCGGGCACTCTCGGCGACCTTGTGCACCCGCTGGAGCACCAGCAGATCGGTGGCGCGGTCGGGGTGCAACGGGTCGACGTCGTACACGGCGGCGATGTGCAGCACCATCCGCGCCTGGGTCCAGGCCAGCACGCCCACGTCGAGCACGGCGCCGGGCAGCCCGGCCGCGCCGGAGACAGCCCCGGAGAGGCGGGCCAGGTTGAGGAACTTCCGGGCCGCCTGGTCGGCCAGGACATCGGCCGAGACACCGGGCTGATCGGCCCGGGCCCGGGCGGCCCACTGGGCGCCCTCCGGCCCGAGCCGGCGCACCGCCTCCAGGGCGAGGTGCTCGGGGGCGTACTGCGGATCCGCGCGCATCCGGTCCCACAGTCGTGCCGGCGGACCCTCGGGGGCGTCCACCGGCGGGGCCGGCAGGTTGGCGGGCGGTTGGGGGGCGGCGGGCTGGCCGCCGACGGGCGGGGTGTCGGTCACCGGGTCTCCCCAGGGGTCGGTACGGCCGGTGGAACGGTCAGCGGCGGCGGTTGGAGAGTCGGGCCGCCAACCCCTTGAGCTTCTGCTGGTTGCCGGGCTTGGCCAGCTCGCGCCGACCCCGGTCGACCAACTGCTGCCCCTTGGGTGACCTCAGGAACGTGCTGATCCGCTGCATCAGTGACATAACGTCCTCCTGTCGACGATCCCTCTGTCATGTGTACCCCGAACCCGCAACGGATGTACCCGGGACGCGACAGGCTCAACCCCCCACCGTCCACAGTGGTCGGTAGGTTAGCGCCCCGCGGGGAGGATGGCGCCGACGACCCTGGTGGCCCGCCACTCGTGCTGCTGGTAGTGCTCGGGATACGCGGAGACCTGCACCGCCTGGGCGGCGTCGGTGAGCCGCATCTGCTGCCAGCCGGGCACCTGCTCCAGCGCCGCGAGGAACTGCCGGGTGGCGAACTCGGGGTCCATCAGCCGGCCCACCGGGCCCCAGCCGCTGCTGGAACGCTGCTGGAACAGCCCGACCGAGTCGTGGTCCCAGCCGACGCCCTGGTGCGGGTAGTCCTGCGACTCGGGCAGCACGCCGCTGGCCACGTTGTACAGGTTGCTCTCCTGCATGGCGGTGGCCACCGCGATCACCAGACCACGGCGCGCCACCCCCATCTCGCGACCGGTGCGGACGATCGCCTCGGCGTTCTCCATCTGGTCCTCGTCGAGTCCCGCGACCGGCGCCGGGTCGGTCGGCCGGGCCGGTGCGGCCTTACGCGCCGACGAGGTGGTGTCCGGGTCCGCGGCGGACGGGGTGGCGGCGGGGGTGGTCGGGACGGCGGCCCGGTCGAGTCCACGGGAGGCGCTCTGCTGCTCGGCGCGCTGCACCAGCTCCGAGCTTCCGGCGCGCGGATCGCGGCCCACCGCGTCGGCGCTCTCGTCGCGAACCTGCGCGACGGCGGCCAGGCCGAGGCAGCAGACCACGCCGGTGGCCAGGGCCACCTGCGCCCGGCGTCGACCGGTCAGGTCCCGGGCGTACGCCCGGAGCCGACTTGCGGCGGTTGTCCGTTCGGCTGAGGTGCCATCCTCCGTATCGGCAGTGGGCCTGCTCGGGGCGTACGGGTCGTCGAGGGTGCCGTCGTCACGCATCAAACGAGGCTAGGCAGGCCGAAACGCCGATCACACACGGTGATCACGTGGCGCTCACCACAGATCCGGGTCATCCTGGTGGACGACCGGGGCGGGTCGACCCGGTCGGGGAAGGGACCTCGCGTACCGGATGAAGCGGGCACGGCACGCAGGCCGGCACGGCCCGCGACAACGGCGGACATCCCACCCCGTGCACCGACATGATCGACAAATTCGACCTTTGGGCTGAACCGCCCTCCGCCGATCGGCCGGCAGTGCCGCCCCTGCCGAGGTAATCGGGTGATTGGTCCGGTCGCGTCCATCCGCCGGGCGGCGGATCGCCCGACGCAGGAATGCACCAGGATGGCGGGTACGTTGCCCGAACCGGGTGCCGTCCGTCGCGTCGGCATCCCGTAGGCACATTTCAGGGAGGTCCGCACCGGTGCTCGACCCACACGAGCTCTACCAGCTCACCGATGATCTGCCCGACCTCGGGCAACCGGTCATGATCCAGGCCCTCACCGGGTTCGTGGACGCCGGCAACGCAAGCCGGCTGGCCCGCGAGCAGCTGCTCACCTCGCTGGAGAGCCGGCCGATCGCCACCTTCGACGTGGACCAGCTCTTCGACTACCGATCGCGCCGCCCGGTGATGACCTTCGTCGAGGACCACTGGGAGAGCGTCGACGCGCCCGAGCTTGAGCTGCACCTGCTGCACGACGACGACGAGACCCCGTTCCTGCTGCTCACCGGCCCCGAGCCGGACCTGCAGTGGGAGCGGTTCGTGGCTGCGGTCGCCGGGCTCGCCGCCCGCCTGGACGTCCGGCTCACGGTGGGCCTCAACTCGATCCCGATGGCGGTGCCGCACACCCGGCCCACCGGGGTGACCGCGCACGCCACCCGACCCGAGCTGATCGCCGGGTACGAGCCCTGGCTGCAACGGGTCCAGGTGCCCGGCAGCGTCGGTCACCTCCTGGAGTTCCGCCTCGGCGAGCAGGGCCGCGACGCGCTCGGCTTCGCCGCCCACGTGCCGCACTACGTGGCGCAGACCGAGTACCCGGCCGCCGCCGAGGTGCTGCTCACCTCGGTGTCCCGCAGCACCGGGCTGCTGCTGCCCGGCGACGGGCTGCGCTCGGCCGCCGAGGTGGTCCGGGTGGAGATCGACCGGCAGGTCGCCCAGACCGAGGACGCCGCCGCCCTGGTCCAGGCCCTGGAGGAGCAGTACGACGCGTTCGCCCGGGGCCGCGGTGAGAAGAGCCTGCTCGCCCCGGACGCCGGCCCGCTGCCCACCGCCGACGAACTCGGCGCGGAGCTGGAGCGATTCCTGGCCGAACAGACCCGTCCCGGCGACACCCCGGGCAGCTGACCCGGCGTCGCGGGGGCGGATGCGGCAGGCTGGGGACATGCGCCTGGCAACCTGGAACGTGAACTCGGTGAAGGCCCGGCTGCCCCGGCTGCTGGAGTGGCTGGCCGACACCGGGCCGGACGTGGTCTGCCTACAGGAGACCAAGTGCCCGGACGGCGCCTTCCCGGTGGCCGAGGTGGGCGAGCTGGGCTACACCGTGGCCAGCCACAGCGACGGCCGGTGGAACGGGGTGGCCATCCTGTCCCGGGTCGGCCTGGCCGACGTCCGGGTCGGGTTCGCCGGTGAACCCGGCTTTCCCGAGCCGGAGGCCCGTGCCATCTCCGCCACCTGCGACGGGGTGCGGGTCTGGTCGGTGTACGTGCCCAACGGCCGGACGCCGGACGACCCGCACTACGCGTACAAGCTGGCCTGGTTCGCGGCGCTGCGCGACGCGCTGGAGGCGGAGCTGGCCGGCGGGCTGCCGCTGGCCGTCTGCGGCGACTTCAACGTCGCCCCCACCGACGCCGACGTGTGGGACCCGGCCGTCTTCACCCACTCCACGCACGTCACACCGCCCGAGCGGGCCGCCCTCGCGGCGCTGCGCGACCTGGGGCTCGACGACGTGGTGCCGACGCCCATGAAGGGGCCGCACCCGTTCACGTACTGGGACTACCGCGCCGGGATGTTCCACCAGAACAAGGGCATGCGGATCGACCTGGTGTACGCCTCGGCCCCGTTCACCCGGGCGGTCCGCTCGGCGTACGTGGACCGGGAGGCCCGCAAGGGCAAGGGCCCCTCCGATCACGCCCCGATCGTGGTCGACGCCGATCTGGTACCCGTCGTCGAGGCGTTCTGAGCCTGGTTAGGGTGGGCAGATGGCAGTCGTGAAGATCAACGCGATCGACGTCCCACCGGGTGCGGGCGCGGAGTTGGAGAAGCGCTTCGCGGCTCGCGCCGGCGCCGTGGAAAACTCCCCCGGCTTTCTCGGCTTCGAGCTGCTCCGCCCGGTGGCCGGGGAGACCCGTTACTTCGTCTACACCCGTTGGGAGAGCGAGGAGGCGTACCAGGCATGGGCCGCCGGCCCGTCCCGCGCCGCCCACGCCGCCACCCCCGGCGAGAAGCCACGCCCCCCGGTCTCCACCGGCGCCACCCTCCTGGAGTTCGAGGTGGCCCTCCACGTCCCCCAACCCTGACCCCACCCCTTGACCCTCCCCCGGCGGCCCGGCGGCCCGGCGGCCGGCGGTGATCATGGGGTTAGCGGGGCTGTCGATCTCCGATGCACCCGTCAACCCCATGATCGACGGCGGGCGCGGCCGGTTGCCCTCAGCGCGGGACTCCAGGTCGATCACGCCCGTGACCGGGGGCGATTACGGGGTGCGGGAGCTCTGGAGGGTGGCGAACGCGATGATGTTGTCGGCGTAGCCGGTGCGGCCGCCGATGAACTGGCCCCCGCAGGTGATCAGGCGTAATCCGGGAGGCCCGTCGTGGCCGTAGATCCGCTCGGCGGGCAGTTGGTCCTTCGGGAAGTGCTCCACGGTGTCGATTTTGAACACCAGCACCGACCGGTCCGCCCGGGCCACCTCGATCAGGTCACCGGGGTGCAGCTTGCCCAGGTCGTAGAAGACCGACGGGCCGTCCTTGGTGTCCACGTGCCCGACGATCACCGCCGGGCCGGGCTCCCCGGGCGTGGGCCCACGGTCGTACCAGCCGGTCTCGTTGTGCCGCTCCAACGGGGGTACGGCGATCGAGCCGTCCCGGGCCTGCCCGACGGGCGCGACCGGCGCGGCAACCTTGATCGCCGGCACCGAGAGGCGTACCGGGCGGCTGGCCGACAGCCCGACCCTTTCGCTGCGGGCCGGCTGGTCACCGCCGGCCGGCGCCCAGTCGAACGGGCCGACCGAGCGGCCCAGGCCCGCCCCGGTGGCGAAGACCCCGGCCAGCACGAGCACCACGGCCAGCGGCACCGACCAGGGGCTGCGACCGGGCGGACGGCTGCGCCGAGGCGTGACGGCGATCGGCGGACGGGGGGCCACCGACGGGCGGTCGTCGGCCGGCGCGCGGTCAGCGGGCCGCGGACGGTCAGCGGGCCGCGGACGGCCAGCGGGCCGTGGACGGCCAGCGGGCCGTGGACGGTCGGCGGGCGGTTGCGCGGGGCGGAAGATCTCCATGACGGTCTCAGCGGCGGGAGAGGCCACGCGGCCGACGCAGGGCCACCACGGCGAGGATCAACCCGGTGATGGTGAGCGCCGCGCCACCGGGCAGCAGCAGCTTGTCGGTCAACCCGCCGGCGCCGCCGCCGAAGCCGGTGGCCGGGCCCCGACTGGGTTGGATCTTCTTGACCACCTGGAGCATCGTCGAGGCCGTCTCGCCGTCACGGCACTCCAGCTTGACCCGGTAGTTGCCGGGACGGGTCCGCTCGCGCACCATCGGCGCGGCGGTGAGCACCCCGCGCTGCGGCTGTACGCCGACCCGGCCGAAGGCGTCCGAGACCACCGTGGCGCCCACCGAGTTGTCCCGGCAACTGGCCCGGATGCCGACCAGAAAGCCGGGCTGCACGGTGCTCGGGCTCACCTCGACGAAGACGTCCACCACCGGGCTGGGCTGCGGTGCCCCGAGCACCGGCGCGGCCGTGTGCACGGAAACGGTCGCGGGCGCCAGGGCGGCGGGCGCGGCGAGCACATGGCCGGCGGGGGCCGCAGGGGTGGAGGACGCTGCGTATGCGGGGGCGGCGGCCAGCAGGGGGCCGGCGACCAGGGTCACCACCGACAGGGTCACGCCGCAGCGGGTCACTGTCACGATGCCCCCCTTTTCGACGCCGTGCACACGTGCCGGGCAGCGGACCGCCCGGCCTGCCGTACCAGTTGGATCCTCTCACTCCCGGTCGCACATCACATCCGATCCGCCGACCGCGTCGCGTACGCTCGGGTCGCTGTGACCACCACTGACAATGACCCCGCCGCCCCGCCCGCGAGCTGGGCGATCCGCACCTTCCACCCCCGACGGGGCCGGATGAGCGGCCGGCAGACCGACGCGCTGGACCGGCTCTGGCCGACGTACGGCCTGGACGTCTCGGACGAGCCCGTCGACCTGGCCGACCTGTTCGGCCGCCGCGCGCCGGTGGTGCTGGAGATCGGCTCGGGCATGGGCGACAGCACCGCCGCGATGGCCGCGGCCGACCCGGACCGAGATTATCTGGCGGTCGAGGTGCACACGCCGGGAATCGCGAACCTGCTCGACCTCATCGACCGGGGCGGCCTGGGCAACGTGCGGGTGGCGCAGGGCGACGCGTTGGAGCTGGTCCGTGGCCTGCCCGAGGGCGTCCTGGATGCCGTGCACATCTTCTTTCCGGACCCGTGGCCGAAGGCCCGCCACCACAAACGGCGGATCATCCAGCCGGCGCACGTGGCGCTGCTGCGCTCCCGCCTGGCCTCGGGCGGCACGCTGCACTGCGCGACCGACTGGGCCGAGTACGCCGAGGCGATGCGGGAGACCCTGGACGCGGACCCGGGGCTGGTGGACGCGCACGGCGGGTTCGCCCCGCGTCCGGCGCACCGTCCGGTGACGAAGTTCGAGCGCCGGGCGCTCACGGCCGGCCGGCCGGTCGCCGACCTGATCTACCGCCGGCGGTGACCCGAGGGCCCGGACGGGGTCCCGGCGGACGGCGGGTTGGCGCTCGAGGGCATGATCCAGGCACCATGGACGGGATATGACGCTCACCGCCGCGCTGCCGACAAGCGCCGACCCCGACACCCTCTTCGACGCGTTCGCCGGCTGGGCGAAGGAGCGCGGCCTCGACCTCTACCCCCATCAGGAGGAGGCGGTCATCGAGATCGTCTCCGGCGCCAACCTGATCATGAACACGCCGACCGGCTCGGGCAAGAGCCTGGTCGCGGTGGCCGCGCACTTCGCGGCGCTCGCCGACAGCCGGACGACCTTCTACACCGCGCCGATCAAGGCGCTGGTGTCGGAGAAGTTCTTCGCTCTCTGCGAGGTGTTCGGCGCCGAGAACGTCGGCATGCTGACCGGCGACGCCAGCGTCAACGCGGACGCCCCGATCATCTGCTGCACCGCGGAGATCCTGGCCAACCTGGCGCTGCGCGAGGGTGACCGGGCCGACGTCGGCCAGGTGATCATGGACGAGTTCCACTTCTACGCCGAGCCCGACCGGGGCTGGGCCTGGCAGGTGCCGATCATCGAGCTGCCGCAGGCCCAGTTCATCCTGATGTCCGCGACCCTGGGCGACACCACCCGGTTCGTCGACGACCTCACCCGGCGCACCGGGCGGCCGACCGCCGTCGTGCGCTCGGCGGAGCGGCCGGTCCCGCTGATCTTCTCGTACGCCATGACGCCGCTGCACGAGACGCTCGAGGAGCTGCTGGAGACCAAGCAGGCCCCGGTGTACGTGGTGCACTTCACCCAGGCCGCCGCCCTGGAGCGCGCCCAGGCGCTGATGAGTGTCAACGTCTGCACCCGCGCCGAGAAGGACATGATCGCCGAGGCGATCGGCGGCTTCCGCTTCACCTCCGGCTTCGGCAAGACGCTGTCCCGGCTGGTCCGGCACGGCATCGGCGTGCACCACGCCGGCATGCTGCCCAAGTACCGCCGGCTGGTGGAGACCCTCGCGCAGGCCGGCCTGCTCAAGGTCATCTGCGGCACCGACACCCTCGGCGTCGGCATCAACGTGCCGATCCGCACCGTGCTGTTCACCGGCCTGTCCAAGTACGACGGGGTCCGCACCCGGCTGCTCAAGGCCCGGGAGTTCCACCAGATCGCCGGGCGGGCCGGCCGGGCCGGCTTCGACACCATCGGACGGGTGGTGGTGCAGGCCCCCGAGCACGTGATCGACAACGAGAAGGCCCTTGCCAAGGCCGGGGACGACCCGAAGAAGCGGCGCAAGGTTGTCCGCAAGAAGCCGCCGGAGGGCTCGATCGGCTGGGGCCAGCCCACCTTCGACCGGCTGGTCGACGCCGAGCCGGAGCCGCTGACCTCCAGCTTCCAGGTCAGCCACTCGATGCTGCTGAACGTCATCGGCCGTCCCGGAGACGCGTTCACGGCGATGCGGCACCTGCTCACCGACAACCACGAGGACGCCGCCGCGCAGCGCCGGCACATCCGCCGGGCGATCGCCATCTACCGTGCCCTGCGTGCCGGCGGGGTGGTCGAGGAGCTGCCCGAGCCGGACGAGACCGGCCGGCGGGTCCGGCTCACCGTCGACCTCCAGCTCGACTTCGCGCTCAACCAGCCACTCTCCCCCCTCGCGCTGGCCGCCATCGAGCTGCTCGACGTCGAGTCCCCGTCGTACGCCCTCGACGTCCTCTCGGTCATCGAGTCGATCCTCGACGACCCCCGGCAGATCCTCTCCGCGCAGCAGTTCAAGGCCCGTGGCGAGGCGGTCGCCGCCATGAAGGCCGAGGGCATCGAGTACGAGGCCCGCCTCGAACTGCTCGACGAGGTGACCCACCCGAAGCCCCTCGCGGAGCTGCTGGAGGCCGCGTACGAGATGTACCGGCAGGGCCACCCCTGGGTCGCCGACCACCAGCTCTCCCCCAAGGCCGTGGTCCGCGACATGTACGAGCGGGCGATGACCTTCACCGAGTACGTGCAGTTCTACGGGCTGACCCGCTCGGAGGGCCTCGTGCTGCGCTACCTGGCCGACGCGTACAAGACGCTGCGCCAGACCGTCCCCGAGGACGCCAAGACCGAGGAGCTGATCGACCTCATCGAGTGGCTGGGCGAGCTGGTGCGCCAGGTCGACTCCAGCCTGATCGACGAGTGGGAGCGGCTGCGCAACCCGTCCGACGTGGCGGAGGTGGCCCAGGCGCACGCTGCCCTGAACGACCGGCCACCGGCGGTGACGCGCAACGCGCGGGCGTTCCGGGTGCTGGTGCGCAACGCGCTGTTCCGCCGGGTGGAGCTGGCCGCGCTGCGCCGCTGGGACCTGCTCGCCGAGCTGGACGCCGGCGACGGGTGGGACTACGACGCGTGGGCCGACGCGCTGCGGCCGTACTTCGAGGCGTACGACTCGATCGGGACCGGTCCGGACGCGCGCGGGCCGGCGCTGCTCATGATCGAGCAGGGTCGGGAGCGGTGGACCGTCCGGCAGATCCTGGACGACCCGGACGGCGACCACGACTGGGGCATCAGCGCCGAGGTCGACCTGGCCGCCTCCGACGAGATCGGCGCCGCGGCCATCCGGATCACCGACGTCGGCCAGCTCTGACCCGGGCACCGGCGACGACCGAGGCCCGGCTCCACTCACCGGGCCTCGGCCACCGCCCTGATCCGGCGTACCGCCTCGCGGACGCCTCCGTTCCACGGGGTGCCGTGGCCGGGGAGGATCCACGTCACCGGCAGGTCCTCGATACGGGCGAGTGAGGCGAGCGCCAGCGCCGGGTCGTCGGTGAACGGCCCCGGCTGCGGCCCCTGCCGGCCGGTCAGCACGTTGCGGGTGGTGAGCGCGTCCCCGACGAACACCGCGTCGGCGACCGGCACGTGCACGGCGATGCTGCCCGGCGAGTGACCGGGCATCCCGATCACGCGCGGGGCACCGGGCAGGTCGAGCACCTGACCGTCCTCCACGGCGGTCACCTCGGTGAGGTGGGTCGTGCGCAACCCGCCCTTGCGGCTCGCGTACCAGAGGAAGCGCGCCGTCGCACCCACCTTGAACGGTCCGAAGGACGCCTTGGACTTGACCTCGCCGCGGGCGCGGGCGGCGTCCGCGCTGTGCACGTGGACCGGCACGCCGTGATCGCGGCGAAGCCGCTCGGCGAACCCGATGTGGTCGGTGTCGCCGTGGGTGAGGATCAGGCCGCGGACGTCGGCGAGCGAGCGGCCCATGCCGGACAGCTCCGCCACCAGCTCAGACCAGTGGCCGGAGAGCCCGGCGTCCACCACGGTCACACCCTCCTCGGTCTCGATCAGATAGACGGCGACGATGTCGTTGCCGATGCGGTGCAGGTGCGGCCCGAGCTTCATGGGTGCCTCCCGAAGTGACGTCACGTCCCGTATGGCTACGGTACATAGCTATGATGGCTAAAAGCTATAGCTATCATGGTGACGGCCGTCGCCTGACCGCGAAAGGAGCACCCGCATGCCGACCCCCGACCGGACGTCGCTCGCCGACATCGTGGAGGCCGCCCGCGACATCCTGGAATCGGAAGGACTCCCGCGCCTGACCATGCAGGCGGTCGCCGAGCGGGTCGGCGTGCGTGCCCCGTCGCTCTACAAGCGGGTCCGCAACCGCGACGCCCTGATCCGGCTCGTGGCGGAGGCCATCGTGCGCGACCTGGGCGAGCAGCTCAGCTCCGTCGCCAGCAGCGGCGACCCGGGCCGGGACCTCGGCGAACTGGCCCGCGCCTTCCGCGCGTTCGCCCACGCACACCCGGCCGGCTATCAGCTGATCTTCGCCAACGGCCGCGAGGAGACCCGGCCGAGCCTCGACACCCTCACCGAGGCCAGCGCCCCCGCCCTGCGCCTCGCCGCCGACCTCGCCGGGCCCGAGCACGCCCTGGAGGCCGCCCGCATGGTCACCGCCTGGGCCAACGGCTTCGTCAGCATGGAGTTCGCGGGCGCCTTCAACCTCGGCGGCGACCTCGACGAGGCCTTCGAGTTCGGCATCATCCGCCTGACCGCCGCCCTCGCGGCTCCGAAACCGCCCTGGGCCGACTGACCGGCGAGGGCCGGCCCGGCATCAGTCGCCACCGGCGGTCACGACACCGAATGCCCGCGCGCCGGGCAGGCTGCGGGCGTTGCGGGGCGAGGGTTTCGTACGGGTGCGACCGGGGCGCTCCGGCGACCTCCACCCTGCCCCGGTTTCGCTGGGCAATGTCAGACCTGTCGATTAGAATGTATGTACTAATCGAGTTCCTGACCTGGGAGGACGCCCGTGACCGCGCCCGCCTCCACGCCCCTCACCCCCTACGCCACGCTGCTCGGCTTCACCCGCTACGTCGACCGCAACGGCCCCACCAAGGCGACCTTCGTGGGCGGCCTGCGCAAGCAACGGGCCAGCCGTTCCGGCTTCAACCCGCACGGCCAGTTCGTCAAGGCGCTCAAGGCCGACATCGCCTTCCACACCGGCGGCACCCACCTCGCCGGCGTGGTCGACGTGGTCAAGCCGCGCTGGCGCCCGCTCTACCAGGCGCTGGTGCCCGGCGCCACGGCCTGGCTGCACTCCCTGGGCGAGCCGGCCGCCGTCGACCTGGCCCAGACCCGCGACGCCCTGGCCATGCTGGGCGACCTACCCGTCAAGATCAACCCCCACTTCGGGGTACGGTACGCCGACGGCCGAGCCGAGGCGATCCGGCTGCACTTCGACGAGGCCCCGCCGAGCGAGGAATCGGTGCTCGCCACCCTGCACCTGATGGCCCGGCACATGGACGCGGTGCTGCCGCACGCCGAGCCGGTCCTGGTCGACGTCCGGCGCGGCCAGGCCCACCACATGCCCACCGACGCCAAGCCCGACCAGATCGAACGCTGGCTGGCCGGCGAAGCCGCCGCCTTCCGCGCCATCTGGTCCACCGCCGCCTAACAAGCCCACCCACCCGCCTCCCCACCAGATCCGCGCAACTTCGCTGTTCTTGCTGCCTCCCGACGATGGGAGGCGACAGCATCAGGGAAGTTGCGCGGATCTTGGCATGACGGGAACTGGCGAGGGTTATCCACAGGGGCTGCCGGCGACCAGGCGCGCCGGTCAGGGTGTCGTCATGCCCGTTCCCCCACGTCGGCCGACGCGGTTGCAGCGACGCGTCTTCCGCGGCTCCCACGCCGTCGCCCAAGGCCTGCTGACCAGCACGGAGCTACGCAGCACCGCGTGGCGCCCCCTGTTCCGGGACGTCTACGCGGATGCCCAGCTGGTCGTCACCCACCACACTCGCTGTGCGGCCGCGGTGCGGTGGGTGCTGCCGCCGGGCGTGGTCATCGCCGGGCGCAGCGCGGCAGCTCTCTACGGCGCGGCCTCGGTCGCCGACCACGAGCCCATCGACGTGCTCGTGCCCGCCGGGCAGCGGTTCGGGCCGGTCTCGGGGCTCGTCGTGCACACCGGTGCGGTCGCCGAGACCGACGTCGTGGTGCGCGCCGGGATTCCGCTGACCACGCCGGTCCGCACCTGCTGGGACCTGGCTCAGTGGCTCCCGACGGAAGAGGCCGTCGCCATCGTGGACCGGCTGGCCGCCCGCCGGATGGTGGTGCTCGCTCAACTACGCGGCGAGGCCCGGGCGCGGGTGGGCAGCCGAGGCTGGAAGCGGGCGGTACGGGTGGCCGATCTGGCCGACGCGGGGGCGGAGTCGGCCCAGGAGTCCCGGCTCAGAGTGCGGATCGTGCTCGCCGGGCTGCCACCGCCGGTGACCCAGTTCGTGGTCGAACGCGACGGCAGGTTCGTGGCACGCCTCGACCTGGCCTGGCCGCACCTCAGAGTCGCCGTCGAGTACGACGGTCTGTGGCATCACGATCCGGAGCAGTTCCACCGGGACAGACGCCGACTCAACCGCCTGCTCGGCGAGGACTGGATCGTCCTGCACGTCACCGCGAAACGACTCCGCGAGGACTTCGCCGGTTTCCTGGCCGAACTCCGCCAGGCCCTCCACACGCGATCCCACTAACCCAGACAGGCCAAGATCCGCGCAACTTCAGGGATACTGCCGTCTCGACAGCTCATGAGGCAGCAGTTTCCCCGAAGTTGCGCGGATCTTGGGCGGGTCGTGCGCCGCGCGACGCGCGGCGGCGGGGGTTAGGCGGCGGGGAGGTACTTGGTCAGGTCGTCGAGGATCTTGTTGGCGGCGCCGACGCCGATGCCGGTCATCCAGGTCTCGTCGGCCACCGGGTACGCCTTGCCGGCCTTGACCGCGCCGAGGCCCTTCCACAGGGTGCCGCCGGTCATCTTGGCCTGCTCGGCGGCGGCCTTGTCGCCGTACGCCGTCACGAAGATGACGTCACCGTCGACCTCGTTGATCCGCTCGGGGCTGACCTGGTCGAAGCGCTTGTCCTCCTTGTTGGCCAGCAGCTGCCGCTCGGGGCGGCCGAGGCCGGTGTCGCCGATGACGATGCCGGAGAACGAGTCCGGGCCGTAGACCCGGATGGCGCCGGGCATGAACCGGACGATCGACACCTTGCGGGAGGCGGCATCTCCGAGCGTGCCGCCGAAGTCCTTGGCCCGCTTCTCGTACGCGGCGAGCAGGTCCTTGGCCTGCTGCTCACGGCCGAGCGCCTTGCCGTCGAGGAGGAAGTTCTCCTTCCAGGTGATGCCGACCTTGTCGGTGAACACGGTCGGCGCGATGGCGGCGAGCTCGTCGTAGAACTTCTCCTGGCGGAACTTGCTGCCCAGGATGAGGTCCGGCTTCAGCGCGTTGATCGCCTCCAGGTCGGGCTCGGTGAGCACCCCGACCTCCTTGATGCTGGCGAGTTTGTCCGCACCGAAGTAGGTCGGCCAGCTCTTGGCCTCACCGGCGGTGGCGGCGCCGACCGGGGTGACGCCCAGCGAGAGCGCCGTGTCGATCTTGTCGGTGTCGAGCACGACGACGCGCTTGGGGTCGGCCGGGACCTTGGTGGTGCCCATGACGTGGGTGATCTCCCGGGTCTCCCCGGTGGTGGAGCCGGCGACCGGGTCGCTCTCACCGCAGGCGGTGAGTCCGACGCCGAGGGCGACGGCCGCGGTGAGGGCGGCGACGAGACGACGCATCAGAGTCCTTTCGAGGGGTACGAGCCGGCGAGCGGGATGTTCCCGTCGTCGGCGGATGAGGCGGAGGGGGTGACCGGACGGGCGGTGCCGCCGGTCTGCGCGGGCACCACCAGCGGTGCCCCGGTTACCGGGCAGGGCACGACCACGCAGGCCAGCCCGAAGACGTCACGGACCAGGTCCGCGGTGAGGATCTCCCGGGGCGGCCCGGCGGCCACCACCGCGCCGGCGCGCATCGCGACCAGGTGGTCGGCGTAGCGGGCGGCCTGGTTGAGGTCGTGCAGCACCGCCACCACGGTGCGGCCCCGCTCGACGCGCAGCCGGTGCAGCAGGTCCAGCACCTCCACCTGGTGGGCCAGGTCGAGGAACGTGGTCGGCTCGTCCAGCAGCAGGGCGTCGGTGTCCTGGGCCAGCGTCATGGCGATCCACACCCGCTGGCGCTGGCCGCCGGAGAGGCTGTCCACCGGCCGGTCGGCCAGGCCGGCCACGTCGGCCAGGGCCATCGCCCGGTCCACGGCCGTGCCGTCCTCCGGTGACCACTGCCGCCACCACCGCTGGTACGGCTGCCGGCCGCGCCCGACCAGGTCGGCCACGGTGACGCCCTCGGGCACCAGCGGGCTCTGCGGCAGTACGCCGAGCCGGCGGGCGACCTCCCGGGTCGGCAGGTCGCGGATGGCGCTGCCGTCCAGCAGCACCGTGCCGCGACGGGGGGTGAGCAGCCGGGCCATGGTGCGCAGCAGGGTGGACTTGCCGCACGCGTTCGGGCCGACGATCACGGTGAACGCGTCGGTCGGCAGGTCCAGGTCGAGCCCGTCGAGCACGGTCCGCTGGTCGTAGCCGGCGACCAGGTCGCGGGTGGAGAGCATCACACGACTCCTTAGAGGCGTCACGAGGACCGCCGCCGTCCGCGCAGCAGCAGGAAGATCAGGTACGGCCCGCCGATCGCGGCGGTCAGCACGCCGGCCGGGAGTTGGGTGGGCGCGATCAGTCGCCGGCCGGCCAGGTCGGCCAGCACCAGCAGCAACGCGCCGAGCAGCGCCGCGCAGACCAGCGGCGGTCGTTCGGCCCGGACCAGCCGCCGGGCCACCTGGGGGGCGACCAGGGCCACGAAGTCGACGGCGCCGACCTGGGCGGTGACCATCGCGGCGACGAGCACGCCAGTGCCGGCGAGCCCGATCCGGCGGGCCACCGGGCGCAGCCCCACCCCGCGAGCGGTGTCGTCGTCCAGCGCGGTGCTGTTCAGCGCCCAACCGGCCCAGGCCAGCACCGGCAGCAGCACCAGCAGCGTGCCGGCGATCCAGGCGGCCTCGGTCCAGCCCTTGCCGGCCAGGGTGCCGATCAGCCAGATCTGCGCGCGCAGCCCGTCGATCGGGTCGGCGGTGAGCATGACCACCTCGGTCAGCGCCCGGAAGGCGAACGCGACCGCCACCCCGGCGAGCACGAAGCGCTGCGCGGCCAGCCCGTGTCGGGCGCCGAGGGCGAACAGCAGCACCGCGGCGAGCAGCCCGCCCACCAGCGCGGTGGGCGCCACCAGCACCGCGGCCGTGCCGCTGGTCAACGCCACGGTCGCGGCGAGCCCAGCGCCCTGAGTGATGCCGATGACGTCCGGACTCGCGAGGGGGTTGCGCGCCACGCTCTGGATCAGTGTGCCGGCCACGCCGAAGGCTGCGCCCGCCACTGCGGCCAGCACGATCCGGGGCAACCGCAGATCGAAGACGATCAGGTCGTACGGGGTGCCCGCCCCGGAGAGCGCGCGCAGCACGTCGGCCGGGGCGACGTACGGGGTGCCCAGGGAGAGGCTGAGCACCACGGCGAGCAGGAGCAGCACGGTCAGCGTCGCGGCCACCAGCACCGCGCGGCGGCGGACCTGCAGGCTGATCGGGCCGATCCGCAGCAGCGACCGCCCGGGCAGTCGCGCGCCGGCGGCACCGGGCGACGCGTCGGCGTCGGGTGCGGTGGCCGAGGAGTCGGGGCGGCGGTCGGTGGTGGTCACGCGGTCACCACCCGGGCGCGGCGGACCAGCACGGCCAGCAGTGGCGCGCCGATCAGGGCGGTGACGATCCCGGCCGGTATCTCGCCGGGCGGGGCGACGAGCCGGCCGACGACGTCGGCGCCGAGCAGCAGCGCCGGCCCGAGCAGGGCGGAGACGGCGAGGGTCCAGCGGTGGTCGGCGCCGACCAGGGCGCGCGCCAGGTGCGGCACGGCCAACCCGACGAAGGCGACCGGGCCGGCCGCCGCCACCGCGGCACCGGTCAGCAGCACCGCGGCGAGGCCACCGCCGAGGCGGACCAGGCCGACCCGGTTGCCGAGGCCGCGGGCCACGTCGTCGCCGAGGGCCAGCGCGTCCAGACCCCGGGCCACCAGGGCGGCCAGCAGCAGCCCGGCGAGGACGAAGGGCAGGACCTGTGCGGTGACCGACAGGTCCCGCCCGGCCAGCCCGCCGACCACCCAGAACCGGTACTCCTCGAAGGTGCGCGCGTCGATGCTGAGCAGCGCGTACACCCCGGAGGCCAGGCTGGCGTCGAGCGCCGCGCCGACCAGCGCGAGGGTGACCGGGCTGGCGCCCTCGCGGGCCCGCGCGGCGATGGCGAAGACGAGGATTCCGGCGAGCAGTGCGCCCGCGATGCCGAACCAGACGTACCCGGCGAGCGTGCCGACACCGAAGACGGAGATGGCCAGCACCACGCCGAACGACGCGCCGGCGCTGATGCCGAGGATGCGCGGCTCGGCGAGTGGGTTGCGGGTGAGCGCCTGGAACAGCACGCCGGCAACGGCGAGGGCGAGCCCGACGGCGAGGCCGAGCGCGGTGCGCGGCACCCGCAACTCCCGGACGATGGTGCTGGCGTCACTGCCGTCCGGCGCGACGAGGGCGTGCCAGACCTGGTCGACGCCGAGTTGCCGACTGCCGAGAGCGAAGCTGGCCAGCACGGTGAGCAGCAGCACCAGCGCGGCGACGACGGTGACGGCCACCCGACGGCCGGTGCGTGTGCCGGACCGGTTGCGGGCCGGGGCCGGCCGGGTGGCGAGGGTGGTCACGAGTCTCCTGCACGTTCGCGCTTAGGTTCGCCTTACCTTAGCCGACGCGCTGAGGGTCGCCTAACTGGCGCTCGTCGATCCGGGGGCGGCTGAGCAGGGCGGACGCCCGCGCCGAGGGGGCGGCCCGCCTAGGGTGGGAGCATGCGATTCGACCAGCACACGGTCGTGCTTCTGGTCCGGCCGGAGGACGCCCCGGAGCTGCCGCAGGACGCGATCGACCGGTTGCAGGACGCGCACCTGGCCCACCAGGCGGGGCTCGTGGAGCAGGGACTGGTGCTCGCGGCCGGGCCGTTCCTGCACCCCGACGACGACCGGCTGCGGGGCTTCGTCGTGCTGTCCATCGCCCCGGACGAGGCCCGCGCGCTCTACGCCAACGACCCGGCCGTGCGGGCCGGGCGGCTGGCCGTGCGGGTGATGAGCTGGCTGGTGCCGGAGGGCAACGTGCGGTTCGAGAGCGTGCCGGTGCCCCGGTCGATGCTGGAGGCCGCGGCCGGCGACTGACCCGACGCCGGTGGGGTCAGCCGGTGGCGCCGGTCCGGGCCACCGGCACCACACCCCCGGTCGCCCCCGGGTCGACCTGCTGGTCGGCCCAGACGTACGTCTCCGGCAGCAGCTCGGAGATCTCGACCACCCGCAGGGCGTCCGCCGGACCGACGATCACCCGCAGGGCCGGGAAGTAGTCCCGCAGCACCTGCCGGCACCGCCCACACGGCGGAATGACCCCACGTCCCCGGTCCCCCACCGCGACGATGGTCTCCAGCTCGGTCACGCCCTGGGTGGCGGCGGCGCCGACCGCGACGATCTCGGCGCACGGGCCGCCGGTGAAGTGGTAGACGTTCACCCCGGTGAAGACCCGCCCGTCGGCGGTCCGGGCGGCGGCCGCCACGCTGTGGTTCTCGCTGCGGCACCGCAGCTTCGCGACCGCCGTGGCGGCCTGCACCAGCGCGCGGTCGGTGTCCCGCAGCTCCATCCCGGCCCCCCAGCGCTCGACGTCGGCCGCCAACTCTAGACCGCCGCGCGGCACCCGGAGAGCGGCGGCGCGGTAACCCAGGGGCGGTACGCGGCCGGGCTGCCTATCCTTGGGCACGACATGCAGAATCCAGCCGCCTCCGCCGCGACCGATCCCTTCCGCGAGCTGCACCGCCGCCTCACCCCCCTGATGTTCCGCGACCAGCGCCGGCTCCAGCGGCGGCTGGACGGCGCGCGCAAGGTCCGCGACCCGCAGCGTCGGGAGTCGGCGCTGGCCGAGATCACCGCCGAGGTCGACCGGGCCGAGCAGCGTCTCGCCGCCCGCCGGGCTGCAGTGCCCGTGATCACGTACCCGGCGGGGTTGCCGGTCAGCGAGCGCAAGGACGACATCGCCGCCGCCATCCGCGACCACCAGGTGGTGATCGTCGCCGGCGAGACGGGCTCCGGCAAGACGACCCAGCTACCCAAGATCTGCCTCGAGCTGGGGCGCGGGGTGCACGGCCTGATCGGGCACACCCAGCCTCGGCGGCTGGCCGCCCGGACGGTGGCCGACCGGATCGCCGACGAGCTGGGCACCGAGCTGGGTGACGTGGTCGGTTACAAGGTGCGCTTCACCGACCAGGTCAGCGAGCGCAGCCTGGTCAAGCTGATGACCGACGGCATCCTGCTGGCCGAGTTGCAGACCGACCGGATGCTGCGCCAGTACGACACGTTGATCATCGACGAGGCGCACGAGCGCAGCCTCAACATCGACTTCATCCTCGGGTACCTGCGGGAACTGCTGCCCCGCCGACCCGACCTCAAGGTGATCATCACCTCGGCGACCATCGAGACGGACCGCTTCGCCCGACACTTCGCCGGGCCGCCCACCGCCGACGAGCCACAGGGCGTACCGGCGCCGGTGGTCGAGGTCTCGGGGCGGACCTACCCGGTGGAGGTGCGCTACCGGCCGCTGGTCGAGGTGGCCGAGGGCGAGGAGGACGGCGACGGCGACGAGGAGAACGTCCGCGACCAGATCCAGGCGATCGGCGACGCCGTCGAGGAGCTGGCCGCCGAGGGCCCCGGCGACATCCTGGTCTTCCTCAGCGGGGAACGGGAGATCCGGGACACCGCCGACGCGCTGGGCAAGCTGGTGCAGAAGAAGCGCTCGCTGCTCGGCACCGAGATCCTGCCGCTGTACGCCCGGCTCTCCTCCGCCGAGCAGCACCGGGTCTTCGCTGCGCACACCGCACGTCGGGTGGTGCTCGCCACCAACGTCGCGGAGACCTCGCTGACCGTGCCCGGCATCAAGTACGTGGTGGACCCGGGCACCGCCCGGATCTCCCGCTACTCCAGTCGCCTGAAGGTGCAGCGGCTGCCCATCGAGCCGATCTCCCAGGCGTCGGCCAACCAGCGCAAGGGGCGCTGCGGCCGGACCTCGGACGGCATCTGCATCCGCCTCTACGACGAGCAGGACTTCCTCTCCCGGCCGGAGTTCACCGACCCGGAGATCCTGCGCACCAACCTGGCCTCGGTCATCCTCCAGATGACCGCGATCGGGCTCGGCGACCTCGCCGCGTTCCCGTTCATCGACCCGCCGGACCGGCGCAACATCACCGACGGTGTCAATCTGCTGCACGAGCTGGGCGCGCTCGACCCGGCCGAGGCCGACCCGGCGAAGCGGCTCACCGCGCTGGGCCGGCGGCTGGCCCAGCTGCCGGTCGACCCGCGACTGGCCCGCATGGTCGTCGAGGGCGAGCGCAACGGTTGCGCCACCGAGGTGCTGGTGATCGCCGCCGCGCTCTCCATCCAGGACCCTCGCGAGCGGCCGGCGGAGAAGCAGGCCCAGGCCGACCAGGCGCACGCCCGGTTCGCCGACAAGGAGTCGGACTTCGTCGCCTTCCTCAACCTCTGGCGGTACCTGCGGGAGCAGCAGCGGGAGCTGTCCTCCAGCGCGTTCCGCCGGATGTGCAAGGCGGAGTACCTCAACTACCTGCGGGTGCGCGAGTGGCAGGACATCGTCGGGCAGCTGCGCCAGGTGCTGCGTACCCCGGAGAACGGCGACCGGCGCGGCGGGCGGCCGGCGCGCGACACGGCGGACGGCGCGGACGCCGGCCGGGGTGCGGGCCGCCGGGGCGGAGCCGACCTGCCGGAGGAGATCGACACCCCGAAGGTGCACCAGTCGCTCCTGCCCGGCCTCCTGTCGCACATCGGCCTGAAGGACGCACAGAAGCACGAGTACCTGGGGGCGCGGGGCGCGAAGTTCGCCCTCTTCCCCGGCTCGGCGCTGTTCAAGAAGCCGCCGCGCTGGGTGATGGCCGCCGAGCTGGTGGAGACCTCCCGGCTGTGGGGCCGGATCGCCGGCCGGGTCGAGCCGGAGTGGGTCGAGCCGCTCGCGCAGCACCTGGTCAAGCGCAGCTACAGCGAGCCGCACTGGGAGAAGAAGCAGGCCGCCGTGATGGCCTACGAGAAGGTCACCCTGTACGGCATCCCTCTGGTCACCTCCCGCAAGGTCAATTTCGGCCGGATCGACCCGCCGCTGAGCCGGGAGCTGTTCATCCGGCACGCCCTCGTCGAGGGCGACTGGCAGACCCACCACCAGTTCTGGAGTGACAACCAGCGGCTGCTGGGCGAGATCGAGGAGTTGGAGAGCCGGGCCCGGCGCCGGGACATCCTGGTCGACGACGAGACGATCTTCGGCTTCTACGACCAGCGGATCCCGGCCGACGTGGTCTCCGGCCGGCACTTCGACGCCTGGTGGAAGAAGACCCGCCGGGACCAGCCCGACCTGCTCACCTTCACCCGCGACCTGCTGGTCAACGACGGCCGGGCGGGGGTCGACGAGGGCGACTACCCGGACGAGTGGCGGGCCGACGGGGTGACGCTGCCGCTGACCTACCGCTTCGAGCCGGGCACACCGACCGACGGCGTCACCGTGGACATCCCGCTGCCGCTGCTCAACCAGGTGCCGGCGGAGAGCTTCGACTGGCAGGTGCCCGGCCTGCGCGAGGAGACGGTGATCGCGCTGATCCGCTCGCTGCCCAAGGCGATCCGCCGCAACTTCGTCCCGGTGCCGGACTTCGCCCGGGCCGCCCTGGCGGCGATCACCCCCGGCGAGGAGCCGCTGCTGGACGCGCTCACCCGGCAACTGCGCCGGATGACCGGGGTCACCGTGCCCCGCGACGCCTGGGAACCGGGCAAGCTCCCGGCCCACCTGCGGGTCACCTTCCGGGTGCTGGGCGACGACGACAAGCCGGTCGCCGAGGGCAAGGACCTACCGGCCCTGCAACGCCAGCTCCGCCAGGAGGTACGCCAGGTGGTGGCCGCCGCCGCGCCGGAGGTGGCCCGTACCGGGCTGCGCGAGTGGAGCATGGGCACCCTGCCACGCACCATCGAGCAGGTCCGCGCCGGCTACGCGGTCACCGCGTACCCCGCGCTGGTCGACGAGGGCGCCACGGTCGGGGTGAGGGTCTTCGACTCCCCGGCCGAGGCGGAGGCGGCGCACTGGGCGGGCACCCGCCGGCTGCTGCGGCTCACCGTGCCGTCCCCGGCCCGGTTCCTGCAGGGCCGGCTGAGCAACGAGGCGAAGCTGGCGCTCAGCCGCAACCCGCACGGCGGCGTGCAGGAGCTGATCGAGGACGCGGCGGGCGCCGCCATCGACCGGCTGATCGGTGCGGCAGGTGGGCCGGCCTGGGACGCTGAGGGCTTCGCGGCGCTGCGCGAGAAGGTCCGCGCCGACCTGGTCGACACCGTCGTCGAGGTGATGGACCGGGTCCGCAAGGTCCTCGCCGCCGCGTACGCCGTCGAGCAGCGGCTCGGCGCCACCCGCAACCTCGCCGTGGTGGCCGCGCTGGCCGACATCCGCAACCAGCTCGCCGGGCTGGTGCACGCCGGTTTCATCACCGAGACCGGGTACGCCCGCCTGCCCGACCTGCTGCGCTACCTCACCGCCATCGAGCGCCGACTGGACCGGCTGGGCGGCAACCCGCAACGGGACCGCCAGCAGCAGGACCGGATCGCGGCGGTGCAGAAGGAGTACGACGACCTGCTCGCGGCGCTGCCACCGGCGCGGCGGCAGGAGACCGCCGTCCGGCAGATCCGCTGGATGATCGAGGAGTTGCGGGTGAACGTCTTCGCCCAGGCGCTGGGCACCCCGTACCCCGTGTCGGAGCAGCGGATCTACCGGGCAATGGACGACGCCGAAGGCAGATGACGGGCGGTCAGCGTGGATCCACACCCGGCGGGAGGTCGTCGTGGTCGATCGCGGACTGTACGTAGTCGAGCAGGATCCGGCGTAGCTCCCGGCCGGCGTGGGTCGGCACGACGTCCCGTCGGCGGGCCACCGCGATGGTCCGTCGCACGCCGGGCGGCGCCAGCGGGGTGATCCGCACGCCCGGCCGGCGCGCCAGCACGATGCCCGGCACCAGCGCGACGCCGAGCCCCGCCTCGACGAAGCTGAGCACCGCGTCCATCTCACCGCCGTCGACCGCGAAGGTCGGCTCGAAGCCCGCCGCGCGGCACGCCTCGATGGTGGCGTCGCGCAGGTCGTAGCCCTCCCGGAACATCACCATCGGCTGATCACGCAGGTCGGTGATGCGCAGTTCCCCGCTCACCGAGGCGGTCGGCACCTCCCCCACCGAGGCGACCACCAGGCTCTCCTGCAGGATCGGGTCGACGCGCAGCCCCGGGTCGGCACCCTGGGCCGGCATGATGATCAGGGCCAGGTCGAGGTCGCCGCGGAGCAGGTCGCGCACCAGGTCCTGGGAGCCGCCCTCCTCGACCTTCAGGTCGACGGTCGGGTGCGCGTCCCGGAACCGGCGCAGCACCGGCGGGGCGAGGGACGTGGCGAGGCTGGGGGTGGCACCGAGCCGGACCCGGCCCCGGCGCAGCCCGACCAGTTCCTGGACCTCACGGGTCGCGGTCTCCACGTCGGCGAGGATCCGGGTGGCCAACGGCAGCAGCACCTCGCCGGCCGCGGTGAGGGCGATGTTGCCCCGTATCCGTTCGAACAGCGGGGCCCCGAGGTCGGTCTCCAGAGCGTGAATTTGCTTACTGAGTGAGGGCTGAGTTATGCCGACGAGGTCGGCCGCTTGGGTGAAATGTCGTACTTCGGCCACCGCGACGAAGTACCGGAGCTGATGGAGCTGCATCTACATAGCTTACGGCTATCAACACTGCGAGTTTGATGCATTGGACGACTGATCGAAGTCCTCCTAGCGTCGATCCTGTGGTAGTCACGAAAACTCGGTCGCCCATCCGCTCCAACGTCGGCCTCAAGGCCGTCATGGCGGTGACGGGCATCCTGCTGGCGCTGTTCCTCATCGCGCACATGTTCGGCAACCTGAAGGTATTCACGGGGGAGACCTCGTTCGACCACTACGCGCACTGGCTGCGCGACATCGGCAAGCCGCTGCTGCCCGGCGTCTGGTTCCTGTGGATCCTGCGCACCGTGCTGGTGGTGGCGGTCGTCGCCCACATCGTGGCCGCGACCGTGCTGGCCCGCCGGGCCCGCGCCGCCCGCCCCGTGAAGTACGCCCACCGCAAGAAGGTCAACGGCAGCTACGCGGCCCGCACCATGCGCTGGGGCGGCGTGATCATCCTGCTCTTCGTGATCTACCACCTTCTGGACCTGACCACCGGCACGCTGAACCCGGTCGGTGACGAGAGCAAGCCGTACGGCAACGTCGTCGCGGACTTCGCGCCGGAGCGCTGGTACGTCACGCTCTTCTACACCCTCGCCATCGTCGCGGTGGGCTTCCACCTGCGACACGGCGCCTTCAGCGCGTTCCGCAGCCTCGGGCAGCAGACGCCGCGGGGCGAGCGCCGGGCACGCACCGCCGCGCTGGTCTTCGCCGTGCTGCTCTGCGCCGGATACCTGGTGGTCCCGTTCGCCGTTCTCACCGGATTGGTGTCCTGACATGGAACTCTTCACCGAGGGCGACCCGATCGCCGACACCAAGGCTCCGACCGGCCCGATCGAGAAGCGCTGGGACACCCGGCGCTTCGAGGCCAAGCTGGTCAACCCCGCCAACCGCCGCAAGATGACGGTGATCGTGGTCGGCACCGGCCTGGCCGGCGGCTCGGCCGCCGCCACGCTCGCCGAGCAGGGCTACCACGTCAAGTCCTACTGCTACCAGGACAGCCCGCGCCGGGCGCACTCGATTGCGGCGCAGGGCGGCATCAACGCCGCGAAGAACTACCGCAACGACGGCGACTCGGTGCACCGGCTGTTCTACGACACCGTCAAGGGCGGCGACTTCCGCTCCCGCGAGTCGAACGTGCACCGGCTGGCCGAGGTCTCGGTCAACATCATCGACCAGTGCGTCGCCCAGGGCGTGCCGTTCGCCCGCGAGTACGGCGGCCTGCTGGACACCCGCTCCTTCGGCGGCGCGCAGGTGCAGCGCACCTTCTACGCCCGGGGGCAGACGGGTCAGCAGCTGCTGCTCGGCGCGTACCAGGCGCTGGAGCGGCAGATCGGCCTCGGCAACGTGGAGATGAACGCCCGGCACGAGATGCTGGAGTTGGTCATCGTCGACGGCAAGGCCCGGGGCATCGTGGTCCGGGACCTGGTCACCGGCGAGATCAGCACCGAGATGGCCGACGCGGTCGTGCTCGCCTCGGGCGGCTACGGAAATGTCTTCTACCTCTCCACCAACGCCAAGGGCTGCAACGTCACCGCCACCTGGCGGGCGCACCGCAAGGGCGCGTACTTCGCCAACCCCTGCTACACGCAGATCCACCCGACCTGCATCCCCGTCTCCGGCGACCACCAGTCGAAGCTGACGCTGATGAGCGAGTCGCTGCGCAACGACGGCCGGGTGTGGGTGCCGAAGACCAAGGGCGACGACCGTAACCCCCGGGACATCCCGGAGGACGAGCGGGACTACTACCTGGAGCGGATCTACCCGTCCTTCGGCAACCTGGTCCCCCGCGACATCGCCTCCCGCGCCGCGAAGAACGTCTGCGACGAGGGACGGGGTGTCGGGCCGACCAAGCTCGGCGTCTACCTCGACTTCGCCGACGCGATCGGCCGGTTGGGCCGCAAGGCCATCGAGGCCAAGTACGGCAACCTCTTCGAGATGTACGAGCGGATCACCGGCGAGGACCCGTACGAGGTGCCGATGCGGATCTACCCCGCCGTGCACTACACGATGGGTGGTCTCTGGGTCGACTACGACCTCCAGTCGAGCATCCCGGGCCTGTTCGTGATCGGCGAGGCGAACTTCTCCGACCACGGCGCGAACCGCCTCGGCGCCTCGGCGCTGATGCAGGGTCTGGCCGACGGCTACTTCGTGCTGCCGACGACGATCGCCAACTACCTGGCCTCGGGCCCGCTGGAGAAGGTCGACGCCAGCCACCCGGCCGCGGTCGAGGCCCGCACCGACGTCGAGGACCGGATCCAGCGGCTGCTGGCGGTCAACGGCGACCGGACGGTGGACTCGTTCCACCGGGAGCTGGGCCAGATCATGTGGGAGCACTGCGGCATGGAGCGCAGCGAGGCGGGGCTGCGCAAGGCGATCGGCGAGATCCGCGCCCTGCGCGACCAGTTCTGGCAGCGGGTCCGGGTGTCCGGCGCCGGCGAGGAGCTCAACCAGTCGCTGGAGAAGGCCGGCCGGGTGGCCGACTTCTTCGAGCTGGCCGAGCTGATGTGCATCGACGCCCTGCACCGCGAGGAGTCCTGCGGCGGCCACTTCCGGGCCGAGCACCAGACCCCGGACGGTGAGGCCCAGCGCGACGACGACCGGTTCGCGTACGTGGCGGCCTGGGAGTTCACCGCCACCGGTGAGCCCTCGGTGCTGCACAAGGAAGACCTGAAGTTCGAATACGTCCACCCCACGCAGCGGAGCTACAAGTGAACCTGACCCTGCGCATCTGGCGCCAGAAGGGCCCTGAGGACAAGGGTCGGATGGTGACCTACCAGGTCGACGACGTGTCCCCGGACATGTCGTTCCTCGAGATGCTCGACGTGCTCAACGAGCGGCTGATCCTCGCCGGCGAGGACCCGGTGGCGTTCGACCACGACTGCCGCGAGGGCATCTGCGGCATGTGCGGTCTGATGATCAACGGGGACGCGCACGGGCCGCAGCGTGGCACCACGGCGTGCCAGCTGCACATGCGGCAGTTCACCGACGGCGAGACGATCGACATCGAGCCGTGGCGGGCCAGCGCCTTCCCGGTGATCAAGGACCTGGTGGTCAACCGGGGCGCCTTCGACAAGATCATCGCCGCCGGTGGCTACATCACCGCGCCGACCGGCAGCGCGCCCGAGGCGCACTCCACCCCGGTGGCCAAGGCCAACGCGGACGCCGCCTTCGAGTCGGCCGCCTGCATCGGCTGCGGCGCGTGCGTCGCGGCCTGCCCGAACGGCTCCGGCATGCTCTTCACCGCCGCCAAGCTGACCCAGCTCTCGCTGCTGCCGCAGGGCCAGCCGGAGCGCTACACCCGGGTGATCGGCATGGTCGACGCGCACGACGAGGCGGGCTTCGGCGGCTGCACCAACGCCGGTGAGTGCACCCCGGCCTGCCCGAAGGGCATCCCGCTGAACACCATCGGTCGGCTCAACCGCGACTACCTGATGGCCACCTCGAAGCGGGCCGACAACACCCCCGGCGCCTGACCGCCCGCCCCGCCCGGGGCAGTTCCACGACGCGACCGCCGTGCCACCTCGTTGGCGCGGCGGTCGCGTCGTTTCCGCCGGCCCCGTCCGCGATCTGGTCAGCCGGTTCAAGCCCTCCGCGACGGGTAGCAGTCTCCAGAGACGGCGACGAGAGGGGACGGGCATGAAGGCGTTGACCTGGCAGGGCAAGCGGGATGTACGGGTTGAAGAGGTGCCGGACCCCCGGATCGAGGAGCCGACCGACGCGATTGTCAAGATCACCTCGACCGCGATCTGCGGCTCGGACCTGCACCTGTACGAGGTGCTGGGGCCGTACCTGAAGCCCGGCGACATCCTCGGTCACGAGCCGATGGGCATCGTCGAGGAGGTCGGGTCGGAGGTCACCCGACTCAAGCCCGGCGACCGGGTCGTGGTGCCGTTCAACATCGCCTGCGGCAGCTGCTGGATGTGCCAGCGCCAGCTCTACGCCCAGTGCGAGACCACCCAGGTCAGCAGCGAGGGCAAGGGTGCCGCGCTGTTCGGCTACACCTCGCTCTACGGCTCGGTCCCCGGCGGTCAGGCCGAGTACCTGCGTGTCCCGCAGGCCCACTTCGGACCGATCACCGTCCCGCAGACCGGCGCCGACGAGCGCTACCTGTACCTCTCCGACATCCTGCCCACCGCCTGGCAGGCGGTGAAGTACGCCGACACCCCGCCCGGCGGCACCCTGGCCGTGTTCGGTCTGGGCCCGGTCGGCCAGTTCTGCGGCCGGATCGGCCGCCACCTCGGTGCCGGCCGCGTGATCGGTCTGGACCTGGTACCGGAGCGGCTGGAGCTGGCCCGCCGGCACGGCATCGAGGTACTCGACGTCGGCGAGCTCGACGACGTGCCGGGCGCGCTGATCGACCTGGTCGACGGACGCGGCCCGGACGCGGTGATCGACGCCGTCGGCATGGAGGCGCACGGGTCGCCCGCCGGCAAGCTCGCCCACGCCGCCGTCGGACTGCTGCCGGACGAGCTGGCCCGGACGATGACCGACCGGGTCGGCATGGACCGGCTCTCCGTCCTGCACGCCGCGCTCAAGTCGGTCCGCCGCGGCGGCACCGTCTCGCTCTCCGGCGTCTACGGCGGTGAGGCGGACCCGATGCCGCTGATGGAGATGTTCGACCGGGGCCTCCAACTGCGGATGGGGCAGTGCCACGTACGCCGGTGGACCGACGAGATCCTGCCGCTGCTCGCCGGTGACGACGACCCGCTGGGCGTGGAGGACCTGCGCACCCACCGGGTGCCGCTGGCCCGGGCTCCGGAGGCGTACGAGATGTTCCAGAAGAAGGAGGACGGCTGCATCAAGGTTGTGCTGGCTCCGTGAGCCGGGTCGTGGTGATCGCCGGTGCGACCAGCGGGATCGGCCGGGCGACGGCGCGGGCATTCGCCGAGCGCGGCGACCGCCTCGTCCTCGCCGCCCGCGCCACACGGACCCTGGCCGAGGTACGCGCGGAGTGCGCCGACGCCGACGTGCTGACCGTGCCCACCGACGTCACCGAGGCGGGCGCGCTGGACGCGCTCGCGGAGGCCGCGCTCGACCGGTTCGGCCGCATCGACGTCTGGGTGCACACGGCGGCGGTCATGGCCTACGGGCGCTTCGACGAGCTGCCGGAGCACGTCTTCGAGCAGGTGGTGCGGACCGACCTGCTGGCCGCCGCCGGCTCGGCGCGGGTGGCGGTGCGGCATTTCCGGGCCACCGGAGCAGGCACCCTGATCCTCACCGGCTCGGTCCTCGGCCACATCACCGCGCCGTACATGAGCGCCTACGTGGCCAGCAAATGGGGGTTGCAGGGACTGGCCCGGACGGTGCAGCAGGAGCTGCGCGACAGCCCGGAGATCCGGCTGTGCCTGGTCAACCCGGGCAGCGTGGACACCCCGGTGTACCAGCAGGCCGCCAACTACCTGGGCCGGGTCGGCCGGCCCCCACCGCCGGTCACCGGCCCGCAGCGGGTGGCGCGGGCCATCGTGGACTGCGTGGACCGGCCCCGCCGGGAGGTCTCCGTGGGTCGGCTGAACGTGGTGATGCGGGTCGGCTTCACCCTGCTGCCGGGCGTGTACGACGTCCTGGTCGGCCCATTGATGCGGTTGGCCGGGCTGAGCGGTCGCCCGGTCGCCGCGCACGATGGCACGGTTTTCGCCCCGAACCCGGCCGGCGAGGCCTTGCGCGGCGGTCACCTGCCTGACCTGCGACAGCTCGCCCGCAGCGTGCCCGGGCCGGTCGGTGCCGCGCTGCGCCGGCGGCTCGGCTGAGCGGTCCGGGGGGTCACCTTGCATCGATCAACTCGCCTAGGGTGGTGGTCCGGCAAGCGCTCCGGCGCACCACGATGGGGGAGACGATTGACCATCCGACTGAACCGCAGGACCGCACTCGGGCTCGGCACGGTGGCCACCGCCGGTACGGTGCTCGGCGCCACCGGGCCGGCGAGCGCCGCCGTGGGCACCGAGGTCGCCCCGACCACCCCGGCCCGGGCCGCCCGTCGGGTCGCCGCCGCCTACACCCGGTACAGCACCGAGGCCGGCGGCAACTGGCAGGCGTACGTCAGCGTGGCCGACCCGGCCGGCCCGCCCGTCGTCGCGGTGGCGGCCGAGGCGGACCGGCGGATCGAGGCGTACAGCGTCAACAAGATCGCGGTGGCCACGGCGGTGCTCGACAAGGTCGACCGCGGGCTGCTCACCCTGGACCAGCGGGTCGAGGTGACCGCGGCCATCGTGGTGCCGGGCGGCGACGGCATCTTCAGCCTGGACGGCGCGTACCCGAGCAGCGTGACCCTCGGGCACGTCCTGGCCACGCTGCTCACCGTCTCCGACGACACGGCGGTGCGGCTGTGCGGGTCGGTCTGCCCGGCCGCCGAACTGAACGCCATTCTGGTCGCCAAGGGCTTCCCGAACACCCAGGTCGAGCCGGTGGCCAACCCGAACCGGTTCTTCCTCGGCACCAGCACCCCCCGGGAGACGCACGACCTGCTGCGCGCCCTGGTCGCCGGCACCCTGCTCTCCCCCGCGTCGACGGCGTTCCTGCTCGGGCTGCTGCGCGCCCCGGTGGCGTTCACCGACGGCATCCGGCGCACCATGTCCTCCGACGAGCGGGCCCGGATCGCCACCAAGGCGGGCTGGTTCGCCGACGCCCGGCACGAGGCCGGCGTGATCTTCGACCGGTCCGGCGCCGCGGTGCTCACCTACGCGCTGTTCGCCGACGGGCAGGCCGACCCGGACGACTTCGGTGCCACCCACCCGGCGGTGCAGGCCCGGGCTGCCATGGGCCCCCGGTTCCTGGCCGCGGTGGACCGGCTCGCCGGTGCCGGCACGGCGTACCGCATCGCGACCCGGCGGCCCAGCAACGGCGGCTGAGCACGCTCCCGGGCCGGCCGCTGGGGCGCGAGCCGGCCCGGGTGACTACCGTGTAGTGCGGGACACGGCGGAGGGACGGCGATGGCACCAGCGGAACGCACGGACGTCGAACGGTCGCTCGGGCGACGGATGGGCGGCGCGGCAGGGCTGGCAGCGCTGGCCGGCCTGGCCTGGGTCGCCCGGGACGTGCCGGCGGCACTGGGCGGCCGGCTCGTCGGCGCCCGGGCCGAACGGGCGGCCCGCTCACCACAGTTTCGCGACGGCACCTTCCACAACCAGGCCGGCACCCGCACCATGGTCGCCGACCCGGGCCGCAACCTGCTCCGGGAGCTGATTTTCGGCAAGCAGAAGCGTCGCCCGAGCAACGCCGTGCCGCTGCTGCGCCCGAGCGCACCGCACCCCACCGACGCCGCCGACGAGCTCAACATCGTCTGGTACGGGCACGCCTCGGCGCTGATCGAGATCGAGGGCCGGCGGGTGCTGATCGACCCGGTCTGGAGCGAGCGCTGCTCGCCCTCGGCCCTGGTCGGCCCCCGTCGGCTGCACGAGCCGCCGGTACGCCTCGACGAGCTGCCCGCGCTGGACGCCATCCTGATCTCGCACGACCACTACGACCACCTCGACATGGCCACCGTGCAGGGGCTGCTCACCGGTCAGACCGCGCCGTTCCTCGTGCCGTTGGGCGTGGGCGCACACCTGGACCGGTGGGGCGTACCGGCCGAGCGGATCGTCGAGCTGGACTGGTCCGAGTCGCACCGGGTCGCCGGTCTGACCATCACCGCCACCGCCGCGCAGCACTTCTCCGGCCGGGGGCTGCGCCGCGACGGCACACTCTGGAGCTCCTGGGTGGTCGCCGGCGAGCGTCGCAAGGTCTTCTACACCGGCGACTCCGGCTACTTCGCGGGCTACGCCGAGATCGGCGCGGAACACGGGCCGTTCGACGTCACGCTGATGCAGATCGGCGCGTACGACCGGGCCTGGCCGAGCATCCACATGTTCCCGGAGGAGGCGGTCGACGCCCACCTCGACCTGCGGGGCGGGCTGTTCATCCCGGTGCACTGGGCGACGTTCAACCTGGCGCTGCACGACTGGTCCGAGCCGGTGAACCGCCTCTGGGCCGAGGCGAAGGCCCGCGACGTCCGGCTGGCCGTGCCGCGCCCGGGCGAGCGCGTGGTGGTCGACGACCCACCCGCAGTGGACGGCTGGTGGCAGGCGATCGCCTGATCTCAGAGCACGAAGGCGTCGGTCCACAGCGCGCCGGAGCGGCCGGAGAGCGCGTCCAGCATGGCCACCGCCTGGCCGTCGGTGAGTTGCGCGACGAAGTCCACGATGGCCCGCCCCCGGGCCCGGCCGATCCGGTCCGGGGTGCGTGGGTGCAGCTCCGCCTCGGCCAGCTCCACCAGGTCGTGCAGCCGGCGGGGCAGCCGGGACTCCTCCTCCGGGTCGAGCAGCCACTCCCACAGCGCCTCGACCAGGGTGCCCAGCAGCCGGGCCTGGCCCCGCTGGTGCAGGGCGAGGTCGGGGCGGGCCAGCACGAACCGGTGGTGGACGAACTTGAGCACCTGCACCTCGTGCCACTGGGCGCAGCCGAGCAGCACGTACCCGGAGCGCACGGACGGGTGCTCGGTCACTGTGATCGCCTCGACGAAGCGGGTCGACCATCGGGCGGAGAACCGGGCCACGTACTGCTCGGCCTCGATCGAGCCGTCGAACGGCATCGCCAGCAGCCCGTCGACCAGCTCTTCCCGGACGTGCTCGACGGCGGCGGCGAACGCGTCGTCGTCGGCGATCCAGGCGTCCTTGCGGTGCAACTGCCGGCGCAGCCGCTCGATCGCCGCGCCGGGCCGCCGGGCCGCCGTGGCCAGCGCCGCGTCGGTGATCGCCCGGAAGTGCCCGCTCTCGCGCTGCCAGGCCATCAGCTCGGCGGAGACCGCGCCCTGCTGGAGCACCCCGACCCGGTAGAAGTCCTCCACGTCGTGGATGGCGTACGCGATGTCGTCGGCGGTGTCCATCACGGACGCCTCCACGGTCTGCTGCCAGTCCGGGATGCGGCCGGCGAACGGCTCCCGGGCCTGACGCAGGTCGTCCAGCTCGGTCCGGTACGCGCCGAACTTCGACGACCCGCTCTCCGGGTCGTCCGGCGGCGGGGTGGCCCCGCGCGGCGGCGGGTCCAGCAGGCGCGGGTGCGGGTCGGGATGGTCCAGCCGGGTCCACGGGTACTTCAGCATCGCCGCGCGGACGGCGGCGGTCAGGTCCAGCCCGGTGGTGGCCGCGCCGCGGATCTCGGTGCTGGTCACGATCCGGTACGACTGGGCGTTGCCCTCGAAGCCGTCGCTGAGGCCGAGGCGATGCCGGGCCAGCCGGTCCAGCACCCGCTCCCCCAGGTGCCCGAACGGCGGGTGGCCGAGGTCGTGGGCGAGCGCCGCGGCCTCCACCACTTCCGGGTCGCAGCCGCCGAGCTTGTCCAGCAGGTCGCGCCATCGCTCGTCACCCGTCAGCCGCTCGGCGATCGCCCGGGCCACCTGGGCGACCTTCAGGCTGTGGGTGAGCCGGTTGTGCACGAGCAGGCCGGAGCCGACCGGGCTGATGACCTGGGTGACGCCCCCCAGGCGGGCGAAGAACGGCGAGCCGACGATCCGGTCCCGGTCGGCGCGGAACGGGTTGGCCGCGAGGTCACCGAGGGCCCGGGCGCTGCCGCCGAAGAGCCGCCGGGCGCGCGGCTCCGCAGCTGTTTCCATGATCGCCACGCTAGCGCAGGCGCCGGGGAGCCGCCGCCGGGTCGCCCCGGCCGGGCGCGGCGACAGCGTCGGGCGCGGCCCGGCACAATGCAGGCGGTACCCGCTCTTTGAAGGCGGATCGAGTCGAAGGCGGATCGAGATCGTGACCCAGTCTGTTCATCAGCGGATCGCCGACGAGCTCGGCGTGGCCGAGCGTCAGGTGCGAGCGGCCGTGGAGCTGCTCGACGGCGGCGCCACCGTGCCGTTCATCGCCCGCTACCGCAAGGAGGCCACCGGCCTGCTCGACGACACCCAGCTGCGCACCCTGGAGGAGCGGCTGCGCTACCTGCGCGAGCTGGACGAACGGCGGGCCGCCGTCCTGGAGTCGATCCGCGGCCAGGGCAAGCTGGACGAGGCCCTGGAAGCACAGATCATGGCCGCCGACTCGAAGTCCCGGCTGGAGGACATCTACCTCCCGTACAAGCCGAAGCGGCGGACCCGGGCGCAGATCGCCCGCGAGGCCGGGCTGGCGCCGCTGGCCGAGGCGCTGCTGGCCGACCCCACGCAGGACCCGCGCGCCAGCGCCGCCGGGTTCGTCGACGCGGAGAGGGGCGTCGCCGACGCCGCCGCCGCGCTGGAGGGCGCCCGCGCGATCCTGATCGAGACCTTCGCCGAGGACGCCGACCTGATCGGCACGCTGCGCGAGCAGATGTGGTCGCGGGGCCGGCTGGCGTCCCGGGTACGCGAGGGCCAGGAGGCCGCCGGCGCCAAGTTCGCCGACTACTTCGACTTCTCCGAGCCGTACCCGAAGCTGCCCTCGCACCGGATCCTGGCGATGTTCCGGGGCGAGAAGGAGGGCGTGCTCGACCTGACCATGGAACCGGAGGAGGCCGGCGAGGCGGACGCCGCGCCGACCGGCCCGAGCCGGTACGAGGCGGCCATCGCCGGCCGGTTCGGCGTGTCCGACGCCGGCCGCCCGGCCGACCGCTGGCTGGTCGACACGGTCCGCTGGGCGTGGCGTACCCGGATCCTCATCCACCTCGGCGCGGACCTGCGGATGCGGCTCTGGCAGGCGGCCGAGGAGGAGGCGGTACGCGTCTTCGCCATGAACCTGCGGGACCTGCTGCTCGCCGCGCCGGCCGGCACCCGGCCCACGATGGGGCTGGACCCGGGCCTGCGTACCGGGGTCAAGGTGGCCGTGGTGGACGCCACCGGCAAGGTGGTCGCCACCGACACCATCTATCCCCACGAGCCGCGCCGGCGGTGGGACGCGTCGATCGAGACCCTCGCCCGGCTGGCCGGCGCGCACGGCGTCGAGCTGGTGGCGATCGGCAACGGCACCGCCTCGCGGGAGACCGACAAGCTGGCCGGTGACCTGATCGCGCGACACCCGCGGCTCAACCTGACCAAGGTGATGGTCTCCGAGGCCGGCGCGTCGGTCTACTCGGCCTCCGCGTACGCCTCGCAGGAGCTGCCCGGGATGGACGTCTCGCTGCGCGGCGCGGTGTCCATCGCCCGCCGGCTCCAGGACCCGCTCGCCGAGCTGGTCAAGATCGATCCCCGGTCGATCGGGGTCGGTCAGTACCAGCACGACCTGTCCGAGGTGAAGCTGTCCCGCTCGCTGGACGCGGTGGTGGAGGACTGCGTCAACGCGGTCGGGGTGGACGTCAACACCGCCTCCGCGCCCCTGCTGACCCGGGTCTCCGGGATCGGCGCCGGGCTGGCCGAGAACATCGTGCTGCACCGCGACGCCAACGGGCCGTTCCGGTCGCGCACCGAGCTGAAGAAGGTGGCCCGGCTCGGCCCGAAGGCGTTCGAGCAGTGCGCCGGCTTCCTGCGCATCCCCGACGGCGACGACCCGCTGGACTCCTCCAGCGTGCACCCCGAGGCGTACCCGGTGGTGCGCCGCATCCTCGCCAGCACCGGGCAGGACCTGCGCTCGGTGATCGGCAAGAGCGGGATCCTGCGCGGGCTGCGGGCAACCGACTTCGTCGACGACCGGTTCGGCCTGCCCACCGTCACCGACATCCTCGCCGAGCTGGAGAAGCCGGGCCGCGACCCGCGACCGGAGTTCCGCACCGCCACCTTCGTCGAGGGCGTGGAGAAGATCGGTGACCTGACGCCGGGGATGGTGCTGGAGGGCGTGGTCACCAACGTGGCCGCGTTCGGCGCGTTCGTGGACGTCGGGGTGCACCAGGACGGCCTGGTGCACGTCTCGGCGATGTCCCGGACCTTCGTGAAGGACCCCCGCGAGGTGGTCAAGTCCGGCGACGTGGTCAAGGTCCGGGTGCTCGACGTGGACGTACCCCGCAAGCGGATCTCGCTGACCCTGCGCCTCGAGGACGAGCCGGGCGCCGACGCCGGCCGTGGCGGCGGCCAGGTCGGTCGCGGCGGACCGGCCCAGCGCGGGGCGCAGAGCGGCAGCGGCGGGCAGGGTGGCCGCGGGGCGCAGGGTGGTCGCGGCGGGCAGGGTGGTCGCGGCGGGCAGGGTGGTCGCGGGGCGCAGGGTGGTCGCGGCGGGCAGGGTGGTCGCGACGGGCAGCAGCGGCAGAGCGCGCCCGCGCCCGCCAACGACGCGATGGCGGACGCCCTGCGCCGCGCCGGACTGGCCTGACCGTAACCTCGCGCGTTGACGCGCGCCCGGGATGCCCCAGGACGGGCGGGCATCCCGGGCGCCTCGCGGTTCCGTAGGGACCTCCGTGCCCGACTCGTCGAGCCCCCCGCGGACACTGTCGAGCTGCCCCATCCCTGGGGCAGAGCGCCCACCCGGAATCAGGTAAAGGCAGCTCGCCCGCACCTGCCTGGTGCGCCCTGCTCTGCTGCACTTCGCGCAACACCCCCGTCGAGCAGAAGCAGCGTCGCCGCCCGTCCAGATCTTGGACAGTTTCCGTCAGCGGCTGACGGAAACTGTCCAAGATCTGTGGCCCCGGCCGCGTCTCCCGGCTCGCGAACGCGGGAAAACGGATCGCCTCGTGGTGGGATTCGGGGTGATGATCTCGCGGTGAAGATGCACGCCGATCAGGTCGACGTCACCGCGGACGTGGTTGCCGCGCTGGTGGCCGAGCAGTTTCCCGAGTGGCGGGCCCTCCCGGTGCGCCCGCTTCCGTCGCCCGGCACGGTGAACGGCCTCTTCCGGCTCGGCCCGGAGGTCGTCCTGCGGTTCCCGCTCCGGCCGACCGGCGACCCTGAGCTCCACAGCGAGTTGCGGCGGGAGCAGGAGCACGCACGGCTGCTCGCCGCGCACCTGCCCGTCGCGGTGCCCGAACCGCTCGGCCTCGGTGAGCCGGGCGAGGGGTATCCCGGGCCGTGGACGGCGTACCGCTGGATCCCCGGCGAGCCGGCCCGGCGCGGCCGGATCGGCGACCCGGACGCCTTCGCCCGCGACCTCGCGGGCGTCGTCACCGCCCTGCGCGGCATCGACACCGGCGGTCGGGCCTGGCCCGGGTCCGGTCGGGGCGGTCCGCTGGCCGCCCAGGACGCCGGTGTGCGGTCGGCCCTCGCCGACAGTCGCCAGCTCACCGACACCGGCCGGCTCGCGGGTGTGTGGGACCGGTGCCGGGAGGCTCCCCGGCACGACGACGGTGACGTGTGGATCCACGCCGACCTGATGCCGGGCAACCTGCTGGTCCGCGACGACCGGCTGGCCGCGGTCATCGACCTCGGCACCGTCAACGTCGGCGATCCGGCGGTGGACCTGATGCCGGCGTGGAACCTGCTCGACGCCAGGTCGCGGGAGACGTACCGGCGGGCGCTCGGCGTGGACGACGCCACGTGGGAGCGGGGGCGCGGCTGGGCCCTGCTGCAGGCGATCAACGCGCTGCCGTACTACGTCGAGACCAACCCGGTGATGGCCGACATCGCCCGGTACACCCTGTGGGCCGTACTCGACTGAGCCACGACGCACTCGCGGGCGTACCGTCGGCGTCGTGGGTGAGCGGGACGGCCGGGAGTGGCGGGAGCGGCAGCGACAGGCGGTGCGGGCGCACGCCGACGCGGACGCGCGGCGGCGGGCCGCCGAGCGGGCGGAGGCGGCCGAACTGGTGGCCTGGTTCGTGGCCGAGGCGACCCGACGAGGGCTGCCCACCACCCGGCTGGTCGCCCGCGGCTACGACGGGCGCGGGCGCTACCGGACCCGGCTGACCGGCTGGTACGTGGACCGGGCCGGGACCCGGGCGGTGGACGTGGCCGGGCGGTTCCACCTGCTGACCGTGCCGGGCGGCCTGCGGGCCCGGCTGTTCGGCGTCGATCCGCAACCCAGCCCGGCACCGCTGGTCGTCGGCGCGGGCGGCCGCGACGGCGAGTCGATCCCGTTGCGGACGCTGCTCACCCGGCTGCTGGACGGCGGCGGGACCGACGGGCCAGGCTCCACCACGACACCTGCTGCACCACGAGGGTGAGCGTCCCGGCCAGGACGATCGCGCACAGGTTGATCACCAGCTGGACGGCCGACCCGCCCGCCTCGTCCCACACGCCGTAGGCACCGGCGACCGCCACGTTCGCCGCCGCCGGCACGGTGGTCACCGAGATCAGCACCCCGACCAGGCTGCCCGACTTCTTCGAGGTCAACGAGAGCATGCCGGCGACCCCGGCGAGCAGGCCCACCACCCAGGACAGCGCGTCCGGCCGCCAGATGAAGTCGGTGAGCGGACGCTCGGCGAGCAGCATCTCCTTGCTGACCAGACCGGCGGCGTTCAGCGCCCAGGTGCTCAGCACGGTCGCGACCATGGCCGCCAGAAAGCCGACCGTGAGGGCTTGCACCGACCGGACGATCACCCCGAGCCGGCGGCGCAGCAGCGCGACACAGAGCGCGGCTAGGGGGCCGAACTCCGGACCGACCACCATCGCCCCGACGATGAGGATCGGCTGGTCCAGCAGCACACCGATACCGGCGATCATGGTGGCGATGATGATCAGCACCAGGTAGGTGGCGGAGAGTTCGGTCTGCTCGCCGGTCTTCGCCGCGATCTCGTCCCACACCACCGCGTCGGCGCCGCTGCCGGGCGCCTTCTCCGCCGCTCGGTCGGCCGCCGCGGAGATCGTCAGCTCGACGTCGTCAGCGGCGATGCCGCCACTCGTGTCCACGCCGATCCGCTGCAACCCCTGGAGCACCCGGTCGGCGCTCTCCCGCACCACGTCGCAGAGGATCAGGTCGCCCTGCGGCTGCCGGGCCGCGCCGGGCAGCACGGCCAGGTGGGTCACCCCCGCCTCCGCCGACAGCAGGTCGATGACCTCGGTCGACCGGTCCGCCGGGGCGATCACCCTCAGGTGCAGCACAGTCTCCCCCTCACCCGACCGGGTTGTCCCCCTCGCCCGACCGGGCGGTCGCGACTCTACCGCTCGACCTCTGATGGCACGGACCGCACGAGGGCCCTGAGCAGGCCGTGTCCATGCGTGGCGTTTCAGGGTTGATCGGGTCGAAGCAACCCGAGTGTCGGCATTCGGAACTGCTCTACTAGCTTGTCCTGGTAAGACCCATACGTCGCTTAACGTCGCTTTTCTCGGAGGTCGGAACGGTGCCGGTGCCTGGTGGTCTCGTGAACGCTCCGGAAAACCCGCTACTGCTGCCTCGCCCCGACCCGGGCAAGCGCATCCTCGACGCGATCCTCGCGGCCCTGCTGCTGGTGCTGATCACGCCGGTTCTGGCGGTGGTGGCGGTCCTGGTCGTGGTGGGCCTCGGCCGGCCGGTGTTGTTCCGCCAGTGCCGCGCCGGGCTGTATGGACGGCCCTTCGAGGTGGTCAAGTTCCGCACCATGCGGCCGCCCAACCACGGCGGTGGTCCGGTTGGTGACGGCGACCGACTCACCCCGCTGGGGCGCTGGCTGCGCGCCACCAGCCTGGACGAGCTGCCCACGCTCTGGAACGTGCTGCGCGGCGACATGAGCCTGGTGGGCCCGCGCCCGCTACTGCCGGAGTACCTCGATCGCTACTCCGCCAGCCAGGCCCGGCGGCACGAGGTACGGCCCGGCGTCACCGGGCTGGCACAGGTGCGCGGACGCAACAGCCTGAGCTGGGAGGAAAAGCTCGACCTCGACGTGCGATACGTGGACACGCGCAGCTTCCGCCTGGACGCGTCGATCCTCGTCGCGACCGTGCGCACCGTGCTGGGCCGCGAGGGCATCAACGCAGCGGGATCGGCCACCGCCCCGGAGTTCCTCGGCACGCCTCGGCGCCCGGCACCGCCGCAGCGGGACCGGACACCGGCATGACGACTCGCCAGGGAGCCGGCCGATGAGCCAGATGATCCACCTGTCCCCGCCCGACGTCGGGCCGCTCGAGGAGTCGTACCTGGTCGCCGCCCTGCGTTCGGGCTGGGTGGCCCCGGCCGGCCCAGACCTCCAGGCGTTCGAACGCGACATCGCCGAGCGAGTCGGCACCGGCGGAGCCGTCGGGGTCAGCTCCGGCACCGCTGCCCTGCACCTGGCCCTGCTCGGCGTCGGGGTCGGACCCGGCGACGTGGTCATCGTGCCCACGCTCACCTTCGTCGCCACCGCCAACGCGGCCCGGTACATCGGCGCACGTCCGGTCTTCGTCGACTGCGACCCGCAGACCGGAAACGTCGACGTCGGCCTCGTCACCGACCTGCTGCGCCGGCTCCGATCTCGCGGCGAGCAGGTCGGCGCGGTAGTCCCGGTGGACATGTTTGGCAGCTGCGCCGATTATCAAGCCCTGGTCCCGGTCTGCATCGAGGCCGACGTTCCGCTGGTCGAGGATGCCGCGGAGGCCCTCGGCGCCAGCCACGGCGGACGGGCGGCCGGCTCCTTCGGGCGCGCCGGTGTGCTCTCCTTCAACGGCAACAAGATCATGACTACCTCCGGTGGCGGAATGCTCGTGTCCGACGACGCTGCGCTCCTCGCCCGGGCTCGTCACCTCTCCACGCAGGCGCGCGAACCGACGCGGCACTACGAGCATCGCGAGACGGGTTACAACTACCGCCTCAGCAACCTCCTCGCGGCGCTCGGCCGGGCGCAGTTGCTCCGGCTGGACGGGATGATCGCGCGACGCCGCCAGCTGCGCGACCACTACGCCAAGCTCTTCGCAGCGGTGCCGGGCGTCCGGCTGCTGGGCGAGGAGGACACCGAGTCGAACTGCTGGCTCACCGTCATCACCGTCGAGCGGGAGCGGTGCGCTTGGCGGGCGGACGACTTGGCGGCCCACCTGGCCGCTCGGGACATCGAGACCCGGCCGGTGTGGAAGCCGATGCACCTGCAGCCCATGCACGCCGGTGCGGAGAGCCTGCTCACCGGCGCGGCGGAGCGGCTCTTCGCCGACGGGCTCACCCTGCCCAGCGGGAGTGCGCTGACCGAGCCGCAGATTGCCCGGGTGTTCGCCGCGATCGACGAGTTCCTGACCGTCCGGACGGGAGGGTCCACGGCGTGACGACCGGACTGGTGGTGGTGGGCTGCGGCGGGCACAGCCGGGAGGTGCTCACCATCGCCCGAGCGGTGAACGAGGCCGCCGGACGGCAGATCTGGCAGCTCCTGGGCATCGTCGACGACCGACCCACCGAGGAGAACCTGAAGCGGCTGCAGCGACTCGACGTGCCGTACCTCGGGGACATGGCCTGGTTGCGCGACGCGCCCCCGGACACCCAACACGTCATCGGCATCGGAGACCCCCGGATCCGCCGAGCCGTCGGGAACCGGATCGACGGGCACGGCATCCCGGCCGCAAGCCTCGTCCACCCGGACGCCACCATCGGGCCGGACACCGGGCACGGGCCGGGGTTCGTCGCCTTTGCGGGAGCCCGGGTCACCACGAACGTCACCATCGGCCGTCACGTTCATCTCAACCAGAACGCCACCGTCGGCCATGACAGCAGCCTCGCCGACTACGTCTCGGTCAACCCGCTCGCCGCCGTGTCGGGTGATTGCCACCTCGCAGAGGGCGTGCTGATCGGAACCAACGCCGCGGTGCTGCAGGGCCTGCGGGTCGGGCGGGACAGCACCGTCGGAGCCGGAGCGTGCGTCGTCCGGGATGTGCCCGATCAGGTGACGGTCAAGGGCGTTCCAGCCCGCTGAGACCATCAGAACCGGCAGCATATTAGGCTCATTCACCCCGAAAACGCCCAATGATGCTGCTTGGGCATGTAACAAGGACAAAGAGCCTAGAGGCTCCTTCTGCCGTGTGGCGGAAGCAGTCGGGACAGGGGAGCCAGCACATGCCGCAGGACACCGAGAACACGCAAGGCGCGGACCGGCGAATGCGGCGGGCCAGGGCCCGCCGTCGCACCGCTGGGTTCCTCGTCACCGACACCGCCGCCTGGGTCGGCGGGTTCGTCGCGGCCGCGTGGACCCGATTCGAGTTCCAGCTCCCCCCGGGGCAGCTGGGCCGGGCCGCGGCGGCCGGCGTTGTTGCGGCAGTCGTGCACGTGGCGGTAGCGGCGCTGCGGCGGCTCTACTCCGGACGTCACCCGCTGGGCAGTCTGCAGGAGGTCCAAGGCGTCGCCGGCACCACCATCATGACGGCCGCCATCGTGCTGCTCGGTTTGCTGCCGTCCGGCGACCGGCCCGTTCCGGCGAGCACCCCGCTGGTCGGCGGCGCGCTCGCCCTGCTGTTCATGCTCGGCGCCCGGTTCGCGTACCGGCACCGTCGCGACCTCGCCATGCGGCCGGATGTCCGGTCGTCAACGCCAGTGCTGCTGTTCGGAATGGGTGACGCGGGGCAAGGGCTGCTGCGCGCCATGCTCAGCGACCCGCGCGGCCGTTACCTACCGGTCGCTGCACTGGACGACGACCCGGACAAGCGCGACCTGCGCATCGGCGGGGTGCGCGTGCTCGGCGGACGGCACGATGTCGCCCGTTCGGTCCGACGTACCGGCGCCACCGCCGTCATCTTCTCGGTGGCCAACGCCGACGCCGCGCTGATCCGCCAGATTCGCGAGGCCACCCTGGAGGCCGGCGCGGTGTTCAAGGTGCTGCCCCCGGTGCGGGACCTGGTCGACCACCGGATCACCGTCACCGACGTCCGAGACGTACAGATCAGCGACCTGCTTGGCCGCCGCCAGGTGGTCGGTGACCTGCCACTGAGCACGAACAGTCTGACCGGCCGGCGGATCCTGGTCACCGGTGCCGGCGGGTCGATCGGCTCCGAACTCTGCCGTCAGGTGATGAAGGCCAACCCGGGTGAGTTGATGATGCTGGACCGGGACGAGTCCGCCCTGCACAGCCTCCAGATGTCGCTCGCTGGGCGGGCCATGCTGGACGGTCCCGAGCTGATCCTCGCCGACCTGCGGGACGACGAGGGAATTCGGCGGATCATCCGGGAGCGCCGCCCGGAAATCATCTTTCACGCGGCGGCGCTCAAGCACCTGACACTGCTGCAGCGGCACCCGGGCGAGGCGGTCAAGACCAACGTCTGGGGCACCCTCTCAGTGCTGGACGCCTGTCAGGACGTGGCGAAGTTCGTCAACATCTCCACGGACAAGGCGGCCAACCCGATCAGCGTCCTCGGCTACTCAAAGCGGATCACCGAGCGGTTGACCGCGCACGCGGCGTCGCGTTTCCCAGGGACGTTCCTCAGCGTCCGGTTCGGCAACGTGCTGAGCAGCCGCGGCTCGGTGGTGACAGCCTTCCAACGGCAGATCGAGACCGGGCAGCCGCTGACCGTCACCCACCCGGAGGTCACCCGCTACCTGATGACCGTCCAGGAAGCCGTCCATCTGGTGCTCCAGGCCGCCGAGATAGGCCGGGACGGGGAGGCGCTGGTGCTCGACATGGGCGAGCCCATACGAATCGTCGATCTGGCCCGTCAGATGGCCGATCAGGCGTCCAGCTCCGCGCCCATTGTCTACACCGGTCTGCGGCCCGGGGAGAAGCTGCACGAGGACCTGCTCGGGGACGGCGAGGTCGACACCCGGCCGTTCCACCCCCTGGTGTCGCACGTGGCCGTGCCGCCGCTCGACCCGATGGAGGTGAGCGGGCTCGACCCGTACGACGATGCGGCGAAGGTCGTCGAGCAATTCTCGCTGCTCTGCGCCCTGCCGGTCGATCCGGTGGTGGACGGGCAGTTGGGCGTACCGCTGCAGTCGCACTGATCGACCTGGGCACTCGCCAGGCGAACCTGGGCGGAATCGGACGGGGTGACGGCGCGCGGCGTCACCCCCGTTCGTCGCAGGGCCGGGGACTCCCCGCAGTCATGGCGTCCAGAGCAGCCCGAGGCCGGGAAGCGGGTGCAATCAAAGCAGGGCCGGCGATCGCGGGTTCGCGGTCAGCCGGCCCTGCTGGGTGCCTGGTTCAGCGGCGGATGCCCGCCCAGTCGTGGTGCCGGCGGACGGTGGAGAGGATGAAGTCGACCACCCGCCGGGAGGTGTCCGGCACCTGGTAGTCGACCGGGCACGGCACTCCCTGCGCGGCCACCTGGGCCACCGTCACCTCGACGGCCTCGACCACGCCCTGCGGGTCGAGGCCGGTCATGATGATGCCGCCGGCGTCGAGGGCCTCCGGGCGTTCGATCGACTCGCGCAGGGTCACCGCGGGGAAGCCGAGGATGGCGGCCTCCTCGCTGATCGTCCCGCTGTCCGACAGCGTGCAGTACGCCCTGGTCTGCAGGTGCACGTAGTCGAGCAGGCCGAACGGCTCGTGGAAGGCGATGCCGTCCAGCGCGGTGGCGTCCGGTGCCAGGGCCTCCAGCCGCTTGCGGGTCCGCGGGTGGGTGGAGACCAGCACCGGGAGGCCCCACCGGTCGCGTACCGCGACCAGGCAGTCCAGCAGCCGGCGGAGTCGGTCGGGACGGTCGACGTTCTCCTCCCGGTGGGCGCTGACCAGGAAGTACCCGCCCCGATCGAGTTCCAGCTGACGCAGGATGGTCGAGCTGGCGATCGGCGCCCGGTAGTGCTCCAGCACCTCCCGCATCGGCGAGCCGGTGTGCAGGATCCGGCGCGGGTGCAGGCCCTCGGCGAGCAGGTTGCGCCGGGCGTGCTCGGTGTAGACCAGGTTGAAGTCGGCCACGTGGTCGACCAGCCGCCGGTTGGTCTCCTCCGGCACGTTCAGGTCGAAGCAGCGGTTGCCGGCCTCCATGTGGTACACCGGCACCCGCATCCGGCGGGCCATCAGCGCGGCGATGCAGCTGTTGGTGTCGCCGAGCACCAGCAGCGCGTCCGGGCGCACCTCGGCGATCGCCGCCTCCATGCCGACCAGCACCCCGCCGAGCACCCGCCCGAGCGACGACGTGTCGACGCGGAGGAGTCGGTCCGGCTCCCGCAGGCGCAACTCCTTGAAGAACACGTCCGACAGCGTGCTGTCCCAGTTCTGTCCGGTGTGCACCAGCATGTGGTCCACCGTGTCGTCGAGCCGGGCGAGCACCCGGGACAGCCTGATGATCTCCGGTCGAGTGCCGACCACCGTCATGATCCTGGTCATGCCCGTACTCCCTGTACAGCTGCCTTGGTCAGGATGTCCTCGAACTGGTCGACGCCCACCCGCAGCGACATCCGCTCCTGGTAGACGTGTCGGGCCCGGCGACCCATCTCGCGCCGGACGTCGACGGGCAGCGCGGCCGCCTCCACGAACCGGTCGGCGAGCGCCTGCGAGTCCTCGGGTGGACAGGTGAGGCCGATCCCGGTCGAATGGACCAGGGCTGCGGCGTCCCCACCCAGCGAGGCGATCACCGGCACGCCGCAGGCAAGCGCGGCCTGTAGCTTTGACGGGACGGCGGCCCGCACGGCCGGTACGTCACGCAGGCAGATCAGCTGCCAGTCCGCGGCGGCATACAGCTCCGCCATCTGCTCAGGCGGGCGCCGGCCCACGAACCGCACGTTGTCGGCGCCGAGGTCCGCCGCAAGCCGGCGGGCGGCGTCCTCTCCGGCGCCAGAGCCGACCAGCACCAGGTCAAGCTGGTCCCGGGCGGCGGCCGCCGCCCGAATGGCCGTCTCGATGCCCTGCAACAGGCCGATGTTGCCGGCGAACATCACGGTGCACCTGCCTCGGTGACCGAGCGCCGCGCGGGCGTCGTCGGTGGCTGGCACCGGCCGGAAGAGCGCGTCGTCGGTCCAGTTCCAGACCACGCGCACCCGGTCCGGATCGGCGCCACGCGCCACGGCCCGCTCGGCCATCGTCGGCGAGATCACCACGATGGCGTCGGCAAGCCGATACGTCCGACGCATCAACGCGTCGAGTGTCCGCTCCAGCGAGCGCCCGGCCCGACCGGTGGGCGCCATCCCGGACTGCACCACGGACTCCGGCCACAGGTCGTGCACGTGCAGCACGATCGGCGTCCTCTGGGTAGCGCGCAGCAGGGCCGCGGCGGCGATGGCCGTGGGTGGCGGGTGGTAGACGTACGTGACGTCGACGCCAACGAGCCACCGCGCCCCGGCCGCCGCACTGGTGGCGCCAAAGGAGAGGTGGCTCAATGCCCGCCGGGCTGCGGACGTGTCATGGCTGGGGTAGGCGGGCACCCGCCGGATGGCAACGGGCCCATCGGTCTCCCGATGCCGCCAGCGCTGTCGCCAGCCCGGGAAGATCCGGCCGTACGGATAGCTCGGGAAGGTGGTGAGGACCCGCACCTCGTGGCCCCGGTCGGCGAGTTGGTGCGCCAGGTTGCCGGGGATGAACACCCCTTCCGGCGGGTACCACTGGCTGATCAGGCCGATCTTCACGCGCCGACCGCCACCGGAGCCGGCCGGGGTGCCTCAACCGGCTCCGGCCAGGTGTCCGGCCGGTCCGGGTCGAACAGCTCGTTGGTCCAGAACATGGTGACCAACTCGTCCGAGCCGGTGTTCGTCAGCCTGTGCGCCCACATGGTGGGCATGTCCACCAGCACCGGCTCATCGCCGCTCACCGGAAACCGCAGCACCTCGCTGTCGCCGACTCGACGCAGGCTGATCTCGGCCGAGCCGCGCAACACCACGAACCGCTCGACCTTGGCCAGGTGGAAGTGCTCGCCGCGGGTGATCCCGGGATGCGTGGTGGAGCAGAAGGTCTGCCCGGCGCCACCGTGCGCCTTGACCGTCTCGACCAGCTCACCCCGGGCGTCCGCCCGTCGGGGCAGCGCGAGCGGGTAGTGCGCCGGGAAGCAGTGCGACCGGTAGGTGTTGAACAGCCGCACGTCGTGCCGATCCACCAGCGGCGGAATCTCCCCCGCCCGATACGTCGTGGCCACCCCGGTGAGCCGGTCGACCAGGTCCCGGACGCCGATCCGTAGCGCCGGCATGGTCGGATCCCACGTCCCGCCCGACGGCACGCCGATAAGTCGGGCAGCCGCGTCGGTGACGTGCACCAGGCTCAGCTCGCGGTCGGCGTGCACCTCCGGTCGGCCGCCCTCGGCGAGCATTCGGCAGAACGTCGCCACCGCCGAGTTGTAGTACGGACGGCCGTGCTCGCCGTAGAGATTCGGCAGCAACACGTCGTCGAAGTCGACACCGGTGCTGGCCAGCACTCGCGCCGCGCTGGCCTTGGCGTCGCCGTACGGGGTGCCGTTGCCGGCCTGCACCGAGTTGGCGTAGATCACCCGCGCCGGCGGGTTCGCACAGTGCTTGAGACCATCGGCGAGCTGCGCGCCGAGCTGGACGTTGCCGGCGGCGACGTCGGCCGGCTCCCCCCGGTTCACGCCGGCCAGGTGCAGAACCCGGTCGACCCCGGAGACCTTGGCCGCCACCATGCCGGGATCGGCGAGGTCCGCGCGGGTCAGCACGGTCGGCTCCGGCCAACCCAGCGCGCGCAGCAGCACCCGGACGTGCCAGCCGAGGAATCCTCCGGCGCCGGTGACGGCGAGCCTCAGCACGCCAGCACCGGATCCCGCAGCGCCAGCTCCGCGCGCACCTCGGGCAGCGTCTTGAGCAGCTCGATGATCTCAGGTACACCGAGCTGCGGCGCGTTTGCGGAGTTGAAGTCGTCGGTTGGCCCGTCGCCCAGGTCGCCTTCGGAGACGTAGAGCGCATAGTTGAGATCGCGGGCGTCCAGCGGCACCCGGAGGAAGTCCCCGAAGTCCTCCGCCTGGGCGAGCTCCTCCCGGCTGGCCAGCGTCTCGGCCTGCTTCTCACCGTGCCGTACGCCGATCACGTCGAGCTTGGCGGGCACGTCGAAGAGCTGACAGACCGCCTCCGCCAGGTCGCCGACAGTGCAGGCGGCGGCCTTGCGGATGAAGATGTCGCCGGCCCGGGCGTGCTGGAAGGCGTGCTCGACCAGCTCGACCGAGTCAGCGAGCGACATCAGGAACCGGGTCATCGCAGGGTCGGTCACGGTCGGCGCCCGGCCCGCCTTGATCTGCTCGATGAAGAGCGGAATCACCGACCCACGCGAGTACATGACGTTGCCGTACCGGACGCAGGAGATCGTAGTGGCGCTGTTCGGGTTGTTCCGGGCGTGCGCCTGGGCGACCTTCTCCATCATCGCCTTGCTCATGCCCATCGCGTTCACCGGGTAGACGGCCTTGTCGGTGCTGAGCACCACGACCGAGCCGACGCCGTTGCGCTCGGCCGCCTCGACCACGTTGGAGCTGCCCAGCACGTTCGTCCGGACCGCCTCCAGCGGGAAGAACTCGCACGACGGCACCTGCTTGAGGGCGGCGGCGTGGAAGACGTAGTCGATGCCGCGGCTGGCCCGCAGCACCGAGTCGTAGTCGCGCACGTCCCCGACGTAGTAGCGGACCCGCTCGTCGCCGAGCGACCGGCGCATCGTCTCCTGCTTGGCCTCGTCGCGGCTGAGCACCCGGATCTCGCCGACATCCCGGTCGAGGAGCCGGCGCACCATGGTCTGGCCGAAGGAACCCGTGCCGCCCGTGATGAGCACGCGGCGTCCGGTGGTAGAGAAAGTCACAGCTTGCTCCCCGTCTCGTCTGGGCGGATCGCGACGGCGCGCGCCTGGTCAGGGGCGGCGGCAGTCACAACTCGGGCAACGAGCAGAACTTGCTCCGGAAACGGCGGAAACAGGACGAACATCGCACCGGGACGGCGGGTCAGCAGGGTAGTGACAGGCAGAGATGAGACGAGAGGGACTTTATTTCTTAGAACTCACATATTTCCCAATTGCCGCTTGTTATAACACTCCGGTGCAATCGTTAATGAACACGCCGCGCCAGTTGACTTCCGGGACATACACCCCCCTCAAGCTGGCGGTCGGGTACCTGGTCGGCACCTACCTGCTCTTCCTGACCCTGGGCAGAGCGGCCGAGAGCCCCAACCTGGTCACGTTGACCCTCTTCGTCTCGTCCGCCGTCGTGGCCCTGTGCCTCGGCTACGTCGTCCACGTGCGGCGGCAGCGTCCGGCACCGCCGGAATCCGCCAGCCAGAAGGAGACCCCGCAGGCCCCGCGGGTGCTCGTGCTCGTCTGCGCCACGTACGTCCTCCTGCTCGGCATCGCCCAGCTCGGCCTCATCGGTGTCTCGACCCCGGTCGACCTGCTCCACGCCGTGACGAACCCCGGCGAGCGGTACTTCCACCAGTTGCAGCAGGAGGGCCAGTTCTCCCGGCCGGTCCAGCTACTCACGCTGCTCGCGGTGCTGTACCCGCTCCTCATCCCCCTTGCGGTCGTGCACTGGTCGAAGCTCGGCGGGGCGCTGCGCCTGTACGTGCTGGGCGGCATCGGCACCTACGCCCTCTACTACATGGCGATCGGGGTCCTCAAGGGACTCGGGGACATGCTGATCTGGTGGGGCGCCAGTTACCTGGTGCTGCTCGGCTACCGGTCGGCGCGATCCGCACGGTCCCGTCGGGCCGGCCGGTCACGACGATGGCCGCACGTGCTCGCGGTCTGCACCATGCTGGTGGTCTTCCTCGGGTACATGGCGTTCAACCAGAGCGCGCGGGCCAAGAGCGCGGGGCAGAGCCCCGCCGCGGCGGGCAATCCCGTGGTGGCGCGGGTCGTCGGAGAGGACCTCGCCGCCGGCCTGGCCATCACCCTGTCGTACCCCACGCACGGTTACCTCGGACTGAGCCACAACCTGACCGTGCCCTTCGAGTGGACGAAGGGTGTGGGCGCCTCGCCCGCCCTCGGCAGCTACCTCGAGCAGTATGCCGGCATCGATCCGCGCTACGACACCCGATATACCGCCCGGACTGAACTCGCGACCGGCTGGCCCGACGGAATGTACTGGTCGACGGTCTTCCCGTGGCTGGCGTCGGATCTGACCTATCCGGGCTCGATCGCCTTCATGGCTCTCGTCGGATGGTTCCTCGCCAAGTTCTGGCTGGAGTCCGTCCGGCAGCGCAGGATCCTGTCGATGGCGCTGTTCGGCCAACTGGCGTTGCTCGTCGCCTTCGTGCCCGCCAACAATCAGCTGGGCCAGACCCGCCCCGCCCTGATCGCGTTCGCCTCACTCTGCGTGCTCTCTGTGGCGAGCCGGGTCGGTCAACGGCTGGCCACCGCGGAGGATCCCCGCGCTGTGCCGGTGGCCCGCCGGCAACGTGCCGGCGTGCCCGTGGGCCTGGGTCGGCAGGTCGGCCTGAGCCCGGTCGGGAGGTAACTCGATAGCTGCGCGGGGCGCTGCCGGTCGTTATCCGAACGAGGGTAGATCGCCCGTCGGGCGACCTGTTCGGACATGCCCTCCCTGTCCACCGCGGCCGGCACAGCTGGCTGGCCGCACGGGAGGAGCGAGCGCGATGCCCAACGCCGTCGGTAGGCCCACCGTCACAGGGCGGGTGGGAGCCTCCCGCTCAACTGCCGGTTACGCTGCCTCCCGGAGCAGTTCCGACCTGCTCGCCGTCGCGCTGCTCGGCACCGCCGCCCTTGTGTCCGCCTGGTCACAGGACCATCCCAACCTCTGCCTGGCGCTGGTCGTGGGAGCGATCGCGCTCACCGGACGGGCCCCGCGACTGCAACCTGCCGATGTCGTCGCCCTGGCCGTCGCGGCCTGGGCCGGTGTCACCATGATGTGGACGGTGGACAGCGGCACGACGCTGAAAACCGCCCTGACCTACGCGTCCGCCGCCCTGATCTTCGTCGCCATCCGCCACCTGGCAGCCCGGGTGGTGACGGCTCTCGTGGTGGGCGGCTGCTACCTGCTCGGCTGCGTCGTGAGGGCATGGGACGTGGTCCGAGCCGCTCTCGGCGGCAACCTGCCGGCACGAAGCGACGCCCTCGATCTGACCGTCCGCTTCGGCGTCGAGGGCGTCAACCTCAACTTCACCGCGTACACGCTGGCGACCGGGTGCCTCCTCGCGTCGCTGCTGCTGACTGTCCGGGGGCAGCACCCGGCCGTCCGGGTCCTGCTGGCGTTGCCGCTGCCGGTACTCGCCTGCGGCGTGCTGTTGAACGGCACGAAGGGCGCGCTGGTCGCAATCACCCTGATCCCCGTCTACCTGGTCACGAGCAGGCTGTCCCCGCGCTTGGCACTGGCCACCGTGACGGTTCTGGTGCCGGCGTTGCTGATCCTCGTCCCGCTCGGCATGGGCGACGACTCTCTGCGCCAATTCGACACGAGCTTCGGCCAGCGGTCGACCGGTGACCTGTCCGGCCGACTTCTCGTCTGGCCAGAGGCCCTCGCCACCTGGTCCGACAACGTGTTCCTGGGGATCGGCGCGGGGAGCTTCCCGATCGTCAACTCGGTCGGCGTGGGCGCGCACAATCTTCTTCTCACGGTCGGCAACGACCTCGGGCTGCTCGGCGTGCTCGGCTACGCCGCGGTGTTCACGCTTGCCCTCGGCAGGTACGCCCGGCAGTCCGCGCCGGCACGCCAGCGGGCCGGCGCCTACCTGGTGACGCTGTTTCCCATCTGGCTGACCGGTCACTGGGAGACGTCGCTCGGCGCCTGGCTGACCCTCGGCCTGCTCACGGCGCTGCCCAGTGCGACGGTTCGGGCCGGGCGCCACCGGCGTTCCTGATTCGGTCAGGCGCGGTCGGCCACCCGCTGCGGGGACGGACCGCCCTGGACCAGGTCGTGGCCCGACACGCTCCGCCACAGCTCGACGTACCGGGCGAAGACCACCGTCAGCGAGTACTCCTCGGACGCCTTCGCCCGTGCGCGTTCCCCGACCTCGGCCCGGCGACCGTCGCTCATCATCAGCGTGGCGAGAGCGGTCGCCAGTCGCCGCGGATCGGCCGGCGGCACGACTTCTCCGCAGCCGCCGCTCAACATGTCCCCCACGGCGCCGACGTCGGTGCCCACCACCGCACGGCCCAGGGCCATGGCCTCGAGGATCGCGTTCGGGAAGCCCTCCGAGTGGCTGGGCAGCACGAAGATCTCACAGGCCGCCATCAGCCTCAGCAGCTCGGCGCCCGGAAGCTCACCGAGGAAGGAGACGGCGGTGCCGGGGGCGGCGGCGCCACGCAGCTTCCGCAGGTAGCCCTCCTCGCACGGCCCGGCGATCACCAGCTCCCACGCTGGGTCGCCGACGGCCTGCCACGCCGCCAGCAGGTCCTCGACGCCCTTCGCCGGGATCACCCAGCCGGCGAAGAGCACCCTCTTCCGGGGGTGCACACCGGCGGGTCGTGGCTGCGGGAGGCTCGACAGGTCGACACAGTTGGCGATCCTGGTCACCGACGACGAGCCGCCCCGTGTGGCGATCACCTGCTCGGTACGGGCATCGAGGGCGATGACGGCAGCGGCGCCCCTGACCACACGCCACATCAGCCGCCACTCCCTGCTGTCGCGCGCGGCGATCTCCGGGACCCGACCGAACCTGATGTGGTACACGAACGGGACCCGGAACGCCCGGCAGACGGCGAGCAGCACGAGGTCCCTAACTGTGCCGAGGTGCCCGGACGTGTTCACATGCACCACGTCCGGCCGCCTCCGCAGCATGCGCCAGCACAGCAGAGCGGCACTGCGGACCAGCTGGATGCCGCCGGCGGCGAGCCGGCGCAGGACGGAGGTCTGGTGGATGGACCTCCCGCGGAGCGCGAGGTCCACCACCGCCAGGTCGACCTCCGCCGACCCGCGCGCCATCCCGTCGATCATGCGCGTCCACCGCGCGATGCCGCCCTGCGGAGGCGGCAACGGAGAGACGAGGGTGACGCGAACGGGACGACTCATCGCGCTGCTCCCACCCGGTTCGCGACCCGGGAGAGGTGATCCGCGAACCGTGCCGCCACCTCCTTCTTGGCGTGGTGGACCTTCGCGTAGACGTAGCCGCTGTCCCCCAGCCGGCGGCGAAGCAACGGGTCGCCGTACAGCTCACCGGCGCGCCGGGTGAGCAGGTCCAGGTCCTCCTCGCCCACCACCAGGCCGGCGCCGGTCGTCACGATGTGTCGCATGGACGCGAGATCCCCCGGTCCGTGCCCGAGGATCGGCCGGCCCGCCGCGAGGTACTGCGGCAGTTTCGTGGAGAGCGACAGCCGCGTGTACTGCGCGATCTCGGGTTTGAAGGACTCGACGTGGACGAGGACGTCCGCGGCCCACAGGACCGGTGCGACCTCCGCGCTCCCGATGGACCGGGCGAGGCGGACCGCGGGCAGGTCGGCGAAGACGTCGCCGTAGCGGGCGAGGTCACGCTCGGGTGCGTACAGCGTGAGGCGGGCTGGGCCGAGCGGCGACGAAAGTCGCTTCAGCGCGGCGCCGAGCCGGGCCAGCGACGCCCACCGGTCGAGGTGCAGCCCTCCGACATAGACGAACTCGACGGGCCCAGTGCCAGGGGCCGCCGATGCCGCCTCCCGATGGTCGTCGAAGGCGCTCTCCTGCACGCAGTTCATGAACGGGGCGAAGGGGATGCCGTAGCGCCGCCGGTACTCCTCAGCCATGGGCGCGCTGATGCAGAGGCCGGAGCTGGCTCGCCGGACGACGCCGCCGAGCCCCGCAGCGACGGCACGCCGGCCGAGCCCGAACAACTCCCCGTCCGAGTAGAGCGTCCCGGGCCAGTCGTCCATGAAGTGCGGCACGATCGGAACCGCGCACGCCGCCGCGAGCCTCCGGGCGAGGCGCATCACCCGGACGCTGCCGAGCACCGAGTAGACGACATCGGGACGGAACCGCCGGGCCCAGTCGCGGAGGTCGGCGGGCACCAGGATCGGGCTCAGATCGGCCATGGCGCGCATGGTCCGCCGAACCTGCCCCCGCCAGGAGCCGGTGCCGCCCGCCGGGATCGCGGCCACCACCGCGTCCCCGCTGCCCGCCGGCCTCCCCCGGGTCACCACGCGCCGTACCAGGTGGTCCACCGGCGCGTTGCGCGGATCGACCGCGAAGAACTGGTCGCAGACCTCCGGCGACGGCTCGGTGCGGGCCGTGTACACCTGGGCGAGTCGGTCCTTTGGCCAGCCGTCGAACAGGTTGGACAGCGTGATGCCGGTGCCACTGGAGCGACCGAAGGGCTCCGCGCCGACCACCAGCACCCGGGGATGCTCCGACACTCGCGTCATCTCTGGGCCTCCGTCGCGTCCGCGCGCCTCGTGAACACCGCGCGGTATCCGTAAAGGGCGCCGGGCACCACCGCGACCAGGTACGTGGCGGCGCCGACGATCGGCACGGCCGCGACCCCGAACCGGAGCGCGCCGTACCACTTCAGGGGTATGGAGACGATGAGGTAGATCGTCCAGCCGACCAGTTGCGGTCGGACGATGCCGGCGGCGTTCTGCACCATGAAGCACGGTGAGATCGCGGCCAGGAGGACCCACCAGGCGGCGAGACCGAGCAGCAGCCAGGTGCCTCCGTCGAGGTGCAAGCCGACCCACACGGCGAGCAACGGACCCCCGGCGACCACCAGGCCGCCGCCGAGCACGACGGCGGTGACAGTGGAGGCGAGTGTCATCCGACGTGTGGTCCGCCGCACCCAGGCCAGCTCACCGCGAGCGAGCGCGTCGCCGTTCGCCGGCCAGAGCGGCACGTTGACCAGGGAGATGAGGATCCCCAGTTGGGCGAAGAGCCGCGCCGCGACGGCGAAGTCGGTTACCTCGCTCAACTCCCGCACGTGCGCGATCACCAACGCGTCGACGTTGCTCGCCACGGACATCACGATCGTCAGGACCAGGAAGAGCGCCCCGAGACCCAGCACCTCCCGGGTGGCGGCCCGGTCGACGGCGCGCAGGCCCGGCCGCAGCTGTCGCAGCCTCCACCCGTAGACCCACCCGCTGTTCACCAGGTTCGCCACCACGGGGCCCAGCACGGTCGCCGCGACGACGCCGGCCGGCGGCAGGTCGAGGTGCACCGCGGTCAGCACGAGCGGCAGCGCCAGCAGCCCGCCAGACGCCTGCCACAGGTTGCTCTGCGCCACCTGCTGGTAGGCGAACTGCACCCGGACCACCAACGACAGGGGAATGTTGATCAGGAACACGGTGAGGCACGTGAGCGCGATCGGCCCTGCGTGCCGGCCGATGGCCTGATCGCGCACGTCGAAGATCGCTGACCACGGCACCAACGGCGACACCGACCACAGCACCAGCAGGATCGCGCCGGCGATGCCGGTCAGCAGGAGGTAGGCGCTCGAGATGTAGCGGCGGGCACGTACGGCGTCACCCGCGGCATAGCAGGGCGCGAGCTTGGTCATCAGGCCGTTGCCCAGACCCAGGTCGGCGAAGGCCGCCATGGCGGTCAGCGCGCCGACCGCGGCCCAGAGTCCGTAGAGATCTGGCCCGAGGTCCGCGAGGGTCACCGGAAGCAGGACGATCGGGGTGACCACGCCGACACCGCGGCACACGACGGTGGCCGCGATACCGGTGAGCAGCCGACGTTGGCGGGTCGTGGCGGGCGACGCGTCCGGGGCGGGTGCGCCCGTCGCCGGTCGCGACGGCTCCGACCGGACCGGCGTCTCCACCGCGGCATCCGGGGAGGACATCGCCGTCACCGCCCGACCGGGCGGACCCGCCGCACGGACCGAATCATGCCGGCCTGCTCACGCCGCCTCTGACGGAGTACCGCTTCAACTGCAGGGCGGGCCTCTCCACCAGATTCCACGACGCGTACGCGCAGGCGAGGGTGATCGCCACCACCAGCAGGACCAGTGGCGTACCGCGGACCCGCCAGTTGTCCACACCGGCCCAGAGCAGCAGGTTGATGACCGGCATATGCCAGATGTAGGCGCCGAAGCTCAGGTCACCGATCCGCGCGGTCAACCCCCGCAGCACCCGCGGCCCGCGATGTCCTACCCAGTACACGAGGTAGGCCAGGGGGACGGCGGCCAGCAGGGCGATGACGGCCCGCCCCGAGGCGCCCACCTGATGCTGCGTCCACGTCAACACGGCGTACCCGCCCAGGGCTGCGAGCGCCACCGGCCCCGACTGCGGAAGCCGGTCCCACACCCGGACCAGGATCATGCCGAGCAGGAAGTAGCCGATCCACGGCACGACGGAGACGCTGACCAGTCTGCTCAGCAGCGCGTCCGGGTCCACGCCCGCCAGGTAGGCGTGCAGCCCACAGCCGAGCACGGCGGCCACGGCCGTCACCAGGACCATCAGCCGGACCGATCGGCGGACGGCCAACAGGACCAGGCCCGGCACGATCAGGTAGAAGCCGACCTCGGCCGGGATCGTCCACAGGCTGCCGTTGACGACGCCAGTGCCGAAATCGGCCAGGAGCAGCGGGTGGTAGACCGGGACCAGCAGCAGGGTACTGCCCGCCCAGGCGAGGAAATGCGGATCGGCGAGCGATCGTGTTCCGACGACCCCGGTGAGAAGCAGAAGCCCGACCATAAGCACGAGATAGACGTAGATCGCCGGCGCGATCCGCAGCAGCCGGTTGCGGAAATACTCGGACCAGCCCCGACCACTCTCGTGGCAGCGGAGCGCGGACGCGAAGACGAGCCCGCCGCTGATGACGAAGAAGACGGCGACGCCGTCGCCGAACCATCGCCCACTGCCCGGCGCGTACCAGAGGAAGCCGCTGCCGGTGTGTTCGACGGCGTGCTGGACGACGACCGCGAGCGCCGCGAGCAGCCGGAGAAAGTCGAAGCAGTTCGTCTCCTGACGGCGCGGCGAATCGGTCCGGTGGGCTTCCGGACGGGTGGTCGTCGTCATGCGTACGCCTCTCGCTGAGCGGCCTGATGGTTGCGCGGAAAGAGCGGGCGACGTCACCGGCCGGACGGCAGCGCGTCGAGGAACGCGGCCAGCGGCTGCGCGTACCGTCGGTGGTCGAACGCCGTCTCGGCGGTCGCCCGCGCGGCCGTACGCATCTCCGCGCGCCCGATCGGACAGCCGTGCCGCCCGGTGCGGCACCCGCTCCAGCTCCGCAGCTCCCGACTCGACCGACGCCGGGGCCGTGCCGTCTGCCGCGACCCGGCGCCGCGGTCAAGTGTCCTCTGGGTAGTGGGGCGCATAGCCGGGTTCAGCGACGGACCAGGCCGCGCTGAGACATCCAGGCGACGGTCGCCTCCAGCCCTTCCCTAATTGAGTACCGACGGGGAGCCGGGAAGAGTTCGCGCAGGCGTGAGCAGTCGGCCTGCGAGTCGCGCACATCGCCGGCCCGGGGCGGTCCGTGCACGACTTCCAGGCGGCGCCCGAGCACCCGCTCCAATTCAGCGATCAGTTCGAGCAGCGAGATCCGTGCGCCGAACGCCAGATTGACCACGTCCGGCGACGAGACTCTACGAAGGATCGCCTCCACGATCACCGAGGTGACGCTGCCGACGTACGTGAAGTCCCGGGTCTGCGTGCCGTCACCGTGCACCTGCAGCGGACGGCCCTCGAGCGCTGCGGAGACGAACCGGGGCACCACGGCGGCGTACGCATGGTTCGACGCTTGCCGCGGCCCGTAGACGTTGAAGAACCGAAACGGCAGTACATCCATCCCGTAGCAAGAGGCGTACGCCACCGCGTACGCCTCGGTGGCCAGCTTCGAGACCGCGTACGGACTGACCGGAATCGGCCGCAACGCCTCCTGGCGTGGCAACACCGGGTTTGCGCCGTAGACCGATGACGAGGAGGCGAGCACGAGCTGGGGCACCCGGTGGCGGCGGACCGCTTCGAGGACCATGAGGGTGCCGGTCGCGTTCGCATGGTGGCTACGCAGCGGATCGTCAATCGAACGAGGCACCGAGCCGAGAGCGCCCAGGTGCACGACGCTCGCCGCGCCGCTCATCGCCTCGTCGAGCACCGCCGGATCGAGGATCGTACCGGTGACCAGCCGGGCGGGCAGGTCCAGAAGATTGTCCAGCGCGCCGGTCGAGAGGTCATCGACCGCCACGACCTCGGTGACCCGGGGCAGGTCGGTCAGCGCCCGCACCAGGTTGGAGCCGATGAAACCGGCACCACCGGTTACGACGATCTTCACTGATCCTCCTTGGGGGTGGCATGACCACCGGTTATCGCCTCTGGCTGGACTGCTCCGGGCACGACCCATCCCCGGGCCTTCGCCATCCGCCCGATCAACGAAAGAAGCCACCTCCAGTAACGCAAAACGGACGATCCGTCGGTCAGAGGCTGAAACCTCCGCCGGCGGGGTTGACGGACGGCGTAGTGATCCGCAATGCAGCACCGAAGGCTCGGTCGATATCGACTTCCGCCGGGAGGCGGGTCTGGTGGTATGCCTGGACCCGCGCCGCTACCGCGAACAGCTCCCGCCTGCGCGAACAGCTCGACCGCCGGGAGCTTCCACCACGCCTTTGACCACTACCGGCTCGATCCCAGCGGGATTCCGGCACCGGACACTAGTGGCCCAGGACTCTACTGACCTGCGAAGCCCCAACATCTCGATGTGCCCCGACCACGAACTTGCTGACGGTCTCCGTCCAGGCCCGGAAGTCGAAGTCGGCAGCCCGCGAACGGGCGGCCCTGCTCATCTCCCACCACTCGCCGTCGCTAAGAGTGAGCGCCCGCAGCAGTCCATCACGCACGTCAGCAGCCGAGGGGCCCGCCAGCACCAGTCCTTCCCGACCGTCGGTCACATACCGCGCCAGGTCGCCGGTATGGTTCAACAACACCGGACATCCGGCCGCCAGCGCCTCCGGCACCTTCGACGGGAACCCGGACCTCGCGTAGCCGGCATCGGGGCGGACCAGCACCGCGAAGTGCGTGCGAGCCAGTTCGGCGAGGACTCGGTCGCGTGACACCCGGCCGAGGAACATCACCTGCAGATCGAGCCCATCGAGGCAGGCCGGGTCCAGGTCGGACATGTCAGCGGCCTGCGCGCGAGTCATGCCGGCAATAGTCAACCGCACCCGACCGCGGTCCGCCGCGGGAAGCTGTCGGATCGCGTCAACCACCACAGCCAAGAGGTCCTTCGGCCCGGCCGTACCGGCATAGAGCAGCCGCAGGCCGCCAGCCAGCGGCGGCGCCGAGGACGGCGGGTACCGGGACAGGTCGACCTGTGGGGGCACCACGAGAGTCGGGCGCCGGTGAGAGAAGCGCCGGTACAGCTCAGTGGAGATCGCTATGACCCGGTCAGCCAGGTGGGCGGCGAGGTAGGTCTGCCAGCGATGCCGCAACAGCCGAGCGTCGAATCGCCCCCAGCGGAACTGCTGCGGGTCGAATCGCTCCATCACGTCCACGATCACCGGCCGGCGCACCACGAGCCGCAGCACCACCCACATCGTCAGGCTCCACTGCCCCAGGGTCAGGTAGACCGACGCCAACTCCGACCGTCGGATGCCGGCGCGATGCAACGCGAAGGCGACCCGCACCGGCAGCCAGTAGCGATACCACAACCGGGCCGGACGGCTCGATGCGCGGCGATCGAGGCTGACAAGTCGGATGCCGGCCGGCATCTGTCCGGCCGCCGGGCGGGTCGTACCGGACGGCCAATCGTTGACCACGACAGCTTCCTCAGCCACGACGGCGCTGCGAACAAGGCCCAGAACTCGGTTGGACATGGCGTCACCATCGGGGAGCCGATACGAGGAGATCACCAGCAGACACGGCGGCGGAGCTGTCCATTCAGACATACCGCACACCTTCGCACGATATGCGGTTGTTTGTCGATATTTGAGCCGGTAGAGTCAGCGTTCGCGGCGTCGGGCACCCGCCACCCCGGTCCCACGCTCCACAGTCAGGGAAGTCATCATGCAGCGGTTGGTGCTCATCACCGACTATCTCGGCGCGTTCTACTCCACCTGTCGGTCGGCGTATCCGCTGCCCACTATGGATGTCGGACGTCTCGCCGACAACTTCCGGCAGGCGGGGTACGAACCGCAAGTGACCACGTATGCGGACCTCGACCTCAGCGCCGATCTACAAGGCGTGCCCGTGCTCTACACGTCGTCGGAGGACCGAGGCCTCGAATACCGCAGCTGGATCGAGGATCTGGTGCTGGCCCTCGAGACCTCCGGCGCCCGGACCGTCCCCTCCTACCGATTCCTGCGGGCCCACCACAACAAGGTGATGATGGAGGCGCTGCGCACCCAACTATTCCCCAAGGAGGCCGCACTCCTGCGCACCCGCAGTTTCGGCACCTTCGAGGAGTTAGCGGCCGTCACTGAGTGGGCAGGTTCCTGGCCAAAGGTCATCAAGCCGTCCGAGGGCGCTGGCGCCACCAACGTGGCCCTTGTCGACGGCCGGAACGCGCTGTTGAAGGCGGCCCGGCGGATCGGTCGCACCCGCGACCTTGGCGGGACGGCGCGGGAGCACGCCAAGCGGATCCTGCGGCGCGACCGGCACCAGCCACGGTCGCTGCACAGGCAGAAGTTCATCGTCCAGGAGTTCGTTCCCGGCTTGTCGGGCGACTTCAAGGTGCTGCGATTCGGTGACCGCTTCTACACGCTGTGGCGGCGGAATCGACCGGGTGACTTCCGTGCCAGCGGCAGCGGCATCTGGGATTTCGACGATACCGGCGGGGCAGACAGATCGGCCCTACTCGACTATGCGGCGCGCATCAGTGACACGCTGGGCACACCTACAGCCTCCTTGGACATTGGCTTCGACGGCAGCGACTTCCATTTGATCGAGTTCCAGTGCATTCATTTCGGCACGGTCACGGCCGAGAAGTCGAGTCAGTATTACGTGAAGACGCGCGGGGAGTGGCACTCGGTACCCGAGCGCTGTGACATTGAGGCGGTGTTCTGCCAGGCGATTGTGCAGCACCTGGACCGGTGATGTGAGGACGGTTTCGTCACACGCGAGCACCGACGGAAATCCGGCATGGCCAAGGCGGCGCTGGACACCGAGCTGGCTGTCCGGGACTACCTGAACGAGGCGGAGACCTCGTTCGGGTCGGCCGACCTGGGCGGCTGGACGGTGGTCGGGCCACCGGCGGTCCGCGACACCCTGGTGGCCCGCTCGCTGACCCACCTGACCGGCCGGCCCCGCCATGACTGCGGCGAGGTACGCAGGCGCTCCCCGGACCGCACGCGCACCTTCGGTGTACGACGGGCGCAGCCACCACCGATGTGGTGAGCTGTACGGGTGTCGGGTCTGGGTCTGGGTCTGGTGCTGCACCCCACCCGGGATGTCACCGAGGTGGTCGGGATCATCGAACGGTGGGCCAATCGTCACCACAAGTCGTTGATGGTGCGCGCGGAGGACAAGCACCGCGTGCCGGCCAGCGTCACGCCCGTTCCGGCGGACCAGGTGGCCGTCCTCGCCGACGCGTTGATCAGCATCGGTGGTGACGGCACCATGCTGGGCGCGCTACGCTCCGCCGTCCTCGATCCGAAGCCGGTGCTCGGCGTACACCTGGGTCGGCTCGGCTTCCTGGTCGAGGTCGAGCCGCCGGAGCTGCCCGAGGCGCTGAGCCGGCTGCTGTCCAAGGACTTCACCATCGAGTCGCACGCCTGCCTGGCCTGCGACGTGTGCGGCGACGACGTGGTGGCGTTCAACGACATCGCGCTGGTCCGCCAGCCGGGCTCCGGCTTCGTCACCGCCACCCTCGCGGTGGACGGCCAGCAGTACGGCTACTACCGGGCCGACGCCGTGGTGGTCAGCACGCCGACCGGCTCCACGGCGTACAGCTACGCCGCGGGCGGCCCGCTGATCTCCCCTGCGGCGGACGCGCTGGTGGTCACGCCGTCGGCGCCGATGGCCGGCATCTCCCGGTCGGTGGTGCTCTCGCCCGACGAGAAGATCCGGCTGGAGCTGGAGCCCAACTCGTCGGCGGTCGTGGTGGAGATGGACGGGCTGGTCTTCCGGGACGCGGCGACCGAGGGCGCGGTGGACATCAGCTACCGCCGCAACGCCGGCCTGGTGGTCCGCCTCGACCCGTTGCGCTACCAGGAGCGCAACCAGTTGAAGATGACCCTGCTCGACCTGCCGTTCCTGCCCGAGCAGCTGAGCGAGCTGCTCCCCGACGAGTTGCGACGACGCACCCAGCGGGAACTACCACCGCCCTGCTAACCCCCCCACCCCGCTCCCCCACCCCGCTCCCACATGGTTGATCATGAAGTTGTTGCCATTCGGCGCGGCGTGTCGCGGCAATAACTTCATGGTCAACGCGGGGAGGCGGGGCCGGCCGAGGGTCGGGGGGTGGGTGGGGTGGGGTGGGGTTAGGCCTGCTCGAGCACGCCGTCGACCAGGGCCTTGGCCTCCTGCTGGATGCGCGCCAGGTGATCCGGACCCTGGAACGACTCGGCGTAGATCTTGTAGACGTCCTCCGTGCCGGAGGGGCGGGCGGCGAACCAGCCGGACTTCGTGCTGACCTTGAGCCCGCCGATGGCCGCGCCATTGCCGGGCGCGCTGGTCAGCGTCGCGGTGATCCGCTCGCCGGCCAGTTCGGTGGCCGTGACCTGCTCCGGGGAGAGCTTGCCGAGCACGGCCTTCTGCTCCCGGGTGGCCGGGGCGTCGATCCGGGCGTACGCGGGCGCGCCGAACCGCTCCGCCAGCTCCGCCCAGTGCTCGCTCGGGCTGCGCCCGGTGCTGGCCTGGATCTCGGCGGCGAGCAGGCAGAGCAGCAGGCCGTCCTTGTCGGTCGTCCAGGTGGAGCCGTCGCGACGCAGGAACGAGGCGCCCGCGCTCTCCTCGCCACCGAAGCCGACCGCGCCGTCCAGCAGCCCGGGCACGAACCACTTGAAGCCGACCGGCACCTCCAGCAGCGGCCGGCCCAGGTCGGCGGCGACCCGGTCGATCATCGACGAGGAGACCAGGGTCTTGCCCACCGCCGCGGCCGGACCCCAGTCGGTGCGGGTACGGAACAGGTGGTTGATCGCCACCGCGAGGTAGTGGTTGGGGTTCATCAGGCCGGCGTCCGGGGTGACGATGCCGTGCCGGTCGGCGTCGGCGTCGTTACCGGTGGAGATCTGGTAGTCGGCGCGGGCGGCGATCAGCGACGCCATCGCGTTCGGCGAGGAGCAGTCCATCCGGATCTTGCCATCGCCGTCGAGGGTCATGAACCGCCAGGTCGGGTCCACCGTCGGGTTGACCACCGTCAGGTCCAACCGGTGCCGCTCGGCGATCTCGCCCCAGTACGCCACGCTGGCCCCGCCGAGCGGATCCGCGCCGATGCGGACCCCGGCGTCACGGATGGCGTCGATGTCGATCGCCGCCGGCAGGTCGTCGACGTAGCTGGCGAGGAAGTCGTACTCCCCGGTGGTATCGGCGGCCCGGGCCCGCGCGTAGGTGATCCGGCGGACCTCCTTGAGCCCGGCGGCGAGGATCGCGTTGGCCCGGTCCTGGATCCACCGGGTGACGTCGGTGTCGGCCGGCCCGCCGTTGGTCGGGTTGTACTTGAAGCCGCCGTCGTCCGGCGGGTTGTGCGACGGGGTGATGACGATGCCGTCGGCCAGCCCGCTGGTGCGCCCCCGGTTGTGGGTCAGGATCGCGTGCGACAGCGCCGGCGTCGGGGTGTAGCCGTCGCGGCTGTCCACCAGCACGGTGACCCCGTTGGCGGCGAGCACCTCCAGGGCGTCCACCGCGGCCGGCGCGGACAGCGCGTGGGTGTCCCGGGCGAGGAAGAGCGGCCCGTCCAGGCCCTGCTCCCGCCGGTAGTCGCAGAGCGCCTGGGTGACCGCCAGGATGTGGTCGGAGTTGAACGCGTTGCGCAGGCTGGAGCCCCGGTGGCCGGAGGTGCCGAAGGAGACCTGCTGCGCCGGGTCCGCTGGGTCCGGATGCTCGGCGTAGTAGGCGGTCACCAGGCGCGGCACGTCGACCAGGTCGGCGGGCTCGGCGGGCTGGCCGGCACGGGGATGGGTCACGGGGGTCTACCTCCTCGGTACTGCGACGGACGACGGACGGGCCGGGGTCACGGCTCGACCCTCTGGCCCTTGCCGATCACCACGATGCCGTTGTCGGAGACGGTGTAGCGCTGCCGGTCCTTCTCCAGGTCGACGCCGATCTCGGCGCCCTCCGGGACGAACACGTTCTTGTCCAGGATGGCCCGCCGGACGACCGCGTGCCGGCCGATCTCCACACCCTCCATCAGCACCGAGCCCTCGACGTGCGCCCACGAGTGCACCCGCACCTTCGGCGAGACGATCGAGTTCTCCACCAGCGAGCCGGAGATCACCACGCCCGGGGAGACCATCGAGCCGACCGCCCGGCCGACCCGCTCGCCCCACTGGTGCACGAACTTCGCCGGCGGCCACGGCGGCTGCTCCGTGTAGATCGGCCAGTCGAAGTTGTACATGTTGAACACCGGGTGCACGTTGATCAGATCCATGTGCGCGTCGTAGAACGAGTCGAGCGTCCCGACGTCGCGCCAGTACCCCCGGTCCCGGTCGGTGCTGCCCGGCACCTCGTTGTCGCGGAAGTCGTAGACGTTGGCCTCGCCCCGCTCGACGAGCATCGGGATGATGCTGCCGCCCATGTCGTGCTTGCTGGTCTTGTCCTCCGCGTCGCGCTCGACGGCCTCGCAGAGCGCGCGGGTGGTGAAGACATAGTTGCCCATCGAGGCGTAGATCTGGTCCGGCGCGTCGGGCAGGCCGACCGCGTCGGTGGGCTTCTCGCGGAACGCCCGGATGCGCCGGCCGTCCTCGCCGACCTCGATGACGCCGAACTGGTCGGCCATCGACAGCGGCTGGCGGATGCCGGCGACGGTCACCGCGGCGCCGGAGGCGATGTGGTCCTCCACCATCTGCCGCGGGTCCATCCGGTAGATGTGGTCCGCGCCGAAGACGATCACGTAGTCGGGCTGCTCGTCGTTGATCAGGTTGAAGCTCTGGTAGATGGCGTCGGCCGAGCCGGCGAACCACCACGGGCCGCGACGCTGTTGCGCGGGCACCGGGGTGACGTAGTTGCCGAGCAGCGTGGACATCCGCCAGGTCTTGGTGATGTGCCGGTCGAGGGAGTGGGACTTGTACTGGGTCAGCACGACGATCTTGAGATAGCCGGCGTTGGCCAGGTTGGAGAGGACGAAGTCGACCATGCGGTACATCCCGCCGAACGGGACGGCCGGCTTGGCCCGGTCCGTGGTGAGTGGCATCAGGCGCTTGCCCTCCCCACCCGCCAGGACGATCGCGAGCACCTTGGCAGCCATGCCACGACGCTATCCACCCTCGTCCCACTTCACCACTCGTACGGGCACGTTTCTGCACTAGGGTGCGGGGTCATGACGGAACCCACCCCGCTCCGCGTCGACCTGCTCACCCGCGAATACCCGCCGGAGGTCTACGGCGGCGCCGGCGTGCACGTCGAGTACCTGGCCCGGGAGCTGCGCCGCCTGGCCGACGTACGGGTGCACTGCTTCGGCCTGCCGCGCACCGAGCCGGGCGTCACCGCGTACGCCGAACCGCCCGGCCTGACCGGCGCGAACGCCGCGCTGCGCACGATGGGCGTGGACCTGGAGATGGCCGCCGGCGCGGCCGGCACCGACGTGGTGCACAGCCACACCTGGTACGCGAACCTGGCCGGTCACACCGCGAAGCTGCTGCACGGGGTGCCGCACGTGGTGACCGCGCACAGCCTGGAGCCGCTGCGGCCGTGGAAGGCCGAGCAGCTCGGCGGCGGTTACGCGCTCTCCTCCTGGATCGAGCGCACCGCGATGGAGGCCGCCGACGCGGTGATCGCGGTCAGCGGGGGGATGCGCACCGACGTGCTCACCGCCTACCCGCAGATCGACCCGTCCCGGGTCCGGGTGGTCTACAACGGCATCGACACCATCCAGTACGCGCCGGATCAGGGCACCGACGTGCTCGACCGGCTCGGGATCGACCCGTCCCGCCCCAGCGTGGTCTACGTGGGCAGGATCACCCGGCAGAAGGGGCTGCCGTACCTGCTGCGGGCCGCCCGGGACCTGCCGGCGGACACGCAGCTCGTGCTGCTCGCCGGCGCGCCGGACACGGCCGAGATCGCCGCCGAGGTGGAGGAGCTGGTCGCCGAGCTACGGGCCAACCGCTCCGGTGTGGTCTGGGTGGCGGAGATGCTGCCCAAGCCCGAGGTGATCCAGGTGCTGACACACGCCACCGTCTTCGTCTGCCCGTCGGTCTACGAGCCGATGGGCATCGTCAACCTGGAGGCGATGGCCTGCGAGACGGCCGTGGTGGCGACCGCGACCGGCGGCATCCCCGAGGTCGTGGCCGACGGCGAGACGGGCCTGTTGGTGCCGATCGAGCAGGCCACCGACGGGTCCGGCCGACCGCTGGCACCGGAGAAGTTCGTCGCCGACCTGGCGGCGGCGATCAACACGCTGCTGGCCGACCCGGCGCGCACCACGCGGTTCGGCCAGGCCGGCCGGCAGCGCGCCGTGCAGCATTTCTCCTGGGACGCCATCGCCCGGCAGACCCTGGAGGTCTACCGCTCCGTCGGCGCGGCCTGAGGGAGACCACCCCTGCTCAACTGAGGAGGGCGCCCGCGCTCAGATCGCCGTTCCCGGTGGAGACTTGAGCAACGGCGCCGCCTCGGCGCAATGACCACCACGCCCGTTCCGTAGCGCGCTCGCGGCGATGCGGATCAGGTCGATGTTGACCCCCGCGGCGCCACTCGGGTCATGCACCTTCAGTTTCACGTCGAGGCTCACTGCTGTCTCACCCCAACCCTGCGCCTCAAGGTTGAGGTGAGCCACCTTCTGCGACGCGAGATGCGGCAGGTACCCGAGCGGGGCCACCTCGACGCTGTCAGCGCCGGACAGGGCGTTGAGCTTGGACTGCTTCTTGGTGTTGGGGTTCTCGACCAGGTTGCGGAAGTCTTCGGTGCCGCCCAGATTGACCTGGTAGGAGCTGACCAGGGTGAGGCCCCGCTCCTTGAGGAGCCGCAGCAGCGCGTTGTGCAGCACCGAGGTGCCGAACTGGCTGGCCAGGTCGTCGCCGAGCAGCGGCAGCCCGGCTGCCTCGAACCTGTCGATCCAGCGTGGATCGCGGGCGACCGGGTCGGAGGTCGTGTTGATGAAGGCGACGCCCGCCGTGTGGGCTGCCTCGGCGTACGCCTGGGCGGTCTCCGGCCGGCCACTCGGTGCCGAGTAGAGCAGCACCTCCGCCCCTGCCAGCGCCGCTGCCACCCGCTGCACCTCGCTCGCGTCGACCAGGCCCTTCGTGACCGGCACACCCGCTCTGGGCAGGTCGCAGTTCAGCCGAGGGAAGTTGTTGGGCGCCAGGAAGATCGCCTCGGTCAGGTCCCGACCGATCTTCTCCTCGGAGGTGGCGAAGGCCGCCACGACGTCGACATCCCCCACCCCGAGCCCGTCGATCATCGGCCTGCGGATTCCGACCAGGCTGCCGCTCTGGCGGTGGAGAGCAAGCCCCTGCACCAGTGCCGAGGTGTTGTTACCGACACCAACAACCGCGGCTTTCACCCGTTCGATCATGGCCGGAGGCTACGGCACCTCCGGTTCGGCCGTCCGCCCCGGCGGGACCGTCAACGGCGCCGGAGAGTGTCGTACAGGTGTTCTAATCTCCATCTGTGATCGATGCGTTGGAGCAGGCCGAGGCGGCGGTGGCGGCCTGCTTCGACACGGCCGCCTGGGCCGCCACCGAGCACGATCTCGTGGCAGCGTTGGATGCGGCGCATCGCCTGGAGCAACGCCTGGCGGCGGTCAAGCTGAGCCTCGTGCGCGAGCTGGACGGCCGAGGCACCGCGACCGCGCAGGGCGCGTCCTCGACGGCGGTGTGGCTGCGGGACCGGCTGCGTCTCGGGGTCGGTGCCGCCCGCCGGCTGGTCGAGCTGGCCGCCACCCTCGACGCCGCCCCGCCCGGAGTGCGTGACGCGTTGGCCGGCGGGGTGGTCGATGTGGAGCAGGTCCGGGTCATCGCCGCCACGGTCGAGACCGTCCAGAGCACGGCCGGCTCGGAGGCCGCCGACAAGGCCGTTGGCGTCCTCGTCGACTGGGCGGCGCAGTTCGACGCCACTCTGCTGCGCAGGCTCGGCACCCACATCCTCGACCACGTCGCCCCGGACGTCGCCGACGCGGCCGCCGAAGCGGCCCTGCGGGCGGACGAGTCGCGGGCCGCCCGGGATCGGCACATCACCATCAGCGAGCAGACCGACGGCCGGCTACGCCTCGCCGGCATCCTCGACACCGAAGCCGCCGCCGCGTTGCGCGCCGCCATCGACCCGCTCACCACGCCCACCGGGCCCGACGACGCCCGCACCCCGGGGCAACGCCGCCACGACGCTCTGGCCGACGTGTGCCGGCTCGCCCTTCGTACCGGTGAGCTACCCGAGAACGGCGGCGACCTGGCCCAGGTCGTCGTCACCAGCAGCTACGACGAGCTGAGCCGCCAGTTGGGCACCGGCGCTCTCGACACCGGCCTGCACCTCACCCCCGAGGCCGTGCGCCGCTTGGCCTGCGACGCAGGCATCCTGCCCGCCGTGCTCGGCAGCACCGGCCAGGTCCTCGACGTCGGCCGGCAACGCCGCCTCATCACCGGTCCGCTGCGACGCGCCCTCGTGCTGCGCGACCAGGGTTGCGCGTTCCCCGGCTGCGACCGCCCACCGCGCTGGTGCGACGCCCACCACATCCAGCACTGGGCCGACGACGGCGACACCAGCCTGGCCAACGCCGTGCTGCTCTGCGGCCACCATCACCGACACGTGCACAGCGGCGACTGGGCCGTCCGACTCGGCGGTGATGGGCATCCAGAGTTCGTGCCACCCGCCTGGCTCGACCCCGAACAGGTCCCCCGCCGCAACCACTACCACCCGCGCAGATAGCCAGCGACGGAGTTGGCCGCAGCCCGATCGCGGGCCTGCGTCAGGTGACGCGGAGGGCGGCGGCGAGCTGGGCCAGGCCGGCCGGTGCGTCGGCGGACCGCCACACGACAGCGACCAGCTTCCGTACCGCCGGCCGGTCGTGCACCTCATTGCGAGCGGCGCGCTCCGCGTCGAGGACGGCCCGGCCCGCGCGGTGCAGGTCGCCGCCCAGGGCGTACGCGCGGGCCACATCGAGGAGGTACGCGGCCCGGTGCTCGGGCGGCAGGCACAGCCACCCATCGCCGGCTACCAGCCGCTCGTGCCGGGCCGTCGCCGTGGTGACGTCGCCGAGGGCCGCGTCGGCCACCACCCGGGCCGCCTCGACCGCCGCCCGGCCCGGGCCGATGTCTCCGGCGATCGTCGCGGCCTGGTCGAGTGACTGGTGGGCGAGGCGTTTGTCTCCCCCGCTCGCGGCGGCGAGGGCGGCTTGAAGGAGCAGCGTCGCCCGCAGCGCCACGCTGGCTGGGGACACACCGCCGACCTCGTGCGCACCGATGCGGTCCGCGGCGACGAGCGCGGCGTCCAGGGCGGGCCGCCGTCGACCACGGGACCGCAGAGCCTGGCTCAGTGACACGGTGGCGACAGCGGCCACCTGTGGGTCGTTCGTGGCGAGCGCGACGGTCATTCCACGGTCGGCGGCCAGCCAGGCCAACTCCCCCTGGTCGACCTTGACCAGCACCAGCGCGGTGAGCGCGTACACCCGCACCAGCAGCGCGTCCGTCGCGCCGGGGCGGGCGGCCTGCGCTTCGCGCGCGGCGTCGAGCAGGCCGGGCAGCAGTGCCAGCAACGCCGGGTACCGGGCATGCCGATAGCTCTGCTCGGCATGGTCCAGCCGGGCACGCAACTCCTCGACCAGCGGCGGCTTGGTCGTGCCCCGCAGGTGATACCGGGCCAGCGCCGTCCGGATCCCGTCCACCCCTGCGGCGACCGGAGTCGGCCGCACGGGCCGGGCCGCCAGCAGGACCTCCACGTCGATGCGGAGCGTCTCGGCGACCTCCCGAAGGTTGGACACCCGCTCCAACCGGCGTACCCCACGCTCGACCTTGTCCACCCAACTCTTCGACTTGCCGAGACGGTCGGCGAACTGCTGCTGCGTCATGTTCCGCCGTACCCGCCACTGCGCGACCCGCCGGCCCACCGGCAGCTCGTTCACCGCCGGCCCATCGCGCTCACCGCAGGACCCCAACCACAAACAGCACGAGTACGACCACCGCGATCGCGATGCCGTAGGCGTACTGCCGTCGGGTGAGCGGCGCCCGCGTCGGCTGGGACGGGCCGGGCACCCGATCTCCGTCCGGCTGCGGAGGCCGCGCCCCAACAATCGGGTACGCGGGCGGCAGCGGCCCATCCGGCAAACGCTCGTCCAACTGTGCCTCCTCGCGACGCGACGAAAGGGTGGGTGATGCAGTTCAGGGGCGTTATGCCACGGGAACCACCCCGCCTCTGATGAGGCACTCCGCTGCTGACGAGAGGACCTCCAACGCGATCCAACTTAGGACCCTAAGTAGCAAGAGTCAACACAGGGTCCAGACTGTGTCGCGCGTGGTGAGACTCTGTACAGGCTGACGAGAGGTGGTCCCACCATGCCCCGCAAGCCTGTCTACGAGCAGGTCGTCGATGACATCACGACGTCGATCCGAAGTGGCACCCTCAAGCCCGGCGACAAGTTGCCGACCATCGCTGAACTCGCCCGCCAGTACAACGCGTCCGACAACCCGATCAAGCGGGCTTTGTGGATCATGGACGAGCGGGGCTGGATCGAGGTACACCAGGGCAAGGGCTCGTTCGTAGCCGCAGAACCGCCCGCCTGACTCCCTGGGACACCATTAGCGGGTATTGGCTCGACGCTGGGATGGCCGACTGCCACGATGCTGAGCCATGGCGGACGACCGGTCGAACAGGCGACCTCTCCTGGAGTCGTGGGCAGAGGTCGACCCGGCGCGGCACCCGTTCGATCCGGCCGAGATGTCGGTGACGGTCCGGGCGTTGGTTCCTCCGCCGCCTCCCCGGCCGGTGTTCCGAGATGGTCGGCGGGACCAAGGATCAGAGGACTTCGCCTGGGTTGAATCCGTCAGCGTGATCCTGTCTGACCGGTACGGCCAGTGGGCCTACCGCTGGTACTGGGGTCCCGGCGTGAATGAGCGACTGGGCTGGGTGGCCGACCGTGTCCCGACGCCGGATCGGGCGCCGGCGTTCGTCGCCGAGTCGCTGCTGGCCTGGCGGCGTTGGTTGGAGAGCCTGGCTGAACGTCTCGACCAAATTCTGCCGTCGCTCGATCCGGAGCGGGCCGTTGGTGCGGCTGAGGTCGCCGCCGCTTGGGAGGCCGCCATCGGGAAATTAATGATGTTCACCGTCGCCCCCGTCGCCGACGACGACGGCTGGCAGGGGTGGTGCGAGCTCGTCCTGCGCTGGCTTCTCACGGCCACTGGCGTGCCGCCGCAACAGGCGCTGGCGCTGGTCGAGGGCGCGTTCGGCAAGCGGTTCGACAATTGGGTGCCGCTGACGGCGACGGACATCGGTGATATCGCCGAACGGATCACCCGAGGCGTCCTCAGCCCCGCCGCGATCGTGCCGGCCAGCCGGGTCGACAACTGGCCCGACACCTGGCCACAGGGTTGGCCGTCCTGGCGGGCGACGAACACCGGCAGGGGTGCGGGGCCACCGTCCGACCGTGGGCACTCCAGGTGATGTCACCTCACCGGCACCGCGAAGACTCGCGGCCCCGCGTGTGGGACGGACCCGCAGGCTTGGCCGCGCGCGAACGGATCTCGCGCAGTAGGTTGGCGGGGTGACTGGACGGTTCCCGATCGAAGACGTCTCCCCCGTCGTCTCGTGCGGGCGATACCCGGCCAAGGCGGTGGTCGACGAGCCGGTTCTGGTGTCGGCGCGCGCCTACCGGGAGGGGCACGACGCGCTTGGCTGCAACGTGGTGTGGGCCGGCCCGGACGGCGCGAGCCGGCCGTTCACCCGGATGCGGCCCGGCGAGCCCGGCCAGGACCGTTGGCACGCCACCATCCGGCCGGACGCCGTCGGCTCGTGGACCTTCTCCGTCGAGGCGTTCCAGGACCCGTATCTGACCTGGCAGAACGCGGTGACCAAGAAGATCGCCGCTGGGCAGGGGCCGGAGGATCTGGCCAACGACCTGGCCGAGGGCGCTCGGGTGCTCGCCGCCGCCCGGGGCCTGGTGCCGACCGCCGACCGGGCCCGGGTCGCCGACGCGCTCACCGCGCTGGTCGACACCGACCTGCCGCTGCCGCAGCGGGTCGATCCGGCGCTGGCCCTGGCCGACCTGCTCTGGGAGCACCCGGTGCGGGAGCTGGTCACCATCGGTGAGCCGTACTTCATCTGGGTGGACCGCAAGCGCGCCCTCTTCTCCTCCTGGTACGAGTTCTTCCCCCGCTCCGAGGGGGCGGCGGGCGGCCGATCGGGCACCTTCGCCACCGCCACCGAGCGGCTGCCCGGTGTCGCCGCGATGGGCTTCGACGTGCTCTACCTGCCGCCGATCCACCCGATCGGCCGGGTCAACCGCAAGGGCCGCAACAACGCGCTCACCGCCGGGCCGGACGACGTGGGCTCGCCGTGGGCGATCGGCGCCGCCGAGGGCGGCCACGACGCCATCCACCCCGACCTGGGTACGCCGGCGGACTTCCGGGCCTTCATCGACGCGGCGGCGGCGCAGGGCCTGGAGGTGGCGATGGACTTGGCGTTGCAGTGCGCGCCGGACCACCCGTGGGTCAGCGAGCACCCGGAGTGGTTCACCACCCGGGCCGACGGCAGCATCGCGTACGCGGAGAACCCGCCGAAGAAGTACCAGGACATCTACCCGGTGAACTTCGACAACGATCCGGTGGGCATCCGGGCCGAGGTGCTGCGGGTGGTGCTGCACTGGGTCGGCGAGGGCATCCGGATCTTCCGGGTGGACAACCCGCACACCAAGCCGTTCGACTTCTGGCACTGGCTGATCGCCGAGGTGAAGAAGGTCGACCCGGACGTGCTGTTCCTGGCCGAGGCGTTCACCCGGCCGGCCATCATGCACGGCCTCGGCAAGATCGGCTTCACCCAGTCGTACACCTATTTCACCTGGCGCACGTCGGCCGCCGAGATGCGGGAGTACTGCGAGGAGCTGCTCGCGGCGGCCGACTACATGCGGCCCAACTTCTGGCCGAACACTCCCGACATCCTGCACGAGTCGTTGCAGCACGGCGGCCCGCCGATGTTCAAGATCCGGGCGGTGCTGGCCGCGCTGCTCTCCCCCTCCTGGGGCATGTACGCCGGCTACGAGCTGTTCGAGCACGTGGCCCGCCCCGGCGCCGAGGAGTACCTGGACAACGAGAAGTACGAGCTGCGCCCCCGGGACTGGGCCGGCGCCGAGGCGCAGGGTCGCTCGCTGGCGCCGTTCATCGCCACCCTCAACCGGGTCCGCCGGGACAATCCGGCCCTGCACCAGCTACGCAACCTGCGCTTCCACGAGATCGACAACCCGGCGCTGCTCTGCTGGTCCAAGCACGACCCGGAGACCGGCAACACCGTCGTCGTGATCTGCTCGTTCGACTCGCGCGGGGTGCAGTGGGGCAACACCACCCTCGACATGCCGGCGCTCGGCTTCGACTGGCACGAGCGGTTCACCGTGCACGACGAGCTCACCGACACCAGCTACGACTGGGGTCAGCGCAACGCGGTCCGGCTCGACCCGTACCTGCAACCGGCACACGTGTTGACCGTGCGCCGCCCGACCCCGCCGAGCGTGCCGCAGCCGGCGGGCACCGAACCGGCCGACCTCACCGTCGCCGAGGTGCCCGACGACCTCTCCGGCGGCACCGCGCCGACGACCCCGGCCACGGTGGCGGCCCGCCTGTCCGCTGCCCGTTCGTCTGCCGCCCGCCCGTCCCGTTCCGCGCCGACCGCCCCCGCCCCGAAGGACGACCGATGGACCAGCTGATCACCGGCGCGACGCACGACCCGCACGCGCTGCTCGGCGCACACCCCGCCGACGGGTCGACGACGATCCGCACGTTGCGCCGGGGCGCCGGCGACGTGGCGCTGCTCGTCGGCGACGAGCGGCACCCGATGAAGCGGGTGCACGACGTCGGCGTCTTCGAGATCCAGGTCGAGGGCACCGTGCTCGACTACCGGGTGGAGGTCGACGGCGCCGTCCACGACGACCCGTACCGCTACCCGCCGACCCTGGGCGAGCTGGACCTGCACCTGATCGGCGAGGGCCGGCACGAGCGGCTGTGGGAGGCCCTCGGCGCCCGGGTCTTCGACGAGGGGGTGGCGTTCAGCGTGTGGGCGCCCAACGCCCGCGGGGTGCGGGTCGTCGGCGACTTCACCGGCTGGGCACCGGACGACGGGTGGCCGATGCGCTCGCTCGGCTCCAGCGGGGTGTGGGAGCTGTTCGTCCCCAACGCCCGGGTCGGAGCCCGCTACAAGTACCGCGTCCTCGGCGCCGACGGGCAGTGGCGGGACAAGGCCGACCCCCTGGCGGCGTACGCCGAGGTGCCGCCGGCCACCGCCTCGGTGGTGCACCACTCGACGTACCGGTGGTCCGACGCCGACTGGCTGGCCCGGCGCGCCGAGCGGCAGCCGCACCAGGAGCCGATGAGCGTCTACGAGGTGCACCTCGGCTCGTGGCGGCCCGGCCTGGGCTACCGCGAGCTGGCCGAGCAGCTCACCGCGTACGTCACCGAGCTGGGCTTCACCCACGTGGAGTTCCTGCCGGTCATGGAGCACCCGTTCGGCGGTTCCTGGGGCTACCAGGTGACCGGCTACTACGCGCCGACCTCCCGGTTCGGCGACCCGGACGATTTCCGGCACCTCGTCGACCAGCTGCACGCCGCCGGCATCGGCGTGATCCTGGACTGGGTGCCCGCGCACTTCCCCAAGGACGAGTGGGCCCTCGCACGCTTCGACGGCACCCCGCTCTACGAGCACCCCGACCCGCGGCGCGGCGAGCACCCCGACTGGGGCACGTACGTCTTCGACTTCGGCCGCCGCGAGGTCCGCAACTTCCTGGTCGCCAACGCGCTCTACTGGTGCGACCAGTTCCACGTCGACGGGCTCCGCGTGGACGCCGTCGCCTCGATGCTCTACCTGGACTACTCGCGCAAGGACGGCGAGTGGGCCCCCAACCAGTACGGCGGCCGGGAGAACCTGGAGGCCATCACGTTCATGCAGGAGGTGAACGCGACCGTCTACAAGCACCACGCCGGCGTGGTGATGATCGCCGAGGAGTCCACCGCCTGGCCCGGGGTCACCCGGCCCACCGCCGACGGCGGGCTGGGCTTCGGCTTCAAGTGGAACATGGGCTGGATGCACGACACCCTGCTCTACACCTCGAAGGACCCGGTCTACCGCCAGCACCACCACCACCAGCTCACCTTCTCCCTGGCGTACGCCTGGAGCGAGAACTACGTCCTGCCGATCAGCCACGACGAGGTGGTACACGGCAAGGGCTCACTCGCCGGCAAGATGCCGGGCGACACCTGGCAGCGGCTGGCCAACGTCCGGGCGCTGCTGGCGTACATGTGGGCGCACCCGGGCAAGCAGCTGCTCTTCATGGGCTCCGAGCTGGCCGACGACCGGGAGTGGAGCGAGGAGCGCGGCCTCGACTGGTACCTGCTGCACGACCCGGCCCGAGCTGGCGTGCAGCGCCTCGTCGGTGACCTGAACCGGGTCTACCGGGCCACGCCGGCCCTCTGGTCGCAGGACACCGACCCGGCCGGTTTCCGCTGGATCGCCGGCGACGACGTCGCCAACAACACCGTGTCGTTCGTCCGGATCGCCCCGGACGGCTCGACGCTGGTCTGCGTGGCGAACTTCTCCGCGCTGCCCCTGCACGACTACCGGATCGGGCTGCCGGCCGGCGGCACCTGGACCGAGGTGCTCAACACCGACGCCCACCACTACGGCGGCTCCGGCGTGGGCAACATGGGCGCGGTGCACGCCGAGGACGTGCCCTGGCACGGCATGGTCGCCTCCGCCGCCCTCCAGGTGCCCCCGCTGGGCGTCGTCTGGCTCCGCCAGGACTGATCTCCCATGAGACGCAGACCCCATGGAAGGGTGAGTCCGACTCAGGACAAAGTGATCATGAGTCAGACCAGGCCGGCGTCGCGCAGGAGCTTCCACAGGCCGGCGCCGTCCGGGGCGGAGAGCCACTTCTGCCCCACCGGCCCCGCCGACGGGCGGCCCGCCGGCGCGGGCAGGCTGCCGGCCAGCACCGACTGGGTCGGGGAGAGCCGGCGGATCGCCACCCCGGCCACGTTCTCCGGGTGGGCGGCGGCGAACTCTCGGTAGATCTCCTGGTCGTGCTGGCCGTCGTCGCCGACCAGCAGCCAGCGCACCTCGGGGAACTCCCGGGCCAGCCGGGCCAGGGTGACCCGCTTGTGCTCCATGCCGCTGCGGAACCAGCGGTCCGCGGTCGGGCCCCAGTCGGTGAGCAGCAGCGGGCCGGCCGGGTAGAGGTGCCGGGACAGGAACCGGGTCAGCGTCGGCGCCACGTTCCACGCGCCGGTGGAGAGGTAGAAGACCGGCGCGCCGGGGTGCGCGGTGACCAGCCGCTCGTAGAGCACCGCCATGCCGGGCACGGCGGCGCGGGCGTGCTCGTCGAGGACGAAGGTGTTCCACGCGGCGAGCAGCGGCCGGGGCAGCGCGGTCACCATCACGGTGTCGTCGATGTCGGACAGGATGCCGAACCGGACCTCCGGGTCGAGGATGCGCACCGGCGCGTCGACCGGATCGGCGTCCGGGACGCTGAGCCGGACCGTGCCCCACCCGGGCGGCAGGTTGGCCTCGACGAGCGTGTCGACGAAGCCGCTACGGTCGGCCCGCGCCTCGCAGCGCACCCCGCCGGCCTCGATGGTCACCGTGACGTGCTTGGCCGGCAGGGTGGTGAAGCTGCGCCAGCCGCGGACCGTCTCCAGCCGGCCCCGCTGGCGGGTGTCGGGACGACCCAGCAGCACCCGGCACATCACCCGCACCCAGCCCGGGGAGCCGTAGCCGGTGTACGCGATGATGTTGATCCGCCAGCCGGTGCGCCGCAACCGACGCTCCACCAACTGGTGCACGGCGTCCTCGATCCGCGCAGCCCGGTGCAGGTTCGGAACGGCCAGCTGGCCGGCGGGAGTGGGTGGCACCCGCCAACCCTGCCACACGTCGACGAACACGGCCACGCGAGCCGCCGCCGGCTCTCGCGAACCACCCCGGCCGACCCTCCGGCCGTGAAACACTCCGGTCGGGACGACGACGGGGGCGTGGTCGTGTCGCATCCAGAGCAGCACCGTGGGCGACGGCGCCCGCGACTCGACCGGCCGGCGCTCGTCGCGCTGCTGTTCGGGCTGGTCGGCGTGGGGTACCGGCTGGTCCTGACGCTGTACACCGTGCCGGTGTCGAACAGCGACGAGGCCACCTTCGGTCTCGCGGCGCTGCACATCGGGCAGGGCCGGGAACGGCCGGTCTTCCTCTACGGCCAGCACTACATGGGGATGCTGGAGTCGTACCTGGCCGCGCCGCTGATCGCGGTGACCGGGCCGAGCTGGCCGGTGCTGCGGCTGCCAATGCTCGCGCTGTACGCGGTCTTCCTCTACCTGATCCACCGGCTGACCCGTCGGCTCGGGACGCCGTGGTTCGCCACCTTCGTCGTCGGCCTGCTGGCACTCGGACCGGAGCGGGTGGTGCGTGACCAGCTCACCGCCGTCGGCGGGCGCCCCGAGGTGAAGCCGGCGGTGCTGCTGATGCTGCTGATCACCGTGGGCCTGGCGGCCGGCACGGTCCACCGTCGGCGGCTCGCCGTCGCCCTGTTCGGCCTGCTCGCCGGGCTGGCTGCCTGGTCGGATTGGCTGATCCTGCCGTACCTGGCGGTGGCCGGGCTGGCCCTCGTGTGGGCGCTGCGGCGGGAGCTGCTCGGCTGGTCCGGCCTGCTGCTGGTGGCGGGCTTCCTGATCGGCGTGGTGCCGATGATCTACGACAACCTGCGGGCGGGGCCGGGTGACGACTCACTGTCGGTGTTGCGGGAGGTCAGCACCAAGGCGGGCCCGCTGCCGCCGTGGTCGGACCGGGTCCGAGGCGGCCTGCTGGAGGGGGTGCCGTTGGCGCACGGGCTCTGCCCGGTGGACGGCTGCGGTCGCTGGCAGCAGTGGTTCGGGCTGCTCTATCCGGTGCTGCTGGTGGTCGCCGCGGTGCTCGCGGTGCTCGCGTACCGCCGGGCCGCCGGGGCCCCACGCCGGGAGCGGGTCCGGCCCGTGGTGCAGCTCGCGCTGGTCACCGGTGCCGCGTTGACCCTGCTGTCGTACGTGCGCACCCCGCTCGCCGCGACCAACCCGCTGGACAACGCCCGCTACCTGTCGGTGCTGCAACTGTCGCTACCGGCGGTGCTCTGGCCGCTCTGGGTGGCCGCCGTCGCGTGCTGGCGGGGCACGGTCGGCGCGCTCGGCCGGCTCACCGGCGCGCTGGCCACCGCCGTGCTGGCCGCGCTGACCGCGACGACGCTGGTGATCACCGTGATCTTCGCGACCAGCGACGTCCGGGCGTCGCGGACCGAGGAGCGCCAGGCCCGGGAGCTGGCCGGCGCGCTGCGGGCCAACGGCCCCCACGAGGTGTACGGGGACTACTGGACCTGCAACCGGCTGATCTTCAACACCGACGAGACGGTGGTCTGCGGTGTGCTCGACGGCGACCTGTCCCCCGGGCAGAACCGCTACCTGCCGTACTGGCGACAGGTGGGCCGGGCCGAGCGACCCGGCTACGTGGTGGAGGTCGACTCGCCGATGGACCGACGGCTGCGCCGGCTGCTCGCCGACCGGCCCGACGCCGCACCGGTACGCGAGGTCGGCGGCTATCGCGTGTACCACCCCGACACCCCGGTCCGGCCCTGGCGGTAGCTCCGGGTCGTACGCTGGCCGGGCCGGCGCGTGGGGCGCCGCGTCCGCCCGTCGAGGAGACCCGATGCTCATCCTGCTCCCGCCCTCGGAGGGGAAGGCCGACGCCGGCACCGGTCGACGGTGGTCCCCGGACCGGCTCGCGCTGCCCGAGCTGAACCCCGCCCGGGAGCGGGTGCTCGACGCGCTGGTGGCGGTGAGCGCCGGGCCGGACGAGGCGGCGGCGCTGACCGCGCTCGGGCTCAGCGAGGGCCAGCGTGGCGAGCTGCGCCGCAACGCGCGGCTGCGGGTGGCGGCCACCGCGCCGGCGGCGCAGGTCTACACCGGGGTGCTCTACGAGGCACTGGAGCTGGCCTCGTTGCCGGCGGCGGCGCAGCGGGCGGCCCGCCGGTCGATCCTGATCAGCTCCGGCCTGTGGGGCGCGGTCCGGCTGACCGACCGGATCCCTCCGTACCGCTGCCCCATCGGCGCCCGGCTGCCCGGTGTGGGGGCGCTGTCGGCGTACTGGCGGCCGGTCCTGGCGCCGGTGCTGTCGGCCGCCGCGGGCTCCGGGCCGGTGCTCGACCTGCGCTCCGGCGCGTACGCGGCCACCTGGACGCCACGCGGGGAGCTGGCCGAGCGGACGGTGACCCTGCGGGTGCTGCACGAGCGGGAGGTCGACGGGGTGCCGGTCCGTTCGGTGGTGAGCCACTTCAACAAGGCGACCAAGGGGCGGCTGGTCCGGGACCTGCTGATCGCCGGGGCTCGGCCGCGTACGGTCGCGGAGCTGATCGGCACGCTGCGCGACCTGAAGCACACCGTCCTGGAGCAGGCGGCCGCCCCGGGCCGGGCGCGGCAGGTGGATCTGGTGGTCACCGACCTCTAGGGACGGCGGGCAGTCGCAAGATTTCCTCAAGGCTGGGCGGGACCGGTTCCGCAACGGCCGTGCAGGGGCAACGGTAGGGGAACCCAGACTCCGACAAGGGAGCCCCTCCGTTGGCCCGCGAACCCGCCCTGCTCGACCGGCCGCGCTCGCCGGCGACGCCACCCCCGCTGGACTGGCTGACCCTGGGCGACGCGTTCGAGGCCGCCTGCCTGCTGCGCTGCACGCCACGGCCGACCACCGCATCGCCGACGGCGACGCTGTCGCCGCACTCGCCGGGGGTCGAGTTCAACCGGGAGGACGCCGCCCAGCGGATGCGGCAGTTGCTCGCCCGGCTGGACATCCCGGTGACCCACGAGGTGGCCGTCGGCGGCCTGCGCCGCCGCTACGAGCTGCACCGCCTGTGGGTGCCCCGGGAGCACCGTGGGGCGTACGCCCGGATGCTGGACGCCGGTTGGTGGCAGGGGCGCCGGGAACTGCTCGGCGGCCCGCTGCCGGGTGCCTCGCCGGCCCGCCGGCGGTGGGTGTCCCGGCTCGCCGCGGCGGCCTGGCGTTCGGCGCTGCTGGCCGGCGGCCGGCACGTCCGCCGGCACATCCTCGGCGTGCGACTCACCGACCGGGAACTGGCCGCGGTGCTGATCCGCGGCGCGGCCGTGCTCGACGTGCCGGCCCTGCTCCGTCCGGGCACGGGCTGTTTCCTGGTCAGCGTCGCCGACGGGCCGGACCGGGACCGGATTCTGCGCAGCGCGGCGATGGAGCCGGCGCGCACCACGGCGATGGAGCCGGCGCGCACCACGGCGACGCGGTCGGAGTCCCGACCCGCCTGCTGACGCCGGCCGGGGGCACACCCCGCCGGTCGGCTCCGGGCTTGCGCGCGCCGGTCCGACGGCGCACAGTGCACCGCGTGAGTCGTACCTCGCCCAGCCGGCCCGGTCGCCGCCGCGCCGGGACGGCGGCGCTGCTGACCCTGCTGCTGGCCGCGACCCTGACCGGGGCCGCCGGCTGCCAGGACGCCCCGGCCGAGCCGCTGCCGATCCGGATCGCTACCGGCAGCCCCACCGCCGTCTATTACGCCTTCGGGCAGTCCCTCGCGGCCATTCTCAACCGCGAGCTGCCGGGCGTGCGGGCCAGCGTGGTCGTCACCGCCGCCTCGGCGGAGAACGTCCGGCTGGTCGGCTCCGGCGCGGCCGAGCTGGGTTTCACCCAGGCCGACGTGCTGCCCACCGGCACGACGGACAGCCCGACGGTCGACGCCGTCGCCCGCGTGTACGACGACCAGCTGCACCTGGTCACCACCGGCGGCGGGCCGGTCCGCACGGTCGCCGACCTGCGCGGCCGGCGGGTCTCCGTCGGCGCGCCCGGGTCGGGCACCGAGATCACTGCCACCCGGCTGCTGGAGGTGGCCCGGCTCGGCGGCGACGGGGTGCGCCAGGAACGGCTCGGGCTGGACGACTCGGTGATCGCACTCCGCGCCGGGCGGATCGACGCGTTCTTCTTCTCTGGCGGGCTGCCCGTGCGGGGCATCAAGGAGCTGGCCGGGCGCAGCGCCACCCGGATCGTCGACCTCGGCGAGTGGACGGAACCACTGCGTGCCCGGTACGGCGAGGTCTACGTCTCCCGGGACATCCCCCGCTCCGTGTACGGCGTCGATCCGGTGACCACGGTGGCCAACCCGAACTACCTGATCGTTCAGGCCGACCTCCCGGAGCGGCTGGTCCGGGAGGTGACCCGGCTGCTGATGGAGCGCCGGGCCGAGCTGGGCGCGGCACATCCGGCGGCGGGGCGGATGAGCCCCCGCTCGGCGATCGCCACCGCGCCGCTGCCGCTGCACCCCGGAGCGGCCGCCTGGTACCGCGCGGCCAAACCGTGACGCCCGGCCCGCTACCGGGCGAGGGTGGTGGAGCGCAGGTCGGCGGGCGGTTCCTCGTCCGCCGGCTCGGCTGAGGGGCCGGGCTGAGGCGCCGGGAACCACAGGCCGGCGACCAGCCCGCGCGGCTGCCCCGGGCGCATGGTGAGCCGCCCGTCGGAGGCGTCCACCAGCACCGCGGCGATGGTCAGGCCGAGCCCGGCGCCGTCCACGTTCTGCGCGTCCGGTGCCCGCCAGAACCGTTCGGTGGCCTGGCCGAGCTGACTCTCGGTCATGCCCGGACCGGTGTCGCGCACCTCCAGGGCCACTCCCTGGTCGCGCCTGGCCACGGTCACGGTCACCGCCCCGCCGGCTCCGCTGAACTTGACCGCGTTGTCGATCAACGCGTCCAGCGCCTGGTCGACGGCGGTCGGCACGGTCCGGGCGTAGGCCGGGGCGTCGGTCGTGGCGAGCCGCAGCGCGACCGACCGGTGCCGGGCCAGCGGCGCCCACGCGGCCACCCGGGACGCGGCCACCGCGGCGGCGTCCACGGTGACCCGCTCGTTCTCCTCGCGCTCGGCCCGGGCCAGGGTGAGCAGCGCGTCGAGCACCAGGGCCAGCCGGTCGGTCTCCTCCAGGGCCAGCTGATGCTCAGAGCGCCCGTCCGGGTCGGTGAGGCTGGGACCCAGCTCCTCCACCCGCAGCCGCAGCGCGGTGAGCGGATTGCGCAGCTGGTGGCTGGCGTGCGCGACGAACGCCCGCTGCCGGTCCATCACGTCGGAGACGACGTCGGCCATGTGGTTGAAGCTCGCCGCGAGCCGGCGCAGCTCCGGCGGGCCGAGCCGGTGCAGCACCCGGGCACTCCGGTCGCCCTCGGCGATCTCGTGGGTGACCGCGTCCAGCTCGGTGACCGGGCGCAGCACCCAGCCGGCCAGCCCGAACGCGGTGAGCACGCAGGCGAGCACGGCGAGCAGGCCGGCCAGGGCGAGCAGCAGCCACCACGCGGTGACGGCCTGGCGGATCGGGCCGGACGGCGTCACGATCACCACCGCGCCGAGGACCTCGCCGCCGTCGTTGATCGGCACCGCCACCACCACCGCGCCGGCCGTCCACGGCCACACCGACCCGGGGGCGCTGGTCTGCTGCCCGGACAGCGCGATGTCCAGCGCCGTGGTGGTCCCCGCGGCTGGCCGCCAGCTCCCCGAGGCGACCACGGTGCCCCGTTCCCGGTCGACGACCGCCGCGCCGATCGCGTACAGCTCGTCGTAGCTGCGCAGCTCCGCCTCCAGCGGGCCCGGCCCGCCGCCGCGCAGCGCCGGCCCGGCCAGCGAGGCGAACCGGGTGGCGTCGGCGAGCCGGTCGGCGCGTACCCGTTCGGTCTCGCGGCTGGCCAGGGTGGCGGCCAGCGGGGTCTCCAACGCGATGAGGACGAGCACCATCAGCAGCAGATAGCTGATCACCAGTCGACGGCGCACGGCAGCCTCCTACGCATCGCGCAGCCGGTAGCCGACCCCGCGTACGGTCTCGACCAGGCGGGCGTCGCCCAGCTTGCCGCGCAGCGACCCGACGTGCACCTCGACGGTGTGCCGGTCGGTCCAGGTGGTGCCCCAGGCGTCGAGCAGGATGCGATCGCGTGGCACCGCCACCCCGGGCTGGCGGGCCAGCGAGAGCAGCACGTCGAATTCCTTGCGGGTCAGCGCGACCGGTTGGCCGTCCACCGTCACCGTCCGGGCGGCGACGTCGATGCGCACCGGGCCGGCCTCGATCAGGTGCCGCTCCGGTGCGGCGTTCGCGGCCCGGCGCAGCACCGCCTCGATGCGGGCCTGCAACTCCACCATCGAGAACGGCTTGACCACGTAGTCGTCCGCGCCGAGGCGCAGGCCGAGCACCCGGTCGCGTTCCTCTCCGCGCGCGGTCACCGCGATGATGCCGAGCTGGCTGCTGCGGCGACGCAGCTCCCGGCACAGGTCGGTGCCGTCCCCGTCCGGCAGGGTCAGGTCGAGCAGCACCAGGTCGCACGGGGCGGCGGAGAGCGCGGCGGCGACGGTGGCGGCGTGCTCGACCTGGTATCCGCGCCGGGTGAGGGCCGAGGAGAGCGCGGCGGCCACCCGGCGGTCGTCCTCCACCAGCAGGATCCGCACCCGTGCCCCCGTCCGTCGCAGTTTCGTCCTGCGAATGGTGGCAGAAGGGTGGCGGAAGCGGGAGGGCCGCCTCCCGGGCAGCTCGCCTAGAGGCCGAAGACGTCGTCGGCGACGGCGTCCCGGACGCCGTCCACGAAGCCTCGGAAACCCGGGTCGTCGTGGCGGACCGGCACGCTGGTGACGTTGACCCCGCTGGCCTGGGTGACCGCGTCGATCAGGGGCGGGTAGTCGATCTCGGCGTCGGTGAAGGCGTCGTCGTCCGCCTCGGCCAGGTTGATCACGTGCTGTACGTCGTCGGACGGGGTGTCCGGGTCCTCGGCCCACTCGCCGCCAGCCCGGTAGCACTCGTCGTACAGCCCGCGCTGGCTGTCGGTCCAGTCGTCGTCGTAACTCGCCATCGCCCATCCCTCCGCGGCCGCTCCACCTGAGCATGCCCGGTGGTGGGCGACGACCGCGGCGGTACCGGCGAAAACCGGGCGGCGGCGAGATGCCCGTTAGGCTGCCGCTGTGATCTACAAACTGCTGTCGAGCGCGGAGTGGACCGACGCCCTGGCCGCCGGTGCCTTCCCCGGCACGGCCATGGACCACGAGTCCGGGTTCATCCACCTCTCCGGTCCCGACCAGGTGGTGGAGACCGCCCGGCGACACTTCGCCGGCGCGACCGGGCTGACCCTGCTCAGCGTCGAGGAGGAGCAACTGGGCGACGCGCTGCGGTGGGAGCCGTCGCGGGGCGGTCAGCTCTTCCCCCACCTGTACGGCCCGCTGCCGGTGCCGGCGGTGGCGGCGGCTCAGGCGTTGCCGGCGGACGTCCCGGCCGCCGACGCGGTCGCCGCCCTGCTGGGCTGACGCGACCGCGCCCGGTCCGACGGGTGTCGGGCCGGGCGCGGATCGGCGAGACGAGGCTCAGCGGCAGAGGCGGCCGATCTCCTCCTGGAACCGGTCCATCGGGTTGGCCTCGGCGGGGCCGAGCAGGTAGGTCTTCAGCTCCCGGCGCGCCTCGGTCATCGGGTCGTCGCCGGCCCGGGTCACCGTCACGATCTTCTCCAGCTCGCCGCAGTCGGTGGAGAGCAGGTACGCGGCCCGCGCCGTCGGGTACTCCCGGCGGAACTCGTCCTCCGACAGGCCGGCCGGGTTGGCCACCACGTACGGACGCTGGCTCTGCACGAAGTCGGAGACCACACTGGACACGTCGCTGATCAGCAGGTCGGTCTGGTTGAAGCAGTCGAACAGCGCCGGCGTGCGGCCGGTGACCACCAGGTGGTCGGTGCCGTCCAGGGAGGACGCGTCCGGGTTGCCGCCGGCGGCGCGGATCGCCTGCACCACCCGCTCGTGCACCGCCCTGGCCGCCTTGGACCGCGACCCGGTGAGCGGGTGCGGCTTGTAGATCAGGCGTACCCGGGGGTTGGTGGCCAGCAGCCCCTTGACGATCCGCTCACCCATCAGCACCAGCGAGGTGTGGTATGGGTCGTCGTCGAGCCAACCCTCCCAGGTGGGCGCGTAGAGCACGGTGAACGGTCGCTCCACCGACTCGGCGCCGAAGGTGTGCACGCCGGCGAGCTGCGGCCGGCCGATCTCGACGATGTCCGAGTCGAGCACGCCCACCCCGGCCCGGGCGTACCGCTCCCGGCCGGCCAGACCGGCGACCCAGACCTCGTCGTACACCTTGCTGTACGGGTTGACGCTGGCCTGCTTGTCGCTGTCGCCGTGCCCGACGAAGACGTGCTTCGTGCCGGGCTCGCGGAGCATGTGGATGTTCGCGCCGACGTTCGCGGCGTAGAGCGCCGCGCGGACGCTGCCGAGCTCGAGGTTCATGAAGTCCACGCCGGCCGGTACGCAGATGACCGGCAGGCGGGTGTCGGCCAGCTCGGTGAACGCCTCCCGGCTGCGCATCAGCACCACCGCGCGCTGCTCCAGCGCCTCGGTCGGGGCGAGCCACATGTTCGCCTGGTAGACGTCCTTGGCCGGGCCGGCGAAGTAGAGCGCCACCTCGGGCTTGTAGGAGTCGAGCCAGCGTTGGACGGCGGGCAGCAGCGGGCTCTGCCCGGAGCCCCGGCCGCGCAGCCAGGTCAGCGCGATGATCGCGCCCACCACGCCGGTCGCCGCCACCGCCACCGCCGCGGCGACGAAGAACGGCGTCGAGTCGTGCTGCACCGCGGCTGCCACGGCGGCCGGCACCAGGAGCAGGTTGAGCAGGGGCATCCGGTCACCGGCGACCGCCGCCGCCCAGGCCGGCGGCCGGGGGGCCGAGCGCAGTGGGCCCAGCTCGATGTTGCGCACCAGGGCGGAGAGCGGGTTACGACGGTCGATCATGGTGGAGAGCGCGCCGGCGAAGACCGAGACGACCCACACCGCCGCCGGCAGGGCCAGCAGCAGGGTCAGCTCGACGCCGCTGAGGGTCACCTCCGCGACGACCAGCAGCACGGCCGCCAGGTCCCGGGTCAACTGCCGGTACGACCACTGGAGGCCGACCTTCTCCAGCAGCAGCTGCGACGGCGGCGACCAGCGGGCGACGGCGAACTCGCCGATCACCGCGGCCAGCCCGGCGACGGCGAACAGGCCGACCCAGCCGAGGGCCCCAGCGACGAGCATGACCAGGTAGGACAGCACCAGCAGCGCACTGCGGGCGGCCACTCCGATGCGTCCTGTCAACGTGCCGAACAACGAGTTCGCTCCCTACTAGATCGTTTACGGGCGGGGCCCGAGGTCGTCACGCATCACCGCACGCGGTCAGGTCGGGAGTCGCGGCCCGGCCCGCCCTGTCGTCACTGTGAGTGACTGTCGTCGAGCTGGACGGCCGTCGACAAGCCGGCGGTCGCATCACAGCTCGGTTCTCCCGCAGGACAGCCTGAACGGCGAAGACCCGATCTCCTACGTGCCGCTCGTACACATACGACCTTAACGCGAGGGGACATCGGGGTGCCGCTCGGGTATCAATGCCCTTACCGGTCGAAACTCGCTACCTGCTCGGCGTTGGACGCGCCCGCAGCCGACGGTGAACGAGGGCGGGTACGGGGTTCTCATCCGCGACGGAAGCAGGTCATCGCTCCCGGCCGTTTGCGGGTGGCGAACTGCTCAAAGCCCAACTGCGGAGCCAGATCACGGGCCACCCGGTTGCTCGAATAGACACAGATCGTGGTGACGTTGAGCCGCTCGATCGCCCCGGCCAACTCGGGCACCGGCGCCAGGTCGGCCTTGCCGTTGGCCAGTGCGACCAACTTCAAGCGATCCTGAACAAACGGCGTGTCGATGCCGTAGTCGGGCAGGTAGCGGTCGTTGGGGCTGACCACGCGCATCCTGCTGGTCACCATCGGTGCGGTGTGCATGAGGGTGGACGGAGCCAGCACCACGCCGTCGGGCCGGTCGAGCCGGGTCATCCAGAAGACGATCGTCTTGCGCTGCTGAGGCAGCTTCCAGACGGGCTGTTCGTGCACCGTGACGTAGCTCTTCGGCGACCACATCGGCGTGCCGAAGAGTGCGAAGCCGGCTATCAGCGCCGCTGCGATCGCGAGGCTGCCGAACACCCGCACGCGCGGCAGTTCGACGGTGCAGAGGATGCCGATCACCGCCGGGAGGGCGAACATCCAGGGCAGCCGCCAGAGCACGACGCCGATGCCGGTCAGGCTGTTGATCACCTCGAGGACGCCGGGGAAGAGCAGCACGCTCATCGCCAGCGTGCTGCCCGCGACGAGCAGCTGGGGGGTCCGACGGCGAGCGATCAGGGGGCCGAGCCACAGGGCCAGGCCGCCAATCACGCCAAGCACACCGAACAGGATGGTCCGCCGGTACGTGATCTCGGCGTCGTAGAAGGCCGCGGCCGCGTTCTCGGTGATGGGGCCGGCGTTGAGCCGCGACCAGATGGTCGCGCCGATGGGGTAGACCAGAGCCGCCGCCCCGGCCAGGATCGCGTCCCGCCAACGGCCGACGACCATCATCGCGAACGCCGCGCCGCCGACCAGCAGCGGAAGGACGATGGCGGCGGTGGTGGTGAGGCCGGTGGCCACGATCGAGAGCGCGGCGATGAGCACCAGCCCGCGACGGGACCGCGAGTCGAACCACTCGGTCAGGTAGACCCACATGAGCGGCACCACCGCCGCCACGAACATGGTCTTGCCCTGGTGCAGCCTCGTCAGGTGGAAGGTGCCCAGGGCCGCGTCTTGACCGGCGACCAGGTAGAGGTAGGCCACGGCAACGGTGAAGGCGAGCGCGGCACGGCCCGACGCCCATCGCTGCACGAGCCGCCACAGGGCCAGCACCGCCAGCACGGACATGACCGGCAGCACGACGTACCAGGTGGCGGAGGCGGCGTGCAGGCCGAAGACGTGGGCGAAGGCGCCGTAGAACACCTCGATCGAGGGTACCGGCGGCTGTGAGTTCATCGCAGGTGCGACGCCGTCGGTGAACAGGAAGTCCCGCAGCGGCACCTGGTCGCGTTCCGCCACCCAGACCGACTTACCGACGAAGAAGGCGTCGTCGACGGAGTTGCGGGCGAAGAAGAGCCCGGAGACCGCGGCCAGCACGGCGACGATCAAGGCGTACGCCGACGAGAGCGGGGTCGCGGCGGCGGCCGGGGCGGCGCCCGCGGGTGTATTGAGCCAGCGGTGCCGAGCGAGGTACAGGGCCCCCACCGCGGCGAGGGCGCCGAAGCCACCGGGGATCCACCACGGGATACCTGCGCCGATGCCATCATCGGCGGCGGTCAGCCCTGCCGTGACGGCCGCGACGGTGCCCGCGCCGAGCACCAGGGCCAGCAGGGGACGCGGGTACGCCGGGGCGGCGTCCCCGACGGCCTCGACGGCCTCCCGATCGGCAGGGTCAGCGGCGGACGACGGACGGGACCGGCGGCGCCACCACAGCCACCCGCCGAGCGCGACGATGCAACTGGCGGCCCAGACCAGGAACGTCGTCGACGGGGCCAGGTCGAACAGGAACGCCAGGTGATAGAAGACGGTCCAGAGCGCGAACGCCAGTACGCCGGCGTCGGTCAGCAGCACCGGGGCGGCGGCCATGAGGGCGCGCAGTCGCGCGCCGGGGGTTGGCCGGAGCTCGTTGGCGTGGTTCTGCTTCGGCTCCGGCCCCGCACCTGTCGAGGTGGGCTCGGCGGGCGCGTCGGCGACCTGTTCGACGTGGGGCACGGGACGTCCTTGTCGTCATACGAACGAATTCGCGAGAAACTTTAAGTCACACAGGAGTGGCGAGGCGGGGCTCCGGCACAGCGGGCGCCAGCCTAGCGGAATCGGTCACGGCGCCACGTCCTCCAAGCCGTCAGGACAGGGTCAGCTGACCACCGAGGAGTCGCGTTGGCGCGGCACTGCGGTGTCCGCGCCGAGCCCGACGGCCACGGATTCGACCAGGTTGTCGAGGTAGCTGTCGGTGAGCGGGAGGCGGGCGATGGCGAGCCGCCAGTAGAGCGGGCCGACGATGAGGTCGATCGCGGCGTCCGGGTCGGTGTCGGCCGGCAGCTCGCCGCGCTGCACCGCGCGGGTGACCAGGCGGCCACCAATCTCCTGCTGGCGGGCGTGCAGCACCTGACGCAGGGTCGCGTCGATGCTGGGATTGCGGGCGGCCTCGGCCAGCAGGTCCGGGATGATCTGCGAGGCGAGCGGATGGCGCAGCGCGTGCGCGACCGCCTGGAAGAGCAGCGCGAGGTCGCCGCGCAGGGTGCCGGTGTCCAGCACGGGCAGCTTGCCGTGCGCGGCGGCGGCGACGATCTCCAGCACCAGGTCGACCTTCGAGCTCCACCGCCGGTAGATCGCCGTCTTGCTGACGCCGGCCCGCCGGGCCACCGCCTCGATCGAGAGCCGGCCGTACCCGACCGCGGCGAGCTCCTGCATCAGCGCGCGCCGGATGGCCGTGGTGATCTCGCCACGGAGCACCGCCGCGCCGGCCGGGGCCCGCCTCTTCTCGGTCGTCACCAGGGACTCTTCTCGCAGGTCACGACGACCAGAGTAGCGCAACGACGGTACGGTTGCGTCCCGACGTGTTTCGGACTACTGTCCACGCAGCGACGAGGCGGCGCTCCGCGCACAGCTCCCACTAGGATTCCATCGTCGCGAGCAACCCGTCTGCACGAAAGATCGGAGCGCCATTTCCATGGCCACCACCGCGCTGGTCGACCCCGACACGGGCCTGACCCAGGCGCAGCTGGCCGCTCGGCACGGGCTCCGGGTCGCTGGTGAGCGACCCACCCTCGTCGAGTACAGCCGCCGACTCTGGGCCTACCGGCACTTCATCGCCGCGTACGCCAACGCCAAGCTGGTCGCGTCGTACAGCAACGCCAAGCTGGGTCAGCTCTGGCAGGTGCTCACCCCGCTCACCAACGCGGCGGTCTACTACCTGATCTTCGGGTTGGTACTGGCCCAGAACACCATCCCGAACTACATCGCCTACCTGACCACCGGCCTGTTCATCTTCAACTTCACCCAGAGCGCGGTGCTGGCCGGCACCCAGTCGATCAGCAGCAACCTGGGGCTGATCCGGGCGCTGCACTTCCCCCGGGCCAGCCTGCCGCTGTCCACGACGGTGACCCAGTTCCAGCAGCTGCTCGCCTCGATGGTGGTGCTGATCGGCATCGTGCTGGTCACCGGCGAGCCGATCACCCTGGACTGGCTGCTGCTGGTGCCGGCCCTGCTCCTGCAGGCGGTGTTCAACGCCGGCGTCGTCCTGCTGGTGGCCCGGATGGGCGCCAAGGCGAGCGACCTGAAGCAGGTCATGCCGTTCATCCTGCGCACCTGGATGTACGGGTCCGGCGTCCTCTACAGCGTCAGCCTCTTCGAGCGGCTGCCCGGCTGGGCGACGACGCTGGTCCAGTTCAACCCGCTGCTGGTCTACATCGAGCTGGCCCGGTACGCGCTGCTCGAGCAGGCGCCACTGCTCAACGAGTCGCTGACCCAGCTCTGGCTGGTCGGCGCGGCGTGGGCGCTGGTGGCCGGAATCGGCGGGTTCATCTACTTCTGGCGCGGCGAACAGGAGTACGGCCGTGGTTGAGCACATGCACGCCGCCGACGAGGCGACCGTCTCCCTGCCCGTGCTGACCGAGCGGGTCCCGACCGTGGTGGTCGACGACGCGCACATCATCTACCGGGTTCACAAGGGCGCCACCGGTGGCACCACCCCGGTGGCCGCGCTGCGCCGGCTGGTCAAGCGCACCTCCGCGCCGAACGTGCGGGAGGTGCACGCGGTGAAGGGGGTCTCGTTCACCGCGTACCGGGGCGAGGCGATCGGGCTGATCGGCAGCAACGGCTCCGGCAAGTCCACCCTGCTGCGGGCCATCGCCGGTCTGCTGCCGGTCAACCGGGGCGCGATCCACACCCAGGGGCAGCCCTCACTGCTGGGCGTGAACGCGGCCCTGCTCAACGACCTGTCGGGTGAGCGCAACGTCACTCTCGGCTGCCTGGCCATGGGGATGCATCCCGACGAGGTGGCCCAGCAGGCCGCGGGGATCATCGACTTCTCCGGGATCAACGAGCGGGGTGACTTCGCCAGCCTGCCGATGCGCACGTACTCCTCCGGCATGGCGGCCCGGCTGCGGTTCTCCATCGCCGCCGCCAAGAAGCACGACGTGCTGCTCATCGACGAGGCGCTCGCCACCGGCGACAAGGGCTTCCGCAAGCGCAGCGAGCAGCGGGTGCGGGAGCTGCGGGAGGGCGCCGGCACGGTGTTCCTGGTCAGCCACCAGCTCTCCTCGGTGCGCGACACCTGTGAACGGACCATCTGGCTGGAATCCGGCGTCCTGCGCATGGACGGGCCCACCAACGAGGTCATCCGGGCATACGAGGCGTACGCGAACAGCAAGTAGAGTGCCGGCGAACGTCCGGCATCGACACGGCGCCATGAACCGCGTCGCCCGCGTTGGGGCGACGCGGTTCCCGCGTTAAGGTTCATTCCGTCGCCGCTCGGGCGGAACCTTCCGTTAACGCATCCCTGAGAGTGAGGATCCGGCAATGACGCAGGACCAGACCACTGGCCCCGACGCCGCACCGGAGACCCCGGCACCGTGGCGGCCCTCGCGGACCGTGGCGGTGGTGCTGGCCGGCGGTACAGGGACCCGGCTGGGCCTCGGCATCCCGAAGCAGCTGCTGAAGATCGCCGGTAAGCCGATCATCGAGCACACCCTGGCGGTCTTCGAGGCCGCTCCGGAGATCGACGAGGTCATCGTGCTGATGGCCACCGGGCACGTCGAGGACGCCCGGCAGATCGTCGAGAAGGCCGGCCTGCGCAAGGTCACCAAGGTGATCGAGGGCGGCGACACCCGTAACGCGACCACCCGGATCGCGCTGGACGCGGTCGGCCCGGCCGACTGCAACATCCTCTTCCACGACGCGGTGCGCCCGCTGCTCAGCGGCCGGATCGTGCGCGAGTGCGTCAACGCCCTCTGGACCTACGCCGCCGTGGACGTGGCCATCCCGTCCGCCGACACGATCATCCAGGTGGACGAGAACGACTGCATCACCGACATCCCGGTGCGCTCCCGGCTGCGCCGCGGGCAGACCCCGCAGGCGTTCCGCTCCCCCACCATCCGCGAGGCGTACCGGATCGCCGAGGGTGACCCGGACTTCGCCGCCACCGACGACTGCGGCGTCGTGCTGCGCTACCTGCCGGGCACCCCGATCAAGGTGATCGACGGCTCGGACGAGAACATCAAGGTCACCCACCCGGTCGACGTGCACCTGGCGGACAAACTCTTCCAGCTCGCCGCCGCGCAGGCGCCCCGGCTGACCGACCACCGCAGCTACACCGAGGAGCTGACCGGCCGCACCATCGTGGTGTTCGGCGGCAGCTACGGCATCGGCCACGAGCTGACCGAGCTGGCCCGGCGCCTCGGCGCCCAGGTCTTCCCGTTCAGCCGCTCCACCACCGGCACGCACGTGGAGCGGGCCGAGGACGTCGAGGCCGCGCTGAAGACCGCCTTCGAGGCCACCGGCCGGATCGACCACGTGGTGGTCACCGCCGGGATCCTGGAGAAGGGCGCCCTCGCCGAGATGGACGAGGAGACGATGGACCGGCTGCTCCAGGTCAACTTCGTCGGCCCGGTGACCATCGCCCGGCAGTCCCTGCCGTACCTCCAGCAGACCAAGGGCCAGCTGCTGCTCTACACCTCCAGCTCCTACACCCGGGGGCGGGCCCGCTACGCGCTCTACTCGGCCACCAAGGCCGCGCTGGTCAACCTCACCCAGGCGCTGGCCGACGAGTGGGCCGACGTCGGCGTACGGGTCAACTGCATCAACCCGGAGCGCACCGCCACCCCGATGCGGACGCGGGCCTTCGGCGAGGAGCCGGAGCACACCCTGCTCGCCGCGGAGGCCGTCGCCCAGTCCTCGCTGGACGTGCTGATCTCCGACCTGACCGGCCAGGTGATCGACGTACGCCGGGCGCCCGGCGACGGGCCCTCCCCCACCGTGCCGGCCCAGGCCGGGCCGGACCGGGTCGGCTCCCCGGCCGCTGCGGCCTCCGCGAACTGACGCCGACGGCGGCGGAACCCGGACGGCGGCGAACGGAGCGACATGCGTGGTGATCTGGTCCAGAAGCTGGCCGCCCGGTGCCTGAGCACCGGCCTGGCTGTGCTGGCCTTCGTCGTGGTGGCGCTGACCGGCGCCACCGGATGGGGGCTGGCGCTGGCCGTCGCCGCGCTGGCCGCGGCGGCCGCCGAGCAGCGGATCCGGCCCGGCGCTGACCTCGTCGCCGAGACGGCGCTGATCGCCGCCGCCGTGCTGGTCGGCTACTCCCGGCGGCTGGACGACGGGCTCGACCCGGCGCTGGTCGCCACCGCGCTGGTCCTGCTGGGGCTGGTGCTGCTGGTGGGGCCGCTGCGGACCGCCGGCAACCTGGAGATCCGGGTGGCCAACCTGCCGGTGCGGTCCTGGACGCCGCTGATCGCCGACCAGCTCGGCACCGCCCTGCTCGGGCTGCTCGCCGCGGTGACCGTGGCCGCCGCGCTGGCCCTGCCCGCCGCCGTGGCGCTGGTCGCCAGCCTGCTGGTCGGCGTCGGGGCCGGGGTGGTCGCTCTGGACCTGGCCCGGCGCCGGTTCCGGCCGGGTGCCGGCGGCGGGGCGGTCGCCCGGGCGCTGCGCCGGCACCAGCCGGAGTTCCTGCTCTACTTCTCCGCGCCGCCCGGCTCGGAGTACCAGGTCACCATGTGGCTGCCGTACCTGGAGCGGATCGGCCGGCCGTTCATGGTCGTGCTGCGGGAGCCGGAGTTCCTGGCGCCGATCGCCGCCGCCACCAGCGCACCGGTGGTCTACTGCCCCACGCTGCGGGCGTTGGACGAGGCGCTGGTGCCGAGCCTGCGAGCGGCGTTCTACGTCAACCACGGTGCGAAGAACAGCCACTGCATCCGGTTCACCCAGCTCACCCACGTGCAGCTGCACCACGGCGACAGCGACAAGGCGCCCAGCGCCAACCCGGTGTCCGGGATCTTCGACCGGATCTTCGTGGCCGGCCCGGCGGCGATCGACCGGTACGCCCGAGCCGGGGTGCAGATCCCGGCGGAGAAGTTCGTGGTGGTGGGCCGGCCGCAGGTCGAGTCGATCGAGGTGCGCCCGGAGCCGGTACGCGGCCTGGCGTACCCGACCGTGCTCTACACCCCGACCTGGACCGGTCACCACGCCGACGCCGACTACTGCTCGCTGCCGGTCGCCGAGGAGCTGCTGCGGCGGCTGCTGGAGCGCGGCGCGACGGTGATCCTGCGCGCCCACCCGTACACCGCGCAGAACCCGGCCTCGGCCCGGCAGCTGGGCCGGTTGACCGAGCTGCTGGTCGCCGACCGGGCCCGCACCGGCCGGCAGCACGTCACCGGCGCGGCGGCCCGGGAGCTGAGCCTGACCGAGTGCGTCAACCGGTCCGACGCGCTGGTCTCCGACGTGTCCGGAGTGATCTCGGACTACCTCTACTCCGGCAAGCCGTACGCGGTCACCGACATGGGCGACGAGGGCGTGCGGTTCGTGGAGCACTTCCCCCTGGCCGGGGCGGGCTACGTGCTGCGCCGCGACATGTCGAACGTCGACGAGGTGCTGACCGGGCTGCTGGACACCGACCCGCTGGCCGAGTCGCGCTGGGCCACCCGGCGTCACTACCTGGGTGACTTCCCGGCCGAGTCGTACGCCGACGCGTTCCTGACCGCCGCCCGCCGGGAGCTGGCGCCGACGCAGGCGCTCGCCGCACCCACGCCGGTCTAGCGGTACGGGTCGAGCAGCGCCAGCACCGCCGCCGGGTCCTCCACGTGCGCGTTGTGCCCGAGACCGGGCAGCGTGGCGACCGGTACGCCGTACTCCTTGAGCTGCTCGTCGGTGACCATCGGGTCGTTTTCCCCGCGCGCCAGCACCACCGGCACGTCGGTCGCCGCCAACAGCGCGGCCAGGTCGGGCTCGCCGACGGCGAAGGCGGTGGGGTCCATGGCGAGGCGCCACCGGCCGTCGACCTGGCGCAGCCCGGCGTCCACGACCGCGTGGTCGGGTGGAACCAGGCCGGCCAGTCCGGAGACGCGCAGGTAGCGACGAGCCGCCTCGGTGCGGCTGGCGAACCAGCTCACCGGGCGGGCGGCGACCTCGGCGGCACGGGTCAGCTCCGCGGGTGACCAGAGCGCCTTGATGCCCAGCCCGACCACCGCGTCCACCGGGATCCCGGCGTCGCGGGCGGCCAGCGCCAGGCCGACCACCCCACCCAGCGAGTGCCCGAGCACGACGAGCCGGTCGTCGGGGGCGAGGGCCTGCGCGATCCGCTGGGCGAAGCCCGCAAAGGAGTACGACGGCAGCGGCGGCGCCCAACCGTGGCCGGCGAGATCCGGTGCCAGCCACCGCCCGGGCCAGCGCTGCTCAAGGTGCGGCGCCCAGGGCAACCACACGTCGCCGGTCGCCCCCATGCCGTGCAGCAGCAGCAAGACCGGCCTACGACCGGCGTGACCACCCGATTCATCCACCACGGCCGCAGTCTCCCACGGTTCACGGCCCGGTACGAGAGTCGTCATCCACGCCACGCCCGACGCAGGAAGGTCCACTGTAGAGTGCGCGACCTGGACCGGGAACGGGCAGCGTGCAACCGTCCAGCATCGACCACACGGTCAGCGGGACGAAGTCGAACCACCTCGCGCTGTACGGCTTCATCGGCTACTGACCGCACGAAAACGCCGCGGGCGCCGGCCCCTCGTGGGGAACGGCGCCCGCGGCGGGCTGCGCCCGGGTCAGGCGGAGTAGCCCCGAGTGGCGATCCAGTTCGCCAGGTCGATCGTGGTGATCCAGTACGCCGGGTCGGCGGCGTTCGCCGAGTCGGCGATCCGCACGGTCCGGCCGTTGTCCTTGTAGCCCACCACGGCGATGTAGTGCCCGCCGCCGTAGGAGTGCCAGCCACCATCGGTGTCGGTGGCGTCGCCGACGACGTTGGCCACCACCCCGCGGCCGGCGGTGATCGCCGCGACCACGTCGGCCTGGAGCCGGTCCATCTGGGCCGGGCTGGGCGTGCCGGCGAACATCCGGGTCCGGTACGGGGAGCCCTTCACCTCGGCGTTGAGCACCCGGGTGGTGTCCAGGGCCGAGTTGGTGCCCATCTCGGTGGTGCCCAGCTCGACGCCCAGCTCGTCCTGGGTGCGGTCGATGCCGGTGGCGCTGAGCGCGTTGCGGGTGGCTGCCGGTCCACAGTTGAAGTACGTGTTCTGCGCCTGGTAGTCGTAGTCGAGCACCTTGGTCGCGGGCGGCTTCGGCGGTGCCGGCTTACGGGTGAGATCGGGGTTGCTGCTCGCCTTGGCGGCGGGCGACGCGGCACTGGCCGTCGGGGCGGCGGTGCTCGGCGAGGCGCTGGCCGAGGGGGGCACGACGCGGGCCTCGCCGCGCGATGCGACGGTGTCGCTGCGCATCTCGGCGACCGTGGTCGCGGTGTGCTGACTGGCCGGGGCCTCGTCAGCGCCGGCGATCAGGGCGCCGGTGGTGGTCGCGAGCGCGAGGGCCGCGGCGGAGGCGGCGACGATCTGGTAAGGGCGCTCGGTGGCGAGACGACGGAGCTGACGCTTCAGGGTGTGCTTCATGGGGTTCTCCACGGATGGGGGGGGAGAGCGGCACACCGGGCCGGACCGTTATCCGGGCAGGCGCCAGCGCGCGGACCGTGGTCCGCGAATGGTGAACCGCTCAGGGGGCTGCCCGGCGTGGCCGGGCGGGAGAGGCGGTGACCCGGGGGGTCAGCTCACCCGACGGATGAGCGGGGGCACCGCGGCGCCGTGGAGGCGAAGGAACAACCGAGGGGTGGAGAGGTGCTGCACGAGGATGGAACTCCTTCCGACGCCGCCTACCGGGTTAGCTGACGGATTCGGGCGGGAAGATCGCCCTACCGCGGGCCGTGGCTCGCGGATTCACCCCGGACTTACTGATGGGTCCCCGGTTCGTTGATCACGATTGAGCGGGTCGGCGCGGCGTCGCCTCTTGCGATCGATTACCGCACCAGACGGGACGACACTACTGGTCGGTTCAAGCCCTGCCAAGCCAGGTTCACCTGCGTAAACCTGAAATCGCGCGGCAATTTCTGCGCGTATTGCCACTGACGTGACTCGATGGGACAACCGGTTACGGCGGCACTGGCGGGCGACAACCGGACAGGCCGTCGACAAAAGCACCGCATTCGTGGGAAAAATTCGGCCGATCGCGCCGAGCGCCCGATTTCCGGCAGATGTGACGGGGCTCACCCAAGTCAACCCACCCGGGCCGGACTCCACCGCGTCGCGGTCGCCGGACGGGACGTCGCCGTCACCGCACGGGGAGCCGGCACCGGGTTCGGCCGCAGCCGGGCCGCCGCCGCGTACGCCTCTGCCGCGAGGGCACGGGCCGACTCGGCGGACAGTTCCGCGTCGCGCCAGGCCGAGCGCTCCAAACCGGCGGCAGCCCGGTAGTCGGCCAGCCGCGCGTCCCGGACCGCCCGACTGAGCAGCACCTCCTGCTCGACCGGGTGCCGCCGGGGATCCCAGCCGTGCCGATGCGCGAACACCTCGCCGAGCTGCCGCATGGACAGCTCGCCGCGCCAGTGCGCCGCCATCGCCGTGCGGTGCAGGTAGCGCTCCCGGCCGGCGTACTCGGCGGGGGTGCGTGGGGTACGCGGGGTGGGCAGCGCCCCGGCGCCGGCGAACCGACGGGCGGCGGTGTCCGCCTCGTCGTACCGGGCCCACGCCTGCTCCACCTGCTCCTGAGCAACCAACCAGTCGGCGCGCCGTCGGCGGGCGGTCTGCGCGGCGCCCGCCGCGGCGACGGCCACCTCCTCGGCGTACCGGCGCAGGTCGGCGGCGTCGGCTCTGGCCGCCTCCCGGGCGGTGGGCGCCGCCGGGATCGGGTCGACCGCCGCCTGGTCCCGCTCCGGGCGGGCGACCAGCACGGCGAGCACGGTCAGCGCCAGCAGGAACAGAGCCGACCAGATGGCGGCGGCCTGGGGCACTTCGGTCAGGAACTGGTAGAAGACGACGGTCTCCATGGTCGGCACCTCGGGAAGAGAGCTGTGCGATGGGGGCCGACGGTCGCGGCGGGGCCACGGGTCGGCGGTGCGGGGAGCTGACGGGTCGACAGGCGCGGGTGGGCGGGACGCTCGTCCCGGTGGGCTCAGCGCCCGGGTGGGGCCCGGGGAGCCTGGCTGGCGCGGCCGTCGGTGCGGGGCAGCGGGTCTGATCCGGCGTCGCGCACCGGGGTCGCATCGGTCGGAGCGGCGGGGACGCTCAGCCCGCCCGGCGGGACCGCCCGCGGGTCGGCCGACCATTGCGCGGCGGGGCTCTCGGCGGTCGCCCGCTCGGCAGCGTCCGCGGAGGCGGACCGATACGACGACGCGAGCGGCCCGGGGGTGTACGCCGCCGGCGCGGCGGCCGGTGCCTCCGGCCAGGCGGCCGAGGCCGGGGCCTGGCCGGCGCCGAGCGCCAGGGCGGCGACGACGGCGAGACTGGTCAGCACTCGTGTCGCCCAGCGCGCCACCCACCACAGCGGACAGGTGAGCGCGACCGGAAGCACGGTCCCACGCTACCGCCGAGATCGACCGACCGCATCGCAGCCGGGCGTGTCGACCCGCGCCGCGCCGACCGCGTCGACGCCGCTGACCAGGGTGGACGGTGTCAGCGCGAGTCGGCGTACGTCGATCGCTCGCCGACCTGGCCGGCCCTGCGCGCCCCGACGCCGCCCGATTCGACGCCGCGGGCCTCGACGCTGTGGGCCGCACCGCCGCGGGCCGCACCGCCGCGGGCCTCGGCGTCGCCGGTGCGCTGTCGGGGGATGATCGCCGGCCGGGTCGGGCGGCGTGGAGCGAGCCGGCGCATCATCGGGGTCTCGACGAACCGGTGCAGCAGCCCGGCGAGGACCAGGTTGACCAGCAGGAAGCCGACAACCACCGCCGGCCCGCGCCAGCCGCCGAAACCGGTCCCCCAGTCGCCGGTCCAGCGAAGGACCGTCGTCATCACCAGCACGTGCACCAGGTAGAAGGCGAACGAGACCTCACCGAGCCAGACCAACGGGCGGGATCGCCACGGCGAGGGCCGGCCCCGCACGTCAGCGTCCGCCGCAGCGGTGATCACCAGCAGGTACGCCACCGCGAGCAGGGTCGTCCACAGCTCGGCGCGGATCCACTGTGCGGCGGCGATCCAGGTGGCCACGAAGATGACGCTGGCCGCGGTGAGCCCGGGGCCACGCCACCGGCCCCGCAACATCAACTCGGCCGCCACCGCGCCCAACCAGAACTCCAGCGACCGCACCGGCGGAAAGATCTGGGTGAACCACCAGCGGCTGGCCTCCGGCACCAGGTGCTGGGCCGGCCAGAGCGCGAGGATCAGCAGCGGCAGGGCGACGACCAGCGTCCAGAGCAGCGCCGGCCGGGCCCGCCGCAGCAGCGGCAGTGCCAGCGGCAGGCAGAGGTAGAAGAAGAACTCGCAGGACAGCGACCAGCTCACCGTGTTGATGCTGTAGAACCAGCCCGGCCGGGGATCCCAGGCCTGCAGGAGCAGCACGTTCTCCAGCGCGGCGGCCGGCAGCACCGGGTCGGCGAACCACCAGGCCACCAGCAACGCCGCCGCCCACAGCACCAGGTGGTTCGGATAGATCTTGGCGATCCGACGGCGCCAGAAGGTCCGCCGGGAGTCGCCGGGGCGGGCCGACCAGACCAGTACGAATCCACTGAGGACGAAGAAGAACTGCACCCCGGACAGGCCGAGGGCGAACGTCGAGTCGATCAACGCCTTGTAGTCGGGTTCGGCGATGATCCGCATGGTGGCGGCGTGGAAGCCGAAGACCAGCAACGCGGCGATCCAGCGCAGGCCGGTCAGTGAGGGCAGCCGTGCCGGGGCGCTCGCGGGCCGGACGACCGACGCGGCGGGGGTGCTCGTCATGCCGGGATCCCGGGGCTCCACAGGGTCACCAGCACGTACGTCTCCTCCTCGACGCGGCGTGGGCCGCGACGCCCACGACGGCCCGGCGGGCCGCACCCGGGGCACACTACCGGGTCACTACCGGGTGAACCGGACGTGTCTCATGGGTGACGAACGCGAAGCGGACGGGCCGGACCGCTCGTGCAGACGCCGTCCTGGACGGTGGCCATCACGCCCAGGATCCAGTCGCGGCTCTCCGGCACCCCCACGATCCGAAAGTCCCGGTCGGGCCTTTCGTTAACCTGAACCTGGCCCGCTGTTCAAAAACCCCACCACCGGCAGCCATGTGGGATTCCGCGGCTGGCCACCCGGGTCGTCGAAGGTGGCGGCGTGGTCAATGAGCCGACGCACGCACCGCTGCTCAGCATCGTCGTGCCCGTGTACGGCGTCGAGGCGTACCTCTACCAGTGCCTCGAGTCGATCCGGGCGGACATCCCGGCCGGAGAGTCGGACGCGGTTGAGCTGATCGCCGTCGACGACGCGTCCCCGGACGGCTGCGGCGCGATGCTGCGCTCGTACGCCGCCGGCCGCGAGGGCGTCCGCGTCGTGCACCTGACCAGCAACGTCGGTCTGGGCCTGGCCCGTAACGCCGGCCTCGAGGTGGCCACCGGCCGGTACGTCTGGTTCGTCGACAGCGACGACTGGCTGCCGCCGGGCACCATCTCCGCTGTGCTGGACCGGCTGCGCCAGCACGAGCCCGACGTGCTGATGCTGGACCACCTGCGGGTGCACGAGGACGGCCGGCGGGAGGTCGACGCGAGCAGCCACCTGCTGCGCGGGGTGTCGGGCGTGGCCCGCCTCGCCGACCAGCCGCAGCTGCTGCGCGTACAGCACACCGCGTGGAACAAGGTGGTCCGCCGCGCCTTCCTGGACGAGTTGGAGCTGCGGTTCTTCCCCGGCTGGTACGAGGACATCCCGTTCAGCCACCCGCTGCTGATCGGCGCGGAGAAGATCTCCGTGCTGGACCGGGTCTGCTATCTGTACCGGCAGGGTCGGCAGGGCGCCATCACCTCCACCCGCAGCGGCCGGCACTTCGACGCGTTCGGGCAGTACGAGCGGCTGATGGACTGGGTCCGCCGGCGGCACCCGGACGAGGGTCTCGAGGCCGAGCTCTTCCAGCTCATGATCAGCCACTATCTGGTGGTGGTCGGCAACGACGACCGCCTCCACCCGCACCTGCGGCGGGCCTTCTTCCACCGGGTCGCCGAGCACTACCGCCGCTACCTGCCGACCGGTGGCTACCCGATGCCCCCGGGAGTGACCGGGCTGAAGCACCGGCTGGTCGGGCGCGGTGACTACCTGGCGTACTCGGCGCTGCGCCAGGCCCACCGGGTGGCCGGCCGGCTGCGCAGGCCCGGCCCGGCGGGAGGCGCCACCGACGGTGCCGGATCGGCCACCGCGGACGAGGACCCGGGCCGACCGGCGGGCGACGGACTCGCCGCCGACCTGACGGCGGGGCAGCGCGACGCGCTGGCCGGGGGCCGCCTGCCGTGACCACCCGCACCACACACCACGCCGGGAGCCGGGTCGGCTCCCGGCGCCCTGGTTTTCCAGGTCGTCCGCCCGCAGGGTGGACGACGACAGCACCACCGCACCCCGGTGCGGGCGTACCTGAGCAGAGGTCGGAATGACGGCGACAATCAAGATCGGACCGCACGCGGTCGGTGCCGGCGAGCGACCCTTCGTGGTCGCCGAGATGTCCGGTAACCACAACGGTGACCTGGACCGGGCGCTGGCCATCGTCGACGCGGTGGCGGAGAGCGGGGCGCACGCGCTCAAGCTCCAGACGTACCGGCCGGACACGATCACGATCGACGTCGACACCCCGGCGTTCCGGATCTCCAGTGGGCACGAGCTGTGGGGCGGGGAGAACCTGTACCGCCTCTACGAGCGGGCGCACACCCCGTACGAGTGGCACGCCCCGATCTTCGAGCGGGCCCGCGAGCGCGGCCTGACCGTCTTCTCGTCACCGTTCGACGCGACGGCCGTGGAGCTGCTGGAGTCGCTGGACGCACCGGCGTACAAGATCGCTTCGTCGGAGCTGGTCGACCTGCCGCTGATCCGGTTGGTGGCCAGCACCGGCAAGCCGATGGTGATCTCCACCGGGATGGCGACGGTGGCCGAGATCGACGCCGCCGTGCGGACCGCCCGCGACGGCGGCGCGGCGGGCATCGTGCTGCTGGCCTGCACCGCCTCCTACCCGGCTCCCCCGGCGGACAGCAACCTGCGCCGGCTGCCGGTGCTGGCCGGCGCGTTCGACGTGCCGGTGGGGCTCTCCGACCACACGCCCGGCATCGGGGTGGCGGTCGCCTCGGTGGCGCTCGGCGCCTGCTTCATCGAGAAGCACGTGACCCTGGACCGGGCCGACGGCGGCGTGGATTCCGACTTCTCGCTGAACCCGACCGAGCTGACGGCGCTGGTCGCCGAATCGGGCCGGGCGTACGCGGCGCTGGGCGGCACCGCGATCGGCCCGACCCCGGCCGAGCGGGAGGGGCTCCGGTTCCGCCGCTCGCTGTTCGTGGTCGAGGACGTGCGGGCCGGCGACCCGGTCACCGCGCGCAACGTCCGGTCCATCCGGCCGGCCGGCGGGCTGGCCCCGGTGGAGATCGACCGGGTCCTCGGTCGGACCTTCACCACCGACGTGCCGCGCGGCACTCCCCTGAGCTGGGACCTGATCTGACCCCGCCCCGCCCCGCCCCTATCGACGGTAGGGGTGGGGCGACGGGGCGAAGCCGACGGTGACCACCAGGTCGGCCAGCCGCAGGGTCCGCCAGACCGCTGCGCCGTCGGCCGGCGTACCCAGGCCGTAGCGGCGCCACCAGGCGACCACCGGCATGTCGGCCAGCTTGCAGCAGCACTCGGCCCGGGTCCAGCGCGCCCAGAAGTCCGCCGCGCCGAACCGGCGGGCCAGCGCGGGAGGTACCGGGGCGTCGGCGCGCTCCGCGTCGATCGCCACCCGCCACCCGGGCGCGGGCGGTCCGTACCAGCCGACGCAGCGTCCGTCGTCGAGGTGGCTGCGGGTCACCGCGTCGGCCAGCGCGGCCGGGGTCCCGATGCGCAGGTGCCGCTCGGCGGCGGCCAGCAGTCCCGGCACCGGGCGCGGCCCGCCGGCGCCATTCGGTCGCGGCGGCGCGACCGGGCCGGCGATGGTGACCGGCCCGGTCGCCGCTTCCAGCGGAACCGGTCGCAGGTCAGATAGAGGCGGCACCGTCCACCACGATGACCTGGCCGTTGATGTTGGTGTGCTCCCGCAGCAGCATCCGGACCACCGGCACGACCTCCACCGGCTCGGTCAGGTGGCCGGTCGGGGTACGGCGCACGATCTGGTCGAGCTGGGTGGGGCCGAGCACCGCGGACATCTCCGAGGCGAAGAAGCCGGGGGCGACCGCGTTCACCAGCACCCGACCACCCAGCTCCCGGGCGAGCGAGCGGGTGGCGGCGTCCATGCCACCCTTGGTCGCCGAGTACGCGACCAGCCCGGGGAAGCCGCGCTGCGCGCAGATCGACGTGATGTTGACGATCCGCCCCCGCAGCCCCTTGCCGAGCATCCGCCGGACCACCAGCCGGGTCAGCTGCAACGGCGCGGTCAGGTTGGTCTCGATGATCCGGGCGATGTCGTCGGTGGCGGTGTGCACGTGCAGGGAGTCCTGCCCGATGGCGGCGTTGTTGACGACGCCGTCGATCGGGCCGAGCCGCTGTTCCACCTCGCGGACGAAGCCCTGGGCGGCGCGCAGGTCGGTGACGTCCACCGAGCCGACGTGCACCCGGTCGGGGTGCTCGGCGGCGAGCTTCTCCAGCTCCGGGGTGACGGTGCGGGCGAACGCGGCCACCCGTACGCCCCGATCGAGCAGGTCGGTGACGATGGCCAGGCCCAGCCCCCGGGAGCCGCCGGAGACGAGCACCACGGAACTGGGCGGGACGAGCTGGGTGTCGGCGAGGTCAGACATCGCTCTTCAGGGTCTCCTTGACGGGGATTTCGGTCAGCACACGGATCCGGCGTGGCACCGCGTGCTCGGGCAACCGGTCGGCGCACCAGCGGACCAGCTCGGCCTCGTCCGGCACGGTGACGTCGGGGCGGTCGGACGGGGCGGCGGCGGCGAGGACCACCTCGGCGACCACCATCCGGCCGAGCACCGGGGCACGGCGGCCGGTGACCCGCGCCCAGGCCACCGCGGGGTGCCCGGTCAGCACACCGCGAACCACGCCGGCGGAGACCTTGCTCCCCCCGACGTTGATCTCGTCGGAATCCAGCCGGCCGGTGATCAGCACCCGGTCGTCCACCACCTGCACGCGGTCGCCGGTGCGGACCGGGCCGGCCAGCCCGGCACCGTGGTACGGCGAGGTGACGACCAGCTCGTCGTCCTGGATGGAGAGGGTCGGCCGGCCGGGGGTCTCCCGGTCCAGCCAGCCGACCGGGAACCCGGCCCGCCCGTCGTGCACCACGATCGACGCACCCACCTCGGAGGACGCGTAGATCCAGGAGATCCGGGCGGCGGGGAAGACCTCCCGCAGCTGGTCCAGGATCGCCTGGTCCACCGGCTCCCCGCCGAGGGTGATCTGGCGCAGCGGCACCCGCGCCAGTGCGGCGGCGTCCCGGTAGAGGGTGCGCCGCCAGAAGGTCGGCGTGCCGGACGCGGCGTCGACCCCGTGCGCGGCGGCGACCGCCGGCCAGTCGTCCAGCTCGTCCGGCTCCACCACCACCAGGTGCTGACCGGGTTGGGTCAGCGACAGGGTGACGACCTGCCACCAGGCGTACGTGCCGGGGGCGTAGGGGCAGAGCCAGGTGCGGTCGGGCTGGTCGGCGCGCACGGTGGTCAGCGTGTCGAGGGTGTGCCCGACCCGCTTGGGACGACCGGTCGAGCCGGAGGTCAGCAGCCAGAGCCGGCCGGGTTCGGCGGCGCGCGGTCGGGGCGGCGCGCTCGGATGCACGCCGTCCTCGTCGAGGACCGTCACGGTGAACCCGGCGTCCAGCAGCTCGGCGCGCATCGCCGCGTCGACCCGGCTCGCGGTGCTGAGCAGCAGCTCGCCGCCGTGCACGGCGTGCTGCCGGGCGGCGGCGAGCGCGTCCCCGGCGGAGTGCGCGAGCACCGCGGCGGGATCCGGCAGCGCCGGCGTCGGCAGCGACCGCCAGGTCCGCGCGGCACCGCCGACGACGAGCCGGTTGTCGACGCCGGCCGGCTCCGGGTGCCCGGCTGCCCGGGGGTGGGGTGTCGCGACGGTCACTGGTGCTGAAGCTCGACGAGGAAGTCGAGGACGTCACCGACGGTGGCGATGCGGCGAAGACCAGGGGCGTCGAAGTTGAGCTCCTCCCCCGTCTCGTCCTCGACCCGCAGGGCCAGCTCGGAGAAGTCCAGCGACCGGAAGCCGATGTCGCGCAGTTGCGCCGCGTCGTCGGCGGGCAGCTCCTTGTCCTGGTTCTTGAGCACCTGAGCCATGAGGTCGCGGATCTGCGCGCGACTCAATTCGTTCATGCGGCGGAGTCTACAACCCAGCGAATGGATATCTGATTTCCCGGTACGCCCGGGTAAGGTGCCGGGACCGGACGTGTTCAGTCAGGAAAGCGAGAGGTACGTGCTGCGCGAAGCGACGGTGGACGACGTTCACCTGATGTTGTCCTGGCGTAATCAGGAAACCAACCGGCAGGTCAGCAAGACCAGTCACGAAATCACCGCCGACGAGCACGCGCGGTGGTGGTCGGCGGTCCGTGACGACCCGTCCCGGCGGGTGCTGGTGTACGTCCGTGACGACCTGCCCTGCGGGGTGGTCACCTTCTTCGACCTGCGACTGGACGGCCCTCGGACCGGCGCCTGGGGCTTCTATCTGGACGCCGACGGCCTGGCCGCGCGGGACGAGACGCTGCCCGCCTGGCTGGGGGTCATGCGGGAGGCCGTCGAGTACGCCTTCGACGGGCTGCACCTCGATCGGCTCGACGGGGAGGTGCTCGCGCACAACACCGTCGTACGACAGATGAACCGGCGTTTCCGATTCGTCGAGGGCACCCCTCGACAGGAGACGTCCGATGGCCGGGAAATCATCGTCATCCCCATTTCCCTCAACCGGGCGGACCGCCGCAACCGTTGAGCGCCGGCGCGCATTCCGCAATTGTCCGGCACCATTAACCGCCCGTGCGCCCGGTGGACATCCGCCGTTCATGAAAGGCGATGTCCACCGGTGCGCGACGCGGAGCGGATCAGGCTCGCCGCCAGGCCGCCCAGTGCTGTTCCACGTTTCCACCGAGCCGGACGAAGCCGTACTTCGCGCCGTCCCAGTCGTCGGGTTGGCCGGGCGCCCAGCGGGTGAACACCACCTGCGCCGCGGCCGGCGGCTGCTCGCGGAACCACCGCACGTCGGCCCAGGTCACCTGGTGGCTGAGGTTGAACCGCAGGATGTAGTGCACACCGGTGGACGCCCACACCCGCTCGCCGGGGCGCACCCCGACGTCGGCCACCCGGGGCGTCGGCGCGGTGCTCGCCGCCATCGGCCGCACCAACCGCTGATCGATCACCTGCATGGTGATCAGGTTGACCACGACGAGGGCGCCGAGCAGTGGCAGCCGGAGCCGGGGCACCTGGACCGCGGCGACGAGCAGCAGGCAGGCGGCGATGCCGATCAGCGAGCCGACGACCGGCCGCATCTCCCGCCACCCTCCGGTCAGCGCCATCAGGTCCGGTGCGCCGAAGCCGCCGTAGCGCAACGTGTGCCCCCGGCTGGCCACGTACGCGAGCCGGACGGCGATCAGCGCGCCGCCCGCGACGAGCAGGGCCACCGCGACGGCCGCGCGGCGCAGCACGACCCGGCGGCCGGCGGTGAGCAGCACCCCGAGACCGACCAGCAGCCAGAACGGCGCCAGCATCTGCACGTAGCGGCCGTAGATCGCGTCCAGCGGCTTCCCGGTGATGCCGGCCAGGATCACCGACGCACCGCTGGCCACCCCGACGCTCACCACCAGCGCCACACCCATCGTCCAGCGGGTGGCGTCGCCGCGTCGGGGGCGCCACAGCTCCCGGACGGCGGCGGCCCAGGCCACCCCGGCCATCCCGAAGGTGATCACCACGAGGTACCAGAGCTGGGTGGCGACCGCCGCGCCCACCCGGACCACGCCCGGGCCGGAGGCGACCGCCTCGACCATGCTGCCGCCCGGGGTGCTGCCCAGCAGGTAGACCTTGTCCCCGAGCAGCCGGATGACGGCCTCGTTGGCCAGCGCCAGGGCGAGCACCGGCAGCAGCGCCGCGAGCACTCCGGCCGGGGTGATCCGCCGACGGATCAGCAGCAGCAGGACCAGCCCGGCGTGCACCGCCACGATCACCAGGCCACGGGAGTGCAGCAGGTGGAACGCGCCGACCAGCAGGCCGACGGTGGCCGCGGCGAGCGGGCCGGGCCGCTCGACCCACCGGTGCACCGCCAGCAGCCAGGCGATCACCAGCGGCGCCATCACCGTGTCGATCATGGCGACGCCGGCGTAGAAGGCGGCGGCCGGCAGGGTCGCCGCCACCACGGCCCCGAGCAGGGCGTACGACCGCCGCAGCTGGAGCAGCCGCCGGCCGAGCAGGTACGCCAGCGGCAGCAGCGTCGAGTTCACCATCGCGTTGATCAGCTGGACCAGGCGGTAGCTGTCGGTGAAGTCCCGGTCCCCGAGGAACGCCGGCGAGATCAGCATCGGGTAACCGACCCGGCGCAGCAGGTCGTTCTCGCTGCTGAATCCACCCGGCCCGCCGGCCAGCGCGCGGGCGGTGTTCAGGTAGCTGTCCTCGTCGGTGTGCGCGATCGGCAGCACGATGTGCCGGGACAGCCACATCCGCCAGGCGACGCTGAGCGCCCAGCCGACGAGCAGCAGCACCGGCACCAGCCAGCGCCGCCCCGATGCGGCAGGTGGTGTCTCGGCCGGTACCGCCGGCCGTTCCATCACGTCACTGCCGGATGCCATCAACGCCTCCTGAATTGCCGGCCGGACCGGGGCCCGCGCGGCCGGGGGCACAACCGGTCCGGCCGGTGACGCTCGGGGATGAACCGCTCGCACCGAGGTGGCGCGAATGTCGGGTGAACACGGGAACCGGCGGCGCACAGGGGTGGCCGGGGCGCTCGCGCGGCCACTGTAGCGGCCGGATCCGGCCTGGTCAGCACGATCTCGGGGTGGTCGTAAGTGTTCTCCTGCGCGGTGCCCCGCATTCACGGAGGCAGGGGTAGCGGTTAACCCGCGAGCGCCGGCCCGTTAACCCGCCGGGGTTAGCGTCTCACCCCGGTCGGCCGGCCGAGGGCCGCCGGTTCATCCACGAACACGGGAGCACCAAATTGAGTGAGTTGAATGGATCGTCCATTCTGATCACCGGGGGAACGGGTTCCTTCGGCAGGACCTTCCTCAAGCACATCCTCACCGAGGCCGACCCCGCCCGGGTGGTGGTGTTCTCCCGCGACGAGCTCAAGCAGTACGAGCTGCGCCAGCAGCTCGGCGACGACCCGCGGCTGCGCTGGTTCATCGGCGACATCCGGGACCGGCACCGCCTCACCCGGGCGATGCACGGCGTGGACCACGTGGTGCACGCCGCCGCCCTCAAGCAGGTGGACACCGCGGAGTACAACCCCACCGAGTACATCGCCACCAACATCACCGGCTCCGAGCACGTGGTCGACGCCGCGATCGAGGCCGGCGTCAAGAAGGTCATCGCGCTCTCCACCGACAAGGCGTCGAGCCCGATCAACCTGTACGGCGCCACCAAGCTGGTCGGCGACAAGCTGTTCGTCTCGGCCAACCACTACGCCGCCCACCACCCGACCCGCTTCGCCGTGGTCCGCTACGGCAACGTGGTGGGCAGCCGTGGCTCGGTGGTCCCGCTGTTCAGCCGGCTGGCCGCCGAGGGCAAGAGCCTGCCGATCACCGACAAGCGGATGACCCGGTTCTGGATCACGCTGGAGCAGGCCGTGCAGTTCGTCATGGACTCGTTCGACCAGATGCAGGGCGGCGAGCTGTTCGTGCCGCGGATCCCCAGCATGCGCATCCTCGACCTGGTCGGGGCCGTCGCTCCGGACGCCACCACCCACGAGATCGGTATCCGGCCCGGCGAGAAGCTGCACGAGGAGATGATCGCGCCGGACGACAGCCGGCGGACGCTGCGCGCCAAGGACCGCTACATCGTCCAGCCGACCATCGCCGGTTGGGGCTACCAGCCGCCGGTCGACTGCGAGCCGGTGCCGGACGGCTTCGCCTACCAGTCGGACACCAACGACGAGTGGCTCAGCGTCGAGCAGCTGCGCGACATGCTCGGCATCACCGCATGACGGCAATGCTTCCGTACGGCCGGCACTCGGTCACCGAGGACGACATCGCCGCGGTGGCCGGCGTGCTGCGCGGCGACTGGCTCACCACCGGGCCGCAGGTCGAGGCGTTCGAGGCCGACCTGGCCGGTTGGACCGGCGGCGCGGGCTGCGCCACCGTCTCCAACGGCACCGCGGCGCTGCACGTGGCGTACGCGGCGGCCGGCGTCGGCCCCGGCGACGAGGTGATCGTTCCGCCGATGACCTTCGTGGCGACCGCCAGCAGCGCCGTCGCGCTCGGCGCGAAGATCGTCTTCGCCGACGTCGAGGAGGGCACCTTCACCCTCGACCCGGCGGCGGTCGCGGCCGCGACCACCTCGCGCACCCGCGTGGTGTCCGCGGTCGACTACGCCGGCCACCCGGCCGACTACGACGCCCTGCGCACCGCGCTGGGCGGGCACGACGCGCTGCTGCTCGCCGACGCGGCGCACTCCATCGGCGCCAGCTACAAGGGACGGCCGGTCGGCTCGCTGGCCGACCTGACCACGCTGTCGTTCTTCCCCACCAAGAACCTCACCACCGCCGAGGGCGGCGCCGTGGCCAGCCCGCACCCGGAGCTGCTGAAGAGGGCCCGCCGGTTCCGCAACATCGGCCTGGTGCGCGAGCGCGACGAGCAGCGCTGGCCGGACGAGGGTGGCTGGCACCAGGAGGTGCACGAGTTCGGGCTGAACTACCGGCTGCCGGACGTGCTCTGCGCGCTGGGCCGCAGCCAGCTGCGCCGGCTGGGCGAGTTCCTGATCCGCCGCGACCAGTTGGTGGCCCGCTACGACGAGGCCCTCGCCGACCTGCCGGGCATCCGGCTTCCGGTCCGGCGGGAGTGGGCCCGACCCGCCTGGCACCTCTACCCGATCCGGGTGCTCGACGGGCGTCGCCGCGAGGTGTACGACCGGATGCGCGCCGCCGGCATCGGCGTCCAGGTCAACTACATTCCGGTGCACTGGCACCCGGCCTTCGCCGACCTGGGCTACCGGCGCGGATCCTGCCCGGTGGCCGAGTCGTTCTACTCCCAGCAGCTGTCGCTGCCGCTCTACCCGGGACTCAGCGACGCCGACCAGGACCGCGTCATCGACGCGCTGGCCACGGCCCTGCGGGCCGGCTCGGTGCGCTCCGCCGCCTGATGGGATCCTGATGCACCACGCGAACCACTTCTACGGCCACGCGCACGTGCTGGCCCGCTACGCCGGCCTCGGCGACCGGCACCCGCCGCGGATCAACGGGTACGTGCAGCACGGCTGGAACATCGGCGACGGCCTGGCCCCCGGCCACCCGTACGCCGACCGCACCCCGAGCCTGCTCTGGTCGGAGCAGACCCGTCGCCGGGCCTGGTCGGTGGGGCGACGCAACGTTGTCGTCATCGGCGCCCCGTTCGTCTACCTGCTGGCGATGCGGCCCGAGGAGCCACCGGTCGAGGAGCGGGAGGGCACCATCTGGTACCCGTTCCACGGCTGGGAGGGCCAGCACGTCAAGGGCGACCACCGGGAGTTGATCGCCCGCATCCGGGACACCGAGCCCGGCCCGGTCACGGTCTGCCTCTACTGGCACGAGTACGGCATGCGCCATGTCCGCCGGCTCTACGAGCGCGCCGGGTTCCGGGTGATCTGCCACGGCTACCGGGGGCACTGGTGGAAGGACACCGACCCGGAGTTCCTCGACAAGCAACTGACCGAGCTGCGCCGGCACCGCCGGGTAGCATCCAACCGGCTGACCAGCGCGATCTTCTACGGCATCGCGGCCGGCTGCGAACCGGCGGTCTACGGCGACCCGATGATCCTGTCCAACGAGGACCCGACCTTCGGCGGGACCGCCCGCATCCGACGGCAGTGGCCGGAGCTGCACGGCGCCGCGGTCGACCTGCCCACCGCGGTCGGGATCGCCCGCGCCGAACTGGGCATCGACCACCGCTGCACGCCGGCCGAGCTGCGCGAGCTGCTCGGTTGGGCGAACCTTCAGGAGGAAGAGGAAGACCGTGACGACTGAGACGGCACCCGCCGGCCGGATCACCCTGCCGGGCGGCGAGATGCTGGCCTGGTCCGACCTGCCGGAGGAGCGGTTGGCCGACGGTGGTCCCCTGGCCGCGCTGGCCGCCCGGATCGTTCCGGCCGGAGCCCGGGTCCTGCTCGCCGGGCCGCACGACCCGGCGCTGCTCGACCGACTGGCCCACGCCGAGGTGACCTGCCTGCTGCGCAGCCACCCGGACGCGGTGGCGCTGGCCCAGCGGGCCGCGCGTGTCGTGGTGGGCGGCCCGGCAGGGCTGCCCGCCGGCGAGACGTACGACGTGGTCATCGCCGCCGCCGGGCTGGACTCGGTGGAGTCGGTGGAGGGCGCCCGGCTCGGCTGGGACGGCGTGCTGGCGCGCCTGGTCGCCGCGGTACGCCCGGGGGGCGCGCTGCTGCTGCGCCTGGACAACCCGCTCGGCCTGCACCGGCTGGTCTCCACGACGCCCTGGTACGCGGGCCGGGACGACTCCGCCTGGACGATCGGCGGAGTGCTGGACCGCGCTCATCCCGCCAACCGTGACCAGCTGCGCGAGCGGCTCACCAACGCCGGGTTGCGGCCGACCGCCTGCTGGGCCGGCTACCCCGACACCAGCACCGCGACGGCGCTGCTCGACGCGGACCGGCTCGACCGGGGCGCCGACTCCGGGCTGTTCGACGCGGTGCTGCACGGCGCGTGCGCCGGGGGCTTCGCCACCGCGACGGTGCTCCAGGACCCGGCCCGGCTGGCGGTGGACGCGCTGCACGCCGGGCGCGCCGCCGACCTCGCGCCGGGCTGGCTGATGCTGGCCCTCCGGCCCGCAGGCCCCGAGAACCGGGCCACGCCGACCGTCGGCGGAGACCTGCCGGTGGCCCTGGTGCAGACCGGGCAACCCGGGATCGGCGTGCTCGAGGTGCTCGACGGCCCGGCCGGCTGGCAGTGGGGGCTCGCCACGCCGACCAGTGCGGTCGTGCCGGCCGCCGCGCCGTTCGCCAGCCGGGAGCCCGCGTACCGGGACCCGGGCGCGCTGACCGGGCCGGTGCCCGCCGGGCGGCTGCTGCGGACCCTGCTGCTGGACGCCGCGCTGCGCCGCGACCTGGGGACGCTGCGCACGCTGCTGCACGGGTACGCGGGCTGGCTCGCCGACCAGGCCGGCCCCGACGGCCGGATCGCCGGCGCGGCGGCGCTGGCCAGCACCGACAACGTGGTGGTCGACGGCGACCGCTACGCGGTGCTCGACCCGAGCTGGCGGGCCACCGACGCGCTGCCCGGCGACGTGGTGCTGGCACGCGGGCTGTGGCGCTTCGCGGCGGGCCTGCTCACCGGCGGGTACGCCCATCCGTGGTCGTCCACCCTCGACGTGGCGGGTCTGACCGTCGTGCTCGGCGGGCTCGCCGGCCACGACCTGGACCGGGAGACCGTGGCGCAGGCGGTGGACGCCGAGGCGGCGATCACCGCGGCGCTGCACGGGCTGGACAACAACGCCCGGGTGAGCCTCGCCGCCGAGCTGCGCGCCGTCGAACAGACCGACCCGCCGGTCGGCGCCCGCAGCTACCAGCAGCTGCGGGAGGCATGGCTGCGCCAGCGCGAGGAGATCAGCCGGCTCGCCGCACTGACCAAGTGGACCGACGAGCTGCTCACCTCGCGGGAACGGGCGTTGCGCCGGGCGGACGCGACGATCGGCCTGCTCAGCGGGTCCCTCAGCTACCGGGTGGGCCGACTCGCCATCACCCCGGCCCGGCTGGCGAAGCGGGGCGCCCGCGCCGCCAAGCGCCGGGCTCGCATGGCGCTCGCCCCGAAGCAGGAGGAGCAGCAGTGAACGGTCACGACAGCGCGGACGCCGCCCGCACCGACGTGGTGGCGGGCGGCCCGGTGCCGACGGAGGGCACGGGAGCAGCCGCCGGGCCACGGATCGTGGGGATCGTGCAGGCCCGGATGGGGTCGTCCCGGCTGCCCGGCAAGGTGCTCCGCCCGCTCGCCGGGCGGTCCGTGCTGGGCCGGGTGGTGCGCGCCGCCCGGGACAGCGGCGTCCTCGCCGACCTGGTGGTCGCGACCAGCACCGACCCGGTCGACGACGAGGTCGTGGCCGAGTGCGCACGCCTCGGCGTGCCCTGCCACCGCGGGCCGGTCGACGACGTGCTGGACCGGTTCGTGGGCGCGCTGGCCGCACACCCGGGCGACGCGGTCATGCGGTTCACCGCCGACTGCCCGCTGCTCGACCCGGAGATCATCACGCTGGTCGCCTCGGTTTACCGGGCGGTGCCCGGGCTGGACTACGCGAGCACGTCGATCGCCCGCACCCTGCCCCGGGGGCTGGACGTCGAGATCATCCGCGCGGAGACGCTGCGCACCCTGGACCGGCTCGCCACCGGTCACCACCGGGTGCACGTGACCTCGTACGCGTACACCCATCCGGAGCTGTTCCGGGTGCTCGGGGTGACGCTCACGCCGGACCGGTCGGCGCTGCGCCTGACCCTCGACACCGAGCAGGACTGGGCGCTGGTCCGCGCGGTGACCGACCACTTCGGCGACGTCAGCGTGCCGCTGGCCAAGCTCGCCGACTGGCTCGACGGGCAGCCCCGGCTGCGCGCCCTCAACGCCGACGTCCGGCAGAAGCGGCTGGAGGAGTCCTGAGCACGCTACGGGTCGGACTGCGCTGCGACGCCGGGCCGCGGCGCGGCGTCGGCCACCTCGTCCGCTGCCTCGCGCTCGCCGAGGAGTTCCAGGCTCGGGGCGCCCACGTCGCGGTGTTCGGCGCGGTCGAACGCCTCGCCTGGGCCACCGCGGAGCTGGCCGCGCGGGGCATCCCCCTGCATCCGGGCCCGGATTCCCCGGCCGAACTGGTCGACGCGGCCCGCCGCCACGAGCTGGACGTGCTGGTCCTCGACTCCTACGAGCTGGACCCGGCCGGCGCCGGCGCGCTGCGGGCAGCCGGAGTGTTCACCCTCGCCGTGATCGACGGGGACAGCCGGGGCCAGGACGCCGACCTCTACCTCGACCAGAACTTCGGAGCGCAGGCTTCGGCGCTGCCCGGACGGCTGCTCGCCGGCAGCGGGTACGCCCTGCTGCGCGACTCGGTGGTGGCCGCCCGCCCGGCGGCGCCCCGGCCCGCCACGGCGGTCAGCCGGCCCCGGGTGCTGGCCTTCTTCGGCGGCACCGACGCCGTCGGCGCGGCCCCGGTGCTGACCCGGGTGCTGCTGGCCACCGGCCATCCGATGGACCTCACGGTCGTCGTCGGCCGACCGGAGATCGAGACGGAGCTGGAGGAGATCACCCCCGGACGCGGGCAGATCCTCCGACCGGTCGCACCCACCGGCTCGCTGCCGACACTGATCACCGAGGCCGACCTGGTGGTCAGCGCCGCCGGCACGTCCACCTGGGAACTCTGCTGCCTCGGCGCACCCTCCGCGCTGGTCTGCGTGGTGGACAACCAGCGCGAGTCGTACGCCCGGGTGGTGCGGCACGGTCTGGCCGGCGGCCTCGGTGAACTGCCGGAGCTGACCGCCGCCGGCGTCGCCGGGCGGGCCGCCCGCGCGACGGCCGCGCGGACCCTGCACGGGCTGCTCAGTTCCCCGCAGCGACGGACGGCACTGGCCGCGCGGGCCTGGTCCACCGTCGACGGGCGGGGCCGGGCCCGGGTCGTGGACGCGGTGTTCGACGCCGTACGCCCCGCCACCATTACCCACTGACCCACACCCCGCATTGGCACGGGTGTACGAAAGTGCTGCTAGGGTGGGCCCATGACGCAGGCCGCCTACCAGCCGTCGATGCTCGACCTGGCCGACGCCGGCCCGACCCTGGGGCCACTGGCCGGTCAGATCCGCCGGCACCAGCTCACCCGGGGCGCCTGGGTCGACCACCTCCCCGGCTGGGTGCGGGGCTCCGACACGGTCCTCGACACCCTGCTCACCGAGGTGCCCTGGCGGGCCGAGCGGCGCACCATGTACGACAGCGAGGTCGACGTGCCCCGCCTGCTCTGCTGGTACGACGGCGACCGGCAACTGCCGCACCCGGTGCTCACCGCGGCACGGGCGGCGCTGACCCGGCACTACGCCCCCGAGCTGGGCGAGCCGTTCGTCACCGCCGGCATGTGCCTCTACCGGTCCGGGCGCGACAGCGTGGCCTGGCACGGCGACACCATCGGCCGCTCCGCCCACACCGACACCGTCGTCGCGATCGTCTCGTTCGGGTCGCCCCGGCCGCTGCTGCTGCGCCCCCGCGGCGGCGGCGACAGCCTGCGCTTCCCCGTAGGTCACGGCGACCTGATCGTGATGGGCGGCTCCTGCCAACGCACATGGGAACACGCCATCCCGAAGACCACCCGCCCCGTCGGCCCCCGGGTCAGCGTCCAGTTCCGCCCCATCAACGTCGCCTGACCCCCGAGCCCCGACCCCCGAGCCCCGTCGATCATGAAGGTGTTGCCGGCAACGTCGGCGTGTCGCCGCAACAACTTCCTGATCAACGAAGCCAGGGCGGGGGTTCGGGGGGTCAGTCGCGTTCGATGAGGTGGCCCACCACGGTTGGGCCGAGCATGACCGCGAAGCCGGAGCCGTCGCGGCGCGGGTCGGCGGCGGGCAGCTCGACCGGTTCGCCGGTGCCGGTCGCACCGACCGGCCGCGGCCCCACCCAGGCGACCGCCACGTCCGTCTCGTCCTTGAGGAAGCGGTGGGCGCGCACGCCGCCGGTCGCCCGCCCCTTCGCCGGGTACGCCTTGAACGGCGTCACCTTGACCGTCGCCCCGGTCGAGGTGACCACCATCGGCTCGCCGTGCCCCGGATCGTCGGTGCGCACCGCGCCGAAGAAGACCACCCGCGCCCCGGCCGGCAGGTTGATACCGGCCATGCCGCCACCCTTGAGGCCCTGCGGGCGCACCAGCCCGGCGGCGAAGCGCAGCAGCGACGCCTCCGAGGTGACGAACGTCAGCGTCTCGGCACCGTCGGTCAGCCAGGTCGCCCCGACCACCTCGTCGCCGTCGCGCAGGCCGATCACCTCGAACTCGTCGGACCGCACCGGCCACTCCGGCGCGCAGACCTTCACCACGCCCTGCCGGGTGCCGAGCGCCAGCCCCGGCGAACCGTCCGCCGGCCCACCGAGCGGGGCCAGGCCGACCACCGTCTCCCCCGCCTCCAGCGGCACCAGCTCGGCGGCGGACATGCCGCCCCGCAGCGACACCGTGCCGGCCTGCTCCGGCAGCACCGGCAGCGGCAGAACGTCGATCTTGAAGGCTCGACCGGCGCTCGTCACCAGCAGCACCCGACCACGGGCGGTGGAGTGCACGATCGCGCGGACCGTGTCGTGCTTGACCCGGCCGTTGCGGCGACGCCCCTCGGCGCTCTCCTCCGACTCGGCCGCGGTCCGGGCGACCAGCCCGGTCGCGGAGAGGATCACCTGACACGGGTCGTCCGCGACCTCCAGCGGCCCGGCCGGCGCGGACGCGGCCAGCACCTCCTTGAGGTCGCCGTCGACCAGCGTGGTGCGCCGTTCGCTGCCGAACTGCTTGACCACGGCCGCCAGCTCGTCGGAGACCAGCTTCTTGAGCACCCGCTCGTCGTCGAGGATGGTGGACAACTCGGCGATCTCGCCGCGCAGCCGCTCCTGCTCGGCCTCCAGCTCGATCCGGTCGTACTTGGTCAGGCGGCGCAGCGGAGTGTCCAGGATGTAGGTGGCCTGGATGTCGGAGAGGCCGAACTGGCTCATCAGCCCGTCCTTGGCGGCCTGCGCGTCGTCGCTGCCCCGGATCAGCCGGACCACCCGGTCGATGTCCAGCAGTGCGATCAGCAGACCGTCGACCAGGTGCAGCCGCTCCTGACGCTTGCGGCGGCGGTACGAGCTGCGCCGGGTGACCACCTCGTACCGGTGGGCCAGGAACACCTCCAGCAGCGCCTTCAGCCCGAGGGTGCGGGGCTGCCCGTCCACCAGGACCAGGTTGTTGACGCCGAACGACTGCTCCAGCGGGGTGAGCCGGTAGAGGTCGGCGAGCAGCGCCTGCGGGTTGACCCCGACCTTGCACTCGATGACCAGCCGGGTGCCGCTCTCCCGGTCGGTGAGGTCCTTCACGTCGGCGATGCCGGTCAGCCGCTTGGTCTTGGTGACCTCGTTGGTGATCGCCGCGATGACCTTCTCGGCGCCGACGCCGTACGGCAGCTCGACCACGGTGATCCCCTGGCGCCCGCGACTGCCCTCGATCGGGCCGATCTCCACCTTGCCGCGCATCCGCACCACGCCGCGCCCGGTCTCGTACGCCCGGCGCACCTCGTCCAGGCCGAGCAGCACGCCACCGGTGGGCAGGTCGGGGCCGGGGACGAACTCCATGAGCTTGTCCAGAGTGGCGTCCGGGTGGTTGATGAGCCAGCGGGCGGCGGTGACCACCTCGGCCAGGTTGTGCGGGATCATGTTGGTGGCCATCCCGACCGCGATCCCGGACGCGCCGTTGACGAGCAGGTTGGGGAAGGCCGCCGGCAGCACGGTCGGCTGGGTCAGCGACCCGTCGTAGTTGGGCTCGACGTCGACGGTGTCCTCGCCGAGCTCGCCGACGAGCAGCATCGCCTCGCGTGACATCCGCGCTTCGGTGTAGCGCGCCGCCGCCGGGCCGTCGTCCGGGGAGCCGAAGTTGCCGTGCCCGTCGATCAGCGGCACGTTGAGCGAGAAGTCCTGCGCGAGGCGGACCATCGCGTCGTAGATCGCCGTGTCCCCGTGTGGATGGTACTTGCCCATTGTGTCGCCCACGATGCGGGCGGACTTCACGTGACCCCGGTCGGGCCGGTAGCCCTGCTCGTACATCGACCAGAGGATGCGCCGGTGCACGGGCTTGAGGCCGTCGCGGGCATCGGGCAGGGCGCGGGAGTGGATGACCGAGAACGCGTACTCCAGATAGGAGTCGGAGACCTCGGTGACCAGTGGATTGTCGAAGACCCGCGCACCGGCCTGGTCGAACGAGGAGAGATCGACCTTGTTTTCCTTACGGCGTGCCATGACTCAACTTTCCCCTCGGACCGTGCGCGTGCTCATGCCGTCGCTCCGCTTCGCTGCCGCTCGCTCACGCGTCGATCGCCTCGCGGTCGACCCGGTCAGCCGAGTCGATCAGCCAGTTGCGGCGCGGCTCGACCTTCTCCCCCATCAGCAGTTCGAGGATCCGCTCGGCGGCGTCCACGTCGTCGAGGGTGATCCGGCGGACGGCGCGGGTGGCCGGGTTCATGGTGGTGTCCCACAGCTCGTCGGCGTTCATCTCACCGAGGCCCTTGAACCGTGGGATGGGCGTGACGATCTGCTTGCCGGCCTTCTCCAGCTTGCGGACCGTCGCCTCCATCTCGGCCTGGGTGTAGGTGTAGGTGGTCTGCGGGTTGCGCCCCTTGGTGGTGATCTTGTGCAGGGGCGGCATCGCGGCGTAGAGCCGGCCGGCCTCGATCAGCGGGCGCATGTACCGGGCGAAGAGGGTGATCAGCAGCGTGCGGATGTGCGCGCCGTCCACGTCCGCGTCGGCCATGATCAGCACCCGGCCGTAGCGCAGTGCGGAGAGGTCGAAGGTACGCCCCGAGCCGGCGCCGAGCACCTGGACGATCGCCGCGCACTCGGCGTTGTCAAGTACCTGCTGGAGGTTCGCCTTCTGCACATTGAGGATCTTGCCCCGGATCGGCAGCAGCGCCTGGTATTCCGAGGAGCGGGCCATCCGGCTCGTGCCCAGGGCGCTGTCGCCCTCGACGATGAACAGCTCGCTGCGGTCGATGCCGGTGGCGCGGCAGTCGACCAGCTTCGGCGGCATGGACGCGCCCTCCAGGGCGGTCTTGCGCCGGGCGGCGTCCTTCTGCTGCTTCTGGGTGAGCCGGACCCGCGCCGCGTCGACGATCTTCTGCAGGACGGTGCGTGCCTCGGCCTTGGTGCGCCGGTCCTCCAGCCACGCCTTGAGGTGCGCCTCGACCAGGGTGTGGATCACCTTGGTGATGCCGGTGGTGGACAGCTCGTCCTTGGTCTGCGAGGTGAACTGCGGCTCGGGGATCCGCACGTGCACCACCGCCGTCATCCCCTCCAGGACGTCGTCCAGAGTGGGCGGCTCCTCCTTGGCCTTGAGCAGCCCGCGGGTGTTGCGGACGGCGTCGGCCAGGGTGCGCGCCAGGGCCCGCTCGAAACCCTTGCGGTGCGTGCCGCCGTGGGCGTTGCGGATGGTGTTGGTGAAGCACTCGACGGTGCGCTCGTAGCCGGTGCCCCAGCGGAACGCCACCTCGACCTCGGCGCGGCGCTGCACGTTGGACTGCATGACGCCGTTGGCGTCGGCGGCGTTCTCCCGGTACGTCCCCTCGCCGTTGACCAGCAGGGTGCCGGAGACCGGCCGGTCGCCGGCCGGGGCGAGAAACTCGACCATGTCGCTGAGCCCGTTGGGGTAGTGGAACCGCTCCTCGGTGGGAGTCTCACCGGTCAGGTCACGCAGCAGGTACGCCACGCCGGGGACCAGGAACGCGGTGTTGCGCAGCTTCATCCGGACCGCGTCGACGTCGAGTGCCGCGCCGGTCTCGAAGTAACGGGCGTCGTGCCACCAGCGGATCGAGGTGCCGGTGGACTGCCGGCGCTTCATCGCGCCGACCACCTGGAGCCCGGGGCCGGCGGTGAACGGCGCGTCCGGCCCGTCGCCGTCGAAGATCCCCGGCACGCCGTGCCGGAAGGACATCGAGTGGATCTTGCCGGCCCGGCGGACGGTCACGTCGAACCGGTGGGACAGCGCGTTGACCGCGGAAGCGCCCACACCGTGCAGGCCGCCGGATGTCTTGTAGCCGGAGCCGCCGAACTTGCCGCCCGCGTGCAGCCGGGTGAGCACCAGCTCCACGCCGGAGATGCCGGACTTGGCGTGCACGTCGGTGGGGATGCCCCGGCCGTCGTCGTCGACCTGGACGGAGCCGTCGGCGTGCAGTGTCACCTCGACGCTGGTGGCGTGACCGGCGACACCCTCGTCGGTGGAGTTGTCGAGGATCTCGTTGACGAGGTGACCCACGCCACGGCTGTCGGTGGAACCGATGTACATGCCGGGCCGCTTGCGGACAGCGTCCAGCCCCTCAAGGTGGGTGAGGTCATCGGCCCCGTACAGGGTGTCAGGCTCTGCGGTCAACTGGTCGTACTCCCCGGTCTCGGCGGTGTGCTGCCGGTCACCGGCGAGATCAGCCGGCGTGGCGCGCCGCAGCGAGCCTAGCCCGAGGCTGGGACAACTCCTGGAGGACCTACGCGACCCGCCGCGCGGCGACCGTCGGACGTGAGCGAACGAACAGCCCGCGTCCTCCCGAGCCGGGCACCGGTCGGTGATCACGGGATCACACAGCGGCTGTTCGGCCGCTAAACTGACCGGCGATCGCGTCCGGCACGCGCCGGCGCGGGGTGGGAGCCGACATGGACGGGCACGAGGCGACCGGGCGGTTGGCCGCCCCGTCGTTGGCCGCCGGCCGCGCCGACGAGCAGCGCGCGGTGGACGACACGACTCGCGGCGCTCTCCGGCGCGCCATCGGCACACGGGCCCGGCGGTGGCTGCTCGCGGGCACCCTGCTGGCGGGGCTGCTCGCCGCCGTGGCGCTGACCGCGGCGGCGGCACCTGCCGACCGGACGTTCGCCGCACTCTCCGACACGGTGCAGAGCCTGATGTCGGTCGTGACGCCGCTCTTCGGCATCCTGCTGGTGCGCGACCTGCGGCGGGCGCCCGACGCCGTCCGGGTCTTCCCCACCGTGCTGGCGGTGGGGCTGCCGGCCGTCGTCATCGGCGTCGGCGGAGTGCTGATCTGCGCCGCGACGCTCGCCCTCACCCCGGCGGACGTCGCCGACGAGCCGTGGCGGCACGCCGGCACGGTCGCGGTGGGCAGCGTGCTGGTGCAGGTCGTCGCCGGGCTGGTGGGCACCGGGCTGGGCCTGCTGCTGCGCTCGGCGGTCGTGGCGTTCCTCGCCACCATCGTCCTGCCGTTGGGCCTGTTCGGGCTGCTGGGCGCCGTGGACGCCCTCCGGCCCGCCCAGGCCTGGCTCACCCCGTACGGCAGCGTGCGTCACCTGCTCTCCGGCGAGATGAGCGTCCTGCGGTGGGCACAGTGGCTGACCGTCCTCCTGATCTGGGGTGTCGGTCTGAACGCCTTCGGCGCGGCCCTGCTGAGACGGCGCCGGCAGCCCGACCGGTAGGTCCGCCACCACCGGGTAGTTGCCGCTCTGCCCGTCGTGGAGTGCCCGTGTCGCGGTCCGACCGGGGAAGACCCGCTCGCGGGGCTGACACCCGACGGCGTACGGGTCGAAGTAGGGCAGCGGCCGGACGCTATCGGCCCGCGCTCCCGGCGTCACCAGCATCGCCGCTGACAGGTGGACCCCCGAACGGCCCACCCACACGGACGTGTCTTTCATCGAACGATGATGTTACGGGCCATTGACGCCCGTCGCGCCGGGGTGATCTGATCGCGCTCTCAGAGAATCTTTCATCTTTCGATGGATGGGAGCCCCATGCCCAGGTTCCGGCGTACCGCGCTCGCCGCGGCACTCACGATCGTCACGGCCGCGCTGTCGACCGCCGTCGCGCTGCCCGCCCCCGCGTCCGCCGCGCTGCCCACCGCCGCGGTGGCGCTCGGCGACAGCTTCATCAGCGGCGAGGGCGCCGGGGCGTACACCCCCGTCGTCGATGTCAACGGTGTCGCCCAGGGCTTCCCCGGCTGGACGGCGCCGAACAACAACGCGTTCTTCTGCCACCGCTCGGCGAACGCCTCGCTGAACCAGGCCACCCTGCCGGGCATCCAGAACCGGTTCAACCTGGCCTGCTCCGGCGGCCAGCCCCACGACATCGCCACCGCGTCGAGCGCCCGCGCCAACGGCCGCACGGTGGCCGCGCAGCTCGACCAGCTGCGCGCCGTCGCGCAGACCCAGGACATCGACCTGGTGCTGATCGGCCTGGGTTCGAACAACAGCTCGTTCACCTTCGGCAGCGTGGCGGAGAAGTGCGCCAACCGGTTCATCGCCGACGCCTGGACGGGCTGGTGGGAGTTCTGGGCGTACCTGGGCGGCCCGGTGGAGCAGAAGCCGTGCACGGACGCCGACCTGGCCACCGCCGCGCAGCTCAGCGCCGCCACCGCGGAGACCACTGCCGCGGTACGCCAACTGCTGACCACCCTCGACCAGGTGGACGCGGACGGTCAGCACCGGGTCGTCTTCCAGGACTACACCAACCCGCTGCCGTTGGATCTGGACCCGGCGTACCACGAGGAGGACGGCCGGGACGACACCCGGGACAAGTTCCGCGACCTGGGCGCCGAGCGGTACGCGGCCGGTTGCCCGATCCACCGGGCCAGCCTCGCGCCCGGGCACCGCTTCTCGCAGGGCCTGGGCACGATCGTGAAGTCCACCCGGGACACCCTGGCCGCCGAGTTCCCCGCCGCCGACCTGGTCTACCTCAACGTGCAGCGGGCCTTCGACGGCGCCCGGCTCTGCGAGTCGTCGACCAGCCCGACCGGCGCGCTGGCCACCCCGATCCGGTTGCAGGACAGCCCGAACGGCACGTTCGTCACCAGCCTCTCCGGCAAGGACAAGATCGCCATCCAGCGGATCGCCAACACCTGCGTCAGCTACTTCCAGACCTGCCAGGAGTCGTGGCACCCGAACGCCACCGGGCACCAGGTGCTCGGCCAGTGCCTCAGTGGCGCCGCCACCACCAGCGCCCGTGCGGTGGCCTGCGTGCGGGCCAGCAACGGGACGATCTCCGTCTCCTGACCGAAGCCGTCACCCGGAGGCCCCGCCACCCGGCGGGGCCTCCGTCGCGTCCGGCCACGCCGGAGCCGGCTGTCGCCCGACACCGACGGGCTACCCGCCGGTAACGTCGGCCCGTAAGCTGGCCTGGTGAACGGGGACCCGGAGTACGCGCAGGAATTCGTCGAGGTCGACGGTGGTCGGCTCGGCGTGCAGGTCTATCCGGAGCCGGCGGGACCGGCGGGAGCGCCGATGGTGCTGATCTGGCCGGCGATGGGGGTCCGCGCCCGCTACTACCGGCCGTTCGCCGCCGCGCTGCGTGCCGCCGGGCTGGCGGTCGTCGTCGCCGACCTGCGCGGCACCGGGACGAGCACCCCCGCGCCGAGCCGGGCGGACCGGCACGGCTACAGCGAGCTGGCCGGCGACGTTGGCGCCGTGCTGGCCGCGCTCAAGTCACGGCTGGACGGGCGTACCCGGCTGCTGCTGGGGCACTCGCTCGGCGGGCAGGCCGCGCTGCTGCACCTCGCCCTGCACGGTGCTGACGCGGTGGACGGGCTGGCGCTGGTGGCGGTCGGCATCCCCTACTGGCGGAGCTATCCGGGCCGGCGCGGCATCGGGGTGCTGCCGTACACCCAGGGGATCGCCGCGACCGCGGCGCTGCTCGGGGTCTGGCCGGGCTGGGGTTTCGGCGGCCGGCAGGCCTCCGGGGTGATCCGGGACTGGGCGTACACCGCCCGGACCGGCCGTTTCCCCCGGCTGGACGGCACGGACACCGAGGCGGCCGTACGCGCGGTACGGACCCCGGTGCTGGCGGTCAGTGTGGACGACGACCAGTACACGCCACACCAGACCATGGACCACCTGTGCGCGAAGCTCGCCGCGGCGCCGCTGACCCGGGAGCGGTACACGGTGGCGCAGGCCGGCTCGGCGCTGGACCACTTCAGCTGGGTCCGCGCGGGCACGCCGCTGGCACGGCGGGTCGCCCGCTTCGCCGGCGACCTGCCGGCCCGCTGAGAGGCACCGGCCGGCCGCCGCACGGCCCGGCCGGCCCGCTCACTCCTCCTGGTCCAGCGGCACCAGGTCGCCGTCGCGCTCGACCCGGACCTGGCCGTGCTCCTTGCGCGGCGGGACCTCCGCGGTGTTCTTGTGCGGGTCGTTGTCCGGGTGCATGAGCACCGCGTCGGTACGTGCGGTCTTCTCCCGGCTCTCCTCGGGCTGCGACATCCCGTTCCCCTCTCCTTCAGCGTCCGTCGAGAGCTACCCACCACGGACCGAACGACTCCTGCCGGCGACGATGCGGCACCGCGCGGCCCGGATGTCTCCGGAGTGCCGGATGCGGCGCGAATCGACCGGCCAGGGGCGGGGTTAGCCGCCGGGGCGGCGGGTAAGCCGCATCGCCCGACACGGCGGAAGGGGATCAGATGTCCGAACGGCATACCGCTCTGCGCTCGATGCACGATCTGGGCCTGGCGGCCTGGTTCGGCGGCTCCCTCATGGGAGCGCTCGGCGTCAACGGCGCAGCGGCGAAGATCAGTGACTCCACCCAGCGGCTTCCGGTCGCCTCGGCCGGATGGTCCAAGTGGACCCCGGTCAACGCGGCCGCGATCGGCGCCCACCTGGCCGGGGCGGTCGGTGAGCTGGTGACGGAGAGCCCACGGGTGGCCACTCAGGCCGGGGTGGCCCGGGCCAGCACCATCAAGACGGCGTTGACGATCGGGGCCCTCGCGGTGACCGGCTACAGCCGGTTGCTCGGCATGCGGCTGGAGAAGGCCGGCAGCCCACCGGTGAACGGCGCCACCGAGCCGAATCACCAGACGCCGGCCAACGTGGCCGCCTCGCAGCGGCAGATGAAGCTGCTCCAGTGGGCCATCCCGGCGCTGACCGGGACGCTGGTCGTGGTGACCGCGTACATGGGTGAGCAGCAGAAGCCGGGGCAGGTGTTCCGGGGGATGCTCGGCCGGGCCGGCATGTTGGCCAGCGCCCCGAAGGGGATGGCCAAGATGGCGGGCATGGGCGCTGGCAAGCGGCAGATGGCGATGGCCGGGCGCTGAGCGCCGGGCTGGCCGGCGTCCCGCCGGCACCTCGACGGCGGGGCGGCGGCCGGCTCTGCGCCCGCCCGCACGACGGGGTACGGCGTGCGGCCGGGCAGGCCGGACCGGCCCGGGGAGGGCAGTCGTCCGCCGGTAGCGGTGGACCCGATGAGCGAGGTGGCCATGACGGCGCACAAGGGACCCAGTGGCAGCGGCGACCGGTTGGAGCCGGAGGCGGTCCAGCCGTGGAAGACCGAGGACGGCTTCGACGCCGAGCCGCCCTGGGGCGCGGACGAGGACTCGCCGATGGACGAGGGCAGCGAGGAGACGGCGGTGCCCGAGGGGCGGCGCGGGGAGCGCCGCGCGGGCGCCCCGGCGGGCCGGTCCGGCCCGGCCGGTCGGCACGGCTTCGGCTCGGTGGAACCGACCCGCACCCCGGCTGCCGGACCCGGTGCGCCCCCGGACCCGGCACCCGGCCACCGGTCCTTCCCCGACGATGCCGACATCAACGAGCGGTCCGAGGACGCTCTGCGCACCCGGGGACGCCGCTCCTAGCGGCACCACCGGGCGGGGACCCGCGCGCCGGACGCGGGACCGTCAGCCGGTCGGCGTGGCGCGGGCCGGCACGGGCCGGCGCTCCGGGCCGATCATCGTCTCGGTGAGCAGCCGCGCCAGGAGGGTGGCGTCGCGCTGGGCCTGACCAGCGCAGCAGTTGTTGAACAGCACGTGCAGTTCGTCAGCCGGGCCGGCCAGCCCGGCCAGCAGCCCGGCCCAGTGCCGTAGCTCCTCCTCGGCGTACGCGTAGCGGAACTTGTCCTGCTTGTCGCCGTCGCGCCAGGCGTCGCTGTGACCGTGAAACCGGACGATCGCCGGCTCCGCCGTGGTGGTCAGGATGGGCGGCACCGACGACGGGTGCCCCTGCGGCATGTCGACGCAGACGTACGAGAGGTCGTGCGAGCGCAGCAGGTCCAGAGTGTCCGGTGCCGCCGGGCCGTCGAACCAGGACGCGTGCCGCAGCTCCACGGCCACCCGCCACGGCCGGCACCGCTGTGCCAGTTCGACGATCCGGCGTTCGGCGGCGGCGCCGCGCGCCAGCCACGGCGGGAACTGCAACAGCAGCACACCGAGCTTGCCGGCCGCCGCGATCGGGTCCAGCGCCGCCCGGAACCGGGACCACAGCTCGTCGTACGCCCGCTCCGGCAGGTCGCGGCGACGGACCCGGCTGGGGCCGGCGGCCGGACGCAGGTCGCGGGGCAGCGCGGCGAGCGGCGTCGGGTGACCGGTGAAGAGGCTGAACGCCTTGACGTCGAACGTGAACTCGGCCGGCGTGGCGTCGACCCAGCCCTGGGTGGTCTCCGGCGCCGGGATCGCGTAGTAGGAGGTGTCCACCTCGACCAGAGGAAACCGCCCGGCGTAGAAACCGAGGCGGCCGGCCGGGGTGTTGGCCGAGCGCGGGTACCACCCGGAGCGCAGCAGCGACTGGTCGGCCCAGGACGACGTGCCCACCTTAATCACACCCATGTCATTCAGTGGACCGCCCGACGCGCGGATCGGCAACCGCTGGCGGCCCGCACCGCCGTCGTGTCGAGCCGGAGAAGTGTCAGTGCCACGTCCTACGCTGGCGCCGAGCGGACATCGACGAAGGGCGGCACCATGACCAGCACCGAGCAGCTCACCAGCGAGCGGGCCGACCTGCTGCAGACGCTGCGCCGACACCGGGGCTTTCTCCTGCAGACCGTCGATGGGCTGACCGACGAGCAGGCGGCCACCTGCACCACGGTCAGCGAGCTCTGCCTCGGCGGCCTCATCAAGCACGTGGCCGGCACCGAGCAGCGGTGGATGCTCTTCGCGGTGGGCGGCGCCGAGGCGATGCAGCGCGAGGAGGTCGACTGGGTCGGCCAGTTCCGGATGGCGCCGGGCGAGACCCTCGCCGGGTTGATCGAGCGGTTCCGGCAGGTTGCCGACCACACCGACGGTCTGATCGCCACCCTCGACCTGGACGCGGCGCACCCGCTGCCGCAGGCGCCCTGGTTCGAGCCGGGAGCGAGCTGGACGGTCCGCCGGGTGCTGCTGCACCTGATCGCCGAGACGTCTCAGCACGCCGGGCATGCCGACATCCTGCGCGAGGCGATCGACGGCACCAAGACCATGGGCTGACCGGGCCCGAGCGTCCGCCGGCGTCCCCACCGTCCACCACCCGATGTCACAGCCCGCCCTGCGTGCCGGATGTGACATCGCGCAGGTGAGCGGCGCTGAGGGACACGAGATGAACGCAGACCGGATCGACCAGGAGACCGCCGAGCGGCTGCTCGGCGGGGCCGTAGTGCCATCAGCAGGCCCACGGCCGGTCGTGCTGCTGCTGACCGCCGTACGCGCCGCGCCCAGCCCCGCCGAACTGGCCGGCGAGGGCGTCGCCGTGCGGGCCTTCCACCGTGAGCGGCAGAGCCGCGTGCACGCGAAGCCCATCCGGCACGCCGCAGGCAGCGACCCGCTGGCCGTTCCCCGCCCGCCCGCCCGCCGCTCCCGCACCCTCGCCGCTTTCGGTGGCAGGGCGGCCGTGGCGGCCCTGGCCCTCGCCGCCACCGGCGGCGTGGCGCTGGCCGCCGGCACCGGTTCCGCGCCCCGACCGTCGCATCCGCCCACGGCCACCCCGCCGGTGCCCGCCGGTCCACCCGCCGCGACCGCACCGGCCACCGGTGGGCAGGTCACGTCGGGCGCACACGCCACGAGCGGGATCGTGCCGCCCGCCTCCGTCTCCGCCGGGACGACGGCCCTGTGCCGGGCGTTCCGGTCCGTCTCCGGGGACGGCCGCGGCCGGGCCCTCGACAACCCGGTCTTCTCCGAGTTGATAACCGCCGCCGGTGACCGGCAGGCGGTGCCCGGCTACTGCGCGCGGCTCCTGACCGTCCGAACCACGCCGGGCGGGGCCACCGCCGGGCGGCCCGGCACCACACCCGGGCGCCCACACCCGTCCGGCCCGCAGGACCATCCGTCCGGCCCGCAGGACCACCCGCCCACCGCTGGCGGGCCCGACCGCACCGCACCGGCCGACCGCCGGCCCGCCACGCCCGAGCGGCCCACCGAACCGACCAGCCGGCGCACACGCTGACGACGCCCCAGGCCCTCGCACGGCGTGCCGTTCGGTCCGTCCGTCCACCACAGCGCCGGCCGCCGGTGGACTGATAGCTTGCCCCGATGAGTCTGCGGCGGCGACACGCGGCGGCGCTCCTGCGCCTGGTGCTGGTACTCGGCGTGCTGGCCGGCGTCGTGCTCACCGCGCTCGGCCCGGCCACCGTCACCGGGCTGCTGCCGTACTTCACCATCCAGAGCAACGTCGCGGTCGGCGCTCTCGCGGCGTACGCCGGCCTCAGCGCGTGGCGGGACCGACCCGACCCGCCGCCGACGCTCCGCGGCGCGGTCACCCTCTACATCACCATCACCGGCGTGGTCTACCACCTGGTGCTGGCCAACCCCGCCAGTCCGTTCGCGATGGCCCAGCCGGACCGGACCGTCGGCGAGGCGCTCGGCAATCAGCTGCTGCACACGGTGGTGCCACTGCTGGCGGTCGCCGACTGGGTGCTGTTCGACCAACGCGGCCGGCTGCGCCTCCGGTACGCGGCCTGGTGGCTGGCGTTTCCGCTGGGCTACCTCGGTTTCGCCCTGCTACGAGGGCTGGTCGTGCACGGGTACCCGTACCCGTTCCTGGACGCGGGCGAGCTGGGCTACGCCGGGGTGGCGGTGAGCGCCCTCTTCTTCGCCATCGCGTTCTGGCTGCTCGGCCTGCTCTTCGTCGGCATCGACCGCACGCTCTCCCGCCGCCGTACCCCCACCCCACCCACCCCCGCCGCACACAGTGACCAGGACGTCGGTGTCACCGCCGACGGCGTACCGTGACGCGGTCTTCCCGGTCACCGAAGTCGGCGGCGGTCGCTGCCGGCGGTGGAGCGGTCCCCGGCGTACGCGTCGGACAGACCCCACCGGCCCGGGATGTCCAGCAGCTCGATCCTGCCGAAGCCCGCTGGCAGGGCCGGATTGACCAGCAGGTTCTCGCCGGTGGGCCGCAGCCCCAGCAGGGTGCCCAGCAGCATCAGCAGCGCGCCCGAGGACCACGACTGCGGGCGACCGGCCGAGGGCAGCTGGACGGGGTACTTCGTCAGGCGGCGCTCGTAGCCGGCGATCAGCTCCGGCACCGGCCCGCCCAGCGTCTGCGCCGCGTCGAAGATGCCGGCCGCGATCCGGGCCGCCTGCGCGTCGAAGCGGTAGTGCCGCAGCCCGGCGGCGATCAGGGCGTTGTCCGACGGCCACACCGCCCCCAGGTGTGAGCCCACCGGGTTGTACGGCCGCTGTCCCTTGGCGAAGGTGCGCACTCCCCAACCGCTGAACAGCCGCGGCCCGACCAGGTGCTCGGCGACCGCCTCGGCGCGGTCGTCCGCGACGATCCCGCTCCACAGCAGGTGCCCGATGTTGGACGACAGCGCATCGACCGGCTCGCCGTGCGGCCCCAGCGCCAGCGCGTAGTACTCCCGTTCCGGCAACCAGAAGTCCCGGTTGAACCGGTCCTTCAGCTCCGCCGCCTCCCGGTCCAGCCGGTCGGCGTACACCGGGTCATCCCAGAACGTGCGGGCGAGCCGCGCGCCGCGCCGTTTCGCGTCGTACGCGTAGCCCTGCAACTCGCAGGTGGCCCGGGGAAGCGCCGGCTGCCACCCGCACGCGTCGGTGATCGCGTCCGGAGAGTTCTTCCAGCTCTGGTTGATCACGCCGTGCCGCTCGTTGCGGCGCTGGTAGCGCAGGTACCCGTCTCCGGTCATGTCGCCGTACTCGTCGATCCAGTCCAGTGCCATCCGGGCCGCGTGGTGCAGCTCGCGGACCAGGTCCGCGTCGCCGGACCAGCGCTCGTACTCGTCGAGCAGGACGACGAACAGCGGGGTGGTGTCCGCCGCGCCGTAGTACAGCGCGTCCGGCCGGTCGCCGAACGCGGCCGACTCGCCGTAGCGGAGCTGCGCCAGGATCTTGCCCGGCTCCTCGTCGTGTACGTCGTCCAGCTGACCGCCCTGCAACAGCGCCAGCAACCGCAGCGTCGCGGGGGCCAGCTCGGGGGTGAACGCCATGGTCTGCAGGCAGGTCATGATGCTGTCCCGCCCGCACAGCCCCATCGCCCACGGCAGGCCGCCCACCGGCACCCGCGTGTTGTACGACAGCGGCATGTACCGCAGCGCCCCCAGGTCGGCCAGGCTGCCCCGGTAGATCTCCTCCAAGCTCTCCCGTTCGGCCACCAGCTCCGGGGCCCGATCCAGCCAGCCCGCCAGCTCCTCGCGCATCCCCCCGCGTACGTGCTCCCGGTGCGACTCCAGGTCGTTGCGCAGGTCCCGGCCGCCCTCGCCCCGGATGGTCATGGTGACCTGCAGGTCGGTCTCCCACGTGCCCTCGGGCTCGATCCGGATCCGGAACGTCATTCCCCGCTCGTCCACATCGGCCGGAGCCGTGCTGCTCACGACGGTCTCGCGGACGAACCGCTCCCGCCCGTACCGCAGTACGAGCTGGTTGCGCGCGGAGTCGGCGGTGACCTCGACGGCTCGCTGTCGCAGCTCCCGGCCCGCGGCGACGTCGGCCAGGTCGGCCAGGTCGGCGAAGTCGCTGCCCATGTCCATCCGCACGGTGAACTCGGCCGGCTGGGCGGAGTGGTTGAGCAACGTGATGCGCTCGTTGAAGCTGTCGTTGATCGAGCGGTGCCGGATCACCGACACGTCGGCGTCGACGTAGTGACTCGCCGCGCCCGGCACCAGGAAGAACCGGGTCTCGAAGTACGTCATGTCGTCGCGGGAGAGCACGTTCAGCTCTTCCCCGCCGACACTGAGTATCCAGCGGGACAGGAAGCGGGTGTCGAACGAGAAGAGCCCCACCGGAGTGCCCGGGTCCTCCGCCACGTCGCCCCGCCCGTCGCTGATCGCGAAGGCGTTCCCGGCGATCACGTGCACCCCTTCCCGGCTCACCGGCGCCCCTCTCGCCCGGCCATCGCGGCCCGACCGAGCTCGCGCGGATGCCGGGCACCGGCCGGCCCGGGAAAGATGCGCCGCAGCAGCATCAGCAGCTGGAGTTTGCCCTGCACGCTCAGCTCGTTGCGCAGCAGCGCCGCCGCCACGTGGGTCTCCCCGCGCGCCAACCGGTCGAGGGCCGCCGGAGCGGCGCGGATGACCAGATCCGCGTCGTCGCCCGACTGGGTCACCCGCACGTGCTGGTCGGCGATGGTCAGGTACCAGTGCTCGGTGTGGCCGTCCTCCCGCGCGTCCAGCCGCATGGTCCCAGCGGTCGTCTCCGGCAGGTCGGCACGCCGGCCGGAGCCCAGCTGTCGCAGATATTCCCCCACCGTCGCGCCCATCACGTCCCCTCCCCCCACTTGCCCTGAGGATGGCCCGCGACGGGGTGAGACCGGCTCACCCGAACGGGGTGACGCCGGGTGCCCGGGGGCCCGACGGACGCGGCCGGTCAGCCGGCCCCGATGAGCCCGCGCACGTAGCCGGCCTGGCCGACGTGTTGCAGGTCGTCCTCGGCGACGCTGACCAGCCGGACGCCGAGGGTGACCGGCGGGTCCCACGCCTCGTCCACCACGCGGTCCAGGTCCGCCGGCCGCAGCCCGGCGAGGAACTGGCGGGTGCGCCCCGAGACCGCCTGGTAGTAGTCGATCAGGGCCTGCGCGCTCTCCGGCCGCACGGCGGCGACCTGGGCGGGCGAGTGACCGTAACCGGTGTCGTGCGGGTCGGCGGTGAGCCCGAACCGCCGCGCCCAGTCGCCGCTCACCCAGACCTGCTCGGTGTCGAGCACGTCGGCCACGTGGTCGTCCTGGATCCGGGTCAGATGCCAGACCAGCCAGCCGATCGTGTTGGCTCCCGGGCCGGGTGCCCAGCGCAGCTGCTCCGGGCTGAGGCCGTCGACCGCCGCGCGGACGAGGTCGGGCAGCCGGTCGTACGCCTCCGTCAGCAGGTCACTCACGTCCACGGGCCACGCCTCCTGGTCTGTTTCCGTTCAGGTACCGCCGAGACCGGCGGGCAAACCTCTGCCGTTACGGTGATCACGTGGTCGCCGCGGTGGAGCTGTATCTGGACCCGGACGCCACCCGACGCATCCGGGTGCTCTGGGACGCGCTGGAGGCCGAGGGCGTGCAGAGCATGCGGTCGCTGCTGGAACAGCGCCACCGCCCGCACGTCTCGCTCGCCGTGGCGCCCCGCCTCGACCCCGAGCAGGTCGCCGCGGCGCTGCGCGGCACGGTGGTGGCGGCGCCGCTGCGCCTCGACTTCCAGCATGCCGGGCAGTTCGTCGGCCGGGTGCTCTGGCTCGGCCCGACGGTCACCCCGGAGCTGCTGGCCCACCACCGGCTGGTGCACGACCGGCTCGCCGCCGGCGGCATCAGCCTGGTCGAGCACTACCAGCCGGGCCGCTGGGTGCCACACTGCACGCTCTCGATGCGGGTGCCGAACGCGCTGATGGCCGCCGCGGTGCGCCGCTGCCTGGAGGTGCTGCCGGTGACCGCGACCGTGGTCGGCGCGGCGCTCACCGACCACGCCCGCGGCATCGCCCACCCACTGTCCTGACCCGCCGCCGAGTCGTTGACAGTCGGGAAACCGAAAACAAGGGGTGCGGACGAGGCTGGGCGTGGGATGGTGCGAGATGGCTGCTGTACCGGTGGCGACCCGCCCACCCGCGGGTTGCCCGGCCGGAGGCGCGGGCGCACGCCGCGCGGCCCCGGGGCGGCTTCGACGAGGAGAGGCAGTGCCCATGCAGGCTCAGCGCAGGCCACCGCGTACGGAGCGGAGCCAGACCCGGGACGACCGGACCGGCGGCGGCATGACCGGAGCGGCCACGCCCCTGACCATCTGGGCCGCTGCCGTGCTGCTCGGCCGGATCGGCGCCGGCGAGGACGACAGCGAGGACGAGCGGCACATCCTGCGCGGCATCGAGTGACCCTCGGGCGTCCGGTCAGAGCCAGCCGCGCCGCTTGAAGATCAGGTAGAGGCTGCCGCAGACCAGGGCCATCAGCAGGAGCGCGAACAGGTAGCCGTAGCGCCAGTTCAGCTCCGGCATGTGTACGAAGTTCATTCCGTACACCGTGCCGATCAGCGTGGGTGCGAACAGGATGGCCGCCCAGGAGGAGACCTTCTTCAGCTCCTCGTTCTGCGCGTAACTGGCCGCGGTGAGGGTGCGCATCTCCTCGTTCTGCTGCTGCGAGACGAGAGTGGCATTGACGGTGAGGATGTTCTGCAGCAGGTGCCGGAAGCCGTCCACCCGCTCCACCACCTGGGTGAGGTGGTCGGTCACGTCCCGCAGGTAGCGGCGCAGCTCCTCGTCCGTGCCGTAGCTGCCGGCGCCGACCGCCAGCGCGTCGAGCACGGTGAGCAGCGGGCGGGCGGCCCGCTGGAACTGGATGACCTCGCGGCTGAGCCCGTAGATGCGCCGGCTGGCGTTCGGGTCGCCGCCGAAGACCTCGGTCTCGATCTCGTCGATGTCGTTCTCCAACCCGGCCACCACCGGCGCGTAGCCGTCGACCACCTGGTCGAGGATCGCGTACAGGACCGCCTCCGGGCCCTGGGCGAGCATCTGCGCGTCGGTCTCCATCCGCCGCCGCACCGCGGCCAGGTCCGGCGCCTCACCGTGCCGGACGGTGATCACGAAGCCGGGCCCGATGAACAGGTGCAGCTCGGAGAACTCGACCTCTTCCCGCTGGTCGTCGTAGCGGGCCGCGCGCAGCACCACGAAGAGCGTGTGTCCGTACCGTTCCAGCTTGGGCCGCTGGTGGGCGTTGATCGCGTCCTCCACCGCCAGGTCGTGCAGCCGGAACTCCCGGGCCAGCGACGTGATCTGGTCGATGTCGGGCCGGTACAACCCGATCCAGGCCATCGCGCCGTCCTGCTCCTGCAGGCAGCGGTACGTCTCGGCGAGGCCGGCCGGCGACGCGAACCGGTGCCCCCGGATGTAGACGGCGCTGTCGACCAGGCCGTCGCTGGGCGGTGCGGCCGGCTCGGTGCGCGGCGTCGCGCCGACGCGGACCTCGTGCTCGTCGAGCCGGCGGCCGAAGCCACCGCCCGGGCGGAAACGACGGCCGCCGACCATGACCCGCTCCCTCCCGCACGCACCGTCCGGCGGCTGCCCGAACCACGCGGACCGTTCGGGGCGGGACGCCGGAGGGCCCTGCTTCCCCGGTGCCCACGGCCCGAAACCCGCTGACGCGCCGGCTGCCGGGGCACCCGGGCCGGGCGGGTTCCCCGCACCGGCGGACGGGCCCGGGCCCGCTGACGGATACTCGCGGTGACCGTGGGCGGATGACGGGGGAAGCGCCGATGGAGGTCGACAGGCGCACCGGCCGCCGGACCGGTCGGCTGCAGGCGTGGCTGTTCGACGGCGGCTCCGAGCAGACGGTGCAGCAGCACGGGCCGCACGGACGCCCGCCGGAGCGTCGGCACCACCCGTGGTGGAAGGTGATGTGCCTGACCGGCGTCGACTACTTCTCGACGCTCGGCTACCAGCCGGGCATCGCGGCCCTGGCCGCCGGCGCGCTGTCCCCGGTGGCGACCCTGGTGCTGGTGCTGGTGACGCTGCTGGGCGCGCTGCCGGTCTACCGCCGGGTGGCGGTGGAGAGCCCGCACGGCGAGGGTTCCATCGCGATGCTGGTACGCCTGCTGAGCTACTGGCCGGGCAAGCTGTTCGTGCTGGTGCTGCTCGGTTTCGCGGCCACCGACTTCATCATCACCATCACCCTCTCCGCGGCCGACGCGACCGCGCACATCGATGAGAACCCGTTCCTGCCCAGCGCGCTCCAGGGACACAAGGTCCTGCTCACGCTGCTGTTGGTGGCGCTGCTGGGCGCGGTGTTCCTCAAGGGGTTCGGCGAGGCCATCGGGATCGCCGTCGTCCTGGTCGCGATCTACCTGACACTGAACGCGGTGGTGATCGTCAACGCGTTGTGGCGGGTGGTCACCCACCCGAGCGCGGTCACGGACTGGACCACCGCACTGACCACCGGCCACGGCGATCCCCTGCTGGTGATCGGGCTGTCGCTGCTGGTGTTCCCGAAGCTGGCGCTGGGCCTGTCCGGCTTCGAGACCGGGGTGGCGGTGATGCCGCACATCCGCGGGGACCGGCAGGACTCCGAGGACCGACCGCTGGGCCGCATCCGCGGCGCCCGCCGGCTGCTCACCACCGCCGCCGTGATCATGAGTGTCTTCCTGGTCACCAGCAGCGTGGCCACCACCGTCCTGATCCCGCCGGAGGCGTTCCAGCCGGGCGGGCCGGCGAACGGCCGGGCGCTCGCCTACCTGGCACACGAGTACCTCGGCGAGGTGTTCGGCACGGTCTACGACCTGTCCACCATCGGCATCCTCTGGTTCGCGGGCGCCTCCGCGATGGCCGGGCTGCTCAACCTCGTACCCCGCTACCTGCCCCGCTACGGCATGGCGCCGGCCTGGGCCCGGGCCGTCCGGCCGCTGGTCCTCGTCTTCACCACGGTGGCGTTCCTGATCACGGTCGTCTTCGAGGCGAGCGTGGACGCGCAGGGCGGCGCGTACGCCACCGGGGTCCTGGTCTTGATCACCTCGGCGGCGACGGCGGTGACCCTCGCGGCGCGGCGGCGGCGCCAGCGAGGCCGGACCATCGCGTTCGGGACGATCGCGGTCGCCTTCGTCTACACCACCGCGGCGAACGTGGTGGAACGTCCCGACGGCGTGAAGATCGCGGCCTGCTTCATCGGTGGGATGATTCTGGTGTCGGCGCTGTCCCGGCTGGTGCGGGCCTTCGAGCTGCGGGTCGACCGGGTGGACCTGGACCCCGAGGCCATCCGGCTGATCGAGGAGTGTGGCGGGCGCCGTATCCGCCTCATCGCCCACGAGCCGGCCACCGGGGACCGCGCCGAGTACCGCGCCAAGCTCGCCCAGACCGTCGCGGACAACGACTTCCCGGCCGACAGCGCCGTGATCTTCGTGGAGGTGACGGTCACCGACCCGTCGGACTTCGAGACCGAGCTGGCGGTGCGCGGCAGCGTGGAGCACGACCGGTACCCGGTGTTCAGACTTACCAGCTCCGCGGTGCCCAGCGCGTTGGCCGCCCTGCTGCTGGAGATCCGCGACCGGGCCGGGCGGTGCCCGCACATCTACTTCGAGTGGACCGAGGGCAATCCGGGCGGAAACTTCCTGCGCTACCTGGCCTTCGGCCAGGGCGAGATCGCCCCCGTCACCCGCGAGATCCTGCGCCGCCAGGAGCCCGACCGGCGCCACCGGCCGCACGTGCACGCCGGGTGACCTGCCGGCCGGATGCCCGTCGCGCACGGTGAGCGTGGTCATAACGACTGGACGATCCGCCGCACCGGCCTGCTAGCCTCGTCCCAGGTCATGAGCGCCAGCGCGAAGCCCCGGCTCGCTGGCCGGCAACCCTCCTCCGCGGTGGGGTGCCCCGGGTGAAGACCAGGCACCGGCACGACGTCGGTGCAAGCGTGGCCTGGCACCCAGGTCAGCACAGACCTGGGAGAACCATGCGAATCCTCCGCACCACCCCATCGGCCGACGCCGCGGATTCCCGCACTGGCTGGCCACCACCGGCACTGACCCGCCGGCGGCACGTGGACATGATGCGGGTCTGCAGCGCCGCCTGTCGCGGCCGCGCCGCGCACTAGCGCACCCCTTTCCCGAACCCACCCCAGCGGTACGCCCCACCGGGCGCACCGTCGGCGGCGTACGCCTGTGCCCGCCGCCGCGCAACCTTCGGAGACACCAGTGCGATTCCTTCCTGCCCTGACCCGGGCCGCCGCCCTCGGCGCGGCCACGATCCTGGCCGCCACCGCGCTCACCGCCTGCGGCGACGACACCTCGTCCGACGCCGCCGGCAACCCGTACGGCCTGGCGCAGCCGGGCGTGCTGCGCACCGGCACGCTGACCGACGCACCGCCGAACGTGTACCTCAAGGACGGCAAGTTCACCGGCTTCGACAACGACCTGCTGACCGCGGTGGCCGGCAAGCTCGGCCTGAAGGTCGAGTTCGTCGGCACCGACTTCTCCGCGCTGCTCTCCCAGGTCAACAACCGCAAGTTCGACGTCGGCAGCTCCTCGATCACCATTACCGAGGCGCGGAAGAAGACCGTCGACTTCGGCAACGGCTACGACTTCGGCTACTTCGGCCTCGACGTGCCGGCCGGCTCGCCGATCACCCGCTTCGATCAGCTCGCCGGGAAGCGGGTCGTGGTGGTGCAGGGCACCGTCCAGGACGACTACGCCACCGGCGAGCAGCTCAACCCGGTCCGGGTGCCGGACTACAACGGCGCGATCAACCAGCTGAAGGCGGGCACCGCCGACGCGTGGATCGCCCCGGCCGAGATCGGCGAGAAGTCGGCCGCCGACAGCAACGGCAAGATCACCGTGGCGGCCAAGCAGCTCAGCCCGGCACCGACCGCGTACGCCGTCGCCAAGGGCAGCGACAAGCTGCGCGAGGCGCTGAACAAGGGCCTCGACGAGGTCATCGCGGACGGCACCTGGAGCCGGTTGCAGGCGCAGTACTACCCGGGCCGGCCGGTCCCGGCGGACTTCAAGCCCGGCAGCGGCACGGTGCCGGTGCCGTCGGCGTCGGCCGCGTCCTGAGGCACGACCGGTGACGAGCGAGCAGGGCGGTAGGAGAGGCGACCGATGGATCCGTTGAGCACCCTGTGGGAGACCTTCTTCGACTGGGACGCGATGCGCGAGGCACTACCCGAGATGCTGACCGTCGGGTTGCCGAACACGCTGATCCTGGCGGTCTCCGCCGCCCTGCTCGGCTCGGTGCTGGGCCTGCTGCTGGCCGTCGCCGGCATTTCCCGCAGCCGGTGGCTGCGCTGGCCGGCGCGGGTCTACACCGACGTGTTCCGGGGGCTGCCGGCCGCCGCGACGATCCTGCTGATCGGCGTCGGGCTCGCGCCGCTGGGCATGCAGGTGTGGGGCCCCGACCCCTACCCGCTGGGCATCCTGGCGCTGTCGCTGATCGCGGCGGCGTACATCGGGGAGATCTTCCGCTCCGGCATCCAGTCGGTGGAGGCCGCGCAGTTGGAGGGCGCCCGGGCGCTCGGCTTCTCCTGGGGCGACGCGATGCGGCTGGTGATCGTCCCGCAGGGCATCCGGCGGGTGCTGCCGGCCTGGGTGAACCAGCTCATCGCGCTGATCAAGGACTCCAGCCTCGTCTACTTCCTCGGCCTGGTGGCCAGCCAGCGGGAGCTGTTCCGGATCGGACAGGACTACGCGGCCACCACCGGCAACGAGTCCGCGCTGCTGCTGGCCGGGCTCTGCTACCTGGCGCTGACCGTGCCTCTGACGCACGCGGTCAACTGGATCGACCGGCGGCTGCGCCACGGCCGGCCGGCCACCGGCCCGGCCGACGAGGACGAGGACGACACCGAGCCGGCGCTGTCCGGCGCGACGGAAGGGGACCGGCGATGACCGTCAGCACGACCACCTCGGTCAGCCTCGACGTACGCGACGTGCACCTCGCCTTCGGACCGAACCGGGTGCTGCGCGGCGTCGACCTGATCGTGCCGCGCGGCGCGACGGCCTGCGTGATCGGGCCGTCCGGGTCGGGCAAGTCCACCCTGCTGCGCACCATCAACCGGCTGATCGAGCCGGACCAGGGCGACGTGCTGCTGGACGGGCGCAGCGTGCTGGGCGACGACCCGGACGCGTTACGGCAGCGGGTGGGCATGGTCTTCCAGCAGTTCAACCTCTTCCCGCACATGAGCGTGCTGCGCAACGTCACCCTGGCGCTGCGCCGCCTGCGCAAGCTCGGCGAGGACGAGGCGGAGGCGGTCGCGCGGGCCCAGTTGGAGCTGGTCGGGCTGGCCGGCAAGGCCGACTCCCGGCCGGCGCAGCTCTCCGGCGGTCAGCAGCAACGGGTGGCGATCGCCCGGGCGCTGGCGCTGCGGCCGGAGGTGATGCTCTTCGACGAGGCCACCTCCGCACTCGACCCGGAGCTGGTCAAGGGGGTGCTCGGGGTGATGGCCGACCTGTCCGCCGGCGGCATGACCATGGTGGTGGTCACCCACGAGATGGGCTTCGCCCGGCAGGTCGCCGACACCGTCGCCTTCATGGACCGGGGCGTGGTGCTGGAGGCCGGCCCACCGGAGGCCATCTTCGAGCGGGCCGAGCATCCCCGGCTACGCCGTTTCCTCGCCCAGGTGCTCTGAACCGTCCTTCCCTCGCGTCAGGAGGCCTGGCGGCGCAGGTGCGCGGCGAACGCCTTCAGGTCGCCGAGCAGCACCAGGATGGCGTTGCGGTACGCGACCGACGCCCACAGGTGCAGCTCCTCGTCGTCCAGCCCGCCGAACGCCAGCGACAACGCCTTGCGCCGACGCCGGTCGAGCACCTTGTGCGGGCGGGCGAGCAGGTCGCCCTCGCGGCGCAGGGCCTGCAGGTAGGCGGCCACCGCCTCCTGGTAGTGCCGGCCGGCGACCCGCTCCAGCAGGGTGAACTCGAAGACGTTCAACGCCGCCTCGGACTCCCAGTAGGCCTCGTTGCGCTCCGGCGCGCCTGCGACGTGCCGGCCCATCGCGTGCCGGGCCTCGTAGAGCAGCAACACGCCCCGGCCGGTAGTGCTCAGCGGCCGGCGGGGCGCCGGCAGCCGCAGCGTGCGTACGGGCGCCGCGCCGGTCAGGTCCACCGCGCCGGCGTACGAGGGCATCCGCTGCGCTCCCGGGCCCGGCTCCGGCACCAGGCAGGCCCGCTCCTGATAGGCCAACGGGCCGTCGGTGGGCAGCGCGCGCACCGCCGCGGCGTGCAGCTCGGCCAGCGGCCGGTCGTCCGTCGTCCGGCCCGGTGGGAGGGTGAGGACAAGACCGTTGACGCCGGGCACCGGCACGCCCAGCACGCAGGAGTTGCGCAGGAACGCCCAGGTCGCGGCGGCCTCGCGGACGCCGCTCGCGACGGCCTGCGCGTCGGCCCGCCAGTCCCGGGCGATGCGCAGCCGCTGCTGGAGGTCCGCCGTCGCGGCGGCGTCGTGCGGGTACATCTCCCGCAGCGCCCGGGGCAGCGACCCGAGACGCAGGTCCAGCGGGTCGCCGCTCGGTGCGGGCACCGCGTGCCGCGGGCAGTCGGCGTCGGTGTGCGGGTCGCCGGTGACCGCATGGCAGTCGCCGAGCCAGCTCGCCCCGGGCTGGCCGGTCGGGCGGGCGAACGCCAGGTGGGGCAGCTGCCCGGTGCGCAGCACCGTCTCGTACTGCGGTCGGGTACGCGCGGTCCGCATCAGGTCCAGTGGCAGCACGGGTGCCAGCGCCAGCACCGCCTCGACGATGGTGCAGTGCGGGCAGGCCGGGCCGCTGGAGTCGCGCACGCGGTAGCGGCGCAGATGGTCGACGCCGGGCTGCTCCCACTGCACGCCGATGACGCCGTCGCCCTGTGCCATCAGGTAGAGGAACTCGGTCGCGCCGCGCTCGCGGGTGACCGAGGCCAGCTCGTCGAGGAATTCCCGCTCGGTGACCACCCGCAGGTCGGCCTCTGTCGCCCCGGTTGTCATGGACACACCCCCCAAGGGACCGAACGCATCGACCGGCGCCGAACCGTTCCACCGTACCGGGCGGCGCAGCGACCAGAGCCGCACGCGCGGCACGGCAACTGTCACGAATCCGTCGGTCCGCCGTGGCTCGGCCGCCGGTCCGGCTCGTCCCGGACACGCCGCACCGGGGGTCGGGCGAGCGCGGTCAGTCGGTGGAGCCGCGGCCCAGCAGGCGGATCTCCTCGTTGTCCAGCGCTTCCTGAAGCTCACGCAGCACGATGTCGTCGATCTCCCGGCTGTCGCGCAACCGGGTGACCTCCCGCCGTTTGTGCTCGAGGACCTTGAGGCGCAGTTTGCGTTCCAGGCGGCGATCCTCGGCGGTACGTCCACCGCCCTCGTCGACGTCCTCCAGGTGCCGCTGATACTCGGCCTTCATCCGGCGCACCACCTCGTCCCCGGCGCCGATCTCGGCGGCGAACTGGGGCAGCGCGGCCAGGCCGACCTCAGTGGCCCGCAGCCGTGCCTGCCGCAGCTCGTCGGCGCGCTCGGGGTCGCCGACCAGCCCCGCCCAGCGCACCACCACCGGCAGGGTGGTGCCCTGGAGAAGCATGATCAGCACGATCACCAGCGCGGTGACGAAGATGATCAGATCGCGTTCGGCCACCGGTTGACCGGAGACGGTCGTCGTCGGGACCGCCAGGGCGGCGGCGAGCGAGACGGCACCCCGAAAACCCGACCAGCCGGCGACGGTGCCCACCCGCCAGCCACCCTGACCCACGATCCTCCCGGGGCTCAGCAGATTCACCGATTCCGCCGCCAGGTAGACGAAGAGCAGCCGGGTCACGAGGACGACCAGGGTGACCACCAGCACGATCGTCACCGCGCGCTGCGGGGAGGCGCTGGTGATGTTCCGCACCGCCCGGGGGATCTGCGTGCCGAGCAGGACGAACAGTCCACCGTTGATCAGGAACGTGGACAGGTCCCAGAACGCGTACGCCAGCACCCGGGACCGGGCGCGGATCACCCGGGGGCCGGCGTAGGCCAGCACCAGGCCGGCGACCACGACCGCCAGCACGCCGCTGGCGTGCACCGCGTCGGCGAGCAGGAACGCGGCGAACGGCGTCAGCACGCTCAGCCCTCCCTCGCGCAGGGGGTCGTCGAGCCGCTTGCGGATCAGCACCACGGCCGCGCCGACCAGCACGCCGGCGATCACTCCCCCGGCGCTGGCCCCGAGGAACTCCTCGCCGATGCCGAGCGCGCCCGGGGCCCCGTCCCCGGCGAGCAGGCCCACGGTCACCGCGAAGAGCACCAGGGCGGTGCCGTCGTTGATCAGGCTCTCCGCGTGCAGGGTGGTCAGGAGCTTCCGGGGCAGTCGCTTGGCCAGGCCGGTGACCGCGGCGGCGTCGGTCGGCGCGAGGACCGCCCCGAGCACCCAGGCCGCGGCGGGGTTCACCCCGAACGCCTGCGCGGTCAGCGACACCGTGACCATGGTGAGCACCACCAGCACCACGGCGAGCAGCCCGATCGTCGGCAAGTTGGCCCGGATCTCGCGCAGACTGATGGTGAGGCTCTCCCGGTAGAGGATCGCCGGGAGGAAGATCAGCAGTACCAGGTCGGGCTCCAGGGTCAGCTCGGACAGCGGCGGCGCCAGCCCGAGCAGCACCCCGAACCCGATGAGCAGGACCGGTGGGGCGACGCTGTACCGGCCGCCGAGCGTGGTGCCCACGAGGACGGTGACGCCCAGCACCACGATCAGGACGAGCGCCTCCACGCGTACCCCCTTGCCGCACGGCCGACCGCGACCGCGCCGTGGTTCCATCTGACCGCACGCTGCCGGTTGGTTCCCGGGGAACCGGCAAGTCGCCGGGCGGCGGGCGGACACCCGTCGCCGGCGGTCAGGTCGGGGAGGCGGCGGCGCGGATGCGGGCGGTGACCGCGCGAGCGGTACGGCGGTACCCGGCGGCCTCGTCGTCGCGGCCGAGTGCCGCGGCCAGGTCGGCGAGGTGCCCGGCCACCGGGCCGACGGTGAGCACCCCGCTGCCGGCCGCCAGTTCATCGGCGGCCGGCCGGAGCTGGGCGGCGACGCGTCGCATCGTGGCCCGGTCGTCCAGGGCGAGCGCCGCGCGGGCGGTCAGGCAGAGCCGTACCTCCCGCAGCAGATCGTGCGGCCCGTCCGGGAGGGCACGCAGGGCGGCTCCGGCCGCGTCCCGGTCGCCGGCGGCGACGTGCAGCAGCGGGCGGACCCACGGCTCGTGGGGGCCCCAGTCCAGGCCGGCCCAGTCCGCGCCGTCGAGCCCGTGGACGGGCTGGCCGACGGCATGGTCCGGCCCGGGCGACGACCGGTCGGCGTCGACGGCGGCGGCCAGGCGCAGCCCGAGCAGGGCGAGCGGGAGCAGCCCCCGGGTCAGGCCCGGCATTCCGTCGGTGGGCAGCCCGTCGGCGGCCGCCCGGTACGCGTGCGCCGCCGCGACCCGCTCGCCGTCGAGCGCCAGCCGCAGGGCGGCGTACCACCGGGTGAAGACACCGACCAGCGGCAGCTCGTACCGCTCGGCGAGGCCGTCGGCGGCGCGGGCGTGCGCGTCGGCGCCGGCGCGGTCGGCCAGCGCGCAGCGGGCCTGCACCAGGACGAGGTGGCCCAGCACCTCGAAGGTCACCAGCTGGTGCCGGGCGGCCAGGTCGACCAGCTCCGCGCCGATCCGGGCCCGCTCACCGGCCAGGCCGACGCGGTGGAAGGCGTGCATGAAGCGGGCGTTGAGCGCGAAGGCCAGCAGCCCGGGGTCGGCGGCGATCCGGGCGAGCCGCTCGGCCTCCTCCGCCGCCCGGCGGCCACGGTCGGTGGTGGTGCCGCGCAGCTCCAGCGCGAGGGTGCTGAGCAGGCGGCTGCGCTGCGCCGGGTTGGTCGGGCCGAGAGCGGTGAGGGCGTGCTCGGCGGCCTGCACGATCCGCCCGGAGAGCTGGTCGTCGTCGTTGCGGGTCCAGATCGCGGGCACGTCGAAGCCGGCCAGCACCTCCGCGATCAGGTGGGGGTCGCCGATCGACTCGGCGTCGGCGATCGCCTCGGCCCGGCGCCGTCGCGCCTCGGCCAGGCGGCCCGTCACGGCCAGCGCGCGCCCCAGGCCGAGCATCGCACTCAGCCGCGCGCGCCGCTCGTTCCCGCCGGCGCGGTCGTACGCGTCGAGCGCCTGCGCCCACAGCCGGGCCGCCTCGTGCGGGTTGCCGGCCCGCTCGGCCTGTGCCGCGGCGGTACCGGCGTAGCCGGCGGCGGGCCGGGCGGCCGCCGGGCCACCGGCGTTCAGCAGGTGGTGGGCCAGCGCGGCGGGATCACTGGGCTGACGCCGCTGCAACACCTCCGCCACGGCCGCGTGCAGGGCGGCGCGGCGCGGCGCGGAAAGGTCGGCGTACAGCGTGTCGCGGACCAGAATGTGGGTGAACCGCAGCCGCCCATCGGGCTCCTGCTCGCTGAGGAAGCCGGCCTGCAGCGCACGGTCCACGGCGTCCAGCAGCGTCGCGGGGTCGCCGGTCAGCGCGCCGAGCACCTCCGGGTCGACGTCCCGGCCGAGCACGGCCGCCTGCCGCAGCACCGTCCGGGTCGGCGCGGGCAGCTGCGCCACCCGATGCCGGATGACGTCGCGCACCCCGGGTGGCACCGCGGCCAGCGCCGCCGCGCCCTCGACCGCGTACAGCTGGGCCAGCTCCCGTACGAAGAACGGGTTGCCGCCGCTGCGATGGTGGATCAACCGCACGGTGGGCTGGTCCAGCTCCGCCCCGGCCACGACGCGGGCCAGGTCGCCGGTCGCGGGCGCGGACAGACCGCCGAGGTACTCCCGGACCGGCTCCAGCCGGGCGGCGCGGGCCAGCGCGGCGGTCAGCTCCGGGCTGATCTCGGTGGCCCGGTAGGTGCCGAGGATCAGCACCGGTCCGGTGGCCGGCTGTGGGCCGGTGAGCAGCACGGTCAGCAGGTCCAGGGTGTCCCCGTCGGCGCGGTGCAGGTCGTCGAGGACCAGCAGCACCGGCCCCCGGTCGGCGACCGCCGAGACCAGCGACGCCACCGCGCGGTGCCGGCGGAAGCGTGCCACGGCCGGATCGCTCGGGGCCTCGGCGCCATCAAGCGCGCCGTCGGTCTGAGCGCCCCCGGTCGACTCCGTCGGGCCGGCGAGCGCGTCCGTGATCTGCGTCCACGGCCAGGCTGCCGGGGCGCCCTCGTACTCCGGGCTGCGGCCCCACGCCGTGGCCCAGCCCCCGGTGGCGAGCTGCCGGGTCAACGCCTCGGCCAGAGCCGTCTTGCCGGCGCCGGGGTCGCCGCTGAGCAGGGCGAGGGTCGGTCGCCCACGCCGGGAGGCGGCCTCGGCGGCCCGCCGCAGCCGGTCCAGCTCCGCGTCGCGGCCGACGAACGCACGCTCCCGCACGGGTACCGGGCCGCCGGGTCGACCGGCTCCGGCCAGGTCCGGGACGGGTGGGGCGACGGCGGGCGGGATGAGGTGCGGGGCCTGGGCCAGGATGTCGGCCTCCAGCCGCCGCAGCTCGGGCCCCGGGTCCACACCCAGCTCGGTGACCAGGACGTCCCGGGCCTCGCGCAGCGCGGCCAGCGCGTCGCCCTGCCGACCCGAGCGGTACCGGGCCACCGCGAGCAGCCGCCAGGCGTCCTCGCGCAGCGGATGGCTGGCGAGGTGGACCGGCAGGTCGGCGGCGGCCTCGTCCGGCCGGCCCAGCGCCAACAGCGCCTCCGCCCGCCGCTCGATGGCGAGCATCCGCAGCTCCTCCAGTCGATTGATCTCCGCGACCGCCCAGGGCTCGCCCGCGCAGTCGACGTACGCGGGACCGCGCCAGAGCCCGAGCGCCGTGTCCAGCGCGGCCAGGGCCGGTGCGGGGAGTCCCTCCGCCAGCAGCCGGCCCGCCTGGCCGACCGCCGCCTCGAACCGTCCGGCGTCCAGCGCCTCCGCGGCGGTCCGCAGCACGTACCCCGGTGACTCGGTGACCAGGAGCCGGGACGGTTGCCGGGGCGGCCGGTCGGGCTCCAGGGCCCGGCGCAGGTCGGCGACGAAGGTCCGGATCGCGCCCACCGCGCCCTCCGGGGGAACGTCCCACAGGTCGTTGACGAGCCGGTCCACCGGCACGACGCGGCCCCGGGCGATCAGCAGCCGGGCCAGCACCGTGCGCTGCCGAAGCCCCCTGATCGGGACCGGGCCACGTCCGGTCGCGGCGGTCACCGGCCCGAGCACACCGAAGGTCACCGCCACGGCTGCCACCGCCGCCTGGTCATGGCACCAATCTAGGCGGGCGGCCCGGCCGGCCCCGGTCAGCCGGCACTGATCCGACGCTGACCGGCTGCTGATCCCCACGGGTCAGGCTCGACGGCGTACGACGGCGCGGGCCACCGCCCCCGCCGGCCCCGCTCACCAGAAAGGTTCCCCGTGGACCCCAGGATCAACGGATTCGACTACCGGCGGGTCACCGTCGCCGAGGGCGTGTCGCTCAACGTCGCCGTGGGCGGCTCCGGGCCCCCGATCGTGCTGCTGCACGGTTTTCCGCAGACCCACCTCATGTGGCGGCATGTCGCGGCCGATCTGGCCGCCGACCACACGGTCATCTGCCCGGACCTGCGCGGCTACGGCGACAGCGACAAGCCCGTCGACGGCGACGGCAGCGGGTACGCGAAGCGCACCATGGCCGCCGACGTCGTGGCGCTGGCCCGGGCGCTCGGCCAGGAGCGCTTCGCGCTGGCCGGCCACGACCGGGGCGCCCTGGTCGCGTTCCGCGCCGGTCTCGACCATCCGGAGGCGGTCAGCCACCTCGCCCTGCTCGACGTGCTGCCCACCCTGGACATGTGGGACGTGCTGCACGGCTCCACCGCCGCCGTCGCCTTCCACCTTTATCTGATGGCGCAGCCACCCGGCCTGCCCGAGGAGCTGATCGGCGGCAGCCCGGACGCCTTCTTCGGGCATTTTCTGGACGTCTGGACCCGCGACCCGGAGGCCCTGCCGGCCGAGGTGCGGGCCGCGTACCTGAGCGCGTCACGCGCCGCGGTCACCTCGATCGTCGCCGACTACCGGGCATCCGCCAGGATCGACGTCGTCCACGACAGCGCCGACCGGGCGGCCGGCAACCAGCTTCGGATGCCGGTGACGGTGCTGCAGCAGGACTGGGGCGCGGCGCTCGGTTACGACGCGGCCGGGCTGTGGCGGGCCTGGGCGTCGGACCTGTCGCACCGGACGGTCACCTGCGGCCACTTCTCGGCCGAGGAGGCACCCGCGGAGGTGGTCCGCGCGCTGCGCGACCTGCTGGCACGCTAGCCAACCCCGGCCGGCCGCATGCCATGTCATCAAACGTAAGATATCCGACACTCTGCGTTACTGGATGCCGTGGCTCGGTCGGCCGGCACCCTTCCCCGGCCCGAACACGCACCAACGGCCACGCACCCTACAAAAATGGCCTCTGACCTGCCCATATGTGACGTTACACCAGGTGGACGCGAACCGTTCATCGGTGCTACACAGGCAGATATCGGCCAGCCAACGACGGCGAGTCGCTCACCTCCTCGACCATCGACCGTCGGCACGTACCGTCACCACCGCCGGGCTTCGCCGCATCGACCGCAGCGCGGTCACACCCACCCACGGCAGCGACCGACGGACGCGGCGGGTGACGACGGTCCTCGACCAAGGAGTCGTCGTGGGATCCCTGCGTATTCGGTCCCGGCACCAGCCGTTCGAGGTGGCCGCACTGGTCATGGCTCCCGTCTGCGGCGCACTGCTCCTCCTGCTCGGCGTCCGGCCGGCCTCGGTCCAGATCTCCATGCCGGCGCCGATCCAGATCGGCTGGGAGATCGGCCTCGTCCTGGTCGGCGTGGGTGGTCTGCTGGGCATCATGTGGCCCGGCCGGCTCGCCACCGGGTTGGGCATCGAGTTCGCGTCGGTCGTTGTGTTCGGCACCATCAGCGGCATGTACGCGATGGCGCTGGTGGTCGTGTCGGGCCGGCAGTCCATCGCCGCGGCGTCGTTCATCACCGCGCTCGCGGTCGGGTCGCTGTGGCGGGCCGCTCAGATCGCCAACGACCTGCGCCGGCTGGCTCAGGCCAGCCAGTGCCTGGCTCATGAACCGCTAGAAGGCGGTGTCACGTGATTTCGGCCCCGGCGCCCAACGCACCCCCGTGGTTGCAGGTGGCGCTCAGCGCGTTGGGCATCCTCGGCGGCACCACCGGCCTGGCCGCCATCGCCACCGTCGTGGTGCAGCGGGGCAAGTTCAAGGCCGACGCCGCCGACACCCTCACCGAAGCCGCCCTCACCCTGGTGCAACCGTTGCAGGCCCGGATCACCGAACTGGAGGAGGCGGCGTTGAACGCACGGTCGGAGCTGGGGGTGCTGCGCGAGCAGGTCAACCAGTTGCAGTTCGTGGTCCGGGTGCTCACCCGGACGCTGGACCGGTGGCGTGCCGCGATCCGCTCCCCCGACGCCACGCTACGCAAGGTCCGGGCGGTGGTCGCCGAGACCGAACGGCTGCCGGAGGAACGATGAGGCTGCGCTCCCGACGGCACGGCCCGCAGAGTTGGTCGGAGACCGGGCGGTGGAAGCCGCCGCTGCTGTCACCGGCGATCTGCCGGACGTCCGTCCGGTCGAGGACCCGCTCCGGTCGAGCCCCTGACACGCCGTGCACCCGCAGCTCCACGATGTCGTGTCGCGCCGGCTCGTCACGGTGGCGCGGGGGCCCCTCAGACATCGGTCCGCCGCCGGTCAGGCGACCCGTCCGCCACGGCCGCGCGACGCCGCTCACGGCGGTCGAGCAGCGCCTCGGCCACGATCATCAGCAGGAACAGAGCGGTGATGATCGCGGCGGCCCCGAGCAGCGGCAGCTGTGCGCTGGCGAAGCCACCCAGGACGATGATCGCCAGCCCGATCAGCCGGGGCCGGGAGACGCTGCCGTCGATCACCGCCGAGAGCAGGAGCCGGCCGATCAGGAACAGCACCGGGCCGGCGACGACCACGGTCAGCCGGGCCGGGGCGGACGACCCGGGGTCGCCGATCGTCAGCTCCATCCCGACAGAGGTGGCCAGAACCCCGGCGATCATGACGAGGTGCAGGTACCCGGCCTGCAGCGCCAGCCGGCTGCCGGGCGGACCGGCCGCTTCGATGGCGGCGCCCAGCCGTCCTCCGGCGGGCGACAGGTAGAGCCGCGCGAGGGCCACCGCGGTCAGGAACGCCACGGCGAACGCCATGGTGCTCTCCCGGTCCAGGCCGGAGTCGCTGTAGGTGATGCCGGAAATCAGGATCAGTTCACCGAGCGCGATGATGAAGATCTGCTGGTAACGCTCGGAGAGATGTTCCCCGTTCACCTGGAGGTCCGGCCACGAGCTGCGGCCCAGCCGCGGCGTTGGCCAGCCCAGCCGCGCCATGGTGTAGTCCAGGATCAGGGCGAGCGCCCAGAGCAGCTCCCGGGCTGGAGCGACGGCCGCCCCGACCACCCAGAGCACGCCGGAGACGGCGAACCAGATAGCCACCCGCGCGGTACGCAGTTGCAGTGGATGCCCCCGCAGGGCGGGGATCAGCAGGAAGGCGCGGCCCAGGTGGATGGACACGTACGCGAGGGCGAACACCATGGCGTGCGCATCGAACGCGGTGGGCACGGCGGCGGCCATCAGGAGGCCGCCGAACATCACCCAGAGCAGCAGGACGACGATCAGCGACGTCCGCGGATCGAACCAGTCCGCCGACCACGCGGTCACGAACCACACCCACCAGATCGCCGCCAGCAGCAGGAGCACCCGGAAGCCGCCGTGGACGGTGAGGTCGCTGAGCAGCGTCCGGGACAGTCGGGTCAGCGCGAAGATGATGGCCAGGTCGAAGAAGAGCTCCAGGAACGAGGCCCGCCGCGGATCTTCTCGCCGCTGCAGCAGCCGCCCCGGTAGCCCGTTCGTCATCGCCACCCTTCCCGGCCCCCGGTGCCGCCGCCTCCAGTCGTACCACCCGCAGCGTCTGGCCCGGGTCGATTCCGCCCGGCCCGGCAACCCGTTCGTTCGGGCGATCCCTGCCTGCGGGCCAGTACCAGTGACGGACGTCGGCGGCTAGCCGGGTTGCCGAGTGGCCGCCCGCTCGGCGACCACCACCGAGATGCCGTCGAGGACGCGTTGCAGGCCGAACTCGAAGGCGTACTCCGGCCCGTACGCGGCGCCGTGCTGCTGCCCGGCGGCGGTGCCGACCCGGGCGGCGGTCGGGTAGCTGCCGGCCGTCATGAACGTCTCCAGCCAGGGCGCGTGCGACTGCCACCACTGGCCGTCGGTCATGCCGGTCTCCCGCTCCAGGTCGACCACCTCGGACGCGGCGCGCGCGGCGCTCTTCACGTGCCCGAGGACGAGGGTGAGCACGGCGTCCATCTCCACGTCGGTGAGCCCGATGTCGGCGACCGCGTTGAGCTCGTGGTCGTACTTGGCCAGCAGGTGGGGGCCGAGCACCGGCCGGGTCGTCTCGGCCCGCAGCATCCAGGGATGGCGCTGGTAGAGCGCGAGATTGTCCCGGGCGATCCGCTCCAGCCGGGCCCGCCAGTCCCCGGCGACGGCGGCGCGGGGCATCTCGCCGTACGCGGTGTCGACCATGACGTCGACGAGTTCGGCCTTGCCCGGCACGTAGGTGTAGACCGACATCGTGCCGACGCCCAACGCCTCGGCGACCCGGCGCATGGTCAGCGCGTCGAGGCCCTCGGCGTCGGCGATGGCGATGGCGGCCCGGACGATCCGGTCGACGCTCAGCCCCGGCCCGGCGCTGCGGCTGGTCGGCTCCCGCGTGCGCCACAGGATGGCCAGACTGCGGGCCGGGTCCGGGGTCGCCTTGCGCTCACTGGCCATGGTGTGGCCATCCTACGCCGTACGCCGTACGCCGTGGATCGACCCGGCGCTCAGTCGGTCACCGGGCGATCGAGCGCAGCCAGCGGTATCCCGCGCCGAGGGTGGCCGCGAACGCGATCACCACGGCGTACGACCAGGCGTCCGCGCCGGCGGTCAGGTCACCGAAGCGGTGCACGAGGAAGCCGACGAAGGTGGCCATGCCCAGCCCGGTCACCGCGGCGACCGCCCGTAGATCGGCCACCACCGCCGCGTACGCCCCGGCGGCGACAGACATCACCAGCGTCCGGGCCGGCAGCTCCACCGGGGAGAACAGCGCGCCCGCGAGCAGCGCCGCGCCGATCATCACCACCCATCCGATCGCCACGCTCACCCCGGTGGGCGTCGACCCACCGACCACAGCGGTCTTCTGCTCCCGCTCGACAACCACAGCACGCCTCCGGCGAGGCGACGGCCCGTACCTCGGACCCGCCGAACCCATCGAAGCTCGGGGAGTCCGGTGCCCGGGAGGGTTTTCACGCGTCCGCTACGCCGATCGGGGCGATTGTGACGCCCCCTTCACGTACCCGAGCGGGGTCAGAGCGCCTCGCGGTCGTCGGACAGTGTCGGTCCCGCGGCGGCGGGCACCAGGTGCCGCACCTCCGGGGCGCCGTCGGTGTACTCCCGGGCCCTCTCCTCGGCCGCACGGTCCTCGCCGGTCAACCGGCCGCCGTGCTGGCGCAGGTGCTCGTCCCAGGACGGCACCAGGTACACCTCGACGAAACAGTCCGTGGTCTCGGCCGGGCGGAACAGCGCCCAGCGCATCGCGCCGGTCCGCTGTCGCGCGCCGCGGACCAGATCCATCGCCGCCAGGAACGCCTGGCTCTGCTCCGGCCGGACGGTGTACTGCACCATCACCAGCACCGGCCCCACACCCGGGTCCGGTGTGTACGCCAGGTGCAGTTGCGGCCAGTAGGCCGCCGGTTCCCGGTTCACGGTCCGCAGGTCGGGCAGCGGCCAGATCCGACTTGTCACGGTGCCGACGAGCATCAGCGCCGCCGCCGCCAGATAGGCGAGGACCAGCCCGGCCATGTCGGCCACCAGCCCCCACACCAGCGCGCCCACCGCCTGCCCCCCGGCGAAACACACCTGGTAGACGGCCAGCCCTCGGGCGCGTACCCAGCTCGGCAGGAAGAGCTGCATCTCGGCGTTGACGTTGGCCAGCACGGTCACCCAGGCCATACCGGCGGGCAGCAGGGCGAGAAGCACCAGCGGCACCACCTGCACGGTGGCGACCACGGTCAGCGCGACGGTGAACACCGCCCCGGCGATGAGCAGGAGCTGGTTGGCCGACAGGCGGGTGCGGATCACGGCCAGCAGCACACCGCCCGCGATGGCCCCCACCCCGAGGGCGGCCAGCAGCAGCCCGTACCCGCCGGAGCCCAACCCCAGCCGTCGGTTCGCCACCAGCGGCAGCAACGCCCACAGCGCGCTGGCCGGGATCACGAAGACCAGCGCCCGACGCAGCAACCGGCGCACGATCGGCGAGTGGCGTACGTAGCGGCTACCGGCGCGCAGCGCGGCGGTGAACCGTTCGGGCACCTCGACCGCGCGGGCGTTGCCGGGCCGCCAGCGCCACAGCGCGTACGCGAAGATTCCGAACGCCACCGCGTTGAACGCGAAGACCGGGGCGACCCCGCTATGGGCGATCAGTACACCGGCCACCGCCGGCCCGACCGCCCGCGCGACGTTCACGCTGATCGAACCGAGCGCGGACGCCGAGCGCAACTGGTCCTGCGGCACCAGCTCCGGGATCACCGCCGCCCAGGCCGGCAGGGTGAGCGCCTGCCCGACCCCGAACGCGAAGGTGAGCGTGAGCAGCAGCGCCGGCGGCATCCGGTCGGTCAGGGTGAGCAGCGTCAACGCCGCCGCCACCGCCACCAGGAACAGCTGCACGGCGATCAGCAGGTGCCGGCGGTCGAAACTGTCGGCCAGCACCCCGGCGGGCAGCGCCAGCAGCAGCACCGGCAGCAGGCTGGCGGTCTGCACCAGCGCGACCAGGGTGGAGGCGTTGGAGTGGTGAATCAGCAGCCACTGCGCGCCGACGGTCTGCATCCAGGTGCCGATGTTGGCGGCGAGCAGCGCCAGCCACAGGTTGCGGTAGACCGCCGTCCGCAGCGGCGCCCACGCCGAGGCCGGACGGTCGTCGGGTCCGGCTGCCGCCGTCACCACCGCCCGTCCGCGCGCAGCACGCGCTCGCCGGAGACGTAGAGGTCGTCGGGTTCGAGCAGCAGCAGCCGGACGACCTCGGTGGCGACCTGTTCGGGCATGGCGTACACCTCGTCCAGGAACTCGGCTCCCACCCGTTCCTGTAGCCGCGTCGGCATCGGCCCGGGATGCAGCTGCATCACCTTGACCTGGTTGCTGTGCTGGGCCTCGGCCAGCGAGTCGACCAGACTGTTGCCGTAGCTCTTGGTGGCCCGGTAGACGGGGATGCCCGGCCGAGGGGCCGCCAGCGCCAGCGCGCCGATGTACACGACGTTCCCGTGGCCCTGCCGGTGCAGGTGCTGCACCGCCTCGCGCAGCAGGTACGTGAGACCCAGAACGTTGATCTCCACGGCCCGGCGGATGTGCTCCACCGACAGGTTCCCCAGGTCGCCGCCCGCCCACATCGAGGCGCAGGCCGCCACCCCGTCGATCGTGCCGTAGCGCTGCACCACCGCGGCGAACCCGTCGCGGACCTGCTCGTAGGAGGAGATGTCGCAGACCGCACCGTCGCAACCCAGCTCGTCGGTCGCCGCGGCCACCTCGGCCGGCTCGTTGCCGAACACCACGACCTGGTGCTCGTCGACCAGCAGCCGGGCCACCGCAAGGCCGAGACCGCTGGTCCCGCCGACCACCACGAAGGTTCTGGCACCCATGTCTCTCCAGCCGCCGCCAGCACAGGTCACGCGGGTCGCGTGACGGCGCGTTCTTCCCGTTTCTGGACCCCGCACACCCGTTCGGCCGGTAGTGCTGGGCATACCCGGAGAGTGGATCTGGACGGCTGGGGCACCCGGTCGCCCCCGATTAGCGTCTGCTGCATGACCCCGGAACACCCTTCGCACCTGGCGGAGGCGCTGCGCCGCCGCCGCTGGCTGCTGTCCGCCTGGCCCTGGCGCGCGCTGGCCTACCTGGTGACCACCGTGCCGATCGCCGGCCTGCTCGCCGTCGGGCTGCTCGTCATCGGCGGACCCCTGCTGGCCGCCGTCAACGCGCTCCGGCTGCACGGCCGACCGCCCAGCATCGCGCTGATGCTGTTCCTGGCCACCGGCAGCCTCATCCTGCTGGCGTTGGCCCCGATCGTGAGTTTCCCGGTGGCCGCCGTCGAGCGATGGCGGCTCCGCCTGGTGGACGGCCGTCCGCTGCCCGCGTCACCCTGGCCGGGCCTGGCCGCCCGCTACCGCAACGCCGCGACCTGGCGGGAGGTGGCGTACCTGTTCTGGCTGGGCGGGTTCCTGCCGGTCGCGTACTGGGTGCTGCTGCTGGTGGTGCTGCTCGACCTCGGGATGGTCACCAGCCCCTGGCTGGCCGGCGATTCTCACCAGCCCGTCGTGATCGTGCGGCCGATCGACACCACGGGCGAAGCCATTCCGTACGCGATCGTGGGTGTCCTGCTGATCCCGGTGCTCTGGTACGCCGCCGGTCTGCTCGCCGCCGCCCAGGCCGCCGTGGCCCGGTGGGCGCTGGCGTGGCCGGTCGACGCGGCGGCGCTGCGCGAGGTCACCCGCTCCCGGACCCGGCTGGTCGGCGCGTACGAGGCCGAACGTCGCCGCATCGAGCGTGACCTGCACGACGGCGCGCAGCCCCGGCTGACCAGCCTCACCCTTCAGTTGGGCCTGGCCCGGCTGGACGTACCCGAGGACTCCCCCGCCGCCCGGCCCCTCGCCGTCGCGCACGACCAGGCGCGGGGCCTGATGATGATGCTGCGGCAGTTGGTGCACGGCATCCGGCCGCAGAGCCTCACCGACCTCGGCCTCGCCGGAGCGGTACGGGAACTGGCCGCCGCGGCCACCGTCCCGGTCACCGTACGGGCCGACCTCGACGGCGAGCTACCGGAGATCGTCGAGACCACCGCCTACTTCGTGGTGTCGGAGGCGCTGGGCAACGTGGCCCGGCACGCCGCGGCGACCAACGCCGAGGTGCGCCTCACCCGCACCGGCGGGGACCTCGTCGTCGAGGTGTCCGACGACGGCCGCGGGGGCGCCGACCCCGCCCGGGGTACCGGCCTGACCGGCCTCGCCGACCGGGTCGCCGCCGCGGACGGCCGGCTGCTGCTCTCCAGCCCGCCCGGCGGGCCTACTCTGGTCCGGGTGGAGCTGCCGTGCCGTCCGTGACCCGTGTGGTGGTGGCCGAGGACGAGGTGCTGCTGCGCGAGGGCCTGGTCGCGCTGCTCACCCGGTTCGACTTCGCGGTGTGCGCGGCCGTCGGCTCCGCCGGGGAGCTGCTGGACGCGGCCGGCACGCACCAGCCGGACCTGGTGCTGACCGACATCCGGATGCCACCCGGCCGGCGCGACGACGGATTGCGCGCCGCCGTGGCGTTGCGCGCCGAGCGACCCCGGCTCCCGGTCGTGGTGCTCAGCCAGTACGTGCAGACCGGGTACGCCGCGGCCCTGCTGGACAGCGGCGACGGCCAGCGGGTGGGCTACCTGCTCAAGGATCGGGTCGCGGAGGTCACCGAGTTCGTCGACACGCTGCATCGGGTCACCGCCGGCGGCACCGCCATCGACCCGGACGTGGTCCGGCAGCTGCTGCACCGCCCGCGCGACCCGCTCGCCGCGCTCTCCGCCCGGGAACGTGAGGTGCTGGCGCTGCTGGCCGAGGGCCGGTCCAACGCGTCGATCGCCGCCCGGCTGCACGTCACCGAGGCGGCGGTCGGCAAGCACGTCGGCAACATCCTGCTGAAGCTCGACCTGCCGCCCAGCGACGACACCAACCGCCGGGTACTCGCGGTGCTCACCTACCTGCGGGCCGACCCGGCCAGCTGAGCAGCGCCGGGCGCGGGTCGGAGCCGGCCGGCCGGGGCGTAGATTCGATCAGCGGGACCGCCGTCACCAGGGCGCGGACCGGGAGACGGGAGTACGGCATGGCGGAGGCGCTGCGGGTCGGTCTGCTGGGTTACGGGCTGGCGGGCCGGGTGTTCCACGCACCGCTGATCGCCGCGACGCCCGGGCTGCGGCTGGACGCCATCATGACCCGTGATCCGCAGAAGCGCGAGCAGGCCCGGCAGCACCACCCGGACGCCCGCCTGGTCGACGACGCCGACGAGCTGTGGCGTACGCCGGACGCGCTGGACCTGGTCGTGGTGGCGACACCGAACCGCCTGCACGTGCCGATGGCCCGGGCCGCGGTGGCCGCCGGTCTGCCGGTCGTCGTCGACAAGCCGCTGGCCCCCACCGCCGCCGAGAGTGCGGCGCTGGTCGAGGAGGCCGACCGCCGGGGAGTGCCGCTGACGGTGTTCCAGAACCGGCGGTGGGACGGCGACTTCCTGACCGCACGCCGCCTCGTGGAGCAGGGCGAGCTGGGGCGGGTGCTGCGCTTCGAGTCCCGGTTCGAGCGGTTCCGTCCGACGATCAAGCCGGGCTGGCGCGAGCTTGCCGGCCCCGAGGAGGCCGGAGGCGCGCTCTTCGACCTCGGTGCCCACCTCATCGACCAGGCGGTGCAGCTGTTCGGCCCGGTCGACCGCGTCTACGCCGAGGTCGACCGCCGTCGGGCGGGTGCCGCCGTCGACGACGACGCGTTCGTGGCGTTGACCCACGCCAACGGCGTCCACTCGCACCTGTGGATGGGCGCGATCACCGCTCAGCTCGGGCCCCGGCTGCGGGTGCTCGGTGACCGGGCCGGCTACACGACGTACGGGCTGGACGTGCAGGAAGCGGCGCTGCACGAGGGCGGCCGGCCGGACCAGCCGGGCTGGGGCGAGGTCCCCCCGGAGCGGTACGGCCTGCTCGGCGTCGACGGTGAGCTGCGGCCGGTGCCGACCGAGCCCGGCTCGTACCAGAGCTTCTACGAGCAGGTGGCGGCGGCGCTGCGGGACGGCGCCCCGATGCCGGTGGATCCGCGCGATTCGGTCACCACCGTCGAGCTGATCGAGCTGGCGCACCGGTCGGCTGCCGAGGGCGTGGTGCTCCCGGTCCCGCCGAACCCGAAAGCCTGACCCCTCGGCTGGGCGGCCCTAGCCGGCGTCCTGCTCGGTGCGGGCGTCGTCCGGCACCCGGGCTTCCTCGTCGGTCAGCGCGTCTTCGGACCGGTCGCCGAGCGCGGCCAGCCGACGCTCGGCCTCCCGCGCCTCCTCCTCGATCCTCAGGTTCTCCTCATCGGGACCCTGCGACATGGCGACCTCCAAGGGGGCGTACCGGCCTGCTTCGGTGTACCCCACCTGACGCGGGAGACACGGGATTGCAGGAACGCGCCGGGCCCCTTGATCACTTGATGCTCGGTAGTCGGATCAGCCCGTCGACGACTGCTCAGCATCAGGTGATCGAGGGGACCAGCCGCTGATCAGGGACGAACGGCCTGGTACGCGTGCGGGTGGGGGCCAAGCGCCGGGCCGGCCGGTGCCGCGCCGGGCTTGGAGCCCTGGAGCGTTGCCGGCCCGGCCCGGTGCCGGATCAGCGCTTCAGTTCGCGCCAGGAAGGGTGGGTGCCGCGCCAGGCGTCGGCGAGGATGGCCGCCGAGGCCCGGCTGGGGCACTGCTGTACCCGCTCACGACCCGACGCCCCACCAATCTGGGCGCGGACCTCCCAACCCTGCCCGTCAGTACGGATGTACACGTCCCGGCGCCCGCGCGGGGTCGTGTCACCGTTCCACCAGTGCTCCTCCACCATCATTCGCCGACCGTATAGCAATTCGCCGGCCAGGGGTACGGCGCAGGTGGGCCTGAAGCAGGACGACAGCCCTAATTCGGGCGCAGTTCGGGTCAACTGTCGACAGGAAGAAGCCACCGGGGCCACTCCTCCGGCCCTGAGCAGCGGATCAGGACGGGGCGAGGCGCCGGTGCGCACGCCGGCGCGGGGCCGGCCGGCGCTCACCCCTGCGCGGTGAGCAGGTAGTCGTCGGCTTCGGGGCTCCACCGAAGGTCGACCGCACCGCTGGTGGCGGCGGCCTTGCAGAACTGAAGGAAGCTGCGGTAGCCGAGCTTCTTCTCGCTGAAGTCGGGCCGGGCCCGGCGCAGCTGGTTCTTGAGCCCGGACAGCGCCACCGGGTTGCCCCCGCTGCCGAGGTCTCCCACGACGCCACGGAGCAGACCGAAGGCCACCTCGCGATCGCCGTGTTCCGGCAGCGAGACCTCCGGGTCACCCTTCGCCGGACCCTCCGCCAGCTCGATCACGTTGTGCGCGGCGAGGTGGCGCAGCAGTTCGCCGAAGGTGCGGAACCCGTAGTCGGACTCGCTGAACGTCGGGTCCTTGCGCAGCAGGGTGCGCTTGAGCCGGGAGGCGGTCACCTCGCCGCTGGCGCTGCCCTGCAACCCGGCCACCGTCTGGGCCACCTGCACGGCGAGGGCGTCCACGTCCCGCCCGGGCTCCTCCTCCGGCTCCGGCTCGGGCTCCCGCTCCTGCTCCGGCGGGCGCTGGTCCGGGCCGGGTTGCCGCGTCGGACGGCCGCGCCGGCCGCGGGTCGGCGGGATGTCCACACCCTCCAGGCGGTCGTAGTAGAGGAACTCGTCACACGCCGGCGGGAGCAGCGCCGAGGTCGACCCCTCGACGCCGACGCCGATGACCCGCTTGTTCAGCTCGCGGAGCTTGTGCACCAGCGGGGTGAAGTCACTGTCGCCGCTACAGATCACGAAGGTGGAGATGTAGTCGCGCTCGAAGGCCAGCTCGATCGCGTCCACGGCCATCTTGATGTCGGCCGCGTTCTTGCGGGAGGCGCCCATCCGCTGCGGGATCTCGATCAGCTCGACGTGGGACCGGGTGAGCATGCGGCGGTCCTCGTCGAAGTACGACCAGTCGGCGTACGCCCGGCGCACCACCACCCGCCCCCGCTCGGCCAGCGCGTCGCCGATGGGACGAAAGTCGAAGGCCACGTCGCCACGGTGGTCGCGAGCCCCCAACGCGAGGTTCTCGTAGTCGAGGAACAGGGCGATCCGGTCTTCTTGATCCACGCTGTTCAGCCTACGCCGGTCGGGAGCTGGTCCACGGGAGCTCACCATCGACTCGCGTTGTCGGTTTCTTTCCGTTTACGAGTCGCCGCCTTTCATGTTTCCATCTTGCTCTTGCAACGTGACGTTCGCCACTGGCATCATGACGCTCGATGCCGAGCGCCGGTGAGAGCGCCGCGGACCACAGAGGAGAGTCCCATGTCCCGGAGCGGAATCCCGGCGCGGCGACGCCCCCACCGTCCACTGACCGCGGGCGCGGTCGTGGCCGCGACCGTCCTCGCGCTGCTGAGCGCCGGGCCCGCCGCGGCCGCCGCGCCGCCCGCCGGCGCGCAGCCGGTGGTGACCCGGGCCGCCCTCGACCCGGCGCTGGTCGCGGGTCGCGGCGCCGACGTCGACTTCGTCGAGCAGGAGGCGGAGAACGCCCGCACCAACGGCGAGGTCATCGGCCCGGACCGGTCCGCCTACACCCTGCCCGCGGAGGCCTCCGGGCGCCGGGCGGTCCGGCTCACCCCCGGCGAGTACGTCGAGTTCGTCCTGCCCAGCGCGGCCAACGCGATCACCGTGCGGTACAGCATCCCGGACGCGCCGCGCGGCGGCGGGATCACCGCCCCGCTGGGCGTCGCGGTCAACGGCCGACACCTGCGCAGCATGACGTTGACCTCGCAGTACTCGTGGCTCTACAACCAGTACCCGTTCTCCAACGATCCCCAGGCGGGGCTGCTGCACCCGGACTGGTGGATCACCGAGTGCTCGTGCGTGCCGTCGGCCACCACGCCGTATCCGACCATCAGCACGCCGTTTCGGCCCACCCACTTCTACGACGAGCAGCGGCTCCTACTCGGGCGCACCTACCGGGCCGGTGACCGGGTGCGGCTCACCGCGCCGGCCGGCAGCACCGCCGCCTGGACGGTCATCGACCTGCTCGACTCCGAGCTGGTCGGGCCGCCGCGCGTCCGGCTCCTGGCGGCGAACGTGCTGGCCTTCGGCGCCGACCCCACCGGCCGGCGGGACTCCGCCGGCGCCCTGGACCGGGCCATCGCCTTCGCTCGGCGAGCGCACCTGAAGGTGTACATCCCGCCGGGCACCTACCAGGTCAACCGGCACATCATCGTCGACGACGTGACCATCGAGGGCGCCGGCAGCTGGTACACCGTCATCAAGGGCCGCGAGGTCGCGCTGGCGACGCCGGCACCGGACGGCTCGGTGCACACCGGCGTCGGCTTCTACGGCCGCGACGCCGCCGACGGCGGCAGCCGCAACGTCCACCTCTCCGGCTTCGCCATCGAGGGCGACGTCCGGGAACGCATCGACACCGACCAGGTCAACGCGATCGGCGGGGCGATGAGCGACTCGACCATCGACGGGCTCTACCTGCACCACACCAAGGTCGGGCTCTGGTTCGACGGGCCGATGCGGAACGTGCGCGTCACCAACAACATCGTCGTCGACCAGATCGCGGACGCGCTCAACTTCCACACCGGCGTGACGGACTCGCTCGTCGCGCACAACTTCGTCCGCAACACCGGCGACGACGGCCTGGCGATGTGGTCGGAGACGACGGCCAACGCGCGGAACACGTTCGACCACAACACCGTGCAGTCGCCGACGCTGGCCAACGGCATCGCCATCTACGGCGGCACGGACAACACCGTCTCGCACAACCTCATCGCCGACCCGGTCCGCGAGGGCAGCGGCATCCACGTCGGTTCCCGGTTCGGCGCGGAGCCGTTCACCGGGCGCCTGGGGATCACCAACAACACCACGGCCCGGGCCGGCACGTACGAGCTCAACTGGAACATCGGGTTGGGCGCGATCTGGATCTTCGCTCTGGACCGGAGCATCGACGCGTCCATCGAGGTGGTCGGCGACGCGTACCTGGACAACACCTACAACGCGATCATGCTGGTCAGCGACTGGCCGGTGAAGGACCTCTACTCCATCACCAACGTGCGCTTCCGGGACATCCGGGTCGACGGCACCGGCACCTCGGTGGTCAGCGCCCGGTCGGCCGGGTCGGCCTCGTTCGCCAATGTGGATGCCCGCAACGTGGGTGCGGTGGGCGTCAACAACTGCGGGTCGTTCCACTTCACCCCGGCCGGCTCGGAGTTCACGCTGACCGACCTGGGCGGCAACGACGGCGGCTGGTTGGCCCCGTGGCTGCTGCCGAACACCATCACCTGCGACGACCGGCCGCCGGTGTCGCCGCCACCGCCGCCCGCACAGTGGTGACGCGACGGGGGCCCGGACATCCGGGCCCCCGTCCGCTGTCAGCTGCCCAGCCGCTGCCGGGCCAGGAACTTCGGCACCACCATCCGCCAGGCCTCGGTGACCAGCTCGGTCATGTACCCGTGCTCCAGGCGGGCGGTGTGGCAGCACACCCAGTTGAAGCGCAGGTCCGATTCGCCGGGCAGGAAGAACAGCTCCGGCTCGGCGGCGACCAGCCCGGTCCGCTCCTGTTTCGGGAACCCGAAGCCCATCGTCGTCTCGTCCCGGGAGAAAGCGACGTAGACGATCGACCCGACCCGGAACTTCACCCGGTCCCGGATCAGGTGCTCACTGCTGCGTGGCAGCGTCCGGGCAAGGGCCCGCACGTCGGCGACGGTTACCACGCCCCGACCGTAACGGCTGGCCGGCCCGCCCGTCGACCGGTTGCGGGGAGGCCGGGCCGCGGTGTCGTCAGCGCGCCCGGGCGTACGCCAGCGGCACGGTCGTCGGCTGCCCGTCCCAGTTGCCACTGAGGACCGCCCCGGCGGCACCGGTGGACGTGGTGCCGGGCCGGCGGACGACGACCAGCTCGACGGAGTCGGTGACGATGAGCGTGGCGTCCTCGTCGGCCACCGGTCCCCCGTCGCCGACCGGGGGCGTCCCGGCACCGCTGGCCACGACCGTCATGGTCGGCGCGCGCAGCTCGCGTCGCCCGTCGACCTCGAAGTACTGCTCGGCCTGACCGGTGCCCGCGAGGATCGCGTGGGCCAGCGCCGCCGCGTACACCGGGTCACCGCAGCCGTCGTACACCCAGCGCGGGCCGAGCACCGAGTGCTCGGTGGTGCCGACGAGCCAGTCGTCGGCGCCGTCGAGGGGCGCGGCACGGTAGGTGAGCGGGACCTGGTGGACCGGCCCGTCGGCGGCGCCGACCAGCATCGTCTCGATGCCGACCGCGCCGGCGGGGTCGTCGAAGCGGTAGGCGCCCCGGCTCACCACGTCGGCGCCGGCCGGCCCCCGGTACCAGGGTCGAGCGGGCAGCCAGGTGGCCAGCAGGTCGATCTTCGAGGGGCGCAGGGTCGCCCGGTGCAGCAGTGCCATGGCGCCAGCCTAGGGACGACCACCCGCCGACCGACCCCGGGGCGTGCCGCCCGGCGTCGGCGGCGAGACCCCGTGGAGGCGGCACGACGGTCACCGCCGCGGCGCTGGCACCGCCTGTCGCCGGGCACCTTTCACAGGCCCGCGCACGGGTTGCCGCCCACCGTGCAGCCCTCCGGTTCCCTGGCCTTCGGCCGGCTGTCGCGGACGTCGAAGCGGACCGTCCGCGACCCACCGGCCGGCACGGCCGCTCCGGTGAACGTGATCGCCCGCCCGTCCTGCCGCCAGTCCGCGCCGTCGACGTCGTCGACGCTGCTGCCCTCGGCCAGGGTGACCACCACGACCCAGTCCGCCGCCGGCGCGCCTCCCGGGTTGCCGACCACCACCTCGCCCGTGTAGCCGAACAGTCGGCTGGAGTCCGTGCGGTAGTTGGCGGTCAGCGGCGGTGGGGGTGGCGGAACCGAGGCGGGATTGCTCGACGGCTTGCCGGACGGGGTGCGGCTCGGGCGGGGGCTCGCCGACGCGCCGGTCCGCGAGGGGCGCGCCGAGGGCGTCGCCTTCGGTGTGCCGGTGGACGCGACAGCCGCCCCGGTCGACGACGACGGCGACGGCGACGACGTTGGCGGGGGCGGCGCGGCGGCGCTGTCCGGCTCGCCCGGCAACGCGACCCACGCCGCCAGCCCCGCGACCAGTACGGCCCCGGCCAGCACCGCGACCACTGCGCGGCGACGGCGGCGGGCCCGGGCGGGGCCAGCGCCGAGCGCGCCGATCGTCGGCAGTTCGGTTGTCATTCCGGCTTCGCCACGCCGCAGGTCGACCTGCTGGAAGGCGAGCCAGTCGAGAATGGCCGGTAGGCGCACGGTCAGCGCCTGCCGGAGCTGCTGCTCACGCGGGTCGTGCTGCTCGGCGGACCAGGCGCCGTGCGTCGTGACCTCGCGGACTTCCAGCCGGCTGCCCTGCTTCGTGGCGGTGACGGCACAGGTCACCTCGGTGAGCCGGCCGGCCTCGTCGCAGCGCATCGCGAGCAGCTCCGGCACCTGCCGCTCGGTCACCTCGACCTCGACGTCGGCGTCGAAGCCGGGCAACCCGGCCGTGTGCAGCACCAGACGGTCCGGGACTCCCGCCACCGTTTCGGCCTCGGCGAACCACCGGCCGAGCAGCTCCCGATCCGTCAAAGCGAGCCACACCCGGTCCGGTGGGTGGGACAGGTCGACCTGCGCGCCGATCTCGATCACGGCGAGACTCTACGGCTTTCGCCCCGCCCCGTCCCGCCCGCCCGGCTCGCCGGCGATCCGGTCACGCCCAGCGGGTCGCCCGCTCGGCCGCCGCCGCCAACGCCGTCCGGGCCTCGGCGCTCACCTCGGCGACCAGCTCGGCCGCCGGCAGGTCCCGGGCCAGCGGGTGCGCCTGCCCGGCCCACAGGTTGGGTACCGAGGCGTCCCCGTCGCGCCGGGCGGCGGCGAGCAGCGGGCGGGTCAGGTGCAGCACCTGCGGGTAGCCGGCCGGTGCCGCCGGGTCGTGCCGGCGCAGAAAGTCGTTGACCACGCCGCGAGCCCGCTTGCCGGTGTACGCCCGAGTCAGGGCCGTCGGCGCGGAACTGGCCACCGCCGCGCGGTGCATCGGCGAACTGCCCGCCTCCGGGCAGCGCAGGAACGCCGTGCCGAGCTGCGCGGCGGCGGCGCCGGCGGCCAGCGCGGCGGCCACCCCGGGGCCGTCGACGATGCCTCCGGCCGCCACCAGCGGGCGGTCACAGCCGGCGGCGACCAGCCGGAGCAGCGGCAGCAGCCCGTAGTCGTCGTCGTCCGGCAGGCCACCGCGATGCCCACCCGCCTCGGTGCCCTGCACCACCACGGCGTGCACGCCGAGGTCGGCGGCGGCCGTCGCGGCGGCCGGCCGGGTGACCGTGGCCCACACCTCGGTGCCCCGCTCGCGCAGCGCGGTCACCGCGGCCCGGTCGGGCAGCCCGAAGACGAAGGACACCACCGGGACCGGGTCGGCGAGCAGCATGGCGAGCTTGTCCGGGTACCCGTCGTCGCCGCCCACCGGGTCGCCCAGGGTCACGCCGCGCTGGTCGGCCTGCGGTGCGAGCCGGTCGGCGTACGCCCGGATGGCGGCCTCGTCGACGGCGCCGGAACCGGGCAGGAAGACGTTGACACCGAACGGCCGGTCGGTGCGGGCGCGGACCTCGGCGATGTCGGCGGCCAGCCGGTCGGTGTCGGTCATCCCGGCGGCCAGGAACCCCAGCCCGCCGGCCGAGGAGACGGCCGACACGAGCGCCGGCGTGGACGGACCGCCGGCCATCGGGGCGGCGACGATCGGGTGGCGCAACGCGGACAGCACGGACATCCATCCATCCTGTCGCACCGACCCGCCCGGCGACCGGCCGGTCGGTGGGTCCGTCAGCGCGGGGCGGGCCGGTTGCGGCGGATGAGGCCCCGGCGCCGGCCGGCGGTGGTCGACGGCGCGGCCGTCACCGTCGGGTCAGGTGCCGCCACCGCAGCACGCCGGCCAGCCCGAGCAGCGCCAGCAGCGTCCCGGCGCCGGCCACCAGCGGCCAGGTCCGATCGCCCTCGGTGCTCACCCGCTCCGCCGCCGGACGGGCCGCGCTGGGTGTCAGCGGGTCGACGGTGGCGGACTCCGTCGGGCGTGGAGTGGCGGCCGTCGCCGCCGCGACGGGGTACCGCAGGATCGCCGGCCGGGTGCCCGGCGGCTGGTCGGCCGACTCGGAGACGGTGAACAGCGACCGACCGTCCCGGCCGTAGGTGATCGACTCGCCCTGGGGTTCGTCCGGCAGCGGGACGACCCGCGGGGTGCCCGTGGTCAGCGCGGCGACCAGGTCGGCGTCGGGCACGTCGTACTCGAAGGCGTCGGCGTAGCTGCGCAGCACCACCCGGCGCCCGTCCGGTGCGCTCGCCGCGCCGGTGATCACGCCCCGACCGAGGAACGAGTACGGGTTGCTGGTCGTGCTGGCCGGCAGGACCACCTGACCGAGCGCGGCCAGCGGCGTCGTCACCGCGGGCCGCAGCGCGGTGGTCGGTGCGTACAGGAAGACGGTGCCGCTGCCCCCCTTGGTCACGATCAGCGGCCGGCCGTTCGCGTCGAGCAGCAGCGCCTCCGCGTCGTGCGGGCGGTCCGGGTACGCCATCCGGTGCAGCACCGGCTGGTCCGCGTCGGGCGCGAGCCGCCACAGCGCGATCGTCTCGCGCGTGCGGTCGTTGTCGCCGATGTCGGCGACCCAGATCGTGCCGTCCGGGCCGACGGCCAGGTCCTCCGTGTCGCGGGGCCGGGAGGGGTAGGCGACCGTCCGCACCACCTCGCAGCGCCGGTCCAGGAAGAAGATCCGGCGGCGGGACTCGTCGTCGGCGCCGTCGTTGACCACCACGTACCCGTCGTCCGTGGCGACCATCCCGGAGATCTCCCTGAGCCGGTCGTCGCGCACCTGGCAGACCGGCGTGCCGGCCCCGGGCGCGCCGGCCAGCGCCGTGCCCGGTGCCAGCACCGGGGACAGCGGGACCGCGCCGACGAGCAGGGCGACCAGCACCGCTCCCGCGCGGGCGTGCCGCCCCCGGGTCACCCGAGCCCGCACCCGCATCGCCCGCCCTCCTCGCCCGGCCGTGGCCGGCCACCTCGCCCATCCTGGCCGATCCCGACCACCCGGTGGTGGCCATCGCGGGGACGACGCTGACATCCTTGCTCATATATCGATGATCTATCTATAGTGCCGGCATGGCAGGGATGCGCGAGCCCACGTTCCTCATCCTCACCGCGCTCGCCAGCGGTCCACGGCACGGCTACGGCATCGTCCGTGAGGTCACGGAGCTGTCGGCCGGGCGGGTCACCCTGCTGGCCGGCACCCTCTACACCGCGCTGGACCGGCTGGCCGCCGAAGGACTGATCACACACGACCACGATGAGACCGTCGACGGGCGGCTGCGCCGCTACTACCGGCTCACCGACCGCGGCATCGCCGCGCTCGACGCGGAGACCGCCCGGCTCCGCCAGCTCACCACCGCCGCCGAGGCGCGACTGCGTCACCTGCGGTCGCGCCCCGCCTGACCCGAAGGATGGCCATGCCGACGACAGACCCGTTGGCCCGCCGGTACCGGCGGCTGCTGCGCTGGTATCCGCGTGACTGGCGGCGAGCCCGTGCGGCGGAGGTGATGGCGCTTCTGCTGGACACGGCGCCGCCCGGCCGCACCCGGCCCACCGCCCGGGAGACCGTCGACCTGGTCCGGGGTGGGCTGCGTTGCCGGCTCGGCCGCCCGGCCAGCTTCAGCGTCGTCGCCTGGGCCGCGCTGGCCACCGTCATCTGCGGCCTCTTCACCGGCGCGCTGGCCAGCCGGGCGGCCTGGGAGACCTCTCGACCGCAGCCCGACCGCGCCGAGGCCGGCGCCATCCTGACCGAGGTCTTCCCGGGGCACGACCTGGGCGACATCGACGTCCCACCCGCGCTCTTCGTCGTCTACGGGCACGCGCTGACCCTGCGCACCGTCAAGACGGTGCTGATCGGCGACGGCGGCGAGTACCAGGAGAGCGCCACCGGCGCCACCGCCTTCGGCGCGCCACCGGTGCCCGCCGAGCAGATCATCGCGGTGGCCCGGCAACGCCTGACCGACGCCGGCTGGCGGTTGTACGACCCGCAGGTGTCCGCTTACACCGGTTGCACCGACAAGCTGTGCGCCACACCGCTGCCGATCACCGACACCACCCTGACCGCCCGGCGCGGCGACACCATCCTGAACGCCTCGATCTCCACGCAGACCGCCGCCGACGCCTCGTACCTGGCGGTCGAACTGCACCGCGCGCCGCCGCCCGCGGTGGTCCCCGCCGGGGTGCTCGGCGCGCTGCTGGGCGCGGTGGCCGGTTTCCTGCTCTTCGGCTGGGCCAGCCGACGCACCGAGGGCCGCCGGGTCAGCGGCGCGGCGACCTTCCTCTTCGGCGTGACGATGGTGCTGTGGTGGCTGCCGGTGCTCCTCACCGCGCCGTCGCTGGTGGGGCACCACCTGGACGAGCCGCACCCGGCGTGGCACCCGCTGTGGGAGTGGCTGGGCCAGCCGACGGCCTCGCTGCTCTTCCTGGTCGGCGCGGTGTGCGCGCTGCTGGCACTGGGGTTGGCCGCCGAACCCCGCCGCGACCGGTCCCCGGTGGCGCTGGTCGACTGACCCGTCGAGGTCCACTGAGGACAGGGCGGCTGGCGGAGGGTTTTGCGCCGGCCCGCACCCCGGTACGGTCCGAGATGACCACGGTCACGGCAGGCGCGGGCGACGGCGTCGCCACCGGTCGGGCCGCCCGGCACACGGAGGGGAGCCAGGGGTGCGGATCAGAGCGGGACTGTGGGTCGCGGCGATGCTCGCGGCGGGGCTGGTGGCCCCCACACCGGCCGCCGCCGCGCCGGTGGACAACGCCACCGTGGTGCCGATCCAGGTCACCGGAGACCCGGCGAAACGGTTCAACCTGGTGCTGCTCGGCGACGGCTACACCGCGGCCGACCTGCCCACCTTCCGGTCACACGTGGACCGGCACCTCAACACGCTGTGGACGATCGAGCCGTTCAAGTCCTACCGCAGCTACTTCAACGTCTACGCCGTCGAGATCACGTCCGCGGAGTCCGGCGTGGACTGCGATCCGAGCCTGTCCGCGCCGCAGCGGGACACCGCACTGGACATGGGCTTCTGGGGTGGCTGCAACCCGGCCAGCGTGCAGCGGCTGTTGACGGTCGACGGCGCGGCGGCGAACGCGTACGCCGACCTGGCCGTCGGGACAAACCCGGGCAACCGGCAGCTGATCGCCCTGGCCAACAGTGGCACCTACGGCGGCGCTGGCGGCCGCAACGCCACCGCCTCCGGGGGCAACGCGCTCTCCGCGCTGATCAGCCCGCACGAGCTGGGGCACTCGCTCGGCGGCTTGCAGGACGAGTACGACTACTACGGCCGTGGGGTGCCGGGCGACACGTACACCGGGCCGGAGCCCGACTCGGTGCACCACACGGTGCTGACCGAGCAGCAGATGCGCGACACCCGGGCCAAATGGTGGCGCTGGCTGGGCGAGCCGAGCGAGTCCGGCGGCGAGATCGGCCGGTACGAGGGCGGGCTGTACCTCCAGCGCGGGGTGTGGCGGCCGAGCCGGCACTCGATGATGAAGTCGCTCGGCTTCTACTTCGACCAGGTCGCCCGGGAACAGATGACCGAGCGGATCGCCGACCGGGTCGGCATCGTGCAGGGCGGCACGGCCACCGATCAGCTGGTCGGCGCCGACCGGGTGCTCTGGGTGGACACCCTGCACCCGGTGAGCCACGCGCTGGCCGTCACCTGGTCGGTGGACGGCAGGTCGGTGCCGCGTACCGGCAACGCCCGCCACCTGGACCTGCGGGCGCTGCGGCTCGCGCCCGGCCGGCACACGGTCACCGCCACGGTGACCGACCCGACCCCGTTCGTCCGCGACCCGGCGGTACGCAGCTCGCCCGCGCTGACCCAGACCCGCGCCTGGACCGTGGACACCGCGCTGCGCACCCCACCGGTGGCCCCGCCGCTGGAGATCACCGGCTCCACGGCGATCGACCGGCCGGTCGGGGCTCACGACGTGGTGTACGTGCAGACCAGCCAGCCCACCGACCGGGTGCCCGGCGTGCGCTGGTCGCTCGACGGCCGGCCGGTGGCCGACACCGGCAACGACCGGGACCTCGATCTGGGCAGCCTGCGCCTGTCCCGGGGCACCCACCGGCTGACCGCCCGGGTCGACGACCGGGTGACCCGGGAGACGGTGACCCGCAGCTGGACGGTCGACGCGACCCGCCCCGACGTCGGGTACGCCCTCTCCGAGCCGGTGCTCACCCTCACCCGGCCCGGCCGGCCCACCGAGTACGTGTACAACGGCCCGTTCACCATGGGGCTGACCGGCACCGACGACGGCGCCGGCCAGGTCACCTCGGAGTTCCGGCTCGACGGCGACGGCTGGCACAACTACTACGGCTGGCCCACCGACGCCCGGGCGCCCTTCCTGTTCACCGCCACCGGCACCGACGTGGACGGCCTGGTCTATGGCAACCTCGGTTCGGGCGGCCTGTCGGTGTCCCCGTTCGCCGAGCGTTCGCCCGGCTACGGCCGGCACACCATCGAGTACCGGGGCATCGACGCGGTGGGCAACATCGGCGCGGCCCGCGCGTTCGTGGCCACGCTGATCCCGGCGCCGCCGGCCTGCACCAGCGTGGTCTCCGACCGGCACGCCGGCCCGCTGGTGGTCAGCACCGGTGTCACCTGCCTGCGCGCGGCGACGGTGTCCGGCGGGGTGACCGTCCGACCCGGTGCCAGCCTGGTCGCCGAGCGGTCCTCGATCGCCGGGAGCCTGGTGTCGACCGGTGCCACCACCGTCGAGTTGTTGAACACCGACGTACGCGGCGCGGTGACCCTGACCGGCACCACCGACCACGTCACGGTGGTGGGGGCGCGGGTGACCGGTCCGCTGGTGCTGGCCGGCACCGCGACGGCGCCGATCCTCGCCGGCGGTCAGGTGGGGTCGCTGGTCTGCTCGGGCCGCGGCCCGGCTCCGGTCGACCTCGGCGCCGCCACCACGGTCCGCGGAGCGACCTCCGGCCGGTGCTCGGATGGTGGCACCAGGCGTGAGCGCGACGGTGACGGGTAGGCGGCATGTCGACACCCGCCGGCAGGAGGCCGCGATGAGCACGTATCGGGACGAGCAGAATGATGTGACTCCTCCGCCGGAGGCGGACGCCCTCGAGCAACGGCAGGACGCGATCGACCCGGGGCCGCCGGACCGGATGTCGGGTGACGTGGACCCGGAGGCGTCCGAGGCCGACCTGGCGGAGCAGGGTGCCCTACCGGCGGGCACGCTGGAGGATGCGACGTCGCTTCCGGCCGATGCCAACCCGGCGGACGCCCTCGAACAGCGTCAGGGGATCCCCACCCGCGACGAGGGCCGCCGGACCTGACCGGGTGTTTCAGTCGAGTCGCCGCAGCCTGCGGTTCCACCAGCCCGGGCGCTGGCGGGCGATCGCGCGCAGCCGCCAGTGCTCGGCGTGCTGTGTGACGATGAGCAGCGGCACCAGGCCGAGCGTCAGCAGCGGCAGGTAGCGCGGCGCCGAACGGTTCTCCCGCAGCAGCGCGCCCAGGGCCGCCGCGCCCGCGGTGTACAGGATGGGGTTGTAGTACCGCATCAGCTCCGGCCCCAGCCCTTCGCACTCGCGCAGCCAGGGCAGGCCCAGCCGGGTGCGCTGGCGCGGCCAGCCCCGCAGGTGGGCGGTCACTGCGGCCAGCCCCACGCCGTTGCAGACGGCGAAGACCCGGTCGCTGGACGCGGGGCGGGTGCCGGCCGTCCGCCACAGCGCCCCGGAGCCCAGGGCCCACAGCCCGGCGGCGGGCACCGGGCCGAGGACGGAGGCCGCCGGCATGCCGACGCCGGCGCCCAGCTCGAAGAAGACGTGCGCCGCGAGGCCCGCCGTGGCGAGCCTGGTCAGCGGCCTGCCGGCCGCCCGATCCGGTCGCACCCGGCTTCCGCCCGCCCACCCGATCCGGTACGACCCCACGGCAGGACCCTTCCGCAGTACGGCACGGCACCTCGGCTCGTCGCCGGTCACGCCCTGGGGACCAGCCCGAACGCGGTACCCGCTCCGCCTCGGCCTACACGCCCCGCCCGGCTCCCGCCCGGCCCGGCTCAGCCGGCGATCTGCAACGGCGTCGCCGTCGTCACCGCGAGTTCGTTGGTGACCATCGAACACCTCCCGTCCACACGGATCGCGTGCTCTCGCCCTTCCCGGCCGGGTGACCCGTCGGTGCCAGATCCTGGCCCGCCGGTGCCAACACCCCGACCCGTTCGGGTGACGTGCCGCGTCGCCCTTGACAGCGGTGCGGCTCCCGATGAAGCTGTCTATTAGTCCTACTGTCGTAGGACAACAGAAAGGATCATCTCGAGTGATCGAGTTCGTGTTGGACAGCCGGTCGAAGGTGAACACCTACATGCAGCTCGTGCAGCAGGTGAAACAGGCGCTGCGGGTCGGTCTGCTGGTGCCGGGCGACCAGTTGCCAAAGGTCCGGGACGTCGCCCAGTCGCTGGCGATCAACCCGAACACGGTGCTGAAGGCGTACCGCGAGCTGGAGATCGAGGGTCTGGTCGGTGGCCGGCCGGGGGTGGGCACGTTCGTCCAGCGCACCCTGGCCGGCGCGTCCCTGCCCAACCAGGCCGAGCTGCGCGAAGACCTGGTCGCGTGGCTGCACCGGGCGCACGCCGCCGGCCTCACGGCCGAGGACGTCGTCGCCCTGGTGGAGACCACGCTGCGGGCCACCCTCGCCGACGACACCCCGCAGAAGGAGCTCGCGTGAGCGAGCGCAAGCGAGCGAACCATCAGGCACAGCAGCAGGCGCTCGCGCCGCCGCGAAGCGGTGGCGTGAGCGAGCGCACGCGAGCGAACTATCAGGCACAGCAGCGAGCACAAGCGAGCGGGACGAGAGGACAGAGGATGGACATGGTCTTGGAGGCCGACCGGCTGGGCAAGCGGTACGGCAGCACCTGGGCATTGCGGGACTGCTCGCTGCACCTGCCGGCCGGCCGGATCGCCGCGCTGGTCGGGCCGAACGGCGCCGGCAAGAGCACGCTGCTGCACCTGTCCGTGGGGCTGCTCAAGCCCGACGCGGGCGCGGTGCGGGTGTTCGGCAGGTCGCCGTACGGCGACACGGAGGGCCTGGCCGACATCGGGTTCGTCGCTCAGGACACCCCGCTGTACCGGGACTTCACCGCCGCGGAGCTGGTCATCGCCGGCGGCAAGCTGAACCGGCGGTGGGACGCGTCGTTGGCCCGTACGCGGCTGGCCCAACTCGGCATACCGCCGGACCGGCCGGTCGGGAAACTCTCCGGTGGGCAACGTGCCCAGGTGGCGCTCGCCCTGGCGCTGGCCAAACAGCCCCGGCTGCTGCTGCTCGACGAGCCGGTCGCCAGCCTCGACCCCCTCGCCCGGCGCGAGTTCCTCCAGTCGCTGATGGGCAGCGTCGCGGATTCGGGCACCACCGTCCTGCTCTCCTCGCACCTGCTGACCGACCTGGAACGGGTCTGCGACTACCTGATCGTCCTCAACGCCGCCCAGGTGCAGCTCGCCGGCGCGGTCGACGACCTGGTGGCCGGGCACCGGCAGCTGATCGGCCCACGGCACGACGGCGGCCCGATCGGGGGCGTCGCCGTCGTCGTCCGAGCCAGCCACACCGACCGGCAGTCCACGCTGCTGGTGCGCACCGACGGCCCGGTCACCGATCCCGCCTGGACGGTGCGCGAGGTCGGCCTGGAGGACGTCGTCCTGGCCTACCTGGCCGAGGGCACCGCACAGACCAAGCACAGCGAATGGGGGGTCCCGGCATGATCTGGCTGACCTGGCGGCAACACCGCAAGCAGGCGTTCTTCACCCTGCTGGGGTTCGCGGCGCTGGCCGCCCTGATGGTGCCGATCGGCCTGTCGATGCGGAGCAGCTTCGCCGACCTCGGGCTGGCGGAGTGCGTACGCCAACTGAACGACCCGAACCTGGCCGCCGCGACCCGGGAGGGCTGCGACGCGGCCTTCCACCGCTTCAGCAACCGCTACGGCAGCCTCAACCTGCTGGCCGTGCTGCTGATCACCCTGCCGATCCTGGTCGGCCTGTTCTGGGGCGCACCGCTGGTCGCCCGCGAGGTGGAGCACGGCACGCACCGCTTCGTCTGGACCCAGGGCGTGGGCAGGACCCGCTGGGCGCTGGTGAAGTTCGGGCTGGTCGGCGCGGCCGTGGTGGTCCTCGCGGTCGGCTACGGGCTGGGCATCTCGTGGTGGGTCGACCCGCTGACCCAGGCCGCCCAGGAGGGCCGGCTCGGCGTGATCGTCTTCGACCTGCAGGGGGTCGTCCCGATCGGGTACACCCTCTTCGCGGTGGCCCTCGGCGTCTTCGCCGGGACGGTGTGGAAGCGGATGCTGCCCGCCATGGGCATCACCCTGGCCGGGTTCATCGGCGTACGGGCGGCGGTGGAGATCCTGGCCCGCCCGCACTACCAGCCCGCCCGCACCCAGACCTTCCCGATCGAAAGGGACGGGCCTCCGGAGATCAGCCGGGGTGACTGGATCCTCACCCAGGGCGTCCGCAACCCCGACGGGACGATGATCGCCGAGGACACCCGGATCCAGTGTCCGCCGGGCGGAAAGGGACCGGACGGTCGGATCTGTGGGTCCGAGTTGGGCCTCGAGCCGGGCGCGTACAACTGGCAGCTCTACCAGCCGGCGGACCGGTTCTGGCTGTTCCAGGGCATCGAGACCGGCATCTTCGTCGCCCTGGCCCTACTCCTGCTGTATCTCGCCGTCCGCCGGGTCCGCCGGATCGCCTAGCTCGGGACGGGTGGTCGTCGGGGCCACGGGGCCTGGCGATCACCCGTCAGCGCAGGCCCTCGGCGGTCAGTTTCAGCCAGGCCGCGAGGTCGCGCAGCTCGTCGTGCAGGGCCCGGGTCAGCTCCGGGGTGAAGGGCACGTCCTCGTGGATGGCGTGCACGGTGAAGGCACCGCGCCGGCGGTCCGCGGTGGCGTCGACCTTCCCGACCAGCCGGTCGCCGTGCAGGATCGGCAACGCGAAGTAGCCCCACCGTCGGCTGGCCTTCGGCTTGTACATCTCCAGCACGTACTCGTACTCGAACAGCTCGGCGAGGCGGACCCGGTCGTGCACCAGCCGGTCGAAGGGCGACAACACCGCCGTACGCCCGGTGAAGGGCTGCCCGAGCGCGGCCGGGTCCACCCGCCAGACCCCCGGGACGCCCTCGACGACCGCCCGCTCACCGGCCTCGCCGACGTCCGCCGGCTCGCCGGGGACGACCACCGCCCGCTCCCGGGCGATGCCCAGCGCCCGCAGCCGCCGCTCGTTGCGGAGCCGCAGCGCCCGCTCCAGCGGGACGACGGGCGTGCCGGGCGGGTAGACCCGCTGCGCCACGTCCCACAGTCGCTGCCGGCCCTGGCGGCCGGCGATCGCCACCTCGCCGCGCAGGACCAGGAACTCCAGCATCTGTGTGACGTTGCGGTTGTTGGTCCACCCCGACGACGGCCACGGCACGACGCACGTGTCCGGGATGTCGCGGGAGAGCAGCGGCCCGGAGCGGCCGAGCAGGTCGAGCACGTCGCGGCGGAACGAGTCGTTGGCGCGCAGCCACTCGCGCTGCCGCTCGTGACTCGGCCTTGCCGCCATGGCGGCAAGGTAGAGCCCCAGATCGTCCATCGGCCGCACCATCGCCTGGTGCTCGAAGAGCGACCGGTCCCGTTCCAGCGCCCGCTGCAACTCGGCCGGCCGGTACGACGGGCCGAGCCGGCTCCAGGCGACCAGGTCAGCGCTCGGCGCGACGGCGGCCGTCGGGTCGATCTGCAGCAGCGTCAGCTGACGCACCACGGTCAGCAGGTCGGTCGGCCGCGGGGCGGCGAGCAGTTGGGCCCGGACGGCGATCCGCCGCGCCTGCGCCCGGCCCAGCTGATGCACCACGACGTCGAGCCTAACGGCGACCCCCGACAGCGGGGGAACCCATGGAGTCGGATTCCAGCCCGTCGCCAACGCGACTGAACGTGCCCATCCGATCACCACGAGTGCTCCGATGTGGACCGCAGGGCCCGCGTCGGTCGGGCCGCAGGGATGGGAGCGTACGAGTGAAGTCCACAATCCTCCGCCGGGTCGCCGCGTCGACCGTGGCGCTCGCCTGCGCCGTCCTGGGCGCGGTGGCGCTACCGGCCGCGCCGGCGACCGCCAGCCCGATTCGCAACGCGACCGCCTGGTCGGTGCTGCTGTGCAAGTTCAGCGACAAGCCGGCCGAGCCGCGACCGCCGTCGCACTTCGCCAACTTCCTCACCGCGGCCGGTGTCGGCACGGGCGGTGTGGCGGACTACCTCGCCGACCAGTCCGGCGGTCGGGTGTCGCTGGCCGGCTCGGTGGTCCGGGGCTGGTACACGATGCCGTACACGCTGGCGCAGTTCCAGTCGATCGACCGGTGGACCCGCATCCAGCGCTGCGTGGACACCGCCGCGGCCGCCGGCTACGGGGTGCCCGCCGGCAACCGGATCGCGGTCATGCTCAACGACTGGGTGGATTCCGGCGCGGCCGGCGGCCGGGTGCTGCTCGACCCCGGCGCCTGGAACGTCGGCTTCGCCGCGCACGAGATGCTGCACGGCTACAACCTGGGCCACTCGTTCTCCAACGACACCACCTACCAGAACGCGCCATGGTCCCAGCCCGGCGAGTACGACGACCCGTGGGACGAGATGAGCGCGATGCACATCTACGCCTTCGCCACCGCGAACTACGGCACCAGCGCGGTCGGGCTCAACGGGCCGCACCGTGACGAGCTGGGCTGGCTGCCCAAGAACCGGGTGTTCACCATGGCCGCCGACGGGGTCGGCTCGCGCACCCTCACCCTGGCGCCGCTGGAGGTGCCCGCGGCGAGCGGCCCGCAGCTGGTCCGGATCCCGTTCGACCCGGCCGACCTGTTCCACTACTACACCGTCGAGTTCCGCCGGAAGACCGGCTGGAGCGCCGGCATCCCGGGTGACACGGTGCTGCTGCACGAGGTCCGCAACGGCACCCCCACCCTGCTGCGCACCGGGCCCGGCGGCGGGCCGGCCCAGTCGCTCAACGCCAACGGCGTGCAGATCGGCGTGAACTGGGTGTCCGGCAACGCCGCGTCGGTGACGGTGACCACCGACGTGGTCAACCGCTGCCTCCAGGGGTACGTCTGGCGGGAGGCCCGCCCCGGTGACCTGGTCTGCGTCACCGGCGCCACCCGCAGCCAGGTGTGGGCGGACAACGCCGCCGCGCCGAGCCGCTGGGTGAACGGCCCGTACGGCCCGCACACCTGCGTCAGCGGCTACGTGTGGCGCGAGGCGTACGCCGGCGACGACGTCTGCGTCACCGGCGCCCAGCGCACCCAGGCCGCCGCGGACAACGCCGCCGCCGCGTCGCGGCGCAACCCCGCCCGGCTGGTGTCCGGCCCGAACACCTGCGTCAGCGGGTACGTCTGGCGCGACGCGGACCAGTCCGACTACGTCTGCGTGACCGGCGCGACCCGTTCACAGGTGCTCGCCGACAACGCGGTCGCCGCGAGCCGCTGGGTCAGCGGCCCGTACGGCCCGCACACCTGCGTCGCCGGCTACGTGTGGCGCGAGGCGTTCCTCGGCGACGACGTCTGCGTCACCGGCGCCCAGCGCACCCAGGCGGCGGCCGACAACGCGGCCGGCCCTGGGCGCGTGCTGCGCCCCGCCGGCTGACCGATGGCGTGCCGACCGGGCGAGCACGCCTCGCCCGGTCGGGCGCCGACACGGACAGCGCGTGGCTCACCCACGGCGGCACTACGCCGGGTCGTCGGCACCCGACTGGCCGGCGACGCCGACGTTCAGCGGGTCGGCCAGCAGCTTGTCGAAGGCCAGTTCGGCGGCGCCGACCAGGACGGCGTCACAGCCGAGTGCGGCCGGCTCCAGCCGCAGGTGCTCCCGGGAGAACGGCAGTGGCATGGCCGCCAACCGGCTGCGGACCGTGTCCGCGCCGGCGACGAAGATGTCGCGCAGCGAGCCGCCGAACACCACGGCGTCCGGGTTGACCACGTTGACCAGGTTGGCCACGCCGAAGCCGAGCCAGTCGGCGACCCGCTCGACCGCCTGCCGGGCGATCGGGTCGCCGTCCGCCGCCGCGCGCAGCACCTCGGCCACCGCCCCACGCTCCTCGGGGTTCCGGCCGGCGTGTCGCAGCAGCGCGGCGTCACCGATCTCGGTCTCCCAGCAGCCACGGGAGCCACAGCCGCAGGGCAGCCCGTTCGGGTTGACCACCATGTGACCGACCTTGCCGCTGTGGCCCCGGTGCCCGACCACCAGTCGGCCACCGACGATGAGGCCGGCGCTGACGCCGAGGTCACCATGCAGATAGATGAGATCGTCGACGCCGGCGGCCACGCCCCGGATGTGCTCGGCCAGGCCGGCGATGTCGGCCAGGTCGCCGGCCACGAAACCCGGGCCGTCGGTGAGTTCGGCCCCGAGCGCGACGCCGAGCGTCTCGTCGACGCCGGCGATCCGGATCACGCCGTCCCCGTCTCGGGTGGTGTCGGTGACCGCGACCGCGCCGCCGACCAGCAGCGCGTCGGCGGCCACGGAGCGTTCCATGTCGCGGACGAGGTCGGCCAGCGGCCGGACCGCGTCGGCTGCCGACATGCCACCGGGGCGGGCGACCTCACGCAGGTCGAGCACACGACCGCCGAGGCCCACGCGGGCGGCGCGCAGCCGGTCCCCGTCGATGCTGAGGGCGTGGGCGTAGACCCGGTCGGAGCGAGGGCTGACCACCAGCGAGGGGCGGCCGGCACGGCGGGCGGTGGTCGGCGCCTCCTCGGTCACCAGACCGCTGGCGACCAGGTCGGCCGCGAGAGCGCCGATGGTGCTGCGGTTGAGGCCGAGCCGGCTGGTCAGCTCGGCCCGGGACGTCGGCCCCTGCAGGTGCACGTAGCGCAGGACGGCGCCGAGGTTCTGCCGCCGGATCTCCTCCTGGCTGGCGCCGGGGACCGAGGGCAGCGGGGATTCCGCGTTACGGCCGACGCCGGCGGGCCTGGCCCGGACGGGTGTCGCCACGGTCAGACCTCCTTCCGGATCGGCACCGGCTGGTGCGGGGGTGCCAGGACGACGATGGGTCCCGGAAGAGGAGATCCGGGACCCATCGGCGTTGCTGCCTACCGTGTGCTTACTTGGTGAGCGGCGCGAGCTTCGGGTCGTTGGCGTACGCCTCAGCCGCGTTCGCCTTGGTGACGGCGACCGGCGGGAGCAGGTACGTGTCGACGACCTTGCTGCCGTTGTTGTAGGACTTGGTGTCGTTCACCTGCGGGGTGTTACCGGCCTGGAGGGCCTTGACCATGTTGATGGTCTCCTTGACCAGGTTCCGCGTGTCCTTGTTGATCGTCATGTACTGCTCGCCAGCGACGATCGACTTGACCGACTCGACCTCGGAGTCCTGACCGGTGACGATCGGGACCTGCTTGCCAGCACCCTTGATCGAGGTGATGATCGCGCGGGCCAGGGTGTCGTTCGGGGAGAGGACGCCGTCCAGCTCCTTGTTGCCGTAGGTCGAGGTCAGCAGCTGGTCCATGCGGGCCTGCGCACCCTCGGCCTTCCAGCCCTGGATGGCGGTCTGCTTGACGTCGGTCTGCTTCGAGGCGACGACCACGTTGCCCTTGTCGATCTCCGGCTTGAGCACGCTCATCGCGCCGTTGAAGAAGACACCGGCGTTGTTGTCGTCCGGCGAGCCGGAGAACAGCTCGATGTTGTACGGGCCGTTCGGCTTCTTGGCCTTCATGCCGTCCAGCAGGGCCTGGCCCTGGAGCTGGCCGACCTTGAAGTTGTCGAACGCGACGTAGTAGTCGAGGTCCGGCGTGTTGGTGATGAGCCGGTCGTACGCGATGACCTTCGCGCCGGCGGCGTGGGCCGCGGCGACCTGGGTCGACAGCTGCGCGGCGTCGGTCGCGCCGATGACGATGACCTTGGCACCCTTGGTCGTCATCGCGGTGATCTGGGCCTGCTGGTCGGCCACCGTGGTCGACGCGCCGGCGTACTGCACGTCAGCCTGGAAACCGGCCTCCTTGAGACCGTTGGTGAACAGGTCACCGGCGAGGACCCAGTTCTCCGAGGTCTTGGCCGGCAGGGCCACGCCGATCAGGGAGTTCGCCGCGAAGCCCTTGGCGTCTCCGCTGGAGCCACCGGACTCGCCGTCACGGCCGGAGCCGCAGCCGGCGAGGGCCAGCATGGCGGCGGCGCTGATGGCCACCACCGACGTGCCGAAGAATTTACGCATCTCGGACTTGCCTTTCTGGGAATTGAGAAGGGGTGGAGAGGTCGGTGGCCGTCAGCCGGACACCGCTGCCTTGGCGGGCTCGCGCTCCGCTTCCGGCGGTGAGGCGGGTGAGGCGGAGTCGTCGCGACGGAACGGTCGCATCAGACTTCCGATGATGGAGAAGCGCCCCTGGCTCTTGTTGTAGACGTCGATCGCGACGGCCAGCAGCAGGACCAGGCCCTTGATGATCTGGACGCGGTCGGTGCCGACGCCCATCAGTTGCAGGCCGTTGTTGAGCACGGCCATGACGAGACCACCAACGATCGACCCGCTGATGGTGCCGATGCCGCCGGAGACGGCCGCGCCACCGATGAAGACCGCGGCGATGGCGTCCAGTTCCCAGCCGTTGCCGTCCTGCGGTCCGGAGGCCGCCGAACGGGCCACGAAGATCATGCCGGCCAGCGCGGCCAGGACGGACATGTTCATCATGACGAAGAAGTTGACCCGCTTGAGCTTCACGCCGGACAGCTCGGCCGCCCGGGAGTTGCCGCCCACCGCGTAGATGTGCCGGCCACCGGCCGTGTTGCGGGTGTAGAAGGAGTACGCGATCACCAGGGCCAGCAGGATGATGCCGGAGATCGGGAAGCTGGTGCCGACACGACCGCTGGCGAAACGCAGCGCCGCGAAGGCGATCACCCCGACCATGATGGCCATCCGCAGGACCGAGATCCACATCGGCGCCGGGTCGGCGTCCATCGCCCGACGGGTCTTGCGGGCCTGGATCTCGCGCCACACCACGGCCACCGCCGCGGCCAGGCCGAGCAGCAGCGTGGCGTTGTTGTAGCCGGTGTTCGGACCGAACTCGGGCAGGAAGCCGGAGCCGATCTCCCGGAAGCCCTCCGGCACCGGGATCGTGTTGGCGTTACCGATGTACTGGTTGCCACCACGGAACAGCAGCATGCCGGCCAGGGTGACGATGAACGCCGGGACCCCGATGTACGCCACCCAGAAGCCCTGCCAGGCGCCGATGATCGCGCCGATCGCGAGGCCGAAGAGGATGGCGACGGGCCAGGGCAGCGACCAGTCGGACATCGACTTGGCCACCAGGATGCCCGCGAAGGCGGCGACGGAGCCGACCGAGAGGTCGATGTGCCCGGCCACGATCACCATGAGCATGCCGATGGCCAGGATCAGAATGTACGAGTTCTGCTGGAACAGCGCGATCAGGTTGTCCGACCGCAGGGTCAGGCCGTCGGTCAGGATCTGGAACAGGACGACGATCGCCACCAGGGTGAAGATCATCCCGAACTGGCGAGCGTTGGAGGTGGTGCCTCCGAACAGGTTCTTCTGAAGGTCCTTCAATCGGCTCATCGTGTCAGCATCTTCTTCGTAGAGGTCATCTGCTTCATGAGGTTTTCCGGGGTGGCGTCCGCCCGGGCGATCTCGCCCGTGATGGTGCCTTCGAACACGGTGTAGATGCGGTCGCAGAGCCCGATCAGCTCAGGCAGCTCCGAGGAGATGACGACGACGCCCTTCCCCTGGTCGGCGAGCCGCTGGATGATGCCGTAGATCTCGTACTTGGCACCCACGTCGATGCCGCGCGTCGGCTCGTCGAGGATCAGCAGGTCCGGGTCGGTGAACATCCACTTCGCCAGCACCACCTTCTGCTGGTTGCCGCCGGAGAGCTTGGAGACGCTCTCGTCGACCGTCGGGGCCTTGGTCCGCAACTCCTTGCGGTACGCCTCGGCCGCCTTGTACTCCTCCACCTCGTCGAGGACGCCGTGGTGCGAGATCTTGGACAGCTTGGCGGCCACCGTCGACGCCTTGATGTCGTCGAGCAGGTTGAGACCGATCGCCTTGCGGTCCTCACTGACGTACGCGAGCCCGTTGTCGATGGCGTCCGCCACCGACTTCAGCACGATCTCCTTGCCGTCCTTGATGATCGTGCCCGACTCGTACACCCCGTAGGAGCGGCCGAAGACACTCATCGCCAGTTCGGTGCGGCCGGCGCCCATCAGGCCGGCGAAGCCGACGATCTCGCCGCGGCGCACCACGAAGCTCTCGTTCTTGCAGACCTGGCGCTCGGCGGAGATCGGGTGCCGGACGTTCCAGTCGCGAACCTCGAAGAAGACCTCGCCGATCTTCGGCGTGTGCTCCGGGAACCGGCTGCTCAGCTCGCGACCGACCATGCCCCGCACGATCCGGTCCTCGTCGACGCCGTCCGCCTTGACGTCCAGCGTCTCGACCGTCCGGCCGTCGCGGAGGATGGTGATCTGGTCGGCGATCGCCTCGATCTCGTTCAGCTTGTGCGAGATCATGATCGAGGTGATGCCACGCGAGCGGAAGCCGCGCAGCAGGTCCAGCAGGTGCCGGGAGTCCGCCTCATTCAGGGCGGCCGTCGGCTCGTCCAGGATGAGCAGCTTCACGTCCTTGGCGAACGCCTTGGCGATCTCCACGAGCTGCTGCTTGCCGACACCGATGTCCTTGATCAGGGTGTCCGGGTCTTCCTCGAGACCGACCCGGGCCATCAGGTCCAGCGCCATCCGGTTCGCGGCCGTCCAGTCGATCGCGCCCCGCTTGCGCGGCTCGTTACCGAGGAAGATGTTCTCGGTGATCGACATGCCCGGGATGAGCGCGAGCTCCTGGTGGATGATCACGATACCGGCGTTCTCGCTGGCGCGGATGTCGGAGAACCGGGTCTCCGCGCCCTGGTAGATGATCTGGCCGTCGTACGTGCCATACGGGTAGACCCCGCTGAGGACCTTCATCAGCGTGGACTTGCCCGCGCCGTTCTCGCCGCAGATGGCATGGATCTCGCCGGCGCGAACCACCAGGTTGACGTCGGAGAGGGCCTTGACTCCGGGGAACTCCTTGGTGATGGAACGCATCTCAAGGAGGATGGGCACGTCGCTCATCGCTCGTACCACCTCGCCAACGTCATCGGTGCCTCCGGAAGGTTTGACCTTCACTCGGTTTTGTTGTTGACGGCAACGTATTGCGGTGGAAGGGTCATCCGCAAGGCGAGGGCCTGTTGAAAATGTAACAATCCGGCAATATAGACGTAGCACAGTGTTCGCCCGGTCCCGGCAGCCCCCGCTGCCCCATCCGCATCTCCGGCGCACTCGTCGCACGTCGATCAAGGAGGAAATGCGCCTTGATCGACACCAGCCACTGCCGGCAGGGCCCCCACCAGGCACGACGCCCGAAGATCCGCCGCAGGACAGCTCCCCGAGCGCCCAGCGCGATCGAACGATCTTGATTCGGCCGGTCCCGGGCCCCCACGGCCGGGACGACGCGGGTGGGCCGGGGGCCGCGATGTGATCCACGCCGCTCAACGCGGCCAGGAGCAGGAAGAATGGGTCGACATCGTCGTCCTGCTGTGTCCTGCCGACGATCTTGACGAAGGCGTCGGCCGCGCGGCCATCCGAGGGACTCGCCGTCGTGAATGTGGCCCATCGCACGCCCTCCTGGTCGGTGGCGTCCCACTACCCTCGGCACATGGCAGATCCCTTCCAGGTACGCATCACCGTCCGCGGCTACGAGCTGGACACCCAGGGCCACCTGAACCAGGCCGTCTACCTCCAGTACGCCGAGCACGCCCGGTGGGAGTGCCTGCGCGCCGCCGGCATCCCGCAGGACCGGCTGCTCGCCGCGGGCGTCGGACCGGTCGCCATGGAGGTGACCGTGACGTACCTGCGGGAGCTGCGCGGCGGCGACGAGGTCGATGTCACCTGCCAGTTCCGCTGGGGCGAGGGTCGGGCGTTCCACATCGACCAGGACTACACCCGCGCGGACGGGACCCCGGTGGCGCGGCTGACCGGGGTGGGCGGGCTGCTGGATCTGTCGGCCCGGCGGCTGGTGCCCGACCCGGGTGGACGGTTGCGGGAGCTGGCGACCGACCCGGTGCCACTCAACCTCTGAGGGCCGGCCGACCGGCGCTCACGGGCGCAGCACCGCCTTGATCACCCCGTTCTCCCGGCGGTCGAAGCTGCGGTACAGCTCGGGGGCGTCGGCGAGGGCGCCGTGGTGGGTGACGATCACGCTGGGCCGGGCCCGGCCGGAGACGACCAGGTCGCGCAGCAGCACCGTGTAGCGGCGGTCGTGGGTACGGCCGAAGCGGACCGAGACGCCCTTGCTGAACAGCGTCCCCCAGGGTGCGACCAGGTCCTCGTGGGCGTTCGCACCGGGGCCGGGATGCAGGTCCTTGTCCGGGTACACCCCGGCGACGGCGATGGCGCCGGCGGCGTTGACCAGCCGGGCAGCGTCGGCGATGACCTGGTCGGGACGCTCCTGGTCGGGGCGTACGCGGTCGCGGGCCTGGAACCCGACCGCGTCGATGACCTTGTCGATCCCACCCAGCTTCTCCTCGCCCAGCGGCAGCCCCGCCCGAGCGCGGTCCGCGCGGATCAGCTCGACCGGGTCTCCCCGGCGGAAGTCGACCGGCACCGCGCCGATCTCACCGGCCTTGTCGAGCCGGGCGTCCACCCCGTCCACGCAGTACACGACCCGGGCCCCCCGGATCAACGCCGAGTAGGCGCTGAGCAGGCCGATGGCGCCGGCGCCGAACACGGCCACCGTGTCGCCGGCCTGGACCCCGGCGAGGGTCGCGGCGGCGTGCCAGCCGGTGACGAACGCGTCGGCGAGCAGCACGAAGTCGTCCTCGTACCCGTCGCCCGGCTCCCCCGGCAGGGGTACGCAGTTCGCGTCGGCCCACGGCACCCGCAGCAGGTCGGCCTGGGCGCCCCGGTACGGGCCCATCCCGGCGTAGCCGTACGCGGCACCCGGCGCCTCGGCCCGGGCACGCAGGCACGCCGCCGAGAGCCCACGGGCGCACATCACGCAGGTCCCGCAGAACAGGTGGGTGGGGATCACCACCCGGGTGCCCGGGCGGACCGTCTGCACGGCGCCGCCCACCTGCTCGATCACGCCCAGCGGCTCGTGACCGAGCACCAGGCCGGGGTCGGCGCCGGTGCGCCCGTCGTACATGTGCAGGTCGGTGCCGCACAGGGCGGTGGAGGTGATCCGCACGAGCGCGTCGGTCTCCGCCTCCAGCGTCGCGTCCGGCACCTCCCGCACCGCGACGGTGCGGACGTCCGCGTAGACGACGGCCCTCATCCCGACTCCCCCACTCCGGCGGCGGACGACGTTCTTCCCGCAGCCGCGGCGTTCATGCCACCGAACAGGTGGCACGAACGCCGCGCCGGTCGAGACCGGGAAGTCGGCGGCCGGACGTAGCATCGGCGATGCACGATATTCAGGCGGACCACTCCCCCACCGGATCGGGCACACCGCACATGACGACCGAGCAGACGACCTCTCCCCCGCGTACCGGCGTCGGCATCACGGGCAGCGGCCTGGGTCAGCGCGTCCGGGACGGGCGAGCGATCCTGGACGACATCTCGTTGGCCGTCCGGCCGGGCGAGGTGGTGGCCATCATCGGCGCCAGCGGCGCCGGCAAGACCACCCTGCTGGAGACGCTCGCCCGGATACGGCCACCGGCCACGGGCACGGTGTCTTACGACGGCGAGGGCCCGATCGGCTACGTCCCGCAGGACGACATCATCCACCGCGAGCTGCCCCTGCAACGCACGCTGCGGTACGCGGCCCGACTGCGCCTGCCACCCGACGCCGGCCCGGCCGAGGTGACCGGCCGGGTCGCCGAGGTGCTCGCCGCGCTGCGGCTGACCGAACGGGCCGCCGTCGCGGTGGGCCGGCTCAGCGGCGGGGAGCGCAAACGCGCCAGCATCGCCGTCGAGCTGCTCACCCGGCCGGGCGTGTTCTTCCTGGACGAGCCCACCTCCGGGCTGGATCCGGCGATCGCCGTCGACCTGCTCCGGGTGCTGCGTACGCTCGCCGACGCCGGCACCACGGTGGTGCTCACCACCCACCAGATCACCGACGTGGACCACTGCGACCGGGTCGTCGTGCTGACCCGTCAGGGCCGGTTGGCGTTCGCCGGCACGCCGGCGGACGCCCGGGGGTTCTTCGGCCTGGCGTCCCTCGCCGAGGTGCACCTGCGGCTCGACGAGGAGACGGACCCGGCCGCGTGGCCCGACCGCTTCGCCGCGCACCGCGACACCGACCCGCCGACCCGCTCGGGCCGTCCGGGCGCCTCACCCCCGGGGCAGCGGCAGGTCGGCCGGCTGCGCCAGTTGGCCGTCCTCGCCGCACGCAACGCCGAGATCGTCGCCCGCAACCGGCTCACCCTGGCGATCCTGCTCGGCTCGCCGCTGATGGTGCTCGGCATGTTCGCGTTGCTGTTCCGCCCCGGGGCGTTCGACCCGGCGCACCCGAGCCCGACCGTGACCGTGATGATCCTGTTCTGGATCGCGTTCGGGGGCTTCTTCTTCGGGCTGACCTACGGCCTGCTCCAGATCTGCACCGAGCTGCCGATCCTGCGCCGGGAGCGGCTGGCGGGTGTCCGCCTGGTGCCGTACCTGGTGGCGAAGGTGGCCGTGCTGCTGCCACTGCTGGCCCTGGTGGACCTCGCCCTGCTCGGTGTGCTGCGCGGCATCGACCGGCTGCCACCGGTCGACGGCGCAGACTTCGCCGCCCTGTACACGACGCTGCTGCTGTCCTCGGCCGCCGCGCTCACCCTCGGCCTGCTGTGCTCCGCGGCCGTGTCGGACGCCGCCCAGGCGACGCTCATGCTGCCGATGCTCTGCTTCCCGCAGGTGCTGTTCGTCGGCGCGATCCTGCCCGTGCCGGCCATGGCGGTTGGCGGTCAGTGGCTCAGCTACGCGATGTCGAACCGGTGGGCGTTCGAGGGCCTGGGCCACACGGCCGGGGTGGAGCGGCTCTGGCGGGACGGCGCCTCCCCGCTCGGTCCGCCCCTGCTGGCGACGTACGGCGACAGCTTCTCCCGGCCGGTGTGGGTGAACTGGCTGGTGCTCGGCGGCTTCGTGGTGCTCTTCCTGGGCGCCACCTGGGTGGTGCTGGTCCGGCGGGAGCCCCACCGTGCCTCCTGAGCCGACATCCCCCGCCTCCGCCGGCACCACGCCAGCCACCCTGGCGGGGTACGCCGGCACGGCCCGGCTCGACGAACTGCGCGCCACCGAGTATCAGCATCTCGACCGGCACGGCCACGTCTACCTCGACTACGCCGGGGCCGGGGTGGCCGCACAGGCCCAGGTGCGAGCCCACCACGACCGGCTGCTCGCGGGCCTCTACAGCAATCCGCACTCGGAGAACCCCACCTCCGAGGCGGCCGGGTCGCTGGTGGAGTCGGCCCGGCAGGCGGTGCTCGACTTCTTCCGCGCCGACCCGGCGGAGTACGCGGTCGTCTTCACCCCGAACGCCAGCGGCGCCTGCCGACTGGTCGGCGAGGCGTACGACTTCGGCCGGGCCGCACCGTTCGTGCTGACCTGGGACAACCACAACTCGGTCAACGGCATCCGCGAGTACGCCCGGGCGGCCGGCGCGCCGGTGCGCTACGTACCGCTGACCGGCCCGGAGCTGCGGGTCGCCGAGGCGGACCTGGTCGACGTGCTGGACGGCAGCCGTGGCGGGCTGGCCGCGCGGTGGGGTCGGCCCGGCGCTCGGGGCTTGTTCGCGTACCCGGCGCAGAGCAACTTCTCCGGGGTGCAGCACCCGCTGAGCTGGGTGGAGCTGGCCCACCGGCACGGGTACGACGTGCTGCTCGACGCCGCCGCGTACGCCCCGACGAACCGGCTGGATCTTAGCGCCGTCCGGCCCGACTTCGTCTGCCTGAGCTGGTACAAGCTCTTCGGCTACCCCACCGGGGTCGGTGCGCTGCTGGCCCGCCGCGACGCGCTGGCCCGGCTGCGCCGGCCGTGGTTCGCCGGCGGCACGATCCGGGCGGTCAGCGTGCAGGGTGACTGGCACCGGTCGATGGACGACGAGTCGGCGTTCGAGGACGGCACGCTCAACTTCCTGAGCATCCCGGACGTGGAGTTCGGGCTGCGCTGGCTCGACTCGGTCGGCGTGGACCTCGTGCACACCCGGGTCGGCCTGCTCACCGAGTGGCTACTGCACCGGCTGACCACGCTGCGGCACCGCACCGGGCGGCCACTGGTCCAGGTGTACGGGCCGGCGACGGGCGAGGGCCGGGGCGGCACGGTGACGTTCAACCTCCGCCACCCGGACGGCTCCCTGGTCGACGAGCGGCTCGTCGCGCAGGAGTCCGCGGCGGCCGGTTTCTCCCTGCGTACCGGCTGCTTCTGCAACCCGGGCGCGGGTGAGGGCGCGTTCGGGATCAGCCGAGGTTCGCTGCGCCGGCGGCTGCTCGCGCGGATCGACACGATCGACCAGTACCTCGGGGCGCTGCGGCTGCCGACCGGTGGCGCGGTCCGCGTCTCCTTCGGTCTGGCCTCCAACGCGAACGACGCGGAACGCTTCCTCACCTTCGTCGAGGCGACCTACCTGGACCGCGAGGCCACCACCGGGTCGGCGTTGCCGCCCCGGCTGCGCTGCTGACGCGCTAGCTGACCTGGGCCACGGGCGCGGGGCGGCGCTTCATCTCCTCCATGAACGGGAACCGGGCGGTGAGCTCGGCGAGCGTCAGCCCGGCCCGCCAGGCCGCGGCCAGCTGGGCCACCTGGACGAGGTCCATGGCGTCGCCTCGTGCGTGAACCTCGTCGGCAACCCGAAGGTCCACCATGAAGTACCGGGCCTGAGAACCCAGCCCGACGCAGACCACGCCCTGGTCGGAGTGCAGCTCGGCGCAGGTGAACCGCGCACGCCCCTGCTCGGGGGCGGTGACCCGGCCGAGATCGAGCTGGTGGCGCGCAGCGATCTCGATGAGCGCGGGGGCCAGACCACCCGGCTCGACCAGGTCCGGGTAGAGGCGCACACCCAGCGCCGTCGACACGTCGCTCATGACTGACTCCCACTTCCTCGTGACAGAGACCAGCAGCGCGCAGGTTACGGGGATGTTTCCGGCGAGCCTCGTCATCCTGTCCCCCATGGACGCCCCACGGCAATAGGAAGGATCGATTCGACCCCTATCGGAGGAATGTGCTGACGGACCCGTAGCGGCCACCCGACGGCATCAGGTGGTAACGGACTGTCGTCGCATTGGAAACACTCTTGACAAAACGGCTACGACATCGACATGCTTCGTTGTAGAGAGCGCTCTCATGCCTCCGGTGCACAGCTCCGCCACCCCCTCGCTGAGGAGCCCCCGTGTTCAAAGCCCGTCCCGCCCCCCGTTTCCGACCCCTCGTCCTCGCCGCGGTCGCTCTCATCGCCACCGCGGCGTCGCTCGTCCTCCCGGCGCACCCCGACCGGGCCGAGGCCGCCATCGGCCCGATCACCTGGCAGGACGAGTTCAACGCTCCGGCCGGCGCAGCCGTGGACCAGAACAAATGGCGCTTCGACATCGGCGGCAGTGGCTGGGGCAACAACGAGCGGCAGTACTACACCAACAGCACCAGCAACGCCGTCCACGACGGGCAGGGCAACCTGGTGATCACCGCCCGTCGGGACAATCCCGCCAACTACCAGTGCCACTACGGGCGCTGCGAGTACACCTCGGCGCGGCTGCTCACCGCGGCCACCTTCACCCAGACGTACGGCCGGTTCGAGGCCCGCATCAAGATCCCGCGCGGTCAGGGCATCTGGCCGGCGTTCTGGATGCTCGGCACGGGCAGCGGCGGGTGGCCCAACGTCGGCGAGATCGACATCATGGAGAACATCGGCCGGGAGCCCAACACCGTCTACGGCACCGTGCACGGGCCCGGCTACTCCGGCGGCGGAGGCATCACCGGCAGCCGCACGCTCGGCGGGCCGCTCGCCGACGGTTTCCACACCTACCGGGTGGACTGGGAGCCGAACGTGATCACCTGGTACCTGGACGGCGTGCAGTACCACCGGGTCGACCCCGCCCGGCTGGGCGGCAACCGGTGGGTGTTCGACCACCCGTTCTTCATGATCCTCAACGTGGCGGTCGGCGGTAACTGGCCCGGCTACCCGGACGGTTCCACGCAGTTCCCGCAGCAGATGCTCGTCGACTACGTCCGGGTGTCCGGCTACACCTCCGGCGGTGGCGGCGACCCGGCCCCCGGCACCAGCCGGATCAGGGGTGCGCAGAGCGGACGCTGCATCGACATCCCCAACGCCGACCCGGTCGAGGGCGCCAAGCTGCAGATCTGGGACTGCAACACCACCGCGGCGCAGGCCTGGACGTTCGCCTCTGACGGGACCGTCCGCGCGATGGGCAAGTGCATGGACCCCGCCTGGGCCGGCACCGCCAACGGCACCGAGGTCAATCTGGTCTCCTGCAACGGCAATCCCGCCCAACGCTTCACGCTCAACGCCGCCGGCGACCTGGTCAACCTCAGCGCCAACCGGTGCGTGGACGTGCGGGACGCCAACCCCAACAACGGCGGCAAGCTGCACCTGTGGGACTGCATCGGCGCCGCGAACCAGAAGTGGTCCCGCGTCTGAGGACGCGCGCAACCCGTACCACCAGCGCCTGGGCCGCCCGAGCAGCACACTCGGGCGGCCCGCTGGCGTGTGCGGCGGTCAGCCGAGGCCGAGCCCGCGCCGCCCGACGGGGTTGAGACCGTCCGGCTGGAAGCGGTTGGGCCAGGCACGCTCGTAGTGCTCCGCCGGGAAGTCGGTCGGGCTGGACCCGGTCTCGAACGCCTCCCGGACGGCGACCGCGTACCGCTCGTTGCGGGGGCACCACGGGGCCGCGGGGATGTACATGACGTTGCCCCACCCCTGTTGACCCCGCACGGGAGCCACGCTGTGGATCATGTCGCAGTGCCACCAGACGGAGTCGCCCGCCCGGACGTCGGGGATGCCGGCGAGGGCCCGCATGAGCAGCGGGTGCCACCTCTCGTTGGCGGGGAAGACCTGGTTGACCGTGACGCCGCACATGTCGTCGGCGGGCACGTCGGCCAGCAGCGGCCGGAGCATCAGGTAGGCCATCGCCTCGGGGATCGGGACGGTGTGCAGCACCCCCTGGTCGTGGTCCATGTCGGAGAGCGCGGTCCAGCCCTGGAAGGTGCGGAAGGCCGAGCACATGGTGGTGCCGGGATACTGGGGGCCGGCGGTGCGGTGGGCGGCGTCCCAGGGGTCGTACTGCTCGACCGTGCCGCTGAAGAGGTGGCGGAAGGTCTTCTGGTACGCCTCGGTCATCCACAGGTCGAGGGTGCCGGGGTCGAGGTGGGTGCCCAGGCCGCCCGAGTCGGCGCCCGGCGGCCGGCGGCGGATCCGGTCCGGGTAGAGCGAGTCGCGGTTGGGGTCGAACCACCGCACGCCCTCGGACTCGTGCTTCCACTGGCTGTTGAGGAACGCCTGCACCCGGGCCATCCGGTCGCTCTGGCGGGCCTGCATCTGGGCCGGCGACCAGTAGATCGGGTAGATCTCGGGCTTCGACCCCACACTGCCGAAGAAGTCGTCGCCAGGGCCTCGGTACGCGTCGAAGAAGCCGTTGCCGTCCACGTAGTCGACGATGTCGCGGTCCCAGTCGAGGGCCTGCTGGCGGTCGAAGTGTCCGCGTACGACGAGGCAGCCCCGCTGGCGCAGCTTCTGCACCGCCTCGGCTGACACCGTGCCGGCCTCGATGTCCGCGTACTCGATGACCGGCCAGATCGTCTCGCCGCGGTCCCTGTCGGCGGCGATCTCGTCGACCTTCGCCCGGACCCGCTGCTCGACGACCGCGAACACCTCCTCGACCGTACGGCCGGAGGCCTCGATCCGGGCTCGCAGCGCGGCCTTGATCTGGCGGATGGCGGCGGGAAGGTCGTCCGGGGGCTGCTCCCAGTGCGGCAGCGGCGGGAGCGAAGTGACGGCCAGGGAGGGGTGGGCGTTCACGGCGCGACTCCTTCTAGTTAGGGCTCCTTCTTGGAAAAGACTGTAGGGCCGGTCGTCCTTCTAGGCAAGACTCCTGCCTAGAATCGGGGGGTGACCACCACCAAGCCCTCGCTGGAGCTGCTCCGCTCGCTGACCGACGAGCACGTGCTGCGGGAGCTGATGCGGGCGCGGCGGCTGACCCGGGCGGACCTGGCGGCCCGCAGCGGCCTGTCCAAGCCCACCGTGGGCGAGAGCGTGCGCCGGCTGACCGAGGCCGGCCTGGTCGTGGACACCGGGGAACGGACACCCGGCGGGCGCGGGCGCGGCCGGGTCGGCTCGTACTACGCGCTCGCGGACACCGCCGGCACCGCCCTGGCCGTCAGCATCGCGCCCGACGGGGTGGTGGTCGAGCGGGTGGACGCCCACGGCGACGTCCTCGGGCGGACCCGGCACGACATCAGCCGGCCGGCACGGGCCGAGCAGGTGGCGGCCGCCCTGCGCACCGCCGCCGCACAGGCACGGGAGAGCGTCGGAGGGCCGATCCGACTGGCGGTCGTCAGCGCGGCCGACCCGGTGGAACGCGCCAGCGGTCGACTGGTCCGACTGCCCGACGCGCCGTTCCTGCTCGGTGAACTCGACCCGGTCGACGTGCTGGCGCCACAGGTCGACGGCCCGGTCATCGTCGACAACGACGTCAACTGGGCGGCACAGGCCGAACGGAACACCGATCCGACCGGCCTGGGCGACTTCGCCTACGTCTTCCTTGGCGAGGGACTGGGCTGCGCGGTCGTGAGCGACGGCGAGGTACGCCGCGGCCACTCCGGGCTCGCCGGCGAGATCGCCCACCTGGTGACCATCGGCCCGCACGGCCAGGCGACACGGTTCATCGACGTGTTCGCCGACCTCGACCTGCGCCGCGCCGGCACGACGGCCATCGACGTCGAACGCGTCCGTCAGCTCACCGTGGCCACACGTGCCGCCCTGGGGCGCGCCGTCAGCGGCGTGCTCGCCGCCATCGTCGCGCTCGCCGATCCGCGGCTGGTCATCGTCGGCGGCCCCTGGGGCAGCCAACCGGCGGTGCTCGACGCCATCACCACCGCGTTCTCCCAGCTGCCCCGGCACGTCGAGGTACGCCCGGCACTGCTGACGGAGGAGCCGTCGCTGACCGGCGCCCGCGCGGAAGCCCTCGACCGCCTCCGCTCGGCGATCGTCGCCCTCCCCCAGCGCACGGCGTCCCCCGCGGTCCGCGCCACGGCCACCGACTCCTGATCGGCCGACGCACAACCGGCGGGACGCGGGATTTGGCCGATGGCGCGAGGGCCACCAGGATGCCGGCTATGTTCGGATTTGCCCAACAAGTCCGGCAGCACCGGGAGTGAACTCATGTCGCACCACCTCGACACGCCCCTCGCCGCCCAGAACGGCCAGCTCTACATCAACGACCTGTACGTCTTCAACGGTGACCGCTCGACCGTGTTCGTCATGGACGTCAACAGCTCGGTGACGAAGGCCGACATCAAGCGCGGCTTCCACGCCGAGGCGCGCTACGAATTCAAGATTCACGTCAACGGCGGGGAGTTCGAGGAGATGACCTACCGGGTGGCGTTCGGCGAACCGGACGGCGCCGGGAAGCAGACGCTGATGGTCTACGAGCTCACCGGAGCGGATGCCCGCGACGACGCCGCGATGGGCACCCCCGTCGTCGAGGGTCGGACCGGGGAGGTGTCGAGCGGTGGGAACTTCCGGATCTGGGCCGGGCGGATCACCGACCCGTTCTACATCGACCTCGGCCAGCTCGCGACCGTCAACGCCGCGTTCAAGAACGGCGCGAAGCTCGACCGCTCGGCGTGGAAGCCCGACGCGGCCAAGAACAGCTTCGCCGGCACCACCGTCGAGTCGATCGTCCTCGAGGTCTCCCAGGATGAGCCGATGCTGCGCGACGGCACACAGATCGGTGTCTGGTGCACCACCAAGCTGGCGACCGACGCCGGGGGGTGGCGGCCGATCAACCGTGGCGGCCACCCGATGATGTGGCCGATCTTCTGGCCCACCGACACCGACTTCTCCAACCCGGCGAACGCCCGGCACCCGAGCAACGACCTCAAGGAGGACGGCGAGGAGATCGCGTCCGCGGTCGCGCGGGTGGTCGCGGCGAACGGGACCGCGCCCGATCCCGAGGCGTACGGCTGGAGCGTCGCGCGGGCGGTGTATCCGGACGTGCTGTCGTACCAGGTCGGGACGGCGGCCAACTACGGCTTCGCGGTCCGCAACGGTCGCACGATGGCCGACAACGCACCCGAGGTGATGTTCTCCCTGGTGCTGAACACCGGCATGACCTCCGGCCTCACCTCGGACGTGACCAAGGCCGCCCGCGCCGACACGTTCCCGTACGTGGTGCCGGCCTGATCGGTCCTCCTCGGCCGCTATCCGACGCGGCGGGTCAGGCTCCAGACAGCCCACGCTCGGCCGCATGCCGAAGCGGACCGGCCTCCTCGGTCGTACCGAAGAGGCCGGTCCGCGGGGGGCTGGAAGCTGTCAGCCCTCGATGTCTCGCGGGTCGCGGCTGCGCGGGTAGGTGTTCTTCTCACCGATCGTGCCGTCCTGCTTCTTGATCACGTGCTCGACGCCACGGTCGGCGGCCATCTCGCGACCCTGGCCCTGCGCGTCGGCCTTGGAGTCGTGCGTGCTGCTGGCCCGCTCGTTGCCCTCGGGCCGGTTCTTCCACTGCCCGTCCTCGTGGTACGTGTCGACGTCACCCTTGACCATCGCCGGCTCCTCCCTGCGTCTGAACTGTCACCACACCAGTTGCCCGGAGCCGTTCTGGGACAAACGTGGGCTGCTCGGTCCTCAGCAGACGGTGCCGCTGGCGGTCACCCGGGTTGGCAGTTGTTGCTCGTCCGCTTGACGATGTGCTCGCGTTCGTCGGTGGTGATACCCGAGGGCTCCCCGTCGAAGTGCGTCTCGACCTTGTCCCAGCCTCGGCGCTGCTCATAGTGCAGGTGGGGGGCGCCGGAGTTGCCGGTGCTGCCGAGGCGGCCGATCTGGTCGCCCTGGGCGACGCGCTGACCCACCCGGACCAGCGGCGGTTCGAGCAGGTGCAGGTACTGGGTTTCCCACTTGCCACCGTGGTCGATCTTCACCCAGTAACCGCCACCGCGACCGCGGGGGCCCTCCGGGTTCTCCGGGTTACGCCCGCCCACCGCGCCGTTGACGCCCGCCTCGGTGACCGTGCCGGCGTAGGACGCCAGCACGGGCCGCCCCCACGCCTCACCCTCGGTCGGGAACAGGTCGACGTCGTAGTCGTCGTGGCCGGGGTAGGTGCTGAGCTGCCACGTCTCGCCGCAGCCGACCGGGAGTTGGAAGAGCGGACGCGGGCCTGGCGGTCGCAGCAGGGGCACGACGACGAGGGCGGCGGCGAGGGCGGCCACGACCGCGACGAGGGCGACGAGAAGCCAGGTGATGCGGCGGCCGCGGACGCGGCGGTGCGTGCGGATTCTGGTGAGCTGGCCGGTCGTCACCGCACCGAGCATGGCAGACCGCGGCAACGCCCCGGCACCGGGTTACCACTGCCGTTCCGGCCGCACCGACGTCACATTGCAGTCGTATCGCCAACCGGGTACGGTGGATGCAATGCAGTTGCATTGCATAGGGAGAAGGCCCCAGATGCACGTGATCGCGCTGTCCGAGGCAACCGCCGACATGATCGACCTGGTGGGTGGCAAGGCGGCCGGGCTGGGCGAGCTGATCCGGCTGGGCGAACGGGTCCCCGACGGGTTCTGCGTCACCACCGAGGCCCACCGGCACGGCGTCATCCCCCAAGCGGAGATCGTCGCCGCGTACGAGCGGCTCGGCGCGGGCGCTGTGGCGGTGCGCTCCAGCGCCACCGCGGAGGACCTGCCGGACGCGAGTTTCGCCGGGCAGCAGGACACCGTCCTGAACGTCGTGGGCGCCACCGCGCTGATCGCCGCGATCGGAAAGTGCTGGGACTCTCTGCACACCGTCCGCGCCACCGCCTACCGCGACGCCCGCGACATCGATCAGGAGGCGGTGCGGATGGCCGTCGTCGTGCAACGCATGATCACACCCGCGGTGGCGGGAGTGCTGTTCACCGCGAACCCCCTGACGGGCCGCCGCGACGAGATGGCTGTCGACGCGGCGCCGGGGCTCGGCACGACGGTGGTGGACGGCGCGACGACCGTGGACCACTACGTCCTCGACGGCGTCACCCGGGACGACGCGGGATGCCTGACGTCGGCGCACCTGGAGGAGCTGCGGACCACGGGTGAGCGGGTGCAGGGTCACTTCGGCTGCCCGCAGGACGTGGAATGGGCGATCGACGGAGGCGGCCTGCTGTGGTTGCTCCAGTCCCGGCCGATCACCAGCCTTTTCCCCCTCCCTCCGGAGACCGCGAAGCCCCTCCCCCGGGTCTACCTGGAGTTCGGCCACGTTCAGGGCATGCTGCAACCGGTCACGCCGATGGGCATGTCCACACTCCGGTCGCAGGTCGCGGCGATGCTCGCCTCGCTCGGCATCCGGGTGGAGATCGTCGACATCGGTGGACGCCTCTACGGTGACCTGACCGACCTGGCCCGGAGCAGGTCGTCCCGCCAGCGGCTGGTCAAGCTCATGGCCGTCGACTTCGGGCCGCGGGCACAGACGGTGATGGAGCACGTCCTGGCGGATCCGCGGTTCGCCCCGACCACGGGCGGCAGCCAGCGCGGCGCCGCGGCAGGGGCCGCGTCCCTGCGCACGGCCGGCCGCGCGGTGGTGGGCATCCTGCGCGCGCTGGCCCGCCCCGACGCGGCGCGGGTCCGGATGTTCCAGGCGATCGAGCAGATGAGAGTACGGTCGGCGGCACCCGACGACCTGCGGACCGCCGCCGACCGACTGCGCTTCCTACGGGCGCGGGACACCGACGACAGCGCCGACGACATCATGTGGCCCATCGTGACGGGGATGCTCGCCGCCGCGTTGCCGGCCTCGCTGCTCAAGGGCGTCGCGAGCCCGGACGAGATCCACAGCGTGCTGGGCGGGATGCCGCACAACGTCACCATCGAGATGGATCTGGCACTCTGGCAGCTGGCCCGGAACGCGGGCGAGCATCGCCAACTCCTGCTCGACACCCCGCCGGACGAGTTGGCCGCGCGCTACCTGCGCGGGGCGCTGCCCGACATCGGGATCGCCGCGTTCCTGGACGCCTACGGTCATCGCGGCGTCGCCGAGGTCGACCTCGGCGTGCCGCGCTGGGCGGAGGATCCGGCGCCGGTCTTCGCGGCCATCGCCAACTACCTGCGGGTCACCGATCCGCGGCAGGGGCCCGACCAGCGCTTCCAACGGGCCGCCGCGGCGGCCGAAACCGCGTTGGAGGAACTGGTCGCGCGGGCCCGCCGTCGCCGGCCGGTACGCGGCCGCGTCGCCGGGTTCCTGCTCCGCCGGGCCCGGTCGCTGGCCGGCCTGCGCGAGGCTGGCAAGTTCGCCGGGCTGTACCCGCTGCGGGAGACGCGCCGGCAACTGCTGCTGATCTGCGCCGAACTGAACGCCGCCGGCCTGCTGGACCAGCCCGACGACATCATGTTCCTGACCCTGGACGAGGCCGAGACGGCGGTGCACGAGGGCACCGACCACCGGGCCACGGTGGCTTCCCGCCGGGCCGTGCACCGCCGGGAGCTGCGCCGCAGGTCCGTACCGGTGGCGCTGCTGTCCGACGGCACCGATGTCGAGACCGTCCTGCCGGCGGCGCCCGCCCGCGACGGCACCCTCGCCGGGGTGGGCGCGTCGGCGGGCCGGGTGACCGGCCCCGCCCGGGTCGTGCACGACCCGGCCACCGCCCACGTCGAGCCCGGCGAGGTCCTGGTCGCCGCGACCACCGACCCCGGCTGGACCCCGCTGTTCCTCACCGCCGCGGCGCTGGTCACCGAGACCGGCGCGATCATGGCGCACGGCCCCACGGTGGCCCGGGAGTACGGCATACCCGCCGTCATCTGCGTGCCCGACGCGACCCGGACCATCTCCACCGGCCAGGTCGTCACCGTCGACGGCGGTGCCGGAACCGTCACCGTCCACTGACCGCCGCCCACGACCCCGAGGACGAGCAATGACCGACATGAAGGCCCCGGCCAGGACGACGGTAGATCCGCTGCTGCGCCGGGTCGCCGCAATGGAGGCAGCGATGTGGCGCAGCCTCTACGTCTGGGCCCGGCGCCGGCCGCTGCCGCTGGGCCCGGGCGACGACCCGTTCGGCTACCTCGGCGTGGTCAAGCCGATCCTGGGCATCTTCATCGGCCTGTCGGTCGTGGAGATTCCGATCTTCGACCTCATCGTCACCCACGTGGTGCCGTGGCGGCCGGCCCGCTGGATCGTGCTCGGCCTGGGCGTCTGGGGTCTGCTCTGGATGGTCGGTCTCTACGCGAGCATGAAGATCCACCCGCACATCGTCGGTGACCGGGGCCTGCGGGTACGGCAGAGTTCGGGCATCGACATCTGGATCCCCTGGACGGACATCGAGGCCCTGCGCAAGCGGTACCGCTCGTTGCCCTCCAGCAGGTCCATCCAGGTCGAGCAGGAGGGCGAGCGCCGGGTCCTGTTCATCTCGGTCGGCAGCCAGACGAGCATCGACGTCGTGCTGCGCCGGCCGACGGCCTTCGACCTGCCGAAGGGCCGCTCGGAGCCGATGGACGAGTTGCGGCTGTACGCCGACGACCCCGACGGCCTCCTGCGCAGCGCACGCGGCACCCCCGCTCCCGGAGCCGTCAGCCGGTAGCTGCCGCCCGTCGGCGCAGTGCCCGGGCCACCCACTCTGAAATGATCGAGGTCATGCCCAAGAAGGTCGATCACCAGGAGCGACGCACCCTCATCGCGGACGCGTTGATGCGGGTCGCCGCGGACCAGGGCCTGGAGGCGGTCAGCCTCCGTCACGTGGCTGCCGAGGCCGGCGTGTCCGCCGGGATGGTCCAGCACTACTTCCGTACCAAGGACGAGATGATGGCGTTCGCGTTGGCCGTGATCCGCGAGCGCAGCCAGATCCGGGTCACCGAGGCGTTGGCGCGGCTGGGCCCGGACCCCTCGCCTCGGCTGCTGCTGCGCACGATGATCGCCGCCCTGTTGCCGCTCGCCGAGCGGACCCGCGACGACGGGCGGGTGGCGCTGGCGTTCCTCGCCTACACGGCGGTGCGGCCGGCGGCCGCGCCCAGCCTGCGCGAGGACACCGTGCGGCTGGTCGGGTTCATCGCGAGCGTCCTCCCCGGTCGGGACGCCGACGCCGCGGCTGCGGGCCTGCTGGCGTTGATGGAGGGGCTGGGCGTCTATCTGCTGGGTGGGCAGTACACGGCCGAGCAGGCGCTGAGGGCGCTCGACGCCCACCTCGACCTGCTCTTCGGCTCGTCGACGGGTGCCTGAGCAGCCGTTGACAATTGGCGCATCGACCGTCGGATGCGGTGGTGAACGGACGAGGATGAGCTGATGAGCCGCGTCCTTCGATCCCGGCCGGTGCTGGTGGAGGAGGCGCACCGGGCGACCACCTTCGAGATCTTCTTCGACCTGGTTCTGGTCTTCGCCCTGACGCGGCTGATCGGGTTCATGGCGGAGTCGCTGCGGCCGCTCACCCTGTACCAGGGGCTCCTGCTCCTGCTCTGGTTCTGGTACGCCTGGAGTTGCTACACCTGGCTGGCCAACCAGGTCCGCGCCGACGTCGGGGTGGTGCGGACCGGGATGATCGCGGCGATGGGCGCCATCTTCGTGGCGGCGCTGGTGATTCCAGAGGCGTGGCAGCACGAGGGCGGGGCGCTGAGCCCGCCGCTGACCCTGGCCGTCGCCTACACCGTCGTACGAGGGCTGCACCTCGCCCTCATGTTCTACGCCTCGGCCGGTAACGGGCAGTATCGCCGCCAGACCTGGCGCTTCGCCGTGTCGACAACACTCGCGTGGGCCCCGCTGATCGCGGGTGCCGTGCTCGGCGGCACCGGGCAGACCCTGTTGTGGACCGTGGCCTTCGTCATCGACTACGGCGGTGGCCGGATCGCCACCGCCGCCAGCTTCGGGGAGGTGCGCAGCGGGGCGCACTTCGCCGAACGCCACGGTCTGGTGCTGATCATCGTGCTCGGCGAGTCCCTGCTGTCAGCCGGGGCCGGCATCGGGTTGACGGTGATCCACCTGCCGGTGCTGGTCGCGGCGACGTTCGGTTTCGCCGCGACGGTGTGCCTGTGGTGGCTCTACTTCGTGGGCGTCGCGCCGGCCGCAGCCAAGGCGCTGAGCGCGGCGCCCCGGCAAACCAGGCAGCGACAGCGGTTGGCCTCGGACGCGTACACGCTGGCGCACCTGCCGCTGGTCGCCGGGGCCCTCTACCTCGCCCTGGGCATCCACCTGGTGCTCGCGACAGTGCAGGAGCAGGCAGGACCGGGGCACGCCGACGGCGAGCCGCTGGGTTGGCTGGTGACGATCGTGCTGTACGGCGGGACGGCCCTCTATCTCGTCGGCCGGTTCCTGTTCCTGCGGCTGACGGTCCGCACCTCGCCGGGTCAGCTCACCGCGATCGGCGTGACGCTGGTGCTGGTTCCCGTAGCCGGGATCGTGCCCGCACTGGCGGCCATGGGGCTGCTCACCGCCTTTCTCGCCACCCTGGTCCTGTACGAGAGGCTGACCTTGACCGCGCGGGTCGACTGACGGCGTCGCGCCGCACACCACCGCGGATCGACGAGGATTGTGCCGAGTCGACCCCGCGTGGCAGTCTGCGGGTCGTCGGGGCCGGAGGGGGCGGTTGCAACATGTTGACCATCCACGAGGTGACTGTCGGGTACGGCGGCGCGCCACCCGTCCTCCGGGACGTTACGGTGGCGGTCCGCCCGGGTCGGGTGCTGGCGTTGACCGGCTCGTCGGGCGCGGGCAAGACCACCCTGCTCAATGCGATGGCCGGGCTGCTGCGGCCGCGCGACGGCGCGGTGACCGTCGACGGGCGGACGCTGCGCGACCGTGACGACGCGGTGGGCCGTCGCATCGTCCTCATCCCGCAGGACAACGGGCTCGCCCCGATCCTGACCGCTGCCGAGAACGTGCAGGTGGCCCTCGTCGCCGACGGCGTGGCACCGCCCGAGGCGCGCCGGCAGACGGCCGCGACGCTGGCTCAGCTGGGCCTGTCCGGGCAGGCCGACCAGCTCGTCGAGGAGCTGTCCGGCGGCCAGCAGCAGCGGACGGCCATCGCCCGCGGTCTGGCGCTGCGCGGCGGCGTGCTGCTGGCCGACGAGGTGACCAGCGAGCTGGACGCGGGCAACCGGCAACGGGTGCTGGACCTGCTGCATGGCGAGGCCCGGCGGGGGGCGGCCGTCGTGTTCGCCACCCACGACGCGGAGGTGGCCGCCGCCTGCGAGGCGGAACTTCACCTCGGGGACGGGCGGGCGGAGATCGTGCGCGGTTGAGAGGTTCGCTGTAAGTCACCGGTCGGTATCGATCCGCGTACGGGGGGCGGTGGCTGGCCCGGCCCCTCGATACCGTGACCAACAATGTTGGCCGTCATCTGGGGCGCGCTCGCGGCCCGCCGGGCCCAAGCCCTGGCGGTGCTCCTGCTCGCGGTGCTCGCCAGTGCCGCCGCCGCGGCCGCACCCAGCTACGTGGCCGCCGCCGGGCAGGCCCTCGCCAGCAACGAGCTCTCCACCGCCGAGCCGGACGAGCTGCGACTGCGGCTCGTCGATCCCACCGAATACCCGGGCATGCCCGGTAACCCCGAGCGGGGCGTGTTCGGCGCTCAGGTCGCGCGGCTCACGCCGGCCGGGTTCGAGGTCGTCCTCGGCGCGCAGAGCGGTGGCGTCGCCGCCGGCCCGGCCGGGACGGTGACCTCCAACCTGATCTTCCGGGCGCAGGTCTGCGAGCGGGTCGTCGTTGCCGGCGCGTGTCCCCGGTCCACTCCGAAGGGCCAGCTACCCGAGGTGATGGTCAGCACCAACACCGCAGCCCACCTGGGTGTCGCAACCGGCGACCAGTTCACATTCGGCGCGGTGCCGGTGCGCGTGGCCGGTGTCTACCGGCCGTTGGACGCCTCCGACCCGTTCTGGCTGGGCGACGAGTATCTTCGGCCACCCGCGCCGGGTCCGGCGTCCACGTCGGCCGTGGGCAGCTCCCAGGATGCCATCTTCACCGCCGAGTCCTCTCCCCTGGTCGACGATCAGGTCATCCTGTACCGATCGACGGCCGACGTGTTCGTCACCGAGCAGCTGCTGCGCACCCGGTCGGTGGAGGCCCTGCGGTCGACCGTCGCGGCGGTCACCCGCGACGGGAGCCGCGAGGGCGTCGGTGCGGGCACCGCTCTGCCGGAGCTGCTCGACCGTGTCACGCTCCAGCGCGGGCAGCTGGCCGCCGGCGTGACGCTGGGTGCCGGGCTGCTCGTCCTGCTCAGTTGGCTGGTGTTGTTCGTGGCGGTCAGTTCGGCGGCGGACGAGCGTCGACCGGATCAGGGCCTGCTCCTGCTGCGCGGGGTCCAGCGCCGACGGCTGTGGGCGCTGGCGCTCGGCGAGCACGCCGTACCCGTGTTGGTGGCGATCCCACTCGGCTGCCTGGTCGGCCTCGCCGCCGCCAAACTGCTCGCCGCGCACACCCTGTCCGCCCATGCCGACGTCACGTTGAGCGCGACCGCGATCGGCTACGCCGCCGTCGGCGCCGTCGGTGCGCTGGCCGCGGTGCTGCTGGCCCAGGCCCGGACCATGTCCGCGCCGGTCGTTGACCTGCTACGTCGGGTGCCGGCACGGATGCGGGGATGGCGAGCGACTATCGGTGACATCGCCGCGCTGACCGTCGCCGTGGCCGCCGTGGTGCAGTTGCGCTTCGGCGGTTCACCCTCCGGGCTGGCGCTGTTGGCACCGGTCGTCGGTGCGCTCGCGGCGGGCGTCCTGCTGGCACGGGTCGCCATGATCGCTGGGGCGGCGGTGGGCGCGGCGCTGCTGGCACGAGGCCGGACCGCGTCCGGTCTCGCCCTCGTCCAGGTGGCCCGCCAGCCACGGTTCCGGCCGCTGATCGCACTGCTCACCGTGGTGATCGCGATGCTCACCTTCACCGCCGCGACGAACGAGGTCGCGTCGGCCGCCTACTCGGATCGGGCGACCGTCGAGGTCGGAGCACCCCGCGTGGTCGGCGTCGACGCGTTGTCGCATCGGCACCTGCTGGAGTCCGTCCGGGCCGCCGATCCCGAGGGCCGCTTCGCGATGGCCGCCGTGGTGAAGGAGGTGGCCACCGGAGCTGGCACGTCGGTGCTCGCCGTGGATTCCGATCGGCTGGCGACGGTGGCGGCGCCGCACCCGTCATATGGCGTGGCCCTGACTGACGTCGCACGAAACATCCGCCCCGAGCCGCCGGGGGCACCGGTCCTGCTGCGGGGGCGTCTGCTCACCGTCGTCCTCTCCGCCAGCTACGACGAGGCCGCCTTCGGCGGCAACCGTGTCCGCCTCTTCGTCTCGGTCGCCAGCAGGACCGGCACCCGCCGGATCACCGCCCACAAGGACCTCAAGCCCAACCTCCGCGAGTACCTCGTGCACGTGCCCGAGTGCGTACCGGAATGCCGGTTGGTCAACCTTGAGATCGTCGCCCCGGTCACGCCCGATCAGTTGACGGTGCGCTTCGACGAGTTGCGCACCGGTGACGGCGACGCGGCACGGCTGACGGGAGCGGAGTTGGCCGATCTGAGGCGGTGGAGGCTGTCCGATCCGGAAGACACCTATCTCTCCGCTGGGAGTGGTGGGGATGCCGCGCTGGTCCTGGGCATGGTGGAGGGTCGGCGGTCGAAGCCGACCACCATCGGGGTGGTCGACGCACCGCTTCCGTTACCCGGTTGGCTGACCCGGTCCAAGGGGACACCCCTGCAGCGGAGCCATCCGTACGACGGGATCGACGGGACACCCACCCAGGCGTCCGTCGAGGGCCTGGCGGACCGGCTGCCGCGGCTCGGCGGATCCGGCATGATCGTCGACCTGGAGTACGCCGACCGGCTCGCCGTCGCCGGCCAGACCGGCGTCAAGGAGGTCTGGTTGACGCCGACGGCACCCGCCGACACGCTCGACCGGCTGCGGGCACAGGGTCTGGTCATTCGGTACGACCGGAGGATCGCCAGCGTGCGACAGGGGTTCGACCAGCAGGGTGCGGCGTTGGCGTTGCGATTCAACCTGTTCGCCGCGTTGGCCGGGGTCCTGATCGGGGCGGCCGGTCTCATCACAGCGGCAGCTGCCGAGCAACGAAACCGGGTCGCGATGCTGGTGGCACTCCGGCGGCAGGGGCTCCCCGCACGCGCCGTCCGCGGCGGCTACGGGTGGCCGGTCGGCGTCGCCACCGTGTCGGGCGGTCTCGCCACCCTGTTGATCTGGCTTCTGACCCGGAGTGGGCAGCGCATGTTCACTGACGGGCGTTCGCCGGTCCCGTTGCCGGACTGGCCGGACATCGGCCGGTTGCTGCTGTTCGCGGCGCCCACCGTCGCGCTCTTCGCCGTCACCGCGGCGGTGCTCGGCCGGTTCGTCGCCGCCTCAATTCGTCGCCGGACCGGCCGATGACCACCGCACCGCCCGCTGCGGGAGTACCGGTCACCTGCCACCGGCTGATCCACATCTACTCCACCGGGACCGGCGACGTGGTCGCGCTCTCGGGTGTGGACCTGTCCATCTCCGCCGGTGAGATGCTCGCGCTGGTCGGCCCGTCCGGCTCGGGCAAGTCCACTCTGGTGTCGATACTCGGCGGTCTCATGCGACCCAGCGCCGGACGGGTGTACGTGGGTGAGCACGACCTGTCCCGGCTCTCCCCGACCGGTCTGGCCGCCCTTCGCGGGCCCACCGTCGGCACCGTGCTGCAGGGTGCCGAGCGCAACCTGCTGCCGTACGTGTCGCTGTGGCGCAACATCTGGTTGGCCCAGCGGCCGGCGGCGCGGATCGCCGGACGCCGGCTGGATCCGCCGGAGGCGATCCTGGAGCTCGTCGGTCTCGCCGGTGCCGGCGCGCGCCGCTCCGGCGACCTGACCCCAGGGCAGCGTCAGCGGGCCGCACTGGCGCAGGGGCTCGCCGCCGGGCCCGGGTTGCTCCTCGTCGACGAGCCGACCAGTCAGCTCGACGGGGCCGGCCGGGACGAGGTGCTCGGGGCGCTGGCCACCATCAACTCCGAACGAGGGACGACCGTTGTCGTGGTGACCCACGACGGCGACGTGGGTGCCCGGCTGGGTCGAGCCGTCACCATCCGGGACGGCCGGGTGGGCGCCGAGGGCCGGGACGGCCGGGACTTCGCCGTGGTGGCCGGGGACGGCACCATTCAGTTGCCGCCGGAGACGCTGGCGGCCTTCCCCGCCGGGACGCTCTTCGAGGTCGACCACTCCGACGGATCGATCACCCTACGCGCGACGGCGACCCCGCCGGCCGGCAGGGGCCGCCTTCCGACGACGAAGGACGGCCCCTGATCCGGTCTGCTCAGCCCGCTCGCAGCGGCGGCGGCCGTACGTCCACTCACGACAGTCGAGGTGCCACGTCAGGTCAGCGGCGACGGGGATTCGGCCCCGGGCACCAGCAGCTTCGGCGCGCCGGTGCCGTCTGCCGGGACGGCCCACACGTCGGGCCGGCCGTCGCTCTGCCGCAGCGTGTAGGCAAGCGTCCCGGCGTCCAGCCAGGCCGCCTGGTCGTCGACGCTGGCCGTCTCCGCCGTCGCGGTCACCCGCATGGTCGCCAGGTCGAGGACCGACAGCCGCCACCCCTTCCCCGGGTCGGCGTCGAGGGCCTCCTTGAAGGCGATCCGGGTGCCGTCCGGTGACAGCGACGGGCACTCGACGTTCTCCTTCACCGTCTCCACCCGGCGGGCGGTGACGTCACCCCGCACGAGGTACCGCTTCCCGGCGGTGGACATGGTCGCGTAGAAGACGTTGTCGTCGGCGGTGAAGGTGACGCCCCAGTAGTTGACGTCGGGGTTGCGGTAGGCGCGGCCGTCCCGGGTGACCGCGAACTCCTCCAGCGACGTCACCGTGGCGCCGGTGGTGGTGTCGAGGATCCCGGTACGGGTGGAGAACCCGCTGCTGGTGTAGGAGTCGCCGCCCACGAACGTCGTCCAGGAGACCATCCGGCCGGAGGCGGAGACCCGGGCCCGGTTGGGCAGGCCGGGCACGGCGACCGACCGCGTCGGGCGGAGCGCGGCGTCGAGCACGACGACCTGGTACGTCCAGGGGGTCTCCGGCCTGAGGCACACGCCGGTGCCGGCCGCGGCGTACACCCGCAGGCATTCCAGGCCGGACACGGTGCGTGGCCCGGTGGGGTCGGCCGTGGCGACGGAGGACACGTGCCGGTCGGTGACCGTCAGCAGGCGCGGCCCGGGTGCCAGGGTGACCGCCTGGTCGGCGCCGGCGGCGGGCGGCGGGGGCCGGTCCGGTTGCGCGGCCGTGGCGGCGTAGCCGGCCGCCACGGCGCCGAGCAGCACCGCCGAGGCGGTCACCACACCGAGCTTCGTTCGGGTCGACATCGTCATCGGGACACCTTCCGGGTGAGCAGTCGGGACGGCGAGGCCAGCAGAAGCACCGTGGCGACGAGGACGACGGCCACGGCCAGGGCCGCGACCCGGATCGCGGTCTGCGGGCCCCACACCTGCCAGGCGAGACCGAACAGGACCGAGGAGACGAGGTACGCCAACGCCTGCCCGGTCTGCACGAGCGCGATGCCGGTGGTCCGCAGCCGTGGTGGCAGCACCGGCCCGGCGAGCGCGATGAGCACGCCGTCGGTGGCCGCGTAGAACGCGCCGTACAGCGCCAGTGTCAGCGCGAGCACCGGCCAGCCGTCGACCGGGCCGGCCAGCAGCAGGTACGTCACGCCGAGGGCCGCGTAGCCGCCCACCACCACCGGCAGCCGGCCGATCCGGTCGGCGAGCACACCGAGTGGGGCGGCGAGCACCAGGTAGGCCAGGCTGGTCCCCACCGCGAGCAGCGGGAACCACCGCAGGCCGAGGTCCTCGCGGCGTTGCAGCAGCAGATAGACGAAGCCGTCGCCGATCGTGGCGAGCCCGAGCAGCGCCGCTGCCAGCAGCAGGCGGCGGGCGGGCCGGCTGCGCAGCAGACCGAGCGCCTCGCGTACGGAGACCTTCGGGTCGTCCGGGCCGTCCGTCGGTTCGCCGGACGGGCGCTCCCGGACGAAGAGCACCAGGACGACGACGGCCAGCGCGGCGACGCAGAAGCTGGTGACGAAGACCGCGTCATACGACTGCCCGACGGCCAGCAGCACCGCGAACGCGGCGAGCGGCCCGAGGAACGCGCCGACGCTGTCCATGGCCCGGTGCACCCCGAAGGCCCGGCCGAGCGCCTCGGGTGGCGTCGACAGGGTGATCAGCGCGTCCCGCGGTGCGCTGCGGAGGCCCTTGCCGAGCCGGTCGACGGCGATGACGGCGCCGATGGCCGGCACCGACCGGCCGGCGAGCAGCAGGCCGAGCTTGGCGACCGCCGAGAGCGCGTAGCCGACGCCGGCGACCAGCTTGCGCCGACGGAACCGATCGGCGACGAAGCCGCCGACGACGCGCAGCAGGGCGCTCGCGCCGGTGTGGACGCCGTCGAGCACGCCGAAGGCCAGGGGGCTGAGTTGCAGGCCCAGCACCAGGTAGAGCGGCAGGACGGCGGTCACCATCTCGGCCGACACGTCGGTGATCAGGCTGACCGTGCCCAGGGCGACGACGTTGCCGCTGACCAGGGCCAACCTGCGGCGGGGCCGGCCGGAGGCGGGCGGATTCCCGTCCGGTCGGGAGACGGTCGACAGGTACACGAGCATCTCCTCGAATCGGTGGCCGACGGTCAGCCATCGTGGCGATCGAGCGGAGGGGCCACAAGGGTCCGTCGGGGGCGAGCGGGCATGTGGTGGGTGAACACCTCGGTAATATCGGAATGTTTCGCTGCTTGAGCGTACTGTTCAAGTGGCCGTAGTCCGCCGGTTCGGCGACCCTCCTACGTTCCTTGCGCTTCACAAACGCAGAGAAGGGGTCCTGGATGGACATTCGATTCCCTCGCCCGTCGGTGACGCTCGGCGCGGTCGCGGTGCTGGTCGCCGCCACCGCCGCCGTCGTCGTGAGCGGCGCAGGAGCAGCGTCGGCGGCGAGCGTGACGTTCACGCCGGTCGCCGACACCTACGTCCAGAGCGACACGACGTCCACCAACTACGGCACGTCCACGCAGGTCGTGGCCGACAACTCGCCCGTCCGACGGTCGTTCCTGCGCTTCACCGTGAGCGGCGTCAGCGGCACGGTGACCACGGCCAAACTGCGGCTGCGCACGATCAGCGGCAACAGCGGCAGCGACGCCGGTGGCACGTTCCGCCGGATGTCCAACACGACCTGGTCGGAGACCGGCACCACCTGGAGCAACCAGCCGGCCATCGACGGGGCCACCCTCGGCTCCATCGGGGCGGTCAGCGGCAACACCTGGTACGAGCTCGACGTCCGGGCAGCGGTCACCGGCAACGGCACGTACAGCTTCGGAGTGACCTCCGCCAGCGGCGACGGCGCCTACTACGACTCGCGGGAGAGCGGCGCCGACGCACCGCAACTGGTCGTCACGACCGGGACCACGCCGCCGCCGTCGGGCGACCCGGTCCTGGTCGGGGTCGGCGACATCGCCAACTCCGGCTCCGGCGACAGCGCCACCGCGGCGCTGCTCGACACCATCCCCGGGACGGTCTTCACCACCGGCGACAACGTCTACGACAACGGCACCGCGGCCGAGTTCACCAGCTACTACGACCCCACCTGGGGCCGGCACAAGGCCCGCACCCGCCCGACGCCGGGCAACCACGACTACAACACGTCGGGCGCCACCCCCTACTACACCTACTTCGGCACCCAGGCCGGCCCGAGTGGCCGCGGCTACTACTCCTACGACCTCGGCAACTGGCACATCGTGTCGCTGAACTCGAACATCAGCATGTCGGCCGGCTCGACCCAGGAGCAGTGGCTGCGCGCCGACCTGACGGCCAGCAGCAAGCCGTGCACGCTGGCCTACTGGCACCACCCGCTGTTCACGTCCAGCTCCAACCACGCGCCGTCGACGTCGACGCGTCCGCTGTACCAGGCCCTCTACGACCACAACGCCGACGTGGTCGTTTGGGGACACAACCACGTGTACGAGCGGTTCGGCCCGATGAACCCGGCCGGTGGCGCCGACGCCAGCCGGGGTATGCGCAGCTTCGTCGCCGGGATGGGCGGTGCGAGCCACTACAGCTTCGGCACCATCCAGCCCAACAGCGAGGCCCGCAACAGCTCGGCGTACGGGGTCCTGAAGTTCACCCTGCACGCCGGCAGCTACGACTGGCAGTTCGTGCCGGTCGCCGGGCAGACCTACAACGACAGCGGCACCGGCAACTGCCACTGACCGGTCGATCCCGCTGCGCCGGTCACGGCGCAGCGGGATCGCCCGCCCGTCCGCACCGGCGGCCTACGGCCGAACCTGGATCTTGCGGCCGGAACCGGCGGCGAAACGGTCCAACGCCTCGGGGTAACGGTCCAGGCTCAGCCGGTCACTGATGAACACCTCCGGGTCGAGCACGCCCTGTGCGAACAGGTCGGCGGCCCGTTCGAAGCTGTGCAGAACGGCCATCGACCCGGTGATGGTGATCTCCTGGTTGTAGATCCGGTACGGCTCGATGACCGCGCGGGCGTCGTAGTCGGCGACGCCGAACTGGAGGAACGTGCCACCCTTGCCGACCCGGGTGAGGCCGTCCTGGATCGCGGCAACGTTTCCGGTGGCGTCGACCACCAGGTCCCAGCCGCGCGGCTCGTCCAGCTCGTCCGGGCTGGCGGCGGTGCGGGAGACGCCGAGGGTGCGGGCGGTGATCAGACGCTCCGGGTTGACGTCCACCACGTCCACGCTGGCCGCGCCGGTGCGTTTGGCGAGTTGGAGCATCATCAGGCCCATCGTGCCGGACCCGTAGATGAGCACGTGCGAGCCGAGTTGGGTTCGCAGCACGTCGTAGCCGCGCACCGCGCAGGACAACGGTTCGATCAGGGCGGCGTCCTCGGTGCGGACGTGCTCGGGCAGCCGGACGCAGTTGGCGACCGGAGCGACGGCGTACTCGGCGGCGCCGCCGGCGACGGTCACCCCGATGGCGGCCCAGCGCTCGCAGAGGTTGCTGCGCCCGAGCCGGCAGTAGTGGCATTCGTGGCAGTAGAGGGAGGGGTCGACCGCGACCCGGTCGCCCACGGCCAACTCGGTGACGTCGGCGCCGAGCGCGGCCACCTCGCCGGCGAACTCGTGCCCGGGCACGACCGGCAAGGTGGGCGCGAACTCGCCCCGCAGGATGTGCAGGTCCGTCCCGCAGAGGCCACAGGCGGCGACGCGCACCACCACCTCGCGGCGGCCCGGGGTGGGATCCTCGACGGTGGTGACCTCGACCTTGCCCGGCGCGGTGATCACTGCGGCTCTCACTTGACGGCTCCCAACGACAGTCCCTGCACGAGTTTGTCCTGAGCGGCGAACCCGGCCGCGAGCACCGGCAGCGAGATGACGGTCGCGGCGGCGCACACCTGGGCCAGGAAGAGGCCCTGGCTGGTGACGAAGCTGGTGAGGAAGACCGGCGCGGTGCCGGCCACGACGCCGGTCAGCACCCGGGCGAACAACATCTCGTTCCAGCTGAAGATGAAGCAGATCAGGGCGGTCGCGGCGATCCCGGGGGCGGTGACCGGCAGGATGACCCGACGCAGGATGGCCGGCAGCCGGGCGCCGTCGAGCGCCGCGGCCTCCAGGATCTCGACCGGCACCTCGGCCAGGAACGACCGCATCATCCAGACCGCGATCGGCAGGTTCATCGAGGTGTACAGGATGACCAGCAACCAGATGTTGTCCAGCAGCCCGGCGGTCTGGGCGATCAGGTAGATCGGCAGCAACGCGGCGACCACCGGCAGCATTTTGGTGGACAGGAAGAAGAACAGCACGTCGGTCCACTTGCGGACCGGCTTCACCGCGAGCGCGTACGCCGCCGGGATGGCCAGTGCGAGCACGATCAGGGTCGACACGACGCTGGCGGTGACCGAGTTGAGCATCGGTGGCCACGGGCTCGCGCCGCTCGACGCGCCGAAGAACTCGCGGTAGCCGTCGAGGGTCAGCGGCGCGGTGAAGGCGGGCGGGTTGCGGGCCGCGTCCGCCTCGCTGTGCAGCGAGGTCAGCACCATCCAGCCGACCGGCGCGAAGAACAGCAGGCCGAGCAGCCAGGCGAGCAGGCCGAGCAGGGCGCCGCCGCGGCTGCGCGGCCTGCGAACGGCGACAGCGGGGGCAGTCATCGCTTCGTCTCCTCTCGGAACAACGACAGCACCACCCGCAACGCGAAGGTGGCGATGATGATCGAGCCGATCACCACGACAACCCCGGCCGCCGAGGCCCGTCCGTAGTCGTGTGCCTGGTAGAAGGTGGTGTAGATGGTGTACGGCAGGTTGGCGGTGCCGAGACCACCCGAGGTGATGGTGAAGACGGCGTCGAAGTTCTGCACGATGTAGATCGACCCGAGCAGCGCGCCCAGTTCGAGGTAGCGGCGCAGGTGCGGCAGGGTCACGTACCGGAACACCTGCCAGGGCCCGGCGCCGTCGACCCGGGCGGCCTCGAGGGCATCCAGCGGACGGCTCTGCAGGCCGGCCAGCAGGATCAACATCATGAACGGTGTCCACTGCCAGACGAGCGAGGCGACCACCGCCGGCAGCGGGAAGTTCGAGATCCAGTCCGGTTGCGGCGCGGCCACCCCGAACCAGTTCGCGACGACGGCGAGCATCCCGTTGAACAGGCCGTACTCCGGGTTGTAGAGCGCGTGTTTCCACAGCAGCGCCGCCGCGACCGGCACCACCAGGAACGGGGCGATCATCAGGGTCCGCACGATCCCCCGGCCCGGGAACGAACGGTCGAGCAGCAGGGCCAGCCCCAACCCGATCAGCAGACTGATGATCACCACCAGGACGGTGAGCAGGATGGTGGTCACCACCGAGCCGCGCAGCACCCGGTCCGAGGCGACCGCCGCGTAGTTGTCCAGACCGGTGAACCGGCGCTCGTCGGGATAGAGCGAGTTCCAGTTCAGGAACGAGATGACCAGGGTCGCCACGAACGGCAGCTGGGTCACCACGATCGTGAAGATCAGGGCCGGCAACAGCGGTGCCCGGCGGATCCACTGCTGCCGCCGCCACTGCCGCCGCCCGTCGGACGGGACGCGGGCCGGTACGTCTCCGGTCGCGCTCGCGGCCCGCAGGTCCACAGCGCTCATCGCTGCCTCCACTCCTGTGGTGGTGCCGGTTCCCGCCCGGCGGGACCGGCACCACCTGACGGTCACTTGCCGCGATACTTCTCAGCGACCTGCTCGGCGAGCCGCTGCCCGTCGGCGAGGGCCTGCTCGACCGAGGTCCGCCCGGCGATCGCCGAGCTGACGCCCTGCGACACCTGGGTGCCGAGGTCGGTGAACTCCGGGATGCCGACGAACTGGATGCCGGGCGCCGGCCGGGGCTGTACGCCGGGATTGCTCGGGTCGGCGGTGGTGATGGCCTGTTCGGTCACCCGGTAGAACGCACCCGCCGCCTGCTGGTACTGCGGGTTGGCGTACAGCGACGCCCGCTTGCCGTCTGGCACCTTGGCCCAGCCGAGCTGGCTGCCGACCAACTGCTCGTACTCGGAGCTGGACGCCCAGGAGATGAACTTCCACGCGTTGTCCGCGTTCCTGCTGGCCTTCTGGATGCCCCACGCCCAGGTGTAGAGCCAGCCGGAGCTGGCCGTCCGCTCCACCGGAGCCAGGGCGTACCCGGCCTTGCCGGCGACCGGCGAGGAGCTGGCCTCGATGGACCCGGCGGCGGAGGTCGCGTCGTACCACATGGCGACCTTGCCCTGGATGAAGTTGTTCAGGCACTCGGTGAAACCGGCCTGCGGCGCACCTGCCTCACCGTGCCTGCGGACGAGGTCCACGTAGAACTTCGTGGCCCGGGTGAACTCCGCAGAGTTGACCTGGGCCTGCCAGTCCTTGGTGAACCAGGTGCCGCCGAAGGTGTTCACCACCGTGGTGAGCGGCGCGAAGACCTGACCCCAACCCGGCTGGCCGCGCAGGCAGATGCCCTTCATCCCGGGCTGCGCCCCGTCGGCCTTCGCGGCCAGGTCCGCGACCTGCTGCCAGGTCGGCTTCTCGGGCATGGTGAGGCCCTTGGCGGCGAAGACGTCCTTGCGGTACATCAGGAAGGAGGACTCACCGTAGAACGGTTCCGCGTACAGCTTGCCGTCGGCGGCGGTCAGTGACGTCGTCATCGGCGGCAGGATGTCGCCCTGGTTGAACGCGCTGTCCTTGGCGACGAAGTCGTCCAGCGGGGTCAGCCAGCCGTTCTTGGCGTAGAACGGCACCTCGAAGTTGCTGATGGTGGCGACGTCGTACTGGCCGGCCTGGCTGGAGAACTCCTGGCTGATCTTGTCACGGACGTCGTTCTCCGGCAGGACGGTGTAGTTGACCGTGATGCCGGTCCGCTTGGTGAAGTTGTCCGCGGTCAGCTTCTGGATGTCCAGCATCTGCGGGTTGTTGACCATGAGTACGTTGATCGTCTTTGCGCCGCCGGCGTCACCTCCGCCACCGGCGCCGCTACAGCCGGCGGTCGCCAGGACGGTGGAGGTGGCCGCCAGGACGGCGACGGCGACTATTCGGGCACGATGCGGCACAACGAACCTCCCAGAGGGCAGTCGGTGATGGCGGTGTGGTGTGGCGGCGGGCGTCAGACCCGGATGACCTGCGGCCCCAGCGCGGAGTATCGGTGCGCCTCGGCGGCCCCGAGGTGGGCGTCGGTGACGATGGTGTCCAGATCGGCGACGTCCGCGAAGCGGCAGAAGCTGCTCGCACCGAACTTGGTGTGCAGGCCGACGAAGACCCGGCGCCGGGCGGCCCGCATGGCCCGGGACTTGACGTGGGCGACGGCCGGGTCGGGCGTGGTCAGCCCGTGGTCGCGGGTGATCCCGTTGGCGCCGACGAAGGCCAGATCGATGACGAAACCGGCCAGCATGTCGCCGGCCCAGTGGTCCACAGTGGCGAGTGTCCGGCCGCGAACCCTGCCGCCGAGCACCAGGACGGTCATCGCCGGGGCGGCCGCGAGGCCGGCGGCCGTGATCAGCGACGCGGTGATCACCGTGAGCTGCCGGTCCCGGGGCAGCGCCTCGGCGATCAGTTGGGGGGTGAACCCCTCGTCGATGAACACCGTCTCCGCGTCCTCGAGCAGACCGACGGCGGCGGCGGCGATCCGACGCTTGTCGTGCACCCGCCGGGTGGTGCGCACCGCCAGGCTGCTCTCGAAGCCCGCGCTCTCCACCGGGTAGGCCCCGCCATGGGTACGCCGCACGAGCCCGTGCTCCTCCAGGACCCGCAGGTCCCGACGGATGGTCTCCGGCGCTGCCGCCAGCTCGACGGCGAGCTTGGCGACCAGCACCTGACCCTCGGCGCGGACCAACTCCAGGATCCGATGCCGCCGCCCCTGAGCCTGCATCCCGCACCTCCTCGGCTGGCACCGCTGCGTCTTCGTCCTGTCTAGCACCGGCGCATCGATGTGGCGAGGCTCACAGCGGGCGCACGGACGCCCGGATTGTGCCCGGGTCGGACGCGCGCCCTGGCGTTACGACCTGACATCCGGCGATTCGAGGCCGTGACCCGCTGACCGAATCGGCCCGGTCGTCGGCCCGTTCGGTGACCGATCTTGCGGGAACCACCCTCGCCGACGTTGCGAAGACAGCCCCGCCCGTGGGTCCCGGGTCGGGGCGAGCCTTTGGGCGAGGCAGAGCCGCCACCGGCCCGAGGGCCTGCCCAAAACGCTGTCGAGCTGCCCCAGTTCTGGGGCAGCTCGACAGGAGGGCGCACGGACGAACGAGCCCCGGAGGCGTGCCGGCACGCACTGTCCCGGGGTCAGCGGGTCCCTGCGGCGCGTCGCTTGTTGTAGACGTCGAAGGCCACGGCCACGAGCAGCACGAGCCCCTTCACCACCGACTGCGTCGACTGGTCGACACCCATCAACTGCATGCCGTTGCTCATCACCGCCATGATCAGACCACCGACCATCGCGCCCACCACGGTGCCCACCCCGCCGGTGACCGCCGCACCACCGATGAAGGCGGCGGCGATCGCGTCCAGCTCGAACATGTTGCCGGCGGCGGGCTGCGCGCCGTTGGACCGGGAGGAGTAGATGACGCCGGCCACCGCCGCCAGGAAGCCCATGTTGACGAACATCCAGAAGTTGACGGTGCGGACCTTCACCCCGGACAGCGCCGCGGCCGAGAGGTTGCCGCCGATCGCATAGACCTGGCGACCGAAGACGGTGCGCCGGGTGAGCAGGCCGTAGACCAGGACGAGGACCGCCAGGATGATCAGCACGATCGGAAGCCCACGGGCGTGCGCCAACTGCCAGGCGAAGTACATGATGACCGCGCCGACCACGGCGACCCGGGCGACGAACAGCGGGAACGACTCGACGGGCTGCTGGTAGCGGATCCGCGCGACGCGGGTACGGAAGCCGCTCACCGCGTACCCGGCCACGGCGACCGCGCCGATCAGCAGCGTGAAGGCGTCGAAGCCCTGCCCGCCGAGCAGTCCGTTGAGGAATCCCGCCGCGACGCGCTGGTACTCGGCCGGGAACGGCGACAGCGAGATGTTGTCCAGCACCCGCAGCGTGAGGCCACGGAACAGCAGCATTCCGGCCAGGGTCACGATGAAGGCCGGGATCCCGGCGTACGCCACCCAGAAGCCGTGCCAGGCGCCGACCGCGACGCCGACGACCAGCGCGGCCAGGACGCCGACCCACCACGGATAGCCCTGCTGGATCACCAGGACGGCGGAGACCGCTCCGGTCAGCGCGACCACCGACCCCACCGACAGGTCGATGTGCCCACCGATGATCAGGATGACCATCCCGATCGCGAGCACCAGGATGTACGAGTACTGCAGGACGATGTTGGTGATGTTCCCGGGGCTCAGCGACACCCCGTCGGTGAGGATCGCGAAGAGCGCGACGATGACGACCAGGGCGACGTAGATCCCGCTCTGCCGCAGGTTGTTCAACACCAGGGCCCGCAGGTCGCTCGTCCCGGTGTGCAGGGCGGCGGCGGGCGTGCTGTCCGGGGGCTTCGGGCGCTCCGTCGAGGGGGTCCTGATGCTGGTCATCCGACGAGCTCCTTGTCCTTGGTCATCAGCTCCATGAGGCTCTCCTGGGTCGCCTCGCCGACCGGCTTCTCACCGGTGATCCGGCCGGCCGCCAGGGTGTAGATGCGGTCACACATCCCGAGCAGCTCCGGCAGCTCGGAGGAGATGATGACCACCGCCTTGCCCTCGGCCACCAGCCGGTTGATGATCGTGTAAATCTCGTACTTGGCGCCGACGTCGATGCCGCGCGTCGGCTCGTCCAGGATCAGCACGTCTGGGTCGGTGAAGAGCCACTTCGACAGCACGACCTTCTGCTGGTTGCCGCCGGAGAGCTTGCCGACCACCGCCATGACGCTGGGCGTCTTGATGTTCATCTCCCGCCGGCTCGCCTCGGCGACCTTGATCTCCTCGTTGCCGTTCACCCAGCCCATCCGGGCCAGCCGGGCCAACGCGGCGGCGGAGACGTTGCGGCGGACGTCGTCGATGAGGTTCAGGCCGAAGCGCTTGCGGTCCTCCGTGACGTAGGCGATGCCGTTGTCGATCGCCTCCGCGACGGTACGGGCCCTGACCTCCCGCCCGTGCACGAACAGCCGTCCGGTGATGTCGCGGCCGTACGACCGGCCGAACACGCTCATCGCCAGCTCGGTGCGCCCGGCACCCATCAGTCCCGCGATGCCGACGACCTCACCGGCCCGCACGGACAGGCCGACACCCTCGACGACCATCCGCTCCTGGGTCGGGTGCCGCACCGACCAGTCCTCGATCCGGAGCACCTCCTCGCCGGGGGACGACACCCGGTCGGGATAGAAGGCGTCCAGGTCGCGCCCGACCATGCCCCGGATGATCCGCTGCTGGGTCACGTCCTCGGCCCTCATGTCGAGGGTCTCCACCGCGCGCCCGTCGCGGATGACAGTGGTCGAGTCGGCGATCGCGGTGATCTCGTTGAGCTTGTGGGAGATCATGATGCAGGTGATCCCCTGCTCCTTGAGCTGGCGCAACAGGTCGAGCAGGTGAGCCGAGTCGACGTCGTTGAGGGCCGCGGTCGGCTCGTCGAGGATGAGCAGGCGCACCTTCTTCGACAGCGCCTTCGCGATCTCCACGAGCTGCTGCTTGCCCACGCCGAGCTGGATGACGGGGGTGACCGGGTTCTCGTGCAACCCGACCGACGCCAGCAGCTCCGCCGCGTCGGCGTTGGCCCGGTTCCAGTCGATGAGCCCGCTGCGGCCCCGTCGTTCGTTGCCGAGGAAGAGGTTCTCGGCGATCGACAGGTACGGCACCAGGGCCAGCTCCTGGTGGATGATGACGATGCCGTTGGCCTCGCTGTCCCGGATCCCGCGGAACTGCATCGGCTCGCCGTCGAAGAGGATCTCACCGTCGTACGAGCCGGCCGGGTGGACGCCGGACAGCACCTTCATCAGGGTGGACTTGCCGGCGCCGTTCTCGCCGCAGATGGCGTGGATCTCGCCCCGGCGCACCGCGAGGGTGACGTCCTCCAGCGCGGTCACCCCGGGGAAGGTCTTCGTGATACGACGCATCTCGAGGATGGTGTCGTCCATGGTCACTGTCCTCATCGTCAGGATCGGGACGCGGTACGCCATGGCGCCGGGCCCGGCGGCGAACGCCGAGCCCGGCGGACGGCTACTTCTTGGCCTGACCGGCGGCGACCTCTTCCGCCGTCCAGTAACCGGAGTCGATCAGCGTAGCCTTGATGTCGTCCTTGTAGACGGTCGCGATCGGCAGCAGGTACGACGGCACGACCTTGACGCCGTTGTTGTACGTCTGCGTGTCGTTGGCCTGCGGCTGCTTGTCCTGCAGGAACGCCTCCGCGGCGTTCACGGCCTGGTCGGCGAGCAGGCGGGTGTCCTTGAAGACGGTGGAGCCCTGCACGCCGTCGTTGATCAGCTTGATCGAGGCGATCTCCGCGTCCTGGCCGGTCACCACCGGGATCTTCTTGCCGGCGGCGCCGTAGCCGGCGTTCTGCAGGGCGGTGATGATGCCCCGGGAGATGCCGTCGTACGGCGACAGGACCCCGTCGACCCGCGCGCCGTCGTTGTAGCTGGAGGTGAGCAGGTCCTCCATCCGCTTCTGCGCGGTCTCCTGCTGCCACCGCAGGATGGCCACCTGCTCGATGGTGGTCTGGCGCGACTTGACCTTCAGCGTCCCGCCGTCGATGAACGGCTTCAGGGTGTCCATGGCGCCGCCGAAGAAGTACTGGGTGTTGTTGTCGTCGAGCGACCCGGCGAACAACTCGACGTTGAACGGGCCCTTCGCGGTGCCCTGCGAGCCGTCCTTGTTCTGCAGGCCGAGGCCGACCAGCAGCGCGGTGGCCTGGGCGACGCCGACCTTGTAGTTGTCGAAGCTGACGTAGAAGTCGACGTTCTTGCTGCCGCGGATCAGTCGGTCGTACGCGATCACCGGGATCTTCGCGTCGGCGGCGGCCTGCAACTGGCCGCTGAGCGCCGTACCGTCGATCGCCGCGACGACCAGGACGTCGGCGCCCTGGGTGATCATCTGGTCGACCTGCTGCGACTGGGTGGGGATGTCGTCGCCCGCGTACTGGAGGTCGACCTTGTAGCCCTTCGCCTCCAGCTTCTGCTTCACCGCGTTGCCGTCGGCGATCCACCGCTCGGAGGTCTGGGTCGGCATCGACACACCGATGGTCAGGTCGCCGGGCTTCTCTCCGCTGGTGTCACCGCCGCTGCCCGCACCCTCGCCACTGCATGCCGCCAGGCTCAGCGCCAGCACCGCGCTGCCGAGAGCAACCAGGAACTTCCTGCCCACGGGCTTCTCCTCTCTGGACTCCCCCGCCGACCGCCGGGGCCACCTGTCACCTTCCGGGTAGTGTTAGCGCTCACATAGAGCACGTCAACACTTAGTCGGAAATACCGGTGTCACGGTCTCGTAACGGAGGACCCGTCGGCGAGCGGAGCCGAAACGGTCGTCCACCTTGGACCAGGACCGACGCCGTGCGCCGGCGCACGGCGTCCACCGGGCGGGCGCGCCGGTCAGGGTCGGGGCGGTGCGGCGACGCTGTCGCGGGAAACCAGGCTCGGGGCGATGGTCTGCCGCAGCGCCCCGGCGGTGCCCGACTCGACCTGGGCCAGCAACAGCTGGATGCTCGCCTGCGCCACCGCGTCGAAGTCCGGCCGGACGGTGGTCAGCGGCGGGATGAAGTATGCCGCCTCCGGCACGTCGTCGAAGCCGACCATGCTGATCTCGTCCGGCACCCGCCGACCAGCCTCGTGCAACGCGCGCAGCACACCGAGCGCGAGGTGGTCGTTGGCGGTGAAGACCGCGGTGACCTCCGGCATCCGCGCCAGCAGCTGCCCACACCGGTAGCCCGAGGCCGCGGACCAGTCCCCCTGCATCAACGGTGGCGGGTCAACCCCGGCGGCCAGCAGCGCCTCCCGCCAGCCCTCGATCCGCCCGACGCTGTCGAACCAGTCGGACGGCCCCGACACGTGCCAGACGGTGCGGTGCCCGGCGTCGAGCAGATGCTCGGTCGCCGCCCGGGCACCCGCCACCTGGTCGACCGTCACCAACGGCACCGGCCGGCGGGGGTCACCGTCGACGGTGACCAGTGGCACGTCCTTGGGCAGGCGTTCCAGCGCCTCACCGGCCGACTCCACCGGCGCGATGACGACGATGCCCGCGACCCGGTGCGACAGGTGCCGCTCGACCGCGGCCGAGATGGAACGGTAGTCCAGGTCCCGCACGCTGCCCACACTCACCGCGAAACCCTCCTCCGCGGCGGTCTGCTCCAACGCGGCCAGCAAGGACGCCGGCCCGTACAACGTCGTGTTCTGCGCGACCACGCCGATCACCTGCGACCGGCCGGTCACCAACGCACGTGCGGCGCCGTTGGGCCGGTAGCCCAGCTCAGCGATCGCCGCCCGCACCCGCAACCGGGTCTGCTCACGCACATTGGGGTGCCCGTTGAGCACCCGCGACACCGTCTGGTGGGAGACACCGGCCAGACGAGCGACGTCCGTCATCGCCGGACCATGCACGGCCATGTCACTTCCCCCGTCTGTGTACCCGAAGCCGCGGCCCGCCGACGTCGACCAGAGCGGTCGGCCGACCCCGCCGCGCAGCCGCCACGCCGGTGCCGAACCCCCACTGACCAGCGCCGGATGGCCGACAGTCTACGTCAACCGACACCCTGACCAGGCGTCCGGCCGGTCGGGGCCGACGGCGCGGGCGGCGCGCGCGTCTCCTGCCTGGGCAGGGCATCCCGCCGCCCACGCCGCCCGTCACGGTCACCGCCTCACCGTCTCGTGATCACGCTAGAACCCGCGGGCCAGCCGGTAGTAGGCCTGGTTCCAGCGGATCTCGTCGGCGAAGCGGCGGGGCTCGGTGCCGGCGTCGATGACGACGAGTTCGGTCCGGCTCATCTCGGCCAGGTCGTGCAACTCCTCCACGCCCACCGCCTGCGACAGCACGGTGTGGTGCGGGGCGCCCGCGGTGATCCACGCCTCGGCCGAACCGGGCAGGTGCGGACGCGGACGCCAGACCGCCCGGGCCACCGGCAGCCGCCGCAGCGGCTGCGGCGGTGACACCACGTCGATCTCATTGGCCACGAGCCGGAAGCGCTCACCCATGTCGGCCAGCCCGAGCACCACCGCCGGACCGGGTGCCGCGTCGAACACCAGCCGGACCGGGTCCTCGCGCCCGCCGATGCTCAGCGGGTGGATCTCGACGTCCGGCACGCCGCCCGCGATGCTCGGGCAGACCTCGAGCATGTGCGCGCCGAGCACCAGCTCCTCGCCCGGGGTGAGGTCGTAGGTGTAGTCCTCCATGAACGACGTGCCACCGTCCACGCCCACGGACATCGCCTTGAGGGTCCGGACCAGCACCGAGGTCTTCCAGTCGCCCTCGCCGCCGAAGCCGTAGCCGTCCGCCATCAGCCGCTGCACGGCGATGCCGGGCAGCTGGCGCAGGCCGCCGAGGTCCTCGAAGTTCGTGGTGAACGCCCGGAACCCGCCGGCGTCCAGGAAGGCGCGCATGCCGAGCTCCAGGCGTGCGGCGTAGCGCAACGAGTCGTGCCGCTCGCCCCCGGGCCGCAGCTCGCCGACGATCCGGTAGCTGTCGTCGTACTCCTTGACCAGGTCGTCCACCTGCGCGTCGGCGACCCCGCCGACCACCTCGACCAGGTCGTTGACGCCGTACGTGTTGACCGACACCCCGAAGCGCAGCTCCGCCTCGACCTTGTCGCCCTCGGTCACGGCGACGTCGCGCATGTTGTCGCCGAAGCGAGCCAGGCGCAGCGACCGCATCGCCGACCAGCCGAGCGCCGCACGAGCCCACGCCCCGACCCGGGCGGTCACCCGCGGATCGCTGACGTGCCCGGCGACGGTCTTGCGCGCGACACCGAGACGGGTCTGGATGTACCCGAACTCGCGGTCGCCGTGTGCGGCCTGGTTCAGGTTCATGAAGTCCATGTCGATCTCGTCCCACGGCAGCAGGACGTTGGCCTGGGTGTGCAGGTGCAGCAGCGGTGTCTGCAGCGCGTCCAGGCCGGCGATCCACATCTTCGCCGGCGAGAAGGTGTGCATCCACGCGATCACCCCGATCGCGCCCTGCGCGGCCGCGTCACGGCAGACCCGCTGAATGTCACCGCTGTTGGTCAGGACCGGCTTCCAGACCACCCGGGCGGGGATCTGCGGCGAGTCGTCGAGCGCGGCCGCGATCACGCGAGACTGCTCGGCCACCTGCCGGAGAGTCTCCTCGCCGTACATGCCCTGGCTGCCGGTGAGGAACCAGATCTCGGGTGCGGTGTGTGGTGCCATGGGGTTGCCTTCCGCGAGAGGGGCGATCACTTGTAACGGATTCCGATGAGCCGCTGGAGGAGGATGAACGCGAAGAGCAGGCCGCCGATCACGATCTTGGTCCACCAGGAGTTGAGGCTCCCGTCGAACGTGATGAGGGTCTGGATCACACCCAGGACCAGGACGCCGAGCACCGTGCCGAAGACGTAACCCGAGCCACCGGTGAGCACGGTGCCGCCGATGACGACGGCCGCGATGACGTCCAACTCCATGCCGACGGCGATCAGGGGCGCGCCGGAGAGGGTGTAGAAGGACAGCAGGATCCCGCCGATCGCGGAGCACAGGCCGCTGATCGTGTAGACGGCGATCCGCGTACGCCCCACCGGCAGGCCCATCAGCAGCGCCGACTGCGGGTTGCCGCCGATGGCGTGCACGTTGCGCCCCAGACGGGTGTAGGCCAGCGTGTAGGCGGCGACGAGGACCACCGCGAAGGCGACGAGCACGCTGATCGAGACGAAGTTGCCCCGGGGATCACCGATCCGCTCCTGCGACATCCTGGTCCAGAACCCGTCGGAGATCGGGATGGACGAGCCGGAGATGAACGTGCACATCCCCCGGGCGAAGAACATCCCGGCGAGCGTGACGATGAACGGCTGGATCTCGAAGAAGTGGATGGCGCAACCCATCAGCAGGCCGAGCGTCGGGCCGATGAGAAGGGCGATGACGAGAACGAGCGCCGCCGGAAGGCCCTTCTGGAGCAGCGAGGCCGACACCATCGCCGTCATGGCGACGACGGATCCGACCGACAGGTCGATGCCCCCGGTGAGGATCACGAAGGTCATCCCCACCGCGACGACGAGCAGGAAGCCGTTGTCGATGAAGACGTTGAAGATGACCTGCACGTTGGAGAACGCCTGGTATTGGGACACGCCGACGCCGTACATGACCAGCAGCAGGGCGAGCGTGGCCAGGACGGGTATCTGCCGCCTCGGCAGCCGGAGGCGGGTACGGCCGGCGGTGAGCGATCCGGTGGTCATGCCGGCACCTGCTCCTTCGGCGAGTCGGTGACGGGGCTGGGCGGTGGGGCACTGCTCCTGCGGCGGGTGAACCGGGCCCGGAAGGCCGGCGCCTGGATGAGGCAGACGGCGATGACGACGACCGCTTTGAACAGCAGCGACGTCTGCGGCGAGATGTTCATGGCGTACACCGTGGTGGTCAGGGTCTGGATGATCAGTGCGCCGAGGATGGTGCCGCTGAGGAAGAACCGGCCGCCGGCGAGGGACGTGCCGCCGATGACGACCGCGAGGATGGCGTCGAGTTCCACCCACAGGCCGACGGCGTTGCCGTCGGCACTGGAGACGTTGGCCGTCATCATGAAACCGGCGACCGCGGCGCAGACGGCGCTGAGCACGTACGCGAGGAAGATGACCCGGCCGGACCGGATTCCGGCGAGTCGGCTCGCCTCGGCGTTCCCACCCACCGATTCCACGATCATGCCGAGCGCGGTGCGGCGGGTGAACGCGGCGACGAGCAGGGCCGCGGCGAGGGCGATGAAGATGGCCAGCGGCAGGGTGAGCAGGTGGCCCAGCCCGATCGCCCGGAACGGCTCGGAGTTGATGGTGATGATCTGGCCCTGGGTGACCAACTGGGCGAGACCTCGGCCGGCCACCATGAGGATCAGGGTGGCGATGATCGGTTGGATGCCGATCACGGCGACCAGCACACCGTTCCAGGCGCCGAGCACGAGCGCGACCCCCAGCGCCATCGCGAGGGCGGTCAGCACGACGGCGAGGCTGTTCTGGTTGGACTGCTCGCTGATGTACAGGCAGGCGATCGCGCCGCTGATGGCGCAGATCGATCCGACCGACAGGTCGATGCCACCGGTCGAGATGACCAGGGTCATGCCCAGCGCGACGAGGATCAGCGGGGCGCTCAGCCGCAGGATGTCGATCGGTGTGCCGTAGAGGTGCCCGTCCTTCAGTTCGATGGACAGGAACCCGGGCCGGTAGATCGTGTTCGCCGCCAGCATGACGACGAGCACGGCGGCGGGCCAGAACAGCCGGTGACCAGTCATCGCCCGGTAGCGGCTCACGGTGTCGTTCATCGGTCTGCCTCCTCCCGGTGGGTTCCACTGGCGATGGTCTGCATGACGCGGTCGGCGTCGAGGCTGTCGTCGTTGGGCAGCTGCGCGACCATCTGCCGGTCCCGCAGCACGGCGACCTTGTGGCTGAGGCGCAGCACCTCCTCCAGCTCGGCGGAGATGAACAGCACGGCCATGCCGCCGTCGGACAGCTGCGTCACGAGCTTTTGGATCTCGGTCTTCGCGCCGATGTCGATGCCACGGGTGGGCTCGTCGAGGATCAGCAGCCGCGGCTCGGTGATCAGCCACCGGGCCAGGAGCACCTTCTGCTGGTTGCCGCCGGAGAGGTTGCGCACCGGCACCTCCGGGTCGGCCGGCCGGATGCTGAGAGCCTTGACGTACTTGTCGACCAGCTCGTCCTGGCGCCGACGCGGGATGGGCCGCAGCCAGCCGCGGGCGGCCTGCATGGCGAGGATCAGGTTCTCCCGGACCGACAGGTCGGCGACGATGCCCTCCGCACGGCGGTTCTCCGAGCAGAAGCCGATGCCGTGGCCGATGGCCTGTGCGGGGGTCCGCAGGCCGCTCGGTTTGCCGTCCACCGCGACCTGACCGCTGTCGGACCGGTCGGCCCCGAACAGCAGCCTTGCCACCTCCGTACGGCCGGAGCCCAGCAGGCCGGCCAGGCCGACCACCTCGCCGGCGTGGATCGTGAGGCTGAACGGCTCGACCGCACCCGCCCGACCGAGGTCCGACACCGCCACCAGCGGGGTGCCCTTCTCCAGCGCGGCGACGTCCCGCCGGGAGTGCTCCTCGATCCCCTCGAGAACGTCGAGTTCCTTGCCGATCATCTTCTCGACCAGGGTGAGCTGAGGAAGCTCGGCGGTCGGGTACTCGCCGACGAGCCTGCCGTTGCGCAGCACGGTGATGCGGTCGGCGATCTCGTAGACCTGGTCCAGGAAGTGCGTCACGAACAGGATGGCGATGCCTTCGTCGCGCAGTTGCCGCATGATGCGGAACAACTGCGCCACCTCGCCGGCGTCGAGGCTGGACGTCGGCTCGTCGAGGATCAGCACCCGGGCCTGGATGTCGATCGCGCGGGCGATGGCGACCATCTGCTGGATCGCCAGGGAGTACGAGCCGAGCGGCGCGCTGACGTCGAGGTCGAGGTCGAGGCGGGCCAGCAGGGTCCGGGCGCGGCGGCGAACCTCCCCCCAGCGGACGGCGCCGAGGCGTCGGGGCTCGCGGCCGATGAAGATGTTCTCCGCCACCGAGAGGTTGGTGCAGAGGTTGACCTCCTGGAAGACGGTGCTCACCCCGGCGGCGGTGGCCTGCATCGGCCCGCTGAAGGACACCGGCTGGCCGTCGAGGGTGATCGTGCCCTCGTCGGTGTCGTAGACGCCGGTCAGCACCTTGATGAGGGTCGACTTGCCGGCGCCGTTCTCGCCCATCAGGGCGTGCACCTCGCCGGGGAGGAGCCGGAAGTTGACGTCGTGGAGTGCACGCACCCCGGGGAAGGACTTGCTGATCCCGGTCATCGTCACGACCGGACGGTTATCCGTCATCCGATCAGGCCTGTTCTAGAGGTGGTGGGCACAGGGGCCGCCACGCGAACGTGGCGACCCCCGGGCGTCGATCAGTACTTACGGTTGGGCAGAGCCTCCTTGGCCTGCTCCTGGGTGAAGGTGGTCTCCTCGGTCTCGATCCGGGCAGGCACCTCCTCGCCGGCGTCGACCTTCTTGGCCAGGTCCATCAGCTGTGGGCCGAGCAGCGGGCTGCACTCCGCGATGAAGTTGAACTTCCCGTCGGCGAGAGCCTGCATGCCGTCCTTGACGGCGTCGACCGTGATGATGGTGATGTCCTTGCCCGGCACCTTGCCGGCGGCGGTGATCGCCTCGAGTGCGCCCAGGCCCATGTCGTCGTTGTGCGCGAACAGCACGTCGATCTTCGGGTTGGCCTTGAGGAACTGCTCCATGACCTGCTTGCCGCCCGCCCGGGTGAAGTCACCCGGCTGGGAGGCGATGATCTTCAGGTTCGGGTTGGCGGCGATCGCCTCGCCGAAGCCCTTCTTGCGGTCGTTCGCCGGCGCCGCACCGGTGTTGCCCTGCAACTCCACGATGTTCACCGGGCCGGAGGCGGTCTTCTTCTGCTCGATGAGCCACTCACCGGCGAGCCGGCCCTCCTTGACGAAGTCCGAGCCGAGGAACGTCTTGTAGAGGGACTTGTCGGCCGAGTCGACCGAGCGGTCGGTCAGGATCACCGGGATGCCGGCGTCCTTGGCCTCCTTGAGCACGGTGTCCCACCCGGACTCCACGACCGGCGAGAAGGCGATCACGTCGACCTTCTGCTGGATGTAGTTGCGGATGGCCTTGATCTGGTTCTCCTGCTTCTGCTGCGCGTCGTCGAACTTCAGCTCGACGCCCGCGGCGGCGGCCGCCTCCTTGATCGAGGTGGTGTTCGCGGTACGCCAGCCGCTCTCCGCGCCGACCTGGGAGAAGCCCAGCGTGATCTTGCCGTCGTCCGTGGACCCGCCGCCAGTGTCGCTGTTACCGCAGGCCGCCACGCTGCCGACGAGCAGCACGGTGGCGAGGACCGCGGCGGCGCGCCACGGAGCGGAGTGCGGTCGCATCTTTCTCATCGGATCTCCTTGGCTCGGTGGGGGTGGGTGCCCGCGGCGGCCGCCAAGGTGCGGAGGGCGACCTACGCGGATGGTGCGTGCTGGTGCCGTCGGTGGTGCGGGCCGGCGGGTTCCGGAGTGGCCGTTGCCGGTCAGGAACCCGTCGGTGAGGTCGGTTGCTGGCCGTAGACGGTCTGGTAGCGGTGGTAGAGCGCGTCGATGTCGGCCTGTGCGATCGGCACCGGCCGCCCGAGTGCGCGTGCGAGGTGCGCGGTGCGGGCGACGTCCTCGCACATGACCGCCGCCTTGACCGCCGCCCGTGCGTCGCGGCCGATGGTGAACACCCCGTGGTTACGCATGAGCACCGCGGGTGAGCGGTGCCCGGCGAGCGTGGTGACGATGCCCTTGCCGATGTCGTCCCCGCCGATCAGCGCGAACGGGCCCACCGGGATCTCCCCGCCGAACTCGTCGGCCTGCGCGGTGAGGTGGCAGGGGATCGCCTCCCCACGGGCGGCCCAGGCGGTGGCGTACGAGCTGTGCGTGTGCACCACCCCGCCGACCTCGGGCATCGCGCGGTAGACGTAGGCGTGGGCGGCGGTGTCGCTGGACGGGGCGAGGTCTCCCTCGACGAGGACGCCGTCGAGGTCGCAGACGACCATGGTGTCCGCCGAGAGCTCGTCGTAGCCGACGCCGCTCGGCTTGATCACCATGAGGTCCCGACCCGGAACCCGCGCGGAGATGTTGCCGGCCGTCCAGGCGACCAGGCCGTACCGGGTCAGCTCGGCGTGCAGGCGGGCGACCGTCTCGCGCAGCTGGCTGATCTGTCGGGTCACCTCGGTGTTCATGCGACCACCTCCAGCGGGGTCTCGTGCGGGGTCGCGGCGGTCCCGACCGCGGCGTTGCGGATCGCCCGCAGGCGGAGCATGACGTCGTTGCCACCGCGACCGAAGTGGTCGTGCAGCGCCCGGTACTCGGCGTAGAGGGCGTCGTACGCGCGCGCCCGGTCGGGGTCCGGTCGGTAGACGGCCTCGTGCACCCGGCCCATCGCCTGCGACGCCTCGTGGATCGACGGGTACTCGCCGGCGGCGACGGCGGCGTGGATCGCCGACCCGAGCGCGGGCCCCTGCGCGGAGGCGATGATGTTCAGCGGCCGCCTGGTCACGTCGGCGTAGATCTGCATCAGCAGCTCGTTGGAGGTGAGACCACCGGCGATCACCAGGTCGTTCACCGCCACCCCGGCCTCGACGAACGCCTCAATGATCATTCGGGTGCCGTACGCGGTCGACTCCAGCAGCGCCCGGTAGATGTCCTGCGGCCGGGTGGCCAGGGTCATCCCGACGATCAGCCCGCTGAGGTCGTGGTTGACCAGCAGCGACCGGTTGCCGTTCCACCAGTCCAGCGCGACCAGGCCGTGCGCGCCGACCGGCTGGCTGGCGGCCAGCTCGGTGAGGCGTTCGTGGGAGTCGACGCCGGCCGGCGCGGCATGCTCGACGAACCAGCCGAAGATGTCGCCGACTCCGCTCTGCCCGGCCTCGTAGCCCCACGCACCGGGGCTGATGCCCCCGTCGACGACGCCGCACATCCCGGCGACCTCCGCGACGTGCGGGCCGTTGACCACGTGGCAGGTGGAGGTGCCCATGATGGCCACCAGCCGACCGGGTTCCACGGCCTGTGCGGAGGCCGCGGTGACGTGCGCGTCGACGTTGCCGGCGGCCACCGCGATCCCCTCGGGCAGGCCGGTCCACGCCGCGGCGCGGGCGGTCAGCGTGCCGGCCCGGGCACCGAGCGGCAGCAGCGGGCCGTCCAGCTTGGCCACGAAGTCGCCGAAGTCCGGGTTGAGCGCGGTCAGGAAGCTCTGCGACGGATACCGGCCATCCTGCCGGATGCCCTTGTAACCGGCGGTGCAGACGTTGCGGGTCTCGGTGCCGCTGAGCTGCCAGACGACCCAGTCGGCGGCTTCGACGAAGCGCTCGGCCCGGTGGTAGACCTCGGGGTCCTCCTCCAGGATCTGCAGGCCCTTGGCGAACTGCCACTCGGCGGAGATCTTGCCGCCGTACCGGCCGATCCACGGCTCGGCCCGATCGTGCGCCAGGGCGTTGATCCGGTCGGCGTGCGGCTGGGCGGCGTGGTGCTTCCAGAGCTTCACCCAGGAGTGCGGACGGTCGCGCAGCTCCGGTGCCTCGCAGAGCGGTGTGCCGTCGGCGAACGTCGGCAGCACCGTGCAGGCGGTGAAGTCGATGCCGATGCCGACGATCGCGGCGGGATCCACCCCCGCGGCGGACACGGCCGCCGGGACGGCGTACCGCAGCACGTCGCGGTAGTCCTCCGGGTTCTGCAGAGCCCAGTCGGGCGGCAGCGGCCGACCTCCGGGAAGGGCCGCGCTGATCACTCCGTCGCCGTACTCGTGCACCGCGGTCCCCAGCTCGGCACCGTCGCCGACCCGGACCACCAGGGCTCGCCCGGACAGGGTGCCGAAGTCGACACCGACGACGTAGCGTTCGCCAGCTCCGTCCACAGGAATCATGTCCACCTCCACCGTCGACGGGCCCAGTGTTAACGCTCACATCCACCCTCGTCAAGACACTCACCGGCAACAGCTCCGTAACGTCGACGGGTGCCGCCGCGGGCGTACCCGGGCGCGGGCCGCCGGGCAGGGGCAGCGCCGAGCGGAGAACCCGGTTGACGAGGCCGATGTGGACAGCGGGCGGCAACCGTCCGACGCCGGAGGCCCTGACGACCCCCGCCCACGGGGCCGTTGGCACTCCCGAGCGTGGAACGCCGAAGGCCCGGCCTGCCGGCCGGGCCTTCGGGTGTGGCGGGATGTCGACCGCGAGCGGCGCGGGGATCAGCGGACGGGACTGCGGTTGTACCGCGCCCTGGCCCAGAAGAAGGAGAGCACGGTGATGACGGCGCACCACCCGACCGCGAGGACCGCGTTGGAGCCGATCCCGGTGCCCAGCAGCAGACCGCGCAGGGTCTCCATGACGGGGGTGAAGGGCTGGTAGTCGGCGAACCACCGCACCGCCGTCGGCATCGAGTCGGTGGGGACGAACCCGCTACCGAGGAACGGCAGCAGCACCAGCGGCATGGGCAGGTTGCTGGCCGTCTCGACGCTCTCGCTGACCAGCCCGAGGGCGACGGACAGCCAGGTGAGCGCAAAGGTGATCATGGCGAGCACGCCGATCGCGGCGAGCCACTCGACGGGGTCGGCCGTCGGCCGGAAGCCGACGAGCAGCGCCACACCGGTCACGACCGCGAGACTCAGCAGCGTCTGGAGCAGGCTGCCCAGCACGTGGCCGGTGAGGACCGACGGCCGGAAGATCGCCATGGTACGGAACCGGGCGATGATGCCCTCGGTCATGTCCATGGCAACCGAGATGGCGGTGCCCTGCGCCCCGCTGGCCACCGTGATGAGCAGGATGCCGGGGGTGACGTAGTTGGCGTACTCGGCCCGGTCGCCGGTCGGCCCGAGGCCGGCGCCGAGCGTGCCACCGAAGACGTAGACGAAGAGCAGCAGGAAGATGACCGGCATCCCGATGAGCAGGAGCGTCATCGACGGATAGCGCAGCATGTGCAGGAGGTTGCGCCGCAGCATCGTGCTCGAGTCGCGGGCGGCGAGGGTGAGAGTGCTCATCGCGCCAGGGCCCCTTCGTTGTCGGGTTGACCGGTGAGGGTGAGGAAGACGTCGTCGAGATCGGGGGTGTTCACGGAGAGGCCGGCCACGTGGATCGAGGCACGGTCGAGCTGGTCCAGCAGGGATCGCAGCGACGCGACCCCGCCGTCGCTCGGGACCCGCAGGGTGAGCGCCGTGTCGTCCCGGGTGGTCACCCCGAGCGTGTGCACGGCCGAGTCGAGCCCCGCCAGGTCGGCGAACTGCAGCACGACGTGGCCACCGGGGATGAGCCGCTTGAGCTCGCGCGGGGTGCCCTCGGCGATCAGGCGGCCGTGGTCGAGGAACGCGACCCGGTCGGCGAGTTGATCGGCCTCCTCCAGGTACTGGGTCGTCAGGAGGATGGTGACGCCACCGGCGACGAGATCACGGATGATCTGCCACATGGCCCGGCGGCTGCGCGGGTCGAGACCGGTCGTCGGCTCGTCGAGGAAGATGACGCGCGGCTCACCGACCAGGGTCATCGCGAGATCGAGCCGCCGACGCATACCGCCCGAGTACGTCGACACCGGCTTGCCCGCCGCCTCCGTGAGGTCGAACTGCTCGAGCAGCTCGACGGCGCGTCGCCGCCCGGTCGCCCTGTCCAGGTGGCGCAGGTCGGCCATCAGGCTCAGGTTCTCCCGGCCGGTGAGCAGATTGTCGACGGCGGAGAACTGCCCCGTGACCCCGATCAGTCCACGTACCGCGTCGGGCTCCCGGGTCAGGTCGTGGCCGCCGATACGGGCGTCGCCGCTGTCGGCATCGATCAGGGTGGACAGGATCTGCACCGTGGTGGTCTTGCCGGCGCCGTTCGGACCGAGCAGCGCGTAGATGGTTCCTTCGGCGATCTCCAGGTCGATGCCGTCGAGCACCACCTTGTCGCCGTAGGACTTGCGCAGGCCGGTGGCTGCTATCGCGGGTCGGGTCGCGCTTGCCATGGTCTCCTCTATTCGTGGACGGGGGTGTCGCCGCGCGCCGTTCATCAGGCGCGCCGGATCGTGATGTCGCCGTAGGAGGTGTTCGCCCGGACCTCGACCGTCTCGTCGGTCTGCGCCGGGCTGTCGGTCGTTTCGAGCCCGTTGTGCACCCGGCCGTGCCGGGAGCTGACGTCGAGCCAGGCGGCGGTCCCGCGGCGGACGCCGACCTCGATGGCCCCGTAGGAGGTCTGCAGCTCGATCGTCCCCCGCACGACCTCGCCCAGCCGGACGTTGCCGTGTGCCGTGCGGGCGACCACCGAGGCCAGCGGAGCGTCGACGATGATGTCGCCGTACGCGGTGTTGACCCGGACGTCGCCGCCGCTCCGGCCGATCCAGCAGTCGCCGGAGGAGTTCTTGATCTCGGCGGCGCCGTCGACCTCGCCGATGCGCACCTTGCCGGAGGACGACTTCACCCGGACCGGGCCGACCACGCGTTCCACAGCGACCTCACCGTGGCTGGTGTCGACGATCAGCGGCCCGGTCTGGTCGAGCCGGATCGCGCCCGCGGTCTTGAGGTGGCACTCGCCAAGCCGCCCCTCGCCGCGGAATGCGGCCCACGACGCCTCGGCGCGTACGCGGGATCCCGTCGGCACCTCGATCAGAACGTCGACCGAGGGCCCGCTGCCGAAGCCGTAGCGACGCCAACTCCTCGGCGCCCTGATGATCAGTTGCCCGGCGGCGTACTCGACGGTGGTCTGCTCCGCCGCGCTCACGTCGGCCTTGCTCGACGGGTTACGGGGTCGCACCTCGACGACCGTGTCGGCACGGTCGGTCGCGCTGATCCAGGCGTCCCCGACCGGCAGCTCGATCTGGACGGAGATGGCTTCGGGTGTATCGAAAACAGGCATGGTGGTCTCCCGGAAGGTGGACGGCGGAGATCTCCGCAGGTGAGCGGCGGGGAAGGAAAGTGGGGTACGGGGGGGGTCAGCGCGCCCAGCCGGTGAAGTGCTGGCCGGAGCGCGGCTCCACCCGGCGCGCCGGGCGACGATCCGGCTCGCCGGCGCCGATGGCACCGGCGACCGCTCGCACGAGCCAGGCGTTGACCGACAACCCGGCCCGGGCGGCGGCCTCCTCGACGCTGGCCTTCAACTGGTCGGGGAGTCGGAGGTTGATCCGCGAGGTGCCGCCATCGTCGCCAGCCGGAGCGAGCACCGGCGCCGGCAGCGCCGGAGGTTCAGCGGCGGCGTCCGCCGCGTCGGCCGGCGGGCCGGCCGGCGTCACGACGAAGTCGGGCTCGCGCCCGCGCAGCCGGACGTGCACCGACCCGGGGGCGAGCTCCCGGGTGATCTCGTCGGCCGCGTCGGACAGCGCGTCGAGCAGCATGAGACGGGTCGCCGCCTCCAGTTGGGTGGAGAGTCGCTCGGCCAACGCCCGGCCCTCCGGGTCGACCCCCTCCGCGGCGACAGCGAACTCGTTACGCAGGTTCTCGACGTACGGCCTCAGGTCCATGACGCCATCATGGCACCACTTTGGCTCAGGATGCAACCCTGATCGGCTCACAATGGTGCCATCGGCCGGATGTTCCCTGCTCATCGGCCCGCGTGGTTGGGCGGCCTCAGCTCACCGAAAGCGCGCCGGACGGCCTGATTGGCGTCCTCCTGGTCCACGCCGGTGGCCACCAGCAGGTCACTGACCGTCGTGCGGACCTGCGCGACGACGACCGCGCCGGAGAACCCGACCCCCTCCCGGTAGGCGTCACCGGCCGCGCACACCGCCCGCATCGCCTGTTCCCGCGCCCGCTTGGGTTCGTCGCCGGCGGCGAACTGCCGCTTCAACAACCGGACCGTCTCGGCCAGATCGGCGACCGCCCTCGGCATCGGCTCCGGTACCGGCTCACCGTCCTCGATCAGGCTCACCGCCCGGCGGATCAGCGTCCCGCTGTTGCGCATCGCCCGATCGATCGGCTCCGCCGCCTGCGCGTACCGGCCCACCGGCCCGTGCCGTTCATGCCAGTGCAGCGGGGACAGGGTGCTGGCCTCCCGTGCGCCCTGGGTCGCCTCGACGAGTGCCTTCAGCTCGTCCTTGTTCTGCCGCAGCTCATCGCGCGCCACCCGCGCCGGCGCGGCGTCGCGGTTGGCCAGCGCGCCAGCGGTCGCGTCCAGTTGGGCACTCAGGAGGTCCAACGCCGGCCGCGCGGCCCGATTGAGCACCCGCAGCGGGTTCAGCGGCAGCAGGACGGCGGTGACCAGCAACGCGACCGCTCCCCCGACGAGGGCGTCCACGAACCGGGGGATCTCCAGGTCGCGTACGGACGGGCTGAGCGTGCAGATGAGCACCGCCGTCGCCCCGGCCTGGATCACCACCGCCGCGCTGCCGGCGAGGAACAACGCGACGACGATCGCCAGCACGACGATCAGGGCGAGCTGCCACCACCCCGTGCCGATGAACACGAGCAGCAGGTCGCCGATCAGCACGCCGACCGTGACACCGATGATCAGCTCGACCGTCCGGCGCAGGCGTTGGCCGACCGACGCCGCGAGGGTCGACACCGCCGAGATCGGCGCGAACACCGGCTGCGAGATGTGCAGCACCTCGTGCACCACCAGCCAGGACAGCGCCGCGGCGAGGCCGGCCTGCACGGCGAGCCCGCCGAAGGCGCGTACCCGATGCAGCCGCTCCCGCAGGGCGGACGCCGCACGGCCGCCGAGCCGGGCCGCAGTCGTCGCCGGACCGGAATGGTCTGTGCCGTCGGCGCGGGTCGGCGTACTCCCGCCAGCTCCGTCCCGACTGGCCTCGACCATGGCGGCACCTACCCCGCAGTGACCGGATCAATCCTGGCCGCCGGCGCTCCCGGGCCAGCGCATCCGAGCGTCAGCCGAGCGCGGCGACGCGTCCGCTGTTGCCACGATTGGGCCCGTCTGGGTGGGGTAGACCCGCTCTGCCACGGGGGGCCGCGTGGCGGGCTGCCGGACGCGTGGGGGGCGATGTCGGATGGGTCAGCGCGGTTGAGCCGGCCGGAGCCGCCCGGCGGCATCGTGGAGCTGCGGGTGCACGGGGTGTCCGGTGCCAGTGCCGAGCAGGTGCTGGAGCTGCGGCGGACAGCGCAGGTGGCGGGCGACCGCAGCGGGGGCTTCTACCGGCCCCTCCCACGCTGCTCGGACACCGACGGCGCCCGAGGGGTCACGCTGGAGGCGTACCGCTGGGGTGACTTGCCCTCCGGGACCGTGGCCCGCACGCTCGCGCTGGTGTTCCTGCTGCCGTTCATGCTGGCCAACGTGGCGATCTGGATGCGCCCGGCGAACCCCGGCTCCACGACGGTGGTCAAGTCCCTGTGCCGGGTGCTGGGGCTCACGCTCACCGCGCTCTACGTGCTCGCCATCGCCGGCGTCGCCCTGGACCTGATCGCCTGGAGGTGCCTGGCCTCGCCCCGCTGCCTGGCCGGACGCAGCTGGTTGTCCTGGCTGGGAGGGCAACCGGTCGGCCTGCGGCTGGCGGTGCTCGCGCTGGTCCCGGCCGCCGCCATCGGCCTGATCTGGCGGCTCAGCAGCCGCCCGGAAAGGACGTTCGACGCGTTTCGCCCACCCGAGAAGGCGCCCCCCGATCATCCGCTCGGCGCGCTCGGCCAGTGGGACGCCGAACCGTTGGTGGGTCGGCTGCGCTCCATCCACGTGGCGGCGGCGTTCGCGACACTCGACCTCACGCTGCTCGCCGCCCGAGCCGCAAGCGGCGCCTCAGCTGTCACGGTCGCGCTGGCCGTGGTCACCGGGGCGGTCCTGGCCACCTGCGTGGCCCTGCTCTGCTTCACCCCGATCATCGATCGGGCAGCCGCCGACCGGCGCCTCGACCGGGTGCCCCGCACGCTGCGGACGATCGCCGTCATCCTGACCGTCGTGGTCGTGGCCGACGTGCTGGCCAGCCCCGCACCGTGGCACCAACGGGGTGGTCTGCCCGGCTACGACGCGACCCTGACCTGGCTGTTCGTCACCCAGACCACGTTGCTGGCCGCCCTGGGCGTGGTGCTGCTCTGGCGCCGGGACCGGCGGGGAGACGTAACCCCGCTGTTCGGGCTGGGAGCGCTGGTGATCGCTGCCACCGCGGTCAGCCTGGGGGTGGCGTACTCGGCCGAGCTGGTCTACCGGGTGGCGGACTTCCTGGATCGCGACCTGCCGACCGGCGAGGGCATCGCCACCGGCACGCCCCGGCCGTACACCTGGGCGATCTACGGGTTCTTCCGCGCGGTGCTGATCACGCTGATCGTCGCGGGCCTGATGATCCTGATCTCCCGCCCCGGCCGGTACCGCGTCGCGGCGGCGATCGTGGAACGCGACTACCCCGACGCCCCCGGGCAGACCGAACCCCGGCTACGGCAGGTGCGGCAGGCGATAGCCCGGGCCCGGTTGACCGAGAAGCTGGTGCCGTTGGCCGTGGCGTACGGCTGCCTCGCCGGGCTCGGCACGGCCACCACCACCATCGGCCTGCTGGAGCTGTTCCCGAGCGACGTCATCGAGCAGAACATCAAGGTGCCGGCCGACGTGGTCACGTTCGGCATCGCCTTCGGCAGCTGGCTGATCGCGGCGATCATCCTCGGTCTGATCATCGGGGGCGTCTTCGCCTTTCGGAGCCTCCCGTTCAGGCGCCACGTCGGCGTCCTCTGGGACCTCGGCACCTTCTGGCCCCGCGCCGCCCACCCGTTCGCGCCATCCTGCTATTCCGAACGGGCGGTGCCGGAGCTCGCCCGACGGATCACGTACCTGGTCTCACAGGGCAACGCGGTGCTCCTCACCGGGCACAGCCACGGCTCGGTCCTGCTGGCCGCGGCGGTGCTCCGACTGCCGCCGGAGGTCGGCAGCCGGGTCGCCCTGCTCACCCTCGGGTCGCCACTGCGCCGGCTGTACGGGCGGCTCTTTCCCGCCTACGTCGACGACGCGACGCTGCGGGAGATCGGTGGCCGGATCGGCTGGCGGTGGCTGAATCTGTGGCGCGACACCGACCCCATCGGCGGCTGGATCTTCTCCGCCCACCGACCCGGCGAGCAGACCGTCGTCGAAGGCCCACCGGCCGCGGTGGACCGCCGACTGCGCGATCCCAGCGATGTGGTGACGCCGCCCAGCGACAGTGTGCCCCCACGGATCCACGGACACTGCCCGGACGAATCCGACGGGTCGTTCGCCGCTGCGGCGCGTGAGCTGGTGCGACGCCTCGGCAGGCCGGCGGATCCTCCCGACACGACCGCGCCGGGGCGCTAGGCCGTCTGCGTACGCCGGACGACACCACGCTACGCAGCTGCGGATACGTGGCGGGTGGACGTCACGGCTGATGATTGCGTGCGTGCCGCACGATGGGGACCGCGTCCCATCGCATCTGGAGGTCGCCATGGCCACGGTGTCCCACCCGGTGTTCGCCCGGGTCTACGAGCGGCTCAGTGTGGCCATGGACCGCGCCGGCACCGCCGAGCACCGACGGAGTCTGGTCGCCGGCCTGTCCGGCCGTGTGATCGAGATCGGCGCGGGCAACGGCCGCATGTTCCCCCACTATCCACCCGCTGTGACCGAGGTCGTCGCGGTCGAGCCGGAACGACGTCTGCGTGCCGCCGCCGTCCGGGCCGCCCAGACGGCACCGGTGCCGGTCACGGTCGTCGACGGGCTGGCCGAGGCACTGCCCGTCGGGGACGGCGAGTTCGACGCGGCCGTGGTCGCTCTGGTGTTGTGCACCGTGCCCCACCAGGCGACCGCGCTCGCCGAGGTCGACCGGGTGCTGCGCCCCGGCGGTCAACTGCGGTTCTTCGAGCACGTGGCCGCCGAGGGCCCCGGCGGTCTGCGCCGGCTCCAACGGCTGCTCGATGCGACGCTGTGGCCGAAGCTGTTCGCCGGCTGCCACACGGGCCGTGACACCGTCGCCGCCATCAGCGAGGCCGGGTTCGTGATCGAGGATCTGCGCCGGTTCCGGTTCCCGGCCACCAGCAACAGCCCGTCCTCGCCCTGCGTCGTCGGACGAGCGATCACGGCCTCCTCCCGCTCGCGCGAGAGGTAGAGCAGGCCGTCCCCCAGACGCACCACACAGGTCTGGGCGAATCGCGCGCTGACGGCGGCCGACCACAGTCGCTGCCCGCCCGGCGAAACTCGGTTGCCGCGCGTGGCGGGCTCCGAGATAGTGGCGTCCATGACGTACTGACGGACACCACCTCCCGCCCCGGCCACCGGTGACGCCTCCCCGGTGCCGTGCTGCCGTCCGTCCGTGCGTTTCCCTCAGAGGTGAGCGTCTCTTGTCTGCGCACCACTCCCGTCGGGAGTCTCTGCCCCCGTCCACTCCGGCGACCGTCTCGGTGTTCGCCTCCCCCGTCAGCCGGATCGAGGCCGCTGTCCTCGCGCGGTGCCAGCAGATGGCCGCGCTCGGCGGCATGATCCACGTTGCCGCCATGCCGGACCCGCGACCGGGAAGGGGTGCACCCGTCGGCGCCGCCATGACGTCGACCGTGCGGTACCCGTTCCCGGCGGGGTGCGGCAGGGCTGTGTTCCCCATCCAGCTCAAGCGCGTCGTACCCGAGCGCCCGGCCGCGCGGTTCTCCGACCTCCACCGTGCGCTGGACCGAGCGGGACGCCAATGGCCCGGCCTGGGCCGTCGTGCGGGGCGCCAGTCCGGAGGGCATCCGGACGGTCGGCCGGGGCAACACCTTCGTCGTACGTACGCGCGTCGACACCGTTTCCGGCCCCAGTCACGCGGTGTGTCTCGGGCTCGGCGCCGGTGACCCCGTTCTCATCGTCCGTCCCTGCGTTTCCACGAAGAGTGAGCGTCCTTGTCTGAGCACCACTCCCGTCGGGAGTCCCTGCCCCCGTCCACCCCCGCGACCGTCTCGGTGTTCGCCTCCCCCGCGAGCTGGATCGAGTCCGATGCCCTCGACCAGTGCCGGCAGGTGGCCGCCCTCGACGGCATGATCCACGTTGCCGCCATGCCGGACCTGCACCCGGGCAAGGGTGCGCCCATCGGCGCCGCCATGGCGTCGACCGTGCTGTACCCGTTCCTGGTGGGCTCCGACATCGGGTGCGGCATCGCCGTGTTCCCCATCCAGCTCAAGCGCGCCGTACCCGAACGGCTCGCCGCGCGGTTCCCCGACCTCGACCGTGCGCTGGACCCGGAGCGGGACGCGGACGACCCGGCCTGGGCCGCCGTGCGGGGCGACATTCCGGCCGGCCACCTGGAGGGCCTGGGGACGGTCGGCCGGGGCAACCACTTCGTCGAACTGGCGCGCGTCGACAGCGTCCTCGATTCCGGCCACGCGACCCGTCTCGGGCTCGACGCCGGAGACCTCGTGCTCATCGTCCACAGTGGTTCCCGCGGCCTCGGCGAACGGATCCTGCGGGCGCACACCGAGGTGCACGGCCCGGGCCCCGCTGCCGACCCGGCCGCCTACCTGGCCAGCCATGACGACGCGGTGCGCTGGGGATCGCTCAACCGGCGGTTGATGGCCGCCCGGGTCGCGTACGCCCTGGGGGCCGAGCCCACCGAGCCGATCGTCGACCAGTGCCACAACCTGGTCGAGGTCCGCGACGGGGTGTACCTGCACCGCAAGGGGGCGGCACCCGGCGACGACCGCGACGTGCTCATCGCCGGTACGCGCGGTACCTCGTCCTACCTCGTGGCCGCCCACGCCGGCCCGGACGCCAACCACTCGGTGGCGCACGGCGCGGGCCGCAAGATGTCCCGCGCCGACGCCCTGCGCCGGGGCCGGGCCAAGCACACGGTCGACGAGCTGCGCCGTACCCCGGTGGGGTCGCTGGTGGTGTGCGGCGATCGTCAGCTGCTCTTCGAGGAGGCGCCCACCGCGTACAAGCGCATCGAGCAGGTGATCGCCGACCTCGTCGACCACGACCTGGCCACGCCGGTGGCCACCACCACTCCCCTGGTCACGTACAAGACGCCGGATCTGGGGGCCACGCCCCGGCCCGACCGCCGCGACCAGCGCCGGAAACGAGGCCGGGTGTGAGCGTCCAGCTGTTGTTGTCGGCCGGGCGCGGCCCGCAGGAGTGCGCCTGGGCGCTGGCCCATCTGCTGCGCCGGCTGGAGGGCGAGGCGGGCCGGCAGGGCCTGGCGGTTCAGCGGCTCCGTGCCGTACCGGGTGACCGGCCGGGCACCTACCGGTCGGTCCTGATCGAGGTCTCCGGTGCCGGCGACGAGGCGTTCACCTCCTCGTGGACCGGAACCCTGTGCTGGCAGGCGCCCAGCCCCTACCGGGCGAGCACCGGCCGCAAGAACTGGTACGTCATCGCCCAACCGCCCCGGCCCGACACCGCGCCCACGACGTTCGCCGAGTCGGACGTCGACATCGTCGCCTGTCGTACCGGCGGCCCCGGCGGCCAGCACCGGAACAAGGCCAGCACGGCGGTACGGGCGACACACCGCCCCTCGGGCATCGTCGTCGTGGTGGACGACGAGCGGCAGTTCAGCCTCAACCGGCGCATCGCCCTGCGCCTGCTGCGCGAGCGCATCGAGCGCGGCGACGAGGCAGCCCGTCGTGCCGTCACCACCGCCCGCTGGCGCGTCCACGACGAGCTGGTACGCGGCGATCCCACCCGCGTCGAACGACCGGAGCCGTCGGGCAGGGCGGCGGGCGGTGCGGCCCGTTAGTGGCAGGGACGAGGTCAGTCCTGCATCACCGCGAATCGTACGGTTTCCGGACGATTCCGATGGCGGAATACCGAAGGATCTGGTGACCGGCCACCGGGTGGGTAGGATCCGCCGCCCTGCGTGTGCAGGCGACGACGGTCGCGGCCACCCTCGTAGGGTGATGGCATGGCTGAGCGATCCCTGACCCTGATGGCGGTGCACGCGCACCCCGACGACGAGGCGACGAGCACCGGTGGCGTCCTCGCCCGGTACGCGGCGGAGGGGGTCACGACCGTGCTCGTGACCTGCACCGACGGTGGATGTGGGGACGGTCCCGGCGGGGTCAAGCCCGGCGACCCGGGGCACGACCCGGCTGCTGTCGTGGCGCTGCGCCGGGCCGAGCTGGAGGTCAGCTGCGCGGCGTTGAAGGTCACCCATCTGGAGACCCTCGGCTATGCCGATTCCGGGATGATGGGCTGGGCGACCAACGACCTGCCCGGCGCGTTCTGGAACACGCCGGTCGACGAGGCCGCGGACCGGCTGGCCGAGCTGATCCGCCAGTACCGGCCGGACGTCGTCGTCACCTACGACGAGAACGGCTTCTACGGCCACCCGGACCACATCCAGGCCCACCGCATCACCATGGCCGCTGTCGCGAGGACGGACATTCCCGCGAAGGTGTACTGGACCACGGTGCCCCGGACGGCGTTCGCGGAGTTCGGCCGGATCATGCAGGAGCTCGGCGTCGAGTGGGCCGAGCCGGACGCGTCGTCGGGCGAACCGCAGCCGGAACTCGGCCTGCCCGACGACCAGATCACCACCTGGGTGGACACGCGCAGCTACGGCGAGCAGAAGTTCGACGCGTTGGCCGCGCACGCCAGCCAGACCGAGAACATCTTCTTCCTGCAACTGGGCAGGGAGCGGTTCACCGAGCTGATGGGCATGGAGACCTTCGTCCGGGTCCGGGACACCACCGGCGCTCCGCTGCCCGAGGACGACCTCTTCGCCGGGCTGCGCTGACCCAGGCTACCGTTGCCGCCGTGCGAGCGGTGGTGGCGGAAGATCTGGTGTTGCTCCGGGACGGGCTGATCCGGCTGTTGGAGGCGCACGGCTTCCAGGTGGTCGCCGCTGTGGGCACCGGGCCGGAGCTGTTGCGGGAACTGCTCGCGCAGCGCCCCGACGTGGCGGTGGTCGACGTGCGGCTGCCGCCGACGTACACCGATGAGGGTCTACGGGCCGCGCTCGCGGCCCGCGCCGAGGTGCCGGGGCTGCCGGTGCTGGTGCTCTCGCAGTACGTGGAGCGGTTGTACGCGCGGGAACTGCTCGCCGACGGCAACGGCGGGATCGGCTACCTGCTCAAGGACCGGGTCTCCGACATCGGCGAGTTCGTGGACGCGGTCCGCCGGGTCGCCGCCGGCGGCACCGCGCTCGACCCGACCGTGGTGGCGAAGCTGCTCGACAGTCGCGGGCGGGTGCTGCCGCTGGACCGGCTGACGGCCCGCGAGCGGGAGGTCCTCGCGCAGATGGCACAGGGTCGGTCCAACGCCGCGATCGGCACCGCCCTCTTCATCACCGAGAAGGCGGTCGCGAAGCACACCAACAGCATCTTCGCCAAGCTCGGGCTGCAGTCGTCCGAGGACGACAACCGGCGGGTCCTCGCCGTCCTCGCCTACCTCGACGCATAGGGGTACTGGTACCACCACCGGAGGGGTTCCAGGGTCCTCGAAACGAGCCGCGCCGACGGCGAGCCTGGAGTCATGACCGCAACCCCGAGCACCATGACCCCGCAAGCGGGTCCCGTCCCCCGCGCCGAACGCGCGCTCGCTCCCGACCTCGCCCGCGGCGCCATGCTGCTGTTCATCGCACTCGCCAACGCCGCGAACTTCGCGTTCGCCGGCCAGCCGGGCCTCGACGGCACACCGCACGGCGTGCAGCGCGTCGTCAACCTCCTCATGACCACGTTCGTCGACAGCCGCGCCTACCCGGTCTTCGCCGTCATGTTCGGCTACGGCCTGGTGCAGATCGCGCGACGGCAGGGCACCGGCGCTCGCCGGATCCTGCTGCGTCGCAACGCCGCTTTGATCGGGTTCGGTCTGGTCCACGCGACGCTGCTGTACTTCGGGGACTTCCTCGGCGCCTACGGCATCGTCGGCATCGCCGCCACCCTGCTGTTGCTGGGCAGGAGCGACCGGTTCCACCGCGTCGTGCTGTGGCTGTGGGCCATCCAGACCGTGTACGCCGGGCTCCTGGCGGTGCTCGCGCTCGCCAGCGCGCGTGGCGGGGACGCGGTGCTCATGAACACGCCGAACCCGTCGTTGGCCGCCGCCTCGTACGGCCGGTCGCTCCTGGACCGGCTCGCCGAGTGGCCGGTGCACACCGCCACAGTCCTCCCGTTCATCGTCATCGTGTGGCTGGGCGTGTGGGCCGCCCGTCACCGCGTCCTGGAGGACCCCGCCACGCACCGCACGCTGCTGCGCCGCGTCGCCGTGGGCTGCCTCGGCATCTCCATCGTCGGTGCGCTCCCCTACGCGCTCATCGCCGCTGGTGCGGTGCACGTCGACGCCGCTACCGTCGAGTCCATGGCACGCCTGCATGGCGTCAGTGGCGAGTACGGAGGCCCCGGCTACGTCGCGTTGTTCGGTCTGCTCGCGCTCCGGCTCGGCGGCGCCCGTCGTGGCCGGGCACTGCTGGCCCCGGTGCTCGCGCTCGGGCAGCGGTCGCTGAGCGGGTACCTGCTGCAGTCGGCGGCCTGGCTGGCACTGTTCTCGCCGTGGGCGCTGCACCTGAGCGGCACGTACACCGCCGCCGGGGCCGCCGTCGCGGTCTGGCTGGTCTCCCTCGCCGCCGCGCAGGCCATGAGTGCCGCAGGCCACCGGGGGCCCGCCGAGACCCTGCTGCGGCGGATCACCTACCGTCCGGGCCGATGACCACCGCCACCCGCACGACCCTGGCCGTGACGCTCTGCGTCGCGGCCACGGTCGCCTGGCTGGTCACCGGCCGCGGTGAGTTCTGGCCTCGGTGGGTGTACTTCGGCGTCGGCACCCTGCTGCTCGGCCGTCTCCTGCTGCGCCGGGCGCTGCGGGTGCCGACCGTTCGACGCCGCTGGCTGGCCCTCGACGCCGCCGCCTGCACGCTGGTCGCGGCCGCCGACCTCACCGTCTGGGTGCTGACCGGCGGCGGCTACTTCTGGCCGATGTGGACCCTCCTCGGCCTGTCGACGATCCTCGGGCTGCACCTGTGGGTGGTCAGCCGCCCGCCCGGTGCCCGCGAGCGGGAACTCGCCGAGCGGATCGCCACCCTGACCCGTTCCCGGCGGGGCGCGGTGGATCGCCAGGCGGCCGAGCTCAAACGGGTGGAACGTGACCTGCACGACGGCGCCCAGGCCCGGCTGGTCTCCCTGGCGCTGACCCTCGGCCTGGCCGGTGACCTGGTACGCCGCGACGCCGACGGCGCCGAGCGCCTGCTGGAGGAGGCGCGCGCCACCGCGGTCGCCGCCCTCGACGACCTCCGTACGGTCACCCAGAGCATCCACCCGCCGGTCCTCGCCGACCGCGGTCTCGGTGACGCCGTCCGGGCGCTGGCCCTCGACCTCGCCGTGCCGGTTGCCGTCACCGGCGACCCGCCCGGGGACCTCCCACCGGCCGTGCAGACCGCGGCGTACTTCGCGGTGGCCGAGGCCCTGACCAACGTGGCGAAACACAGCGGCGCGACGCAGGCGACCGTGGCGTTCGACCAGAGCCGCGACACGGTGCGGATCGCCGTCACCGACAACGGCGCCGGCGGTGCCGATCCGGCCCGGGGCACGGGACTGCGCGGCATCATCGGCCGGCTCGACGCCATCGACGCCCGCCTGCACGTGAGCAGCCCCGCCGCCGGCCCGACCCGGGTCACGATCACCATCCCGCGCGACGCGGGGTGATTCGCCGGCCTGTCGCAGCTCGTAACACGGAAACCGGAAGGACCAGCTCTCCTCGGATTGACAGCACATTGATGAACTGTTATCTGTTAACACAGTTTCCTGATGCTCGCGGCACCCCCGGGATCGACCGCCGCACGGGGGCCACCGACCTGTCCGGCGGCACGCCCGCCCCGTCCCCGAGGAGCACCCATGCTTCGCAAGAGGTCAGCCGCCTACGTGATGGGCGCGCTGCTCGTCGGCACCGCGGCGGTCGGGTACGGCCTGCCGTCGGCCAGCGCGGCGGCCGCCGGCCCGATCACCGGCCTCGGCGGCAAGTGCGTCGACGTCGCCGGAGCCAACCCGGCCAACGGCACCGCCGTCCAGATCTACGACTGCAACGGCAGCGCGGCCCAGACGTGGACGGTCGGCAACGCCGACGGCTCGGTCCGGGCACTCGGCAAGTGCCTGGACGTCACCGCCGCGTCGACCGCCGACGGCGCCAAGGTGCAGCTGTACGACTGCAACAACACCGGCGCCCAGAGGTGGACGGCCAGCAACGGCACGCTGGTCAACACCAGCTCGGGCAAATGCCTCGACGTCACGGACCGGAGCACGGCGAACGGCACCCGGTTGCAGATCTGGAGCTGCTCCGGCGGCACCAACCAGCGGTGGACCCTGCCCGGCACCGGCACCCCGCCACCCACCACCCCGACCGGGCGCAACCTCGACGACCCCGCGAAGAAGGACGTCGCCATGCAGCTCGTCTCGGCGGCGGAGAACTCCTCGCTCGACTGGCGCGCGCAGTTCTCCTACATCGAGGACATCGGCGACGGGCGGGGCTACACCGCCGGCATCATCGGCTTCTGCTCCGGCACCGGCGACATGCTTGAACTGGTCGAGGCGTACACCCGCACCAAGCCGGGCAACGTGCTGGCCCCGTACCTGCCGGCGCTGCGCGCCGTCAACGGCACCCCCTCGCACGCCGGCCTCGACCCCAACTTCCCCCGCGACTGGCGGGCCGCAGCCACCGACTCGGTCTTCCGGGCCGCCCAGGAAGCCGAGCGGGACCGGGTCTACTTCAACCCATCGGTACGCGACGGCAAGGCCGACCAGGTCCGCGCGCTGGGCCAGTTCGCCTACTACGACGCGGCGGTGATGCACGGGTACGAGGGCATGCGGGCGATCCGCAACCGGGCCCTCGCCCGGGCGAAGCCGCCGGCCCAGGGCGGCGACGAGCGGACCTGGCTCAACGCCTTCCTCGACGAGCGGGTCATCGAGATGAGAAAGGAGGCGGCCCACTCGGACACGTCCCGCGTCGACACGGCCCAGCGGGTGTTCCTCAACAACGGCAACTTCGACCTGAACACGCCACTGGTGTTCGCCGTCTACGGGGAACAGTTCCGCATCGGCTAGGCGCCCTTGCCTTGACGTCGGCGACAAGGTTTAGCGTGGTCGTGACGGGCTGGCGGAGGGGGTCGGATGCTGATCGGTGAGCTGGCGGAACGGGCCGGCACGAGCACCCGCGCCCTGCGTTACTACGAGGCGCACGGGCTGGTGCGCCCAGAGCGCTCCGCCAACGGCTACCGCGTCTACGACGAGGCGGAGCTCCGGGTCGTACGGGAGATCCGGGCGCTGCTCGACGTCGGCTTCGGCCTCGACGACGTCCGTCCGTTCGTCGCCTGCCTCCGGGCCGGCAACACGTCCGGCGACGTCTGCCCGGACTCGGTGACGGTGCTGCGACGCAAGCTCGCCGAGGTCGACGCCTACCTCGACCGGCTCGGGGCGGTACGCCAGCAGCTCCACACCCAGCTCACCCACGCCATCGCGCACCGGGAGGAACCATGCCCCAGGAAACGTCAGTCGGCTCACTAGTCACCATCACCGACGACACGTTCGCCGAGCTGGTGCTCGCCAGCGACCGGCCGGTGGTGGTCGACTTCTGGGCTGACTGGTGCCCGCCCTGCAAGGCGATCGAGAAGAGCCTGGCCGAGCTGGCCGGGGAGTTCGGCGACCGGATGGTCGTCGCCAAGCTCAACTCCGACGAGAACCCGGAGGCCACCCGGCGCTACGCCGTCATGTCCCTGCCGACCCTGCTGGTCTTCCGCCAGGGCGAGGTCGTCGGCTCGACCGTGGGATCCAGGCCGAAGACCCACCTCCGGCAGATCCTGACCACACAGGCCGACCTGTAACGGGTCAGCGGCGGCTTAGCTCCGCCTCGAGTCGCTGGATGAGCGTCTTGCGGGCCTTACCGTCGCGCTCCCGGCGCAGGGCGGCTCTGAGCTGGCGCGTGTCGAGGCCACGGACCAGCTTGACCGCCTCGGTGACCGACATCTCCGACATCCGTCCGGCCGTCGTGGCGTCCCGGCGGGCTCGACTGGCCGGCCCGGTGTTCGCCACGAATTGCCTGCCGGTGCGCGACGCCTTCCGCTTCTTGGTGTCGGTGGCGCGCTTCTCGCCCTCCGACAACTCCTCCCAGGCCTTCTTCGGCAGGTAGCGACTGGTTGTGTCGCCGTGTCGGGCCCGGGTGTCACCCTTCCTGGTCTGCCAGTCCTCCGCACCCCACCGTTGCAGGGACTTCTGCCGCTCGTCCTTGGGGCCCAGGAATCCCCCGCCGCGCCTCTTGTACTCCTGGGTGACCAGTTGTGACTTCCGCGCCGACCACTGCCCCGGTCTGCCGCCCTTGTCGGAGGCCTTGATCTCTTCCTTGATCTGCTCTCTGAGCTCGGGTTTCGTGTACCGCGCCATGAACGGCAGCTACCCGGGACCGCACCTCGTATGCCTCCGACACGCCGGCTTGACCTCAACCTCACACGAGGTTCTAGCCTGCTCCGCGGAGGTACGGCATGAGCATGGAAGTTACCGCGTGGACGTCTCTGCGCCACGCGATGAACGCGCGGGACGAACGACCACTGTCCCGGGCCACCCTGAAGCGCATCGCGCGGTTCGCCCGGCCGCACCGTGCCCTGATCGTCAGGTTCCTGCTGTTGAGCGTGGTGACAGCGGTCCTCACCGTGGCGGCACCGGTGCTCGCCGGTCGGGTCGTGGACGCGATCGTCGACGGCGCCGACAGCGGCGTCGTGATCCGGTTGGCGGTGCTGATCGCCGTGATCGCCCTGGCCGAAGCCGGTCTGGGTCTGGTGACGCGGTTCCTGTCCGCCAGCATCGGCGAGGGACTGATCGTCCAGCTGCGGACGACCGTCTTCGACCACGTCCAGCGCATGCCTGTGGCGTTCTTCACCCGGACCCGTACCGGTGCGCTGGTGAGCCGTTTGAACAACGACGTGATCGGCGCGCAGCGGGCGTTCAGCGACACCCTGTCGGGTGTGGTCGGCAACGCCGTCACACTGGCCCTGACGCTGGCGGTGATGCTCAGCTTCTCGTGGCAGATCACGCTGCTGGCGCTCGTACTGCTGCCCATCTTCGTTCTCCCGGCCCGGCGGATGGGTTCGCGGCTCGCCCGGTTGCAGCGCGAAGCCGCCGAGCACAACGCGGCCATGAGCACCCGGATGACCGAACGCTTCTCGGCACCCGGCGCGACACTGGTCAAGCTGTACGGACGTCCGGCCGAGGAGTCGGCCGAATTCGCGGCGCGGGCGCGACGCGTACGCGACATCGGCATCCGTACCGCCATGCTCCAGTGGGTCTTCATCACCGCGCTCACCGTCGTCGGCTCGCTGGCGCTGGCCCTGGTCTACGGGCTGGGCGGGCTCTACGCCCTGCGGGGCAGCCTCGACGCCGGCACCGTGGTCGCGCTCGCGCTGCTGCTGTCGCGCCTGTACGCGCCGTTGACGTCGCTGGCCAGCGCCCGGGTCGAGGTGATGAGCGCGCTCGTGAGCTTCGAGCGGGTGTTCGAGATCCTCGACCTCGAGCCGCTGATCCAGGACAGGTCCGATGCCCGGCCGCTGCCGGACGGACCGGTCTCGGTGGAGTTCGACGGGGTACGGTTCGGCTACCCGTCGGCCGACAAGGTGTCGCTCGCGTCCCTCGAGGATGTGACGAAGCTCGATACGCGCGGCGACGAGGAGGTGCTGCACGGCGTGTCGTTCCGCGCCGAGGCGGGGCAGATGGTCGCCCTCGTCGGCTCCTCCGGGGCGGGCAAGTCGACGATCGCCCAACTCCTGCCGCGCCTGTACGACGTCGGGGACGGCGCGGTACGCCTCGCCGACGTCGACGTCCGCGACCTGTCGGCCGAATCGATCCGAACCGCGCTCGGCGTGGTGACCCAGGACGGGCACCTGTTCCACGAGAGCATCCGCGCCAACCTGCTGTTCGCCGCGCCGGACGCGACCGAGGAGGAAATGTGGGAGGTACTGCGACGGGCCCGGCTCGACGCCCTGATCCGCTCACTGCCCAATGGCCTCGACACCGTCGTCGGTGAACGGGGGTACCGCCTGTCGGGCGGGGAACGGCAACGGCTCACCATCGCGCGGCTGCTGCTGGCCCGTCCCCGGGTGGTCATCCTCGACGAGGCCACGGCGCATCTGGACTCCACGTCGGAGGCCGCCGTGCAGGACGCCCTCGCCGAGGCGCTGACCGGCCGGACCAGTGTGGTCATCGCACACCGGCTCTCGACCATCCGTTCGGCCGACCAGATCCTCGTCGTCGAGGACGGTCGCATCGTCGAACGCGGGCGACACAGCGAGCTTCTCGCCGCTGGTGGCCGCTACCAGGATCTGTACCGCACCCAGTTCGACCAGGACGAGCCGGCGGCCCGGGAGGAGCCCGTCCCGGCCGTCTGAGGGTGGCCGCACACCACCGCCCACCACGGTGAGCCCGTGGTGGGCGGCGGCAACCCGGCGTCAGTCGTCGTCGCCGGACCTGTCGTCATCGTCGTCCCGGTCGTCCCCGTGGTCGTCGCGGTCGTCCCCGTCGTCGTCCCGGTCGTCCCCGTCGTCGTCGACCGCCTCCTGCTCGGCCTTGACCACCGTGCCGTTGTCCCGGTCGACGTCCACCTCGTGCTCGGTGTCGCCGGCGACGATCTCGACGCTCCAGACCGGTCGGCCGTGCTCCTGCTCGGCCTCGACCTCGGTGATCTGCCCACCGCCGGCCCGGGCGAGCGCGATCTCGCCGGCGCGCTGCTGGTCGACCGCTCCGCCGGGGCTGCCGCTCGACGGCGTACCGCTGGAGGGCGCGCCGCTCGACGGCGTGCCGCTGGTCCCCGGCGCGGGGCTGGTGGCGCTGTCGTCCGGCCCGTCCGTGGCCGTCGGGTCGACGGTGGCGGCGGCGAGTGCCGTGCCGGTGGCCCGCGAGTCGCCAGCGGCGCTGACGCCGACGGCCGCCCCGGCCACCGCCAGCACCGCCGCGCCGCCGACCGACGCCAGGAGCAGAGAGCTGCGCTTCACCATGATGTCCACCTTTCCTCGGTTGTCGACTTCGAGGATCGGTCGGATCGGGATAGCGCCGCGCTGTGCGGACGCTAAGGCCGGGTTAAGCCATCCCCGACGGTCCCGGGCCCGCGTCCGCGGCCAACCGCTCGGGCATCGGCGGGCCGAGCCGGAGCAGCACCTGCGCCCCTCCTCCCGGACCGGTACCCAGCTCCAGCCGACCGCCGCCGGCCTGTGCGGCGCGCCGGGCGATGTCCAGACCGAGGCCGGTCGACCCGGCCGCGCTGGCACCCCGCCGGACCGCCCCGTGCGGCATTCCCGGGCCCTCGTCGGTGACGGTGAGCAGCACCTCGCCCGCGTCCCGGGCGAGCCGGACGGCGAAGGGCGTGCCGTCGGGGGTATGCGCGAAGACGTTGCCGAGCAGGGCGTCCACGGCCGCCGTCAGGTCGTCGGCGGGCACACCGACGGGAAGCGGGCCGGGCGCCAGGTCGAGGGTGACGGCCCGGCCGGTGTCCTCGGCCAGCACCGACCAGAACGCCACCCGGTCGCCGACGATCGACGCGGCGTCCGAGGCGGCCGTTCCCGTCGCCGGTGACCGGCGCCAGCGGGCCTGCCGGATCAGCCCGGTGACGGCCCGTTCGAGCCCGTCGGCGGCGGCGGTGATCCGGGCCGCGTCGTCCGGGTCGCGCAGCGACTCCGCCTCCAGCCGCAGCGCCGTCAACGGCGTCCGCAGCCGGTGCGACAGGTCGGCGACCTGCTCCCGCTCCTGGTGCAGCAGCACCTGGATCCGGCCGGCCAGATGGTTGAGGGCACCGGCCACCTCACGCAGCTCCGCCGGGCCGGCCGGCACGACCCGGGCGTCCAGCTCGGCGTTCGCCAGCCGGTGGGAGACCGCCGACAGGTCGCTGATCGGCCGGACCAGGGTGCGCGCCAGCCGGTCGGCGACCACCAGCCCGATCACCACCAGGACCACTCCGAGCAGGGCCAGCACCAGCCAGGCCCGGGTCACCCCGGCGGTCAGCTCGTGCCGTGGGACCACCGTCCGGATCACTCCGGTGCCGTCCGCCCGACCCTGCACCGCGATGACCACCTCCCGGCCGGCCGCGGACTCGCCGGTGAGGCTCTGCCCACGCGCCGCCAGGGCCACCGCGGGCGTACGGGGCACCGGGGCGCCGAGCACCGTGCCGTCCGGCAGGAAGACGCTCACCGGTCGGCCGGACTCCGCGGCGAGCTGCTCGACGGTGAGCCGGATGGTCGCCGCGTCGGCGGTGCCGACCACCGGCACCAGGCTCTGCGCGTCGGCGGTGGCGCGGACCGTGGCCCGGTCCTCGGCGACGGTGCGGACCAGCAACGCGAGTGGCACCAGGAACGCGATCAGGGTGAGCACGCTGACCGCGCCGACCAGCAACGCGAGCCGCGCCCTCACCGCTGCTCCCCCGGCGCCTCCAGCCGCACCCCGACACCGCGCACGGTGTGCAGGTAGCGGGGCTCCTGCGCGCTCTCGCCCAGCTTGCGGCGCAACCAGGACAGGTGCACGTCCACGGTCTTGTCGGCGCCGCCGTACGGGATCTGCCAGACCTCGGTCAGCAGCTCGCGCTTGGTGACCACCTGACCCGGTCGGCCGGCGAGGTGGTGCAGCAGGTCGAACTCGCGGGGCGTCAGCTCGACCGTCGCGCCGTCGAGGGTGACCTGGCGGGCCCGAGGGTCGATCCGCAGCCCGCCGACGACGAGCGAGGGATCCTGGACGTCCGCGTTGGAGGTGCCCCGCCGGAGCACCGCCCGCGCGCGGGCGTCGAGCTGCGCCGCCGTGAACGGCTTCACCACGTAGTCGTCGGCCCCCGCGTCGAGGACCCGAACGATCTCGGCCTCGTCGTCGCGGGCGGTGGCCACGATGACCGGCACCGCGCTGACCGCGCGCAGCATCCGCAGCAGCTCGCGTCCGTCCAGGTCGGGCAGCCCCAGGTCGAGCACGACGAGGTCCGGCCGGTCGTCCAGCGCGTCGCGGAGCCCGGCCATCGCGGTCGAGGCGGCGGCCACCGCGTGGCCACGTTCCCGCAACGCCCGGATCAGCGGCGTACGGATCGTCAGGTCGTCCTCGATGAGCAGCAGGCGGGCCACAGCTGGCAGGCTAACCGCTGCCGCCAGGATCGGGGCCCGCGTTAACCCTGCCTTAGCGTCGTGATGTGCCGGCGACAACGATGGATCGGGGATAGTCGGGGAATGGGCCGTCGTTCGATCCTCGTCGCCACCGGCTGGGTGGCCACCGCCGCCGTGGCCACCCTGATCGGGCTGGGCGCCATCCGGTTGGTGGGCGAGAGCATCACCGGTACCCCGGGCGGGGTGCGCAGCGAGGCCGAGATCGAACGCGCGCTCGCCTCACCGGAGCCGGCGCTCGCCTCACCGGAGCCGGAGCCCGCCGGCACGACGAGCGCCACGCCGTCCGCCGGCCCGGCGGCGCCGACCGCCAGCTCCGGGGTCCGGCGGGTGTTCGCGACCGAGGGTGGCACGGCCGTGGCCGAGTGCGGCGCCGCCGGGGTACGCCTCGTCTCCTGGGCGCCCGCGCAGGGTTACCGGGTCCATGACGTGGACCGGGGCCCGGACGACGACGTCGAGGTGAGGTTCAAGGGGTCGGCCGGCGAGTACGAGCTGAAGGTGCGCTGCATGGGCTCGGAGCCGGTCTCCGTCGCCGACGACTGATCCGCTGGCTGAGCGGTACCCGCAGCGATTGCACGCCCGCCGGCGAATGCCGTCAGGCGCGCGGCCTCGGATGATCTGCGCAGTTTCCGGGAAGTTGTCGCCTCAACGCGCCGGCAGGCAGCAGTTTCGGGGAAGATGCGCGGATCTTGGCGCGGAGTCGGCGGCTAGTCTGCTGGCTGCGCGCGATCCGCGGCCCTACCGATGGCGACCATGCGCAGTGTCTCCTCTCGGCGACGGACGAGCAGGGCCCCGGCCAGGAACGTCACCGCTGGGACGAGAACCAGCATCGCCCACTGTGCGGGCACCAGGGGGATGGTGTGTCCCATGTGCATGGTGGAGGTGGCCCAGCCGGCGAGGGCGCTGTCGATCACCAGTGCGAGCGCGGCCACCGGCAGGAGCATGACGACGATCCGTCGGCGTACCCCCGGGTGGAGCGTGGCCAGCGCGACCAGCATGGCCAGCGCGGCGGCGACCAGACCGGCGACGTAGAGCCAGAGGACCAGCTCACTGCTGGCCTCGATGCCGTAGAAGACCTGGTAGGTCGCGCCGTCGACGGGGTCGAACGCCGGACTGGTGACCCGGTTGACCTCCAGCAGCGTGACCGCTGCGGCCGGCGCGAGCAGCAGCGCCACCAACCGGCGTACGCCCAGCAGCGCGAGCAGCCGGCGGCGCGGCGTCGGCACGGTCAGCGCGGCGGCCGCCACCACGGCGAGCGCGAACTGCGGCAGGGTGTCCACCACGTACGTCGGATTGTCGCTGCTCTGCGGGGCGACCAGCGCGCCCCAGCCGAGCACGCCGGCCCAGGCCAGACCGGCGGCCAGCCAGCGCCACCCGACCAGCACGGCCACGCAGACGCCCGCCCAGCCGGCCACCCGCAGCCAGTCGACGAGGTCGGGGCCGCTCGGCCCGTACCCGGGAGGCAGGCTTGGATTCCGGATGAGCTGATCGAGCAGTGATGCGGCGGAGAGGGCGAGCAGCAGGAGCCCGACCAGCAGGCCGGTCACCGCCGCTGCCTCCGCCCAGGTCGGCTCGGTGAACCCCCGTGCGCCCACCCGCAGCCGAGCCCGCAGCCCGGCGCCGACCACGTTCAGCACGTCACCGGGGGCGGGTCGTCGCTGGCCCGGCCGGGCACCGGCGAGGAGCACGGCCAGCATCTCGTCCTCGTACACCCGGCGGTGCTCCCAGGGATAGAGGGCCAGCAACCGCCGGTACCGGCGTTCCAGGTCGTCGCTGCTCATGCCGCACCCCCCTCGGTCAGCAGGCCGCCGCGGCGCAGCCGTGCGCGAGCCGCGTCCGCGTTGTGCCGCAGGCGGGCCGCCTCCTCGGCGAGCCGACGCGCGCCGAGGGCGGTGAGTCGGTAGTAGCGGCGCAGTCGCGACTGCACCACCTCCTCGCGCTCGACCTCGATGAGGCCGTCGGCCCGGAGCCGGTCGAGAACGGCGTAGAGGGTGCCGGCGCGCAGGCGCACCCGGCCGTCGGAGATGCGCAGCACGTCCTCGATGACGGCGTAGCCGTGGCTGGGAGACTCGGCCAGCGCGGTCAGCACCAGGAACGTCGGCTCCCGCAATGGGCTCTCACTCATGCCGAGAAGCATATACTGACAACCGGTATATGCAACCGGGCAGGAACATGGCCGGCACGGGGAACCGTGCCGGCCACGTCATCGACGATGGTTCAGCTCGTGTACGCCTCCACCTCCCAGAGCGAGTGACCCCAGGCGGTGCCCCGGGCGATGCCGTAGATCCGCAGGTAGCGGCCGTTGGCGCCGAGCCCGGTGTGCTCGTCCACACCACCGTCGGCCCCGGTCACCGTCTTCACGTTGCTCCAGGTGGTGCCGTCGTTCGAGGTCTGGATGACGTACGAGCTGCTGTATGCCGCCTCCCAGCTCAGCTTGACCCGGCCGATCGCGGTCGGGCTGCCGAGGTCGACGCGAATCCACTGTGGGTCGGAGAACGCGCTCGACCACCGGGTGGTGAGACTGCCGTCGACCGCCCGGGCGCCGGCCACGTCGGCCCCCTCGGTGCTGGACGTCAGGGTCGGCTTGTTCAACAGCAGGTTGGTGCCGGGGCCGGTCGGGCCTCCGGTGCCGCCGTACACCTCGAACTCGAACAGCGAGTAGCCCCAGGCGGTGCCCCGGGCGGTGCCGGTGAGCCGGACGTACCGGCCGGAGCCGGTCAGCCCGGTCAGGTCGTCCACCCCACCGTCGCCGCCGGTCACCGTCCTGATCGTGGTGAAGTTGACCCCGTCCGGCGAGGTCTGGATCTGGTACCCGCTGCCGTACGCCGCCTCCCAGGTCAGCTTGACCCGGTTGATGCTGTACGTGGCGCCCAGGTCCACGTCGATCCACTGCGGGTCACTGAACGCGCTGCCCCAGCGGGTGCCGGGCTGGCCGTCGAACGCGTTGGCCGCCACGAAGGCACCCTCGAAACTGGACGCCCGAGCCGGCTTGCCCTGGGCGAGGTTCGCCCCCGGCGGGTTCGGGTCCGGGCCCGGGCCTCCGGGGCTGCTGGAGAGGGTGAACTCGTCGATGTCGAACCACGGGCCGGCGCCCTTGAAGACCAGGAACAGGGTCCGGGTGCCGGTCGGGGCGGTGACCCCGCCGGTGACCGTGGCGAAGTTGGCGTACCCGCCGGTGGGTACGACGGTGGCCGAGCCGACCAGCGGCCCGGTTGGCGAGTCGACCCGCAGCTCCAGCGTGCCGCCGCCACCGGCCGGGGCGCCGACCCTGGCGCTGAACGACTGGACGCCGGTCAGGTTGTACGGGCGGAACGAGATCCAGTCGTTGTTGTCGACGTACCCGATCGCGGCGCCGCCGTTCGCGCTGCCCCCGGCGACGACCTGGATGCCGGACGAGTCACCGAAGTGCTCGGCCTGGCGCACCCGTGGCTGGAGGACGGCCTGGGTGTGCGTGGTCAGCGGCGGCTGGCCGCCCCCGCCCAGGTCGGTGTACTCGGCGTCGATGATGCCGAAGATGTTCGCCGCGGTGTCGTGCTCGCCGTCAGCCGAGGTCTGGATGACCCCGGTGCAGCCCTGCACGCTGCTGAGCTGGTGGCCGTGCGAGTCGTGACCGAGGACGTAGTTGACCTTGACCCGGGCGCAGTCGATGGCACCGTCCTGGGCGTCGGTCACGGTGACGGTGAACGGCACCGCGTCCCCGAAGGCGAACGTCCGCCCGTTCAACGGGGTGTTCACGGTGACCACCGGCGCGCTGTTGCCGACCGTGACGACCACGCTCGCGGTGGCCGTCTTGCCGGTGGTGTCCCGGACCGTCAACGTCGGGCTGCGGGTCCCGTTGGTGGTGTACGTGAAGCTCGGGTTCGCCGCGGTCGAGTCGGTGGTGCCGTTGTTGTCGAAGTCCCACGCGTAGGTGAACGGGTCACCGTCCGGGTCGAGCGTGCCGGCCGAGGAGAACGACACGGTCAGCGGCGCGGTGCCGCTCGTCGGGGTCGCCGAGACCACGGCGCGTGGCGCTCTGCCCTCGCGGGCGTACTCGATCCGGTACAGCGCCGAGTTGGCGTCGCCGTTGAACCACCCGGTGCCGTAGTCGAGCACGTAGAGCGCGCCGTCCGGGCCGAACTCCATGTCCATGACCTGGGTGCCGGTCCACGGGAACGGGTTGATCTTCAACGGTTGGCCGGTCGGGTCGAGCTTGATGTTCTTGATCCAGCGGCGGCCGAACTCACCGGCGAAGTAGGTCCCGTCGTAGTACTCGGGGAACGCCACGTCGGAGGTGTTGTTCGGGTCGTACCGGTAGACCGGGCCACCCATCGGGGACAGGCCACCGCCGGTGAACTCGGGCGGGGAGCCGGAACCGCCGTACGGCAGCCACGCGGGGACGGCCGGCGGCAGCTGGGTGATGCCGGTGTTGTTGGGCGAGTTGTTCACCGGCCCGCCGGCGCAGTTGAACTTCGGCCCGGACGGGCCGGACGGGAAGGTGTAGTCGTTGTAGGCGTCGTTGCGGGCCGTGCAGTACGGCCAGCCGTAGAAGCCGGGCCGGTCGATCCGGGCGAACTCCACGTTGCCCGCCGGCCCGCGGTTCGGGTCGGCGGTGCCCGCGTCGGGACCGTAGTCACCGAGGTAGACGATGCCGGTGGCCTTGTCCACGCTCATCCGGAACGGGTTGCGGAAGCCCATCGCGTAGATCTCCGGGCGAGTCCGCGCGGTGCCCGGGGCGAACATGTTGCCGGCCGGGATGGTGTACCCGCCGGCCGCGCTCGGCTTGATGCGGAGGACCTTGCCGCGCAGGTCGTTGCTGTTCGCCGAGGTGCGCTGCGCGTCGAAGGCCGGGTTGCGGCCGGCCCGCTCGTCGATCGGGGTGAACCCGGCCGAGTCGAACGGGTTGGTGTCGTCGCCGGTGGACAGGTACAGGTTGCCGGCCGCGTCGAAGTCCATGTCACCGCCGACGTGGCAGCACATGCCCCGGCTGGTCGGCACGTTGAGGATCAGCGTCTCGCTGGCCAGGTTGATGGTGTTGTCGGCGTTCACCGTGAACCGGGACAGCCGGTTGACGCCGTCCCAGACGGCGAAGTCGGCCGGGGTGCCGGTGGCCGGAGCGCCACCGCCGGGGGTGCTGAGTGGTGGGGCGTAGTACGCGTACACCCAGCGGTTGGTGGCGAAGTTCGGGTCGGCCTTGATGCCCTGGAGGCCCTCCTCGTCCCCGGTGTAGACGGGCAGGGTGGCGGCGACCTTGGTGTTGCCGGCCGCGTCGGTGTGCCGGATCACGCCGTTGCGCGAGGTGTGCAGCACGCCCCGGTCGGGCAGCACGGTGAGGCTCATCGGCTCGCCGGTCTCGGCGGCGCCCTTGGCCAGCTCCACCTGCTGGAAGTTGCTGGTGACGGTGGGGCCGCAGTCCGCGTCGACCGCGCCGGCCGCGGTCATGATGCCGCCGAGCAGGTGCTGACGGAAGTTCGCGTCGGTGTACGACGCGTCGGTGTGGCCGAGGCCGGTGTACCAGGACCGGCCGCCGGAGTAGTTCTGGCACCACGAGATCGGGTGGTCGTACCCCATGCTCCCGCCGGTGTAGGTGCTCTCGTCCAGGGTGGCCAGCACGTGCACGTTGCCGCGCGGGTTGGTGCGGTAGTTGTACAGCTCGTCGAACCGGCTCCACCGCTGCGGCAGCGTCGCGGTGGACGGGTGCACCTGGTCGGCGACCTTGACGGTGGCGGTCTGCTCCGCCGGGTGCGAGGCGAAGTACGCCCCGACCAGCCCGCCGTACCAGGGCCAGTCGTACTCGGTGTCGGAGGCCGCGTGCACGCCCACGTACCCGCCACCGCCCTGGATGTAGCGCTCGAACGCGGCCTGCTGGGCGGCGTTGAGCACGTCGCCGGTGGTGGACAGCCAGATCACCGCGCCGAACCGGTCCAGGTTGGCGTCGGTGAACTGGGCCGCGTCCTCGGTGGTCTCGACGGTGAACCCGTTGGCGGCGCCGAGCTGTTGGATGGCGGTGATGCCCGGGGTGATGGAGCCGTGCCGGAATCCGGCGGTCTTGCTGAACACCAGCACGGTGAACGGTGCGGCGCTGGCCACGGGTGGCACGGCGACTATGCCGCCCACGACGAGGATCGCGCTCAGCACGGCGCCGAGCCACGATCTCAGGGATCTGCGCACGGTAGGTCCTTTCGCGGTGCGGGGGACGGCGTGCGCCGATCACGCCTGGTGGTGGGCAGGGTGGTGCCGGGCCTCGTAGCGGTCGCCCGGCCTGCCGTTCGCCGCCACGAGCGCGACACATGTGAATGCATCGTTGCGGCTCGGTCACGGGCGCGTCAAGGACTCTCCCACCATTCGTGAGAGCGTTATCTCCGCAGGTCAACCACGACTCCAGCAGGCGAGATCACATTACGGTTTTCGGCCTGCGGGTCGAGTTCCCAGCTCCGCACGATCGAGGTCACCGACGTCGAGGCCCCGGTCGTTGCGACCGGGGCCCTCCCCCTACTGCCAGCACCGCGCGCTACGGACGCCCGTAGGCCTCCAGCAGTCGCAGCCAGATCTCGCTCACCGTCGGGTAGGCCGGTACGGCGTGCCACAGCCGGTCGAGTGGGACCTCGCCGACGATCGCGATGGTGGCCGCGTGCAGGAGTTCGCCCACGTCGGGGCCGACGAAGGTGACGCCGAGCAGGACGTGGCGCTTCTCGTCGACGATCATGCGGGCGGTCCCCGCGTAGCCGTCGGCGCGCACGCCGGCGCCCGCCACGCGGCCCAGGTCGTAGTCCACCACCCGGATGTCGTAGCCGGCGCTGCGCGCCTTCTCGGCGGTCAGGCCGACGGAGGCGACCTCCGGGTCGGTGAAGGTGACCTGCGGCACCGCCGCGTGGTCGGCGGTCGCGACGTGCGCGCCCCACCGGGCGTCCGCGACCGGTGCGCCGGTCGCGCGCGCCGCGATGACGTCACCCGCGGCCCGCGCCTGGTACTTGCCCTGGTGGGTGAGCAGCGCGCGGTGGTTCACGTCGCCGACGGCGTAGAGCCAGTCGAAGCCGGGCACGAGCATCGTGTCGTCGGTGTCGACCCAACCGCCCGGGGTCAGACCGATCGTCTCCAGGCCGATGTCCCCGGTGCGCGGCGTTCGGCCGGTGGCGACGAGCACCTCCTCGACGGTGACGGTGGGCCCGTCCCCGGTCTCGACGGTGATCCCGTCCTCGTCGCGGGTCACCCGGGTGGTCCGGGTGTCGAGCAGCACGGTGACGCCCTGCTCCCGCAGCGCCCTCGCGACGGCCTCCCCCGCGAAGGGTTCCATGCCGTCGAGCAGGCCGCCCCGGGAGATCAGGGTGACCGCCGTGCCGAAGCCGGCGTACGCGGTCGCCATCTCGACGCCGACGACGCCGGCACCGATGATCGCCAGGCTCGCCGGGACCCTCTTCGCGCTCGTCGCCTCCCGGCTCGTCCACGGGCGGGCATCACGCAGCCCCTCGATGTCGGGGATGAGCGCGTCGGTCCCGGTGCTCACCACCACCGCGTGCCGTGCGCTGAGGACGGTCGCGCGGCCGTTGGGAGCGGTGACCGTGACCTCCTTCGGGCCGGTGATGCGGCCGTGACCGCGCTCCAGGGAGATACCCGAGCCAGCGACCCAGTTCGCCTGGCCCTCGTCGGACCAGTTGCTCGCGAACGAGTCACGACGGGCGAGAACGGCCGGCACGTCGAGCTCGCCGGTCACCGCCTGCCGGGCACCGAGGACCTGCCGGGCAGCCCGCAGGACCTGCGCGGGGCGCAGCAACGCCTTGGACGGCATGCACGCCCAGTACGAGCACTCCCCTCCGACGAGTTCGTGCTCGACGAGCACGGCGCTGAGGCCGCCCTGGACCGCGCGGTCGGCCACGTTCTCGCCGACCGGGCCCGCACCCAGCACGATGAGGTCGTACTCGGTCGATGTCATTCAGAAGCCGTCAGGGCCGGTGGGGTCCGCGCCGTCGGGGCCGGCGATGAAACCGTCCACAGTGGCAGCGATGAAGTACACGAGCCTACGCACGACCATCTCCTAGGTTGGGGCGGATACCAGCCTTCACGGAGGTGGCCCGATTCTCAAGGTCACGATTCGGCGGACGGACCACGAGGCGGAACTCATCCGAGCGTTCGCCCGCACCGCAGATGCCCGGGATGGCGGCGCGTAGCCTGGTCACATGCGGATTCTGCGCTCTGCGAGGGGTCTCGGTGGCTGACGCGGACGATGTTCGCCGCCTGGCACTGGCCCTGCCGTACATCGTGTAGATCGACAGCGAGGGCTTCGACTTCCGGGTGAACGACAAGGGGTTCGTCTGGTCCTATCCCGAGCGCAGGCCGGGCAGGCCACGCCTGATCCGCACGGATATCGCGGTGCTGTTCGTCGGCGACGAGAGAAGCAGGCCCTCCTGCTCGGGGAGCCCGACGCCTTCTTCACCACGCCAGGCTACGACGGCCTGCCACTGGTGATGCTGCGCCTGGCGAAGGTCGGAGTCGACCGCGCCCGACTGGAGGCGGCCGAGCGACTGGCCACCGTCGCTGACGAGGCCGGGCTGACGATGATCCAGCTCGCGCCCGGTTTCGTGACCGCGCGGCACGTCGGCCGGCCAGCGGCAACGATCGCTTCCGCTGGTGAACGCGGGCCACCCGGACCGTCAGGCCTGCCGGCGGACGAACGGCCCGGTCTGGTCGGCGACATCCGCGTACTCCGCCGGCAACTGGGTGATCACCTGCTCGTAGCCGCTGGGGTCGAGGGCGTCCCGGAGGACATCGAAGACCGCCGTCACGCCGTCCCTCGCCGCGTCCACATCGAGGTCCGCGCGACCGCTGACCCGGTCGACGAAGACGTCGAGCCCGAACCGCTCGGCTGTCTCGCTGCCGCCGAAGGCGTACGCCCCCAGCCCGGAGGGAAGCTGGTCGGCCAGGTCGCGCGCCTCACCGCCGTCGATCCGCTCGGCCAGGGTGGTCAACGTGGCCTGTGTGACGGCGGTCGCCTGCTCCGACGACATCCCGGATCGCGTCGCCACCAGGGCGAGGAACTCCTTGTCGTTCACCGTGCGGCCTCCTCTCGCCGTTGGAGCAGTCGAGTTCCCCGGCTCCAGGTCGGCAAACGAGGTCACGCGCCGTGCTGATGGTGGTGGCGGCGGGCGGTGCCAGGTCAAGGTTCGCGCAAACTCCCACCGGTCGGCGGACAAGGCCCGAGACTGGGACGGCCGCCCGGCCAGTGGCGCCGTTGGAAAGCTGACCGAGCAGGGTGCCGGCCAGCGCGACGACCAGTCCCACCACCTGCACCGGGCGCAGCGTCTGACCGAGCGCCAGCCAACCGAGGACCGCCGCGGTGATCGGGCTGAGCAGGGCGAGGAATGCCACCGAGGTCGCGGGCAGCGCGGCGATCCCACGGAACCAGAGCCAGTACGCCAACGCCGTGCCGGCGGTGGCCAGGTATCCGTATCCGGCGAGGTTGGTGCCCGTCAGGGTGGCCGGCAGTCCCTCCGCGGCGAGTGCCACCGGGGCGAGCAGCAGACCACCGGCGGTGAGCTGCCACGCGGTGAACGGCAGCGCGCCAATTCCGGCCGGGCGTCCCCATCGTTTCGTCAGGACGGTGCCGGTGGCCATCGAGGCTGTACCGACCAGACCGGCCAGGATCCCCAGCAGGTCGAGGTGGGCGTCCGGGCGCAGGACCACCAGCGAGACACCGAGCACGCCGAGCAGTCCGGCGCCGATCGCGATCGTGCTGGGCCGGATCCGGAGCAGGGCCGCCGAGAGGCCGACCGTGAGCAGCGGGCCGGTGGCGCCGAGCACGGCCGCGACGCCACCGGGTAGCCGGTAGGCGGCGAAGAAGAGCATCGCGAAGAACACCCCGATGTTCAACGTGCCGAGGACCGCCGCCTTCCACCACCACGCTCCCCGGGGCAGGGCTCGGGTCACCGCGAGCAGCACGAGGCCAGCCGGCAGCGCTCGCAGCGCCGCGGCCAGCAACGGCCGGTCATCCGGTAGGAACTCGCTGGTCACGGCATAGGTCGTGCCCCAGACGATCGGCGTGACGGCGGTGCTGACGAGCATCGGGTTCATCGCGGTGTCCCCCCATCAGGCGTAGCGATAGCTTAGTGCTAAGAAACTTAGTGGCAAGTATCTGACCACCGTGCGAGGTGAGACAATCGGGTCATGCGGCAGGAGAGAGTGACGGCGACCGGCGACGGGGTGGACGTGATCGTCGGGCAGTGGGCGGCCGAGCGGCCCGAGCTTGAGACCCTCCCGATGGAGGTCTTCGGCCGGATCTACCGGATCGCCCGGCTGATGGGAGACCGGGTCGAGCGGGCGTACGCCCCGTTCGGCATCGGACGCGGCGAGTTCGACGTACTCGCCACCCTGCGCCGGTCCGGGGAGCCGTACACGCTGTCGCCGAGCCAGCTGTCGGCGGCCCTGATGCTCACCACCGGCGGCATGACGGGCCGGCTGGACAAGCTGGCGCGGGCCGAGCTGGTGCAGCGCATTCCCGACCCGACGGACCGGCGGGCGCTGCGGGCTCGGCTGACCGCCAAGGGGCGGCGCGTGGTGGACGAGGCGCTCACCGCCGGGCTCGCCGAGCAGACGGCGGCACTGAACCAGCTACCGGCCGCGCAGCGCGAGCAACTGGCCGGGCTTCTCCGTACTCTGCTCGCCGCCTGCTGAATCCGGGCCGGCGAGATCTCGCCGGCACCGGCTCATTCCTCGCGCTGCGGCCCGAGGTGCGCCCGAAGGGCCGCCGCGATCTCACCCGCCGCGTGGAGCTGTTCCGGCGTCAGGGCGTCGACGAAGAGCTCCCGGATGGCGCGCAGGTGCGGCACCGTGGACGCCCGGAACGCCTCGGCTCCGGTCGGCGTGAGGTGCACCTCCGCCCCACGGGGGAAGGTGCGGCACTCCTGGCGGCGGATGAGCCCGCGCCGCTCCATGCGCCCCAGGTGGTGGGAGAGCCGGCTCCGCTCCCAGCCAATGTGCGTCGCGAGCTGGGAGGAGCGCATCTGCCGGTCCTGCGCCTCGCTGAGGGCGAGCAGCACGGCGTAGTCCCCCGGCGAGAGCGAGGACTCGACCTGCAGGCGTGACGCGAGCTCGGACCTGAGGGATTCGGTGGTCTCGAGGAAGTCCCGCCAGACCCGCAGCTCCTCGGTGGTCGGCAGTTGGCGTCCCCTCCGCCGCTCGGGTGTGGCCCTTGTCATCTGCCCTCCTGGTTGACGTGTCAATTCAGAGGCTAGCATGGTTGACACGTCAATCGCGCTAGGCGACCTCCGCCACGGGTAACCGGCGGGGGCTCGCGAGGAGGAGACCATGACGACTGAAGGCTTCGAACTGGGGCTCAACTCGTTCGGGGAGGTGGCCACCGACGGCGACCGGGTCCTGAGCGACGCCGAGACCGTGCGGCTGCTCGTCGACGAGGCGCGGCTCGCGGAGTCGGTCGGACTCGACGTGTTCAGCCTCGGTGAGCACTACCGGGAGGGCCACAACGACTCGGCCACACCCGTCCTGCTCGCGGCGATCGCGACGGCCACCCAGCGGATCCGCCTCGGCACCTCGGTCACGGTGCTCAGCACGAATGACCCGGTACGGCTCTACCACGAGTTCGCCACCCTCGACGCCGTGTCCAACGGCCGGGCCCAGATGGTGCTCGGGCGGGCGTCGGCGACCGAGTCGTTCCCGCTGTTCGGGTACGACCTGGCCAACTACGAGCAGTTGTTCGAGGAGAAGCTCGACCTTTTCGTACAGCTCCAGCGGGACGAAGCGGTCACCTGGTCCGGGACGGTGCGCAGCCCCCTGGTCGCACAGCGGCTGCATCCGCGGATGCGGCCGGGCGGCATCCCGACCTGGATCGGTGTCGGCGGCAGCCCGAACTCGCTGGTCCGCGCCGCCCGGTACGGGCTTCCGCTCATGCTCGCGATCATCGGCGGGCGTCCCCAACGGTTCGCCGGTCACGTCGAGCTCTACCTCCAGGCGCTCGAACAGTTCGGGCATCCCGTGCAGCCGATCGGGCAGCACTCGCTCGGCCTCGTCGCGGACACCGACGAGGAGGCGAAGGAGACGTGGTGGCGGTACTGGCAGCCGGTCGTGGCGGCGCTCGCCGCGGAACGCGGCTTCTACAAGCCGGACCGCGCACGCTTCGAGGCCGAGATCGACCACGGGGCGCTGTTCGTCGGGTCGCCGGAGACGGTCGCCCAAAAGATCGCGACCATGGCCCGCGACATGCGGCTGAGCCGCTTCGACCTCAAGTACGACATCATGCACCTGCCTCGCGAGGCACGCGCGCGCACCATCGAGCTGCTGGGCAGCGAGGTCGCGCCGCGGGTTCGGGAGCTGCTGGCGAAGGAGCCCACCAATGTCTGATCTCGAGTTCGGCCTCGACACCTTCGGCGACGTGCCGGAGGACGACTCCGGCAAGCTCATCTCCTACGGCGCGGCGATCCGGCAGGTCGTCGACGAGGCGGTGCTGGCCGACGAACTCGGCGTCGATGTCATCGCCCTCGGCGAGCACCACCGGCCGGAGTACTCGGTGTCGACGCCGGAGACCGTGCTGGCGGGGATCGCCACCCGCACCTCGCGCATCCGCCTCGCCTCCGGCGTGACCGTGCTGAGTTCCGACGACCCGGTCCGGGTCTTCCAGCGCTTCGCCACGGTCGACGCGCTGTCGCACGGTCGCGCCGAGGTCATCCTCGGGCGCGGCTCGTTCACCGAGTCCTTCCCGCTGTTCGGTTACGACCTGCGCGACTACGACGTGCTGTTCGAGGAGAAGATCGAGCTGTTCGTGAAGCTGTTGGACGAACAACCGGTCACCTGGAGCGGCACGAAGCGGGCTCCGCTGGAGAACGCGGACGTCTTCCCCAAGACGGAGTCCGGGCGCCTGACCACGTGGGTGGGCGTCGGTGGCTCGCCGCAGTCGGTCGTGCGTACCGCCCAGTACGGCCTTCCGCTCATGCTCGCCATCATCGGCGGCGCCCCCGAGCGCTTCGCGCCCTACATCGACCTCTACCGGAGGGCGGCCGAACAGCTCGGCACGACGGCGCATCCGGTCGGGATGCACTCGCCGGGCTTCATCGCCGACACCGACGAGGAGGCGAAGGAGCTGTTCTGGCCGCACTACCGGGTCATGCGGGACCGGATCGGCGCGCTGCGGGGCTGGCCCCCGATCCGTCGCCAGGAGTTCGACGCCGAGGTGGAGCACGGCTCCCTGTACATCGGCTCACCGGAGACCGTGGCCCGCCGGATGGCCGCCGCGATCCGCGGCCTCGGCGTCGGCCGGTTCGACCTCATCTACACGGCCGGAGCGCAGCCCGTGAGCGCCCGGATGCGCGCCGTGGAACTGTACGGCACCAAGGTGATCCCCCTGGTCCGGGACATCCTGGCCAGCTGACCCGTCCCACGGACGGCGTACCGGAGGAAGACATGAACGACAACGGGCGCAACGGCCCACAGACCCTCGGCGTCCTCGGTGCCGGCAAGGTGGGCACCGTGCTCGCCCGACTCGCCGTCGCCGCCGGCTACCGGGTGCTCGTCGCCGGCTCGGGCGACCCGGCGAAGATCGCCCTCACCGTCGAGGTGCTCACGCCCGGAGCGGTCGCCACCACCGCGGTCGACGCCGCGGCCAACGCGGACGTCGTCATCCTCGCCCTTCCACTGGGCAAGTACCGCAACGTTCCCGCGGAGACACTGCGCGGCAAGCTCGTCATCGACGCGATGAACTACTGGTGGGAGGTCGACGGCATCCGCGACGACCTCACCGAGCCGCGGACCTCGTCCAGCGAGACCGTCCAGGCGTTCCTGTCCGGCGCGCGGGTCGTCAAGGCGTTCAACCACATGGGATACCACGACCTTGAGGAGGAGGCGCGGCCGGCTGGCGCGGCCGGCCGCAAGGCCATCGCGATCGCCGGTGACGACGCGGCCAACCTCACCGAGGTCGCCTCCCTTGTCGACGCGCTCGGCTTCGACCCGGTCGTCGCCGGTCCCCTCGCCGAGGGCGTACGGCTCGAACCGGGCAGCGAGTTGTTCGGCGCCAACGTGAGCGCTGACGAGCTGCGTGCCATGCTCGACCGCTTTCCCGAGTCGGAGCGTGGACGGGTCATCGCCGCCGCGCGGTCCGCGACACCGTAGGAGACGCCGTGGCCCGCCGGCGGCGGTCAGCCGCCGGCGCGCACGATGTCCCGCGCCGCACGGGCGAGCTTCTCGTCGTACGGTCGACCCAGCTCACGCGCGAGCTCGATGGTCCGGTCGAGCAGTCCCAGCGCCTCGTCGTAGCGGCCCGCCGCACGGCACGTCTCGGCGTAGGTGTGCAGGAAGTCGATCTCCATCTGCACCTCGGCCAGCGGTTCCAGCAGCTCGAAGGCGCGTCGGTGGTGTTCGAGCGCCTCTTCGGGTGAACCCATGACCCGCAGCGCGACGCCGAGGTAGTTGTGGCACCACGCCTGGTTGTGTTGCAGGTTGTTCTGCTCGGACAGCCGCAACGCGTCGTGCAGCGCTCGCAGTGACTCCACCCGGTCCTGCGCTGCCAGTGCGACGCCGAGGGTGACCAGACCGGTGATCTGGGCGGGCCCGTCGGCCAGGGCGACGGATGCCCGGGCGAGTTCGACGGCTTCGCCGCGCCGCCCGAGGCGTAGGGTCACCCAACCGTCGAAGGCCAGCGCCTGGGACTGCCCGGCGCGGCGCCCGATCCTCTCGAACAGCTCGCGTGCCCGCCGGAAGTGCGCCTGCGCCGCTTCGAGGTCGCCGAGGTCCCGACGGACGAGGCCGATGCGCAGCGCCAGACCGGCTGCCAGGTCGTCGTCCGGCCCGGACCGCTCGGCCAGCTCGTAGGCGGACAGCGCCTCGGTGAGGCGTCCCGCAGCGGCACGGGCGTAGCCGAGGTCCGCGAGCAGCGCGGCCCGCTCCTGGTCACGACCGAGACGTGCCGCGGCGACCGCGGCCGCTTCCAACAGGCGTGCCTGGTCATCGCTGCCGCGGTGCCGGAAGAACCAGACCCGCATGGCCTGCGGCAGTTCGGCCACCACCTCGTCCATGCCGAGTCGCACGGCGGCGTCGAAACCGGCGATCAGGTTGACGTACTCGAGGTCGAACCAGGCCATGGCCGCCGCCGGATCGCCCGGCGAAGGTTCCTTCCGGTACGGCGAGGGCAGCGTCCGATCATGGGCGACCGCCTGCGCCAGGTAGTGCCTCAGGACCCGGCGCAACGCGGCTTCCGCCTCCGGCTCCCCGTCGGCGGCGAGGTCTGCCGCGTACTGCCGGATCAGGTCGTGCATCCGGTACCGCCCGGGCGAGAGCTCCTGGAGCAGGTGGGCGTCGACCAGCTCCTCCAGCACCGCGCCGAGCCGGTGGGGCGGCAGGTCGGTGAGCGCCCCCGCCACCGCCGCGTCGAAGTCGGTGCCCGGCAGCACGCCCAGCAGCCGGAACATGCGGCGCTGGACCGCGTCGAGCTGCTGGAACGACATGCCGAAGACGGAGTCGAAGCGGCTGGCACCGTCGCGCAACCGCTCGGCCAGCACCGCCACCGTCCAGCCCGGACGGTGGCGAAGCCGCGCGCCCGCCATGCGTAGCGCCAGCGGGAGCCCGCCGCACTGCCGCAGCACCTGGCCGACCGCGTCCTCCTCGGCGAGATCGAGCCCGGCCGCCCGGCCGAACAGGTTCGCGGCGTCGCCGTCGGCCAGTGGCGCCAGGGACACCGGCGGCACCCCGTCCAGGCTGATCAGCCGGTGGCGGCTGGTGATCAGGACCGTCGACCTTCCCGCACCGGGCAGCAGTGGGCGCACCTGCTCCGCGTTGACCGCGTTGTCGAGCACGACGAGCGCCCGCCGGCGGGACAGCTCCGACCGCCAGAGCGCCGCGCGTTCGGCGGCGCTGGCCGGGGGATGCGTGACGTCCAACGCGCCCAGCAGCCGACCCAGCGCGACCTGCGGCTCCAGCGGCTCCTGGCCCGGGGTGAAACCCTGCAGGTCGAGGTAGAGCCCGCCGTCCGGATACCCGGATGCGAGCCGGTGGGCCGCGTGCACGGCCAGGCTGGTCTTGCCCACGCCCGCCATGCCGTCGATCGCGACCGCGCCGGCGGTGCGCAGCAGCTTCTCGACCAGCGCGAGCTCCGCCTCCCGGCCGGTGAAGTCGAACAGGTCGGCCGGCAGGTCGTTGCGCCGTGGGGCGGGCGCCGGGCCGGCCTGAGCCGCCTCGGCCCACACCGCGCGCAGCGGCCGGGGGTCGCGACCCACGGCCCGGCACAGTGCCACGACCGCCTCCCACGGCGGCACCAGCCGACCGGTCAGGTACCGGGACAGTGACGAGCTGCTCAGACCCGACTCGCGGGCCAGGGCGCGCAGGCTGAGCCCGCTCAGCTCCTTGATCCGGACCAGCTGGGCAACCAGTCGCTCCTGCGGGCTGGACACCCGCAACACCGTACCGTCCCGCCCCGCGCAGGCGGATCGGCGAGGCGTTTGCGCTGCTGGGCGGGGGTCTCGGTGTCCCACGGTGTCCCACGGAGCACGCGGGCTCCGGCACGCCGATGGTCGGATGACTCCCGTCGGAGACACCGACGACGGAGACGAAGGAGAAGCGATGTCGACCGAGCGCATGCCGAACCCGGCGGTTCTGCTTCCGGAGGCGATGGAGGCCCTGAAGGCCCTCAACCGGGCGGTCGCGGGCGCCGGGGTGGACGGCAAGCTGCTGGCGCTGAGCCACCTGCGCGCCAGCCAGATCAACGGCTGCGGCCCGTGTGTGGCCGGGGGCGCCCACCAGGCCCGCCAGCACGGCGCGACCGCGGACCAGGTGCACGCCGTCGCCGCGTGGCGCGAGACGCCCTGGTTCAGCGACGAGGAGCGCGCGGCGCTGGCGCTGACCGAGGCCGTGACCCGGCTCGCCGACCAGGCGGACCCGGTGCCGGACCAGCTGTGGGACGTGGCCGCCAAGCACTTCGACCAGAGGGAACTGGCCGCGCTGCTGCTCAACATCGCGATCACGAACGCCTTCAACCGGCTCAACGTGCCGACCCGCCAGCAGGCCGGCACGTGGTGACCGGACCGCGGATCAGTACGGACAGCGCCACACCGACCAGCACCGCCCCACGCCACACGGCACAGAACAGAGAGGACGTCGTCATGTCGACCACGACGAAGACCACCACCGCCAATCGCGAACAGCACGGGCGCTTCACCGACGAGGAGCGGGGCGCGATGAAGGAGCGCGCCAAGGAGCTGAAGGCGGGCGCCCGGCGGGGCGCCAAGGCCGACACGGAGAAGGACGTGCTCGCGAAGATCGCCGAGATGTCGGAGTCCGACCGGGTGATCGCCGAGCGGCTGCACGCCTTGATCAAGACCAACGCGCCGGTCCTCACGCCGAAGCTGTGGTACGGGATGCCCGCGTACGCCCGCGACGGCAAGGTGGTCTGCTTCTTCCAGAGTGCGGCGAAGTTCAAGACGCGGTACGCGACGCTCGGCTTCAGCGACCAGGCGAACCTCGACGGAGGCACCATGTGGCCGTGCTACTTCGCGCTGACCGAACTGATGGCCGACGACGAGGCGAGGATCGGCGCGCTCGTGAAGCAGGCGGTGAGCTGAGGACCCCGGCGCTTCGCAAACGGGAGGTCGGACGTACCCGCGCCGACCTCCCGGCCGCGACCTCCGTTGTGACACAGGTCACTCGGGGTGAACTTTCACCGGCCGGTCACGTCCGGAGCACCTGGATACCTCTCGAGTTCATCCAGGGAGAATGATGCGTTCAGTTCGTACGTTATCGGCGCTCGCACTGCTGGTGCTCGGCGTCTCGGCGGTGGCTCCGGGCGGTGTGCCGGCGTCGGCACAGCCCCGGGTCGCGAAGCCGGCGACCGCACCCGCGGTCGCGTCCAAGCCCCGGGTCCCGAAGCCGGCGACCGCACCCGCGGTCGCGGCCAAGCCCCGGGCGGTCACTCTGCTCACCGGCGACACCGTCCACGTCAGCACCGTGAACGGCCAGACGGCTGTCGACGTGGTGCCGGGCAAGGGACGGGAACGGATCCCGTTCATCAAGCACAGCGCCGGCGAGGACGTGCGGGTCATCCCCGCCGACGCCGTCGGCCTGCTCAACCGGGGCAAGCTCGACGAGCGGCTCTTCGACATCTCGACGCTGATCGGCTTCGGCTACGACGACACGCGGGCCACCCTGCCGCTCATCGTCGAGCACAGCGGTGCCACCCCCGCCGGCCTCGCCGGCGCCCGGACCACCCGGCAGCTCTCCGGGGCGAGCGCTGTCGCGGAGAGCCGCACGGACGCGGTGTCCTTCTGGAACAACCTCACGTCCGCCGGGAGTGGCAGCGAGCGGCGGCTGCGGGCCGGGTTCGACAAGGTCTGGCTCGACGGGCTGCGCCACCCGACCCTCGACGTCAGCGTCCCGCTGACCGGCGCGCCGCAGGCCTGGAAGGCCGGTTGGACGGGCACCGGGGTGAAGGTCGGTGTGATCGACACCGGCGTCGACCAGACCCATCCCGACCTGGCCGGTCAGGTCGCCGCCGCGGAGAACTTCACCGCCGACCCGGACGCGCTCGACCGGGTCGGCCACGGTACCCACGTCGCCTCCACCATCGCCGGCAGCGCGGCCGCGTCGCAGGGCCGCTACAAGGGCGTGGCGCCCGGCGCAACCCTCTACAGCGCCAAGGTCTGCGCCATGGATGGCTGCCCGGAGTCGGCGATCCTGGCCGGCATGACCTGGGCGGCGCAGCAGGGCGTCAAGGTCGCCAACATGAGCCTCGGCGGCCCGGACACCCCGGGGACCGACCCGATCGAGGCGGCCCTGGCCGACCTCACCCACCGCTACGGCATGCTCTTCGTCGTCGCCGCGGGCAACAGCGGCCTGGGCGGCGAGTCCACGGTGAACTCGCCCGGCGGCGTGGCCGAGGCGCTGACCGTGGGCGCCGTGACCAAGACGGGTGAACTGGCCGACTTCTCCAGCCGCGGTCCGAGCGCGAGCGGCGGCATCAAGCCGGACATCACCGCGCCCGGCGTCGACATCCTCGCCGCCCGCAGCTCGACCTCCGACCTGGAGCCGGTCGGCGAGAACCCGCAGTACGCCATGCTCTCCGGCACCTCGATGGCGACTCCGCACGTGGCCGGCGCGGCGGCGATCCTGGCCCAGCAGCACCCGGACTGGTCGCCTGAGCGGATCAAGTCCACGCTGATGGCGGCCGCGCAGCCGAGTGCCACGATCGGTGTCTACGAGCAGGGTGCGGGCTTCCTCGACGTCGCCCGGGCGATCCAGCAGACCGTCACGGCGAGCCCGGTCAGCGTCGCCTTCGACCGGTCCGCCGCCGCGCAGAAGAGCACGGTCACGTACGCGAACAGCGGCTCTTCCGCCCTCACCCTGGCTGTCTCCCTCAACGCCAAGGACGCCGACGGCGCTCCGGCGCCGGCCGGCCTGTTCAGCCTCAGCGCCTCCTCGGTGACGGTCCCGGCCGGCGGCACGGCCACCGTGACCGTCAACGTGCAGGCCAGCGCCGGCCTGCCCGACCGCTACTTCGGCGGTGAGGTGACCGCCACCGGAGGCGGCGCGCAGGTGCAGACCCCGGTCGCGCTCGACGTCGCCCGCCGCCAGCTGACCCTCAAGCTCATCGGGCCGGACGGCGGAGCGCCCACGCCCGAGCAGCGCTGGGTCACCGTCCTGACCGACCTGGACCGGCAGAGCATCCTGGTGCTCGACGACCCCGCGGCCACCATGTACCGGATCCGCGCGGGGCGCTACCTGGTCCAGACGTACGTGTGGACCGGCGACTCGGACCACTCGTACTTCACTTCGCTGGTGCGCCCGAGCCTTGACCTGACCACGGACCAGGCGCTCACCATGGACGCCCGCTTGGCGAAGCCGATCGCGGTGTCGGTGCCGAACCCGAAGGCCATCGCGGTCCACCAGGAGTCCGGCTGGACGATCCGGACCGAGCAGCCGAAGATCTCGGGCAGCAACGACCCGTACGGCGTGCTGTGGAACGTCCCCTTCGAAAACGTGCGGAGCGCGCAGATCGGGGCCGGCAAGACGCCCGGCTTCGTCTCCCACGTCTACGGGATGTGGGGCCAGGCGGCCCAGGACGGCAGCCTGCACAACAGCCCGCACTTCTACCGGGTCTACTTCTATGAGCCGGAGAAGATGATGACCGGGCTGACCCGCAAGCTGCGCGCGGGCGACTTCGCCACGGTCCGCTCCCAGATCAGCGCGGACGTGGCCGGCGTGCCCGTTTCGCGGACCGCGGTCGCGCACGCGCCCGGCAACTCGCCGGTCTACCGGTCGAACGACGGGCGCATGGTCACGCCGGGCTTCACCTACGACGTGCCGAGCACCATCACAGAGTACTACAACCAGGACAAGCAGGCGGTGTGGCAGACGTCCTCGGCCCAGGAGGGGTACACGTATTACGAGTCGGCGTGGACCAGCTTCAAGCCCGGGCGTACGTACAACGTGAAGTGGGCCAACGCGGTGGTCGGGCCGAACTTCCCGGAGCCGAACTTCGGCCAGCAGTACGCCACCCGCTACTGGGGCTTGGGGCCCGAGTTCAGGTCCGAGTTCAAGACCGAGGTCATCGGCGCGTCGGTGCCGCTGCACGGCGACGGCGCCGGGCACATGGGCTACCGGTTCGTTAACGGCACCGGCGGCAGCCGGGAGCTGAACCTCTATCGCAACGGGGTCAAGATCGACGGCGCGATCCAGACGAACGACTTCGCCGTGTCGTGGGACGTGCCTGACGAGATGAGTGACTACCGGCTGACCGCGACCTTCCGCAGCGACCCGGCGTTCACCCTGTCCACGGTGGTCGACGCGGAGTGGACCTTCAAGTCCGCGCACGTGAGTGACGGCCAACTGGCGAAGCTGCCGATGACGGCGATCCGGTACACCCCGGAGCTCGACATCGACAACCGGGCGCCGGCCGGCCGGCTGTTCGCGATCCCGTTCTCGCTCGACCGCCAGATCGGGGCGGAGCCGGGCCGGACCAAGGCCTTGACCGTCGAGGCGTCGTTCGACGACGGCAAGACCTGGCAGCAGCTGACCGTGAATCGGTCCGGCGAGAAGGGGGTCGCCTGGGTGCACAACCCGGCCGGCACCGGCTTCGTCTCGCTGCGGGCCGCCGCGACGGACACCAGCGGTAACACGGTCAAGCAGACCGTCATCCGCTCCTACCGGTACTGAGGATGGGTCCCGGACGCGGCGCCCACCGGCGCCGCGTCCGGGTCACCGGTGCCAGAGCAGCCGGTCGCCGATCCGCCGGGCCATCGGCGAGTCCGTCCCGTCGAGCTCGGCGAGGGCCTCGCTCCACGCCTGCCTGGCCAGGGCCGGGTCGCCGTTGGCGGAGTGGAAGTCGCCGATGGAGACCAGCACCTCCGCGGCGTCGTGGGCGGCCCGGGCGTCGCGGAAGGTGTCGATCGCCTGCTGCCAGGTCGCCATCGCGTGCGGCAGGTTGTCGATCATCGAGTACGTGTGCGCGAGCCAGGTCTGGGTGGTGCCCACCCCGTGCAGATCGTCGAGGGCGTCGAACTGCCGCCGCGCCTCGATGAACATGCCCAGCGCCTCGGCGTGCCGGCCGAGCCAGCCCTGTGCCCGCGCGATGGCCAGCAGGGCGGTGGTGGCGCCGCGCACATTGCCCTCGCCGCGAAACAGCGCCCGCGCGGCCTCGGCATGCCGGATCGCCTCGTGGTAGCGCCGCTGCTCCAGCCGGATCTCGGCGATGTTGTTCTCCACGTGGCCCTGCTCGGTGCGCCGGCCGAGCCGGTCGAAAAGCGCCCGGGCGTGCTGCAGGTGTGACAGCCCGCGGTCCAGATCGGCCAGGAAGTAGCAGGCGCCGGCGAGGCTGCGGTGCAGCAGGGCCTGGGCGGCGGGGTCGCCCCCGGTCGCGGCGAGGCCGGTGCTCGCCACCGCCGCCCACTGCTTGAACTGCGCGGTGTCCTGGAAGAAGTTCTGCAGGGCCAACGCGATCTGCCACGCCGTGCTAGGTCGGCCGCGCCCCTTGGCCTGAGCGACGATGACGGTCAGCACCCGCTGCTCGGCGGCGAACCAGGCCATCGCGTCGGCCTGTCCGGTGAAGCAGCGCCCGGTGACCCCGCGCTCGGACGGCTCCGGCTCCGGCAGCGGCACCTGCGGCAGCAACGGCAGATGCGCCGCGTACGCACTGAGCTGGTAGTAGTCGTAGACCCGCTCGATGGCAGCGTCCCGCTCGGCCGGGTCGTCGTGCTCCTCCCCGAGCTCCACGGCATAGGCGCGCAGCAGATCATGCATCCGCCACCGGCCGTCGCCGGGCTGGACCAGCAGCTGCGCCCCGAGCTCGGCGAGCAGGCGGCGGGCGGAGCGTAGGGACAGGCCGCCCAGGGCGGCCGCCGTTTCCGTGCTCAACTCCCCCGCCGGGTGCAGGGGCAGCAGCCGGAAGAGCCGGGCCGCCTCCGGCGTCAGTGCCCGGTAGGACCAGGAGAAGATGGCCTCAAGATCGGCGTGTGCGTCACCGAAGCCGGTCAGCCGGCCGTCGGCCTCGGCCAGCTCACCGGCGACCGCGGGCAGACTGAGTCCGGGCCGGCCGACGCTGCGGGTGGCGACCAGCGCCAGGGCCAGGGGCAGCCGGCCGCACCGCGCGATGATCTCGTCGACGGCGGCCGGGTCGGCGGCCGCCGCGTCGCCGAGCCGGCGGGTGAGCAGCTCACGAGCCTCGGCGTCGGTCAAAAGGTCGAGGTGCAGCGGGTGGGCGCCAGCCGGGCCGGCCATGCCGGTGATCCGGCGGCGGCTGGTGGCGATGACGAGACTGCCGCCGGTGCCGGGCAGCAGGTGCCGGATCTGGTTCCAGTCGCGGCAGTTGTCGAGCAGGATCAGCATCCGGCGCTCGGCCAGGATGCTGCGGTAGAGGCCGGCCTGGGCGTGCAGTTCGGCCGGGATGGCGGCCGGCGCGACCCCGAGGGACCACAGGAAGCCGCGCAGCCCCTCCGCCGGTGTCATCACCGAATCGCCGGAGTCGAAACCGCGCAGGTCCGCGTGCAACTGCCCATCGGGGTAGCGGGCGGCCAACTGGTGGGCCAGGTGCACCGCGAGGGTCGTCTTCCCGACGCCGGGCATTCCGTCGATGACCAGTGCGGTGGTCCGCCGCTCTCCGGCCAGCAGCTCCTCTGCGGCGGCCACGACGTCGCGGCGGCCGGCGAAGTAGGGGTGGTCGGCCGGCAACTGCGCCGGGGGTTCGGCCCAGGTCGACTGCGGCGACTCCAGCCCGGCGCGTCCGGCGCCACGCCGCGACCCGGAGCCGTCGGCCGGGGCGTCGTGGTCGAGCAGACTGTCCCGGGCCGCGCGCAGGTCGCCGCCCGGCTGGATACCGAGCTCGTCGGCGAGCCGGTGCTCGATGTCGGCATAAGCCGCGAGGGCCTCGGCCCGCCGGCCGTCCGCGGCGAGCGCGAGCAGCAGCCGCGCCTGCAGTGCCTCGTCCAGCGGCTCGTACTCGGCGGCCAGCCGGATCGCGGGCAGCACCGCGTGGACGCACCCGGCCTGCAAGGCGGCGTCGGTCGCCGCCCGGACGGCCGCGAACCGCTCGCCGTCGACAGCGACGAACTCCGGATGGGCCCGGCCGCCGGTTTGCAGGCCCGAGGCGCACCGGTCGCGCCACAGCGCCAGCGCCTCCCGGTAGAGCTCGACGGCCGGCTCGCCGGAGCTGCCACCAGCCTGGGCGACCAGACGCCGGAAACGCAGCAGGTCGAGCGACTCCCCGTCGATCCGCAGCCAGTATTCGGCGCCGTCGCGGATCAGCACCGAGCCCGCTGCCCGCGTCGGCAGGCCCGGCTCGAAGCGCCGCCGGAGCATCCCGACGTGCCGGTGCACCACATTGACCGCGCTGGGTGGGGGGTCGGACTCCCAGAGCAGGTCGACGAGCTCGGCGACGCTGACCGCGCCGCCGGCCCGGGCGAGCAGCAACGCCAGGATCAGCCGCTGCTGCCGGGTGCCCAGGTCGATTTCGGCCTGGCCGCGCCAGGCCCGCACCCGGCCGAGAACGGCGAAAGAGAGCGGGCTGGTCATGGTGCTGCGATCCATCTGGGGCCGGTTGCCACGATCGCCAGAGCATCGCAGGACCGGGGCGATGATAGGGGTGCGTGTGGCGGCAGTGTGAACTTCGGCTCAGTGCACCGGCGGGCTCGCCGCTGCTCAGGCCGCCTCCAGGCCGGTGCGCAGAGCGCGCAGCGCGTAGTGGGTCCGGGACTTCACCGTGCCGATCGGCACTCCCAGCCGGCCCGCGACCTCTTCCGCCGACCGCCCGACCAGGTAGACCTCGGAGAGCAGACTGCGCTGCGCCGGGCTCAGCCGGCCGAGCGCGTGGCGGATGGCGTGCGACGCGAGCGCGCTGCCGGTGGTGTCGTCACCTGCGGGAATCCAGGTCATGTCGACGAGATGGACCTCGGCCGGGCGGCCCTGTCGCCGCCGGACGCCGTCGATGACGAGCCGCCGGGCGACGGTGACGAGCCAGCGGCGGGCGGCGTCGGGTTCGGTCGGCACCGAGTCGAGGTGCCGCCAGGCCCGCAGCATCGTCTCCTGGAGCAGATCCTCGGCGGTCTGCCGCTGGCCGCGGGTCAGCACGAGCAGGAGACGCAGCACGGCACGGGCGTGGTCCGCGTGCAGCGCGGTCATGCGCTCGGCCCGGCCGGCCGGTGATCCGTCGAGTGCCCGCAGCACGACATCTCCCCCATATGCAGGAGCAACGGTGAATGCGGCACGAGCCTAGGGACGATCGATGCGAATGGACTGACGCGTGAGTGCGAATCGAGTGCCGTCGCCGAGCGCGATCGGTCACGGACGGGACGTGGCCGCCGCGAGCAGGCTGGCCAGCCGCCGGCCGGTCCGGGTCTGCGCGTACGGGATCAGGGCCTGCGCCTCCTGCCACGCCCGCACCGCGGCGTCCTGGTCGCCGGCGGCGGCGAGGGCGTCGCCGAGCAGCGCCAGCACCTCCGCGGCCGGCGCCGAGGCCGCGGCCTCCTGGTAGGAGACGGCCGCCTCGCGCCAGCAGTCGACCGCCTTGCCGAGCTCCCGGCGGGCGGAATGCACCCGGCCGAGCACCTCCCACGCCTCGGCGACGCCCAGCCGGTAGCGCGCTCCGCGCGACAGCGCCATCGCCTGCTCGGCGCAGCGCACGGCCTCTTGCTCCCGGCCCAGTTCGACGTAGCTCGAAGCCATGATCACCAGGACGTCCGCGAGCAGTTTGTCGTCGCGGGCCGACCCCGGCCTCAGCGCCGCGGACAGCGCCCGGACGACCTCCTCGTGTCGCCCCTGGGCGCTCAGAATCATCGCCCGGTTGATCCCGGCCCGGGTCATCTCGTCGTACAGGCCGAGCCCGGCGAGCAGCTGGACCGCCTGGTCGAGATGCCCGACCGCGGTCTCGTGCTCGTGCCGGAAGTAGGCCGCGCCGGCCAGGCTGCGGTGCATCCGCGCCTGTCCAACCAGGTCGCCGCCCGCCCGGGCGGCATCGAGGGCCACCTCGCCGGTCGTCGTCCAGTCGGCCCACCGGCCGCTGAGATCGAAGAAGTGCTGCATGCCCAGGGCGAGCTGCCAGGCCTCGGTGTGCCGGCCCTGCTGGGTGGCCCGGCCGATCAGCGCGATCAGGACCTGCCGCTCGGCGGTGAACCAGCGCATGGCGTCGCCGTGGCCGGCGAAGCGCAGCGGGGTCTCGGCCGGCCCCGGCTCGATCATCGGGTGCTGCTCGGAGGTCAGCAGCCGTCGGTGCGCCTGATAGCCGGTCGCCCGGTAGAACTGCAGGGTGCGCAGCTCCGCGGCAGCCCGTTCGGCCGGGCCGTCGTTCTCCTCACCGACCTCCGTGGCGTAGGCCAGCAGCAGGTCGTGGGTGTGGTAGCGGCCCGGCAGGTCCTCGCTGATCAGGTGCGCGCGGCTCAGCTCGCCGAGCAGTGCCCGCGAACTCCGCAGCGAGACGCCGGCCAGGCCCGCCGCACCGGCGATCGAGATGTCGGGGCCGGGATGGATCGGCAGCAGCCGGAAGAGTCGGGCGGCCGCCGTGGAGAGTGCCCGGTAGGACCAGGAGAAGACAGCACGCAGGCCGGTCTGCGGGTCGTCGCCGTCGAAGCCGTCCAGGCTCTCCGGCGCCTGGGCCAGCTCGGCGGCGATCTGCGCCGCTGGCATCTGCGGCAGGCCCGCCGCGCGGGCGGCCACGACGGCCAGCGCGAGCGGCAGCCGGCCGCAGCTGGCGATGATGGCGTCGATCGCGGCCGGGTCCGCCGCGACGCGGCGTGCACCGAGGGGCCCCAGCAGCGCCGTGCGGGCCTCGTCGACGCTCGGCAGGCCGACCGGCAACGGGTGGGCGCCGGCCATGGTCAGCAGGGTGCTGAGCCGGCTGCGGCTGGTGACGATCACCAGGCAGCCGGGGCTGCCCGGCAGCAGGTGCCGGATCTGCTCGGCGTCCCGGCAGTTGTCGAGCAGGATCAGCAGCCGTCGGCCGGCAAGGCTGCTGCGGTACATGCCTGCCTGGGCGTGCAGCTCGGCGGGAATGCTCTCCTGCGGCACCCCGAGCGAGCCGAGGAAGCCGCGCAGCGCTTCGGACGGGCTCATCGCCGGCTCCCGCCCGTCGTATCCGCGCAGGTCGACATAGAGCTGCCCGTCCGGGTAGCCGGCGGCGAACCGGTGGGCGAGGTGGACGGCGAGAGCCGTCTTGCCGATCCCGGGCATCCCGTCGATGGCGAGCACCGCCGGCCCGCCCGGTCGGGCGACCGCCGCGCGGGCCTCGGCGATGAGGTCGTCCCGGCCGGTGAAGAAGGCCAGGTCCGGCGGCAGCTGCGCCGGCCGGGGCAGTGCAGGCGGCGCTTCGGTACGCGCGAACCGGGTGCGCTGGTGCAGCAGCCGGTCGTACGCCTCCCGCAGCTCCTCGCCCGGATCGATGCCGAGGTCGTCGGCGAGCCGGCGACGCACCACCCGGTACATCTCGACGGCTTCCGCCTGGCGGCCGTCGGCGGCGAGCGCCAGCAGCAAGCGGCTCTGCAGCGATTCGTCGAGCGGGTGCTGCTCGGCGGCCTGCCGCAACGGCGCCAGCACCGCGCTCATCCGGCCGCAGCGTTCGGCGGCGTCGGCGGCCTCGCGCACGGCCTCGGCGCGTTCGGCCTCCACGGCGAGGAACGTGGGATGCAGGCGGGAGGCCGGTTCCAGGCCCGCGGCGCACCGGCCGCGCCACAGCCGCAGCCCGTCGAGGGAGTGCCGCAGCGCCGACTCCGGGTCGCCGGCCTGGAGGCTGCGCCCCGCCAGCCGGCTCAGCGACCGGAACCTCAGCAGGTCGAGGGACTCCTCGTCGGCGCGCAGCCGATAGCCCGAGAGCTCGCGGAGGATGTGCCGGCCTTCCGACCGGGTGGGCAGGTCGGGTTCGAGCAGCCGCCGGAGCACCCCGACGTGCCGGTGCACGACGTTCGCGGCGCTGGGCGGGGCCTCCTCGTCCCAGAGCAGGTCGACCAGTTCGGTCAGGGAGACCGGCGAACCGGCCCGGGCCAACAGCAACGCGAGCACCAGGCGCTGCTGGCGGGCGCCCAGGGGCAGCTCGGCGCCGGCGCGGACGACCCTGATCGAGCCGAGCACCGAGAAGCCGATCGTCCCGCCCGCCTCCGCCCCCCGCACACCGGCAACGGTAACGGGCCGATCCGCCGCCTCAACCCGCGACCACCGGCGCAGGGAGGAGGCTGGATCTCCGGGACGGCGACCGTCGCCACCGCTGCGCCGACCGCGCTTCGTGGGCCACCGGCTCAGCGCCGCAGGGCGGTCTCACTGTGCATGTGGGACAGCTTCTCGGGATTGCGCACGGCGTAGAGGCCGGTGATGAGGCCGTCGTCGATGCGCACCGCGACGACGGTGTCGATCTCGCCGTCGAGCCGGAGAGCCAGCGCCGGGTAGCCGTTGACCTGGGCCGGCCGCAGCGACATGGCAGCGATCCTGGCCTTCCTGCTGACCAACAGGCGCGCCACCTTGCCGGCCCCGGCGACGGGCCGCGGGACCGCCTGCCGGATACCACCACCGTCACCGAGGAGCACGACGTCCGGCGCGAGGATGTCGAGCAGACCCTGCATGTCGCCGGTCTCGACCGCCCGCTGGAACGCCTCGAGCGCACCTCGGGTCTCGGCGGGCGTAACCGCGCCGCGCGGCCGGCGCGCGGCCACGTGCACCCGTGCCCGGTGAGCTATCTGGCGGACCGCGGCCGGGCTCTTGGAGACGGCCTCGGCGATCTCGTCGTAGGCCAGATCGAACACCTCGCGCAGGACGAACACCGCCCGCTCGATCGGACCGAGCGTTTCCAGCACCAGCAGCATCGCCATCGAGACGCTCTCGGCCAGCTCGACGTCGTCCGCGACGTCGGGCGTGGTCAGCAGCGGCTCGGGGAGCCAGGAGCCGACGTAGGACTCCTTGCGGCGGCCGAGCGTACGCAGCCGGCTGAGGGACTGGCGGGTGGCGATCCGGACCAGGTACGCGCGCTGGTCGCGCACCGTGTCCAGATCGACGTCCGCCCACCGTAGCCACGTCTCCTGGAGGACGTCCTCGGCGTCGGCGGCCGAGCCGAGCATCTCGTAGGCGACGGTGAAGAGCAGGTTGCGGTGGGAGACGAACGCGTCGGTGGCGGGGTCGGGGCCGCGATCCTGCCTCGTGACTGCGCTTCCAGCGTCCGGAATTGCGCTGACCATGCGTCGCTCCTGTCGCTTCGATCCCGCCTGCGTCGCACACAAGACGCCGACCTGTCACCTGCTGTGACACCGGGCGCTCGTGACGGGCGTCACCCAGCCCGAGCTGTCTCAGCGATCGGGCCGGGCAGATTCCCGTGTGCTCAGGGGCGTCGTGTGGCGCGTACGACGACGTCGTGCAGCGGGGTCGCCTGGCCCTCGGGGCCGGTGACCGTGCGGAGGTGCTCTTCGGCGGTGACCACGGTCCACCGTGCGCTGTCCAGGCCGGCGGTGATGTCGCCGAGGGTGACCGACGCCTCGGCGGGCGGGTGGTGCCCGTGCTCGGTGGCCGCCGAGGTGTGCAGGTGCCCGACGATCAGCAGGGTGCCGCCGGGCGCGACCCACCCGGAGACACGGTCGTAGAAGGCCAACTGCGGCATCGCCGGATGCGCGTAGTGCGTCGTGACCAGGTCGAACGGCATGGGCGCGTCCCAGACGGTCAGGTCCGCTTCGACCCATCGCACGCGCGCGGAGACCTCGCTGTTCGTCGCGCGCTCGGCGGCGCGGGCGAGGGCCTCGGGGGCGATGTCGACCGCGGTGACGTCCCAGCCGTGGGAGGCGAGCCAGATCGCCTCGACACCGGTGCCGCACCCGGCATCCAACGCCGTGCCCGGCGTCAGGCCGCCGGTCTCGTGCGCGAGGTACGGGTTCGGGGCGCCGCCGTCCGTGGTTCCGGGACCGCTGCGGCGCGCCTGGTGCCAGTGCTGATCCCAGTAGTCCTTGTCGAATCCGTGCATCTCGCGCGTCCCCTTCACCGTCATCGGCCGTCCGCGGCGATCGTGCGCCCCAGCGGAGCAGAACCGCAAAGACTTTTGCCAAATGGCAAAGTGGGGGCATGGATGACCAACTGGACCGCACGCTCGACGCGGTCGGGCCGAGGTTGAAGCACCTGAGGCTCCGCCGCAACAGCACGCTCACCGACCTCGCCGAGGAGACCGGCATCTCCGCCAGCACGCTGTCCAGGCTCGAAGCGGGCCTGCGGCGCCCCACGCTCGAACAGCTCCTCCCGCTCGCTCGCGCGTACGGCGTCACTCTCGACGAACTCGTCGACGCGCCGCCAACCGGAGATCCCCGCATCAACCTGCGCCCCATCGCCTTCGGCGACGGATCGACCGTCCTGCCCCTGACCCGCAGGCCCGGAGGTATCCAGGCCTACAAGTTCGTCCTCCCGACCGGGGCCGACGACCGCGAACCGGACCTGCGCACCCACGAGGGCTACGACTGGGTCTACGTCCTCAACGGCACGCTGCGCCTGGTCCTCGGTGAGCACAACCTCATCCTCGAGCCCGGGGAGGCCGCGGAGTTCGACACCCGCACCCCGCACTGGTTCGGGGCCACCAGCTCCGGTCCGGTCGAGTTCCTCAGCCTCATCGGCAAGCAGGGCGAACGCGCGCACGTCCGCGTCGCACCGAAACCCGGCCAGTCCCGGTAGAGGCTGCGCGTCCCGCCCGGCCAACCCGGCGGCACGGGCACCGTCGACTTCCTCCTCGCCTAGGCGTGACTCGGACCGGCCGTCGCTGGCTCCATCTCGGGTAGCGGTGCGGGGACCGGGCGGCGGGGCAGCAACAGCGGGCTGGCGAGGATGAGCAGCCCCGCGACCGCGATGGCCGTGCGGGGGCTGGTGGCGTGGGCGAGCAGTCCGCCGAGCGCGCTGAGGACGGCGATGCAGGCGCTGCTGCTGATCGACCAGGCCGACAGGGTGCGGGCGGTGCGGTCCGTGGGCGTGTGTTCGAGTCGGTAGGTGGCGAGTACCGGGTTGTACAGGCTCATGCTGATGATGATCGCGAATTCGACGGCGATCACCGTCGCGAGGCCGGCGAGACCGGGCTGGACGAAGGCGAGGCCGATCAGCCAGACCGCGCGCAGCGTGCCCACCGTCCGGAGGATCCGGTGTTGGCCGTAGCGGGCCACGACACGGCGGGCCAGGCGTGAGCCGATGAGTCCGCCGACGCAGGGGACGGCGAAGGCGAGGCCGTACTGCCAGGGTGGAAATCCGAGTTCACCGAGCAGCAGCACGGCCAGCAGCGGCTCGGTGGCCATGATCAGGCCGCTGACGAGCAGCTGGTTGGCGTAGAGCGCCCGCAGGCCGGGGTGGCCCAGGATGTGCCGCCAGCCCTCGCGCAACTCGCGGGCCCGGACCCGGCGCTTGCCGGTTCGCCGCGGATGTTCCTCCCGGCCGCGGATCGCGGTGATCCCCAGCGCGGACAACAGGTAGCTGACCGCATCGGCCACCACGGTCGTGACCGGCCCGAACAGGCCGACCGCCGCCCCGCCCAGCGGCGGCCCGACGGCGATGGAGCTCCAGGTCGTCGACTCGAACCGCGCGTTCGCCACGAGCAGCTCGTCCGGCCGGACCAGGGTCTTGAGGTAGGCGCCGCTCGCCGCGCCGAAGGCGATCTTGGCTGCGGCGAGCACGACCGTGACGACCAGCAACTGGACGAAGCTGAGTCGGCCGCAGGCGTAGGCGATCGGGATCGTCATCAGGACCGCGAACCGGGCCAGGTCCAACGCGATCATCACGGGCCGCTTGCGGCGAAACTCCACCCACGGCCCGAGCGGCAACGCGATGAGCGCGCCAACCGCCGGCCCCACCGCGGACAGCGCGGACACCTGGGCGGGGCCGGCATGCAACACCAGCACGGCGATCAGCGGCAACGCACCGAACCCCAGCCCGGAGCCGTAGGCGCTCACCGCGTAGGCCGCCCACAACCACCGGAACTGCCGGCCCAGGGATCGGCTGGCCACCAAGCTGCGCACCTCCCGCCACCCACAACGAGCCGTTGCTCGCTGTGATCAAAGCAAGGCCGGAGGTGGCAGATCAAACAGCCGGATCAGGAGTACATCAGGTGCAGCGTCATCCCGGCGTCGGCGTGCGCCAGATTGTGGCAGTGGTTGGCCCACATTCCCGGGTTGTCGGCCCGGAACGCCACCTCCCACACCTCGCCGGGGCGGACGTCGAAGGAGTCCAGCCACAGCGGGCTTCCGGTCGCCGGCCGTCCGTCGCGGGACAGCACCAGGACGTGATGGCCGTGCAGGTGCCACGGGTGCACGATCTGCGACCTGTTGACGATCGTGAACCGGACGACGTCGCCGAGGCGTACGACCTGGGAAGGGATGTCCGGGTCGGCCGCGCCGTTGACGGTGTGGGCGTACCGGGGAAGCAGTCCGCGCAGGTCGAGGCCGCGGTCGAGAACGAGGGTGAACGTCCTGTCGAACCGGGACCACGGCACCGGAGATGCGGCGCCGTAGGTGAGTGGATCCAGCACCGGCCACGCGTCGTCCGGCGCCGACACCGGTCCGGTCGACCAGACCGCCCGTCCGTCGACGAACAGCGCCACCGGTGTGGCGGGCGCGGTGAACACCAGGTCGTAGCGGCCCCCGGCCGGGATCAGCACGGTGGTGTCCGCGAGCGGGGTCGGGCCCCGCAGGTCGGATCCGTCGATCGCGGCGACCCGGAACGGGGTCCCGGCCAGGGCGTACCGGTGCGTCGTGCTGTCGGTGTTGATCAGCCGCAGCCGCACGGGCGCTCCCGCCTCGACCGACTCCGTCCTCGGTGCGGGCAGCGGCAGGCCCTCCAGCGTGTGCACCGGCACCGTGACGTCCACGCCGGCCGCCGGCGCCGGGCGCACCACCAGGACGCCGTAGAGCCCCATCCGCACGCCGACGTCGGAGACCGCGTGCGTGTGGTACCAGTACGTCCCGACCTGATCGGCGCGGAACCGGTAGACGAACTCCTGGCCGGGCAGCACCGCCGCCTGCGTCACGCCGGGCACCCCGTCCTGACCGTTCGGCACGTCGTACCCGTGCCAGTGCAGCGTGACGCCCCGCGCGATGTCCCGGTTGCGCAGGGTCACCTCCAGCACGTCGCCGACGGTGGCGGTCAACTCCGGTCCGGGAACCTGCGCGTTGAACGCCCACGCCGCGACGTCCCGGCCGCTCACGCGCGCCGTGGCGGTCCCGGCCGTCAGGGTGAACCGCCGCGTCGGTTCGCCCACGGTCCGCGCGTCCCCAGCTTGATGATCATGCGGTACGGCCGGAGCGGCGTTCGGGGCGACGGCCAGCCCGGTTCCGGTCACCAGCGCCGCGACCGCCACCACGACGGCTGCCCGGGACACCGTCCGGGACGGGCGCGCGCCGAGGACGCGCCACGACACGGCGGTCGCCGTGACGACCCCGGCGACCGCGAGCAGTCCCGCGCCCGCCGACGCCGGATAGCCGTGCAGGACCGTGACGAGCAGACCGCCGCTCACGGCGTACCCGGCGAAGAGAAGCGGGAGCGCGACGGACCGGATGTCGCCCGGGGGCCGCAGCAGCCGCGGCCCGGCGACGGCCACCGCCGCGAGCGACAGTGGGGCCGCGATGAGGACCTTCTCCGCCGCGAACCACCAGCCGGCGCGGGCGAGCGCGGTGATCGTGATCGCGCGGGCGAGCGTGGCGAGCAGCGCGAGGACGGCCAGTCCCAGCGCGAGTGGGCGACGCCGGGCGACCGACGCGGCACCGCCGCCCAGCCATCCCGCGGCGGCCAGGAGCGCGATCACGAGGTCGGCCGCGAGCAGCGAACCGGTGGTCACGCCGGCTCCCCTTCCCGGACGGTCACCCGCGTGACGTCGGCCGGCACCGGGTCGGCCAGCTTCCGCGCGGCCCGGAGGACGCCGACCACGACGTGCACCGCGATGATCCCGTTGACCGCGTGCAGCCCGGCGATGGTCAGGCCGAACGGTGTACTGGCGCCCGCGGCGTCGGTGGAGCCGTTCGCGAGCGCGGCGGTGAGCGCCTGCACGACGACGAGGCCGAGCGGCAGGACCGTCAGTCCGATGAGCCGGCCCGGGGCCCTCGCCAGCGCGGCGAACAGGATGGTCAGCAGGGTGAGAACGGGGATGATCGCCATCCCGTTGACGCTGTGCAGCGCGTACGCGCCGTCGCCCCCGGGTGTCGTGAACGCGCCCACAGCGGCGAAGACGAACTGCAGGGCGAACGAGACGAGCAGAAGGGCGCTGACGACGACAAGGGCCTTGCGCATGGTGACCTCCTAGAGATGGGCCGAGGACAGTGACCGGGCGACGTGATCGGTGGCCGTGATCGCGCCGTACGCGACCAGCCGCACGAGATCGGCGTCGGCCGGATGGGAGAGCCGCCAGAGGCCGACGTCGCCCACGCTGATCGCGCTGGGCGCGAACGCCGCCAGCAACGCGATCCGCGTCCCGACGCGGTCCGCGCCGGGCACGTCCCGGACCAGGTCGACGGCCCAGTCACCGGGCCGGGCCGGGAATAGCCCGTCCTCCCAGCGCACGGTGGCCGCGACGGTCTGGCGCGCCACGTCGCCCAGGAGGTCCCCGCCCCGCGTGGCGGCGTCCCGCAGTGCCGCGTACGCGACGCCGACCGCGCTGTCCCCCGCCCACGCCGGTGGCGCGGTCGTGCCGACGTCGAGGAGCGCGAGGCTGCCGCCGGGCTCCTTCGACTCCCGCGCCGTCCGGGAGTAGAGCCGGCCCCCGACCGACCGCACCAGCGGGGAGCGTTGCAGGCCGCCGGGCAGCAGATCGGGGTCGAGCAGCGCCGAGACGATCCGGTTGATGAAGTGGAAGGCGAGCAGGGTGCCGGTGATCTCGGGGCCGTACGGGCTGGTCCAGCCGGCGGTCCCAGGGCTGCGGCTCGCCTCCGCCCAGCGCACGAGCTCGGCACGCGTCGGCTCCGGTGGCGTCCCGCCCCGGGCGATGGCCTCGGCCAGCGCGTGTTCGCCCAGCGCGTGCAGCAGCATCACGTGGGCGTCGAGGCAGAACCGACAGCGATTGGCCCGGGACACCGCCGACGCGACGAGTTCACGGTCGACCCGGGACGTGTCCCCGGCGAGCAGGGCCTCCCGCATCAGCGCCCAGGTCGCGGCCAGCACCTCCGGCACCGCCGAGAGCGCCTGGAAGGTGGGCAACGGCCCGAGGAACTCGTCCGACAGTTGCCGGTAGACCTCCGCGGTAAGACCGGTCGCGGCCGACGCCTTCGCGGGGGTGAAGAAGCGGTATGTCATGGGCTCGATGCTCGCCTTGACGGGCCGGGAACGTCGTACCGTCGCAGGCACTTGCCGTCCACCGATACCGCGTCCGCAGTACGCCCCTCTACCGCAGTCGGTAGATGTTCCCCGATGACGGCCCGTTCTACAGTTCGACCATGCGCCGCGATCTCCCGTACGCCCTCAGCGGCCTCGCCCTCGGGGGCCTCCTGCTCGGCAACGCCGCGCTCGCACCGGACGCCGCACCGGTTCGGGCGCTCGACGTCGCCCTGGTGCTGGCCATGGCGGCGGCCCTGGCGGTGTGCCGGCGGTACCCGGTCGTGGCGTTGAGCGTGGTGACCGCCGCCATGCTGGCCCTCCACGTCCGGGTGCACCCCGGGGTGTCGGCCGCGTTCCCCGTCCTCGGCGCGGTCTACGTCGCCGCCTGGCGGGGACGCCGATCGGCCGCCGTCCTGGCCAGCCTCCTCTTCCTCGGCGGCTTCCTGGCCCGCGACATCTCGGTCGCGCCCGCCGACCGGCCCGGCCAGCTGATCGCCGAGCGGTCCGCGCTGCTGCTGGGCTGGTTCGTGGCGGCCAACGTCGCCGGGCTCGTCGCGCGGCAGCGCCGGGCGTACCTGGAACAGGTCGAGCAGCGGGCGATCGAGGCCGAACGCACCCGCGAGGAGATGGCGTTGCGTCGCGCCGGGGAGGAGCGCCTGCGCATCGCCCGGGACCTGCACGACTCGCTGACCCACAGCATCTCCGTGATCAAGGTGCAGGCCGGGATCGCCGTGCACCTGGCCCGCAAACACGGCGACGAACCGTCGGCCACGCTGCTGGCGATCCAGGAGGCCAGCAGCGCCGCGATGCGGGAACTCCGCACGACACTCGACGTCCTGCGCTCCCCCACCGACGGCGACCACGTCGGACTGGCCCGGGTGGATGAGCTCGCCGAGCGGACCAGGGCGGCCGGCGTACCCGTGCAGGTGACCGTCACCGGTCAACCCCGGGACCTGCCCGCCGAGGTCGACCAGGCCGGGTATCGCCTCGTCCAGGAGGCCCTGACCAACGTGGCCCGCCACGCCGGCCCGGCCACCGCGCAGATCCACGTCGAGTACGCCCCGGCACAGCTGACCGTCTCGGTCACGGACGACGGCCAGGCCTCGCCGGCCCGAGCGACGACACCGGGTGTGGGCCTGCGCGGCATGCGGGAACGGGTGACCGGGCTGGGCGGCACACTGCGGGCCGCCGCCCGCGACGGCGGCGGGTTCGCGGTACGGGCCACGTTCCCGCTGGACGCGGCATGACCGAGCGCTCGCGCGGGGAGGAGCCGGCATGATCCGGGTGCTGCTCGCCGATGATCAGGCGCTGATGCGAGCTGGATTCCGGGCGCTGCTCGACGCCGAGGACGACCTGGAGGTCGTCGGCGAGGCCATCGACGGCACGTCAGCCGTCCAGCTGTCGCGTCGCCAGCGCCCGGACGTCGTGCTGATGGACGTGCAGATGCCGGGACTCGACGGCATCGAAGCCACCCGGCGTATCGCCGCTGATCCCGACCTCGCCGCGATCCGCGTCCTCATCCTCACCAACTACGGGCTCGACTCCTACGTCTTCGCCGCACTCCGCGCGGGCGCCAGCGGTTTCCTCCTCAAGGACGCCGACCCCGCCGACCTGCTGCAGGCCATCGCCGTCGTGGCTCGCGGCGACGCGCTGCTCGCCCCGGCCGTCACCCGTACGCTCATCAGCGAGTTCGTGGCCGGCCCGTCGCCGGCCGAGCCAGCGGCGGGACGCGACGTGCTGACCGCCCGCGAGCAGGAGATCGTCGAGCTCGTCGCCCGGGGGCTGAGCAACGACGAGATCGCCTCACACATGGTGATCAGTCCGTTGACCGCCAAGACACACATCAACCGGGCGATGACCAAGCTGCACTGCCGCGACCGCGCCCAGCTGGTGGTGTGGGCGTACGAGTCGGGACTGGTCACGCCACGTCGCCGGTGACACGGCATCGTCGTGCGTCGACGACGCCGTGCCCGTCGAGCCCTCTCCAGGGGTGGGCATCAGATGGTGATGACGACCTTCGCCCGCGCGTGCTCACCTTCGAGGTACCGCATGGCCTGGGGCACCTCGTGGAGCGGATAGGTTCGGTCGATCACCGGGGTGAGGCGGCCGCTCTCGGCGTGGGCGCGGAGCGTGTCGAGGTGCCGCCGGCTGGGTGCGGTCGTCAGTATGGCGATGCGGTGGCGGACGAAGGGTGCCAGCAGCCGCCCGCGCACGATGAGACCCATCGGCCCGATGAGGCTGCCGCCCCGGTAGACGCCGCCGCCGGAGAGCACCAGCGTCCCGGTCGGGGTCAACACGCGCCGGAGCGCGGTGAGCGAGCGGTTGCCGACGAGGTCGAACACGATGTCGTAGCGGCGGGTGTCGTGGGTGAAGTCGTCTCGGGTGTAGTCGAAGACGTGGTCGGCGCCGAGGGAGGACACCAGGTCGACGTTGCGGGTGCTGCACACGCCGGTCACGCTCGCGCCGAGCACCGTGGCCAGTTGGACGGCCAGCGTGCCGACGCCGCCGGAGGCGCCGTTGATGAGGACGCGATGACCGGGCTCGACCTGCGCGACGTCGCACAGGCCCATGAGCGCGGTGATGCCGGCAAGCGGCAGGGCGGCCGCCTGCTGCGGCGTCAGGTTCGCCGGCTTCGCCGCGACCAGGGTCTCGCGTACGCACACGTACTCCGCGAACGCGCCGTTGGCGTCGCCGAGGTCGCCGAAGACGGCGTCGCCCGGGCGCACCTGTTGAACCTGCGGGCCGACGGCCTCGACCCGGCCGGCGAAATCCCGGCCACGGACGCGCGCCCGGGGCCGTGACCGCCCCATCGCCAACCGCGCCATCCGCGGATCGCCACGCATGGCATGCCAGTCGTACGCGTTGAGCGCGGCGGCCTCCACCCGCACCAGCACCTCGTCGCCGGCCGGCACCGGCGCGTCCACGTCGGCGAGCGTGAGTGTTTCCGGTGAGCCGTATCGGTCCTGGACGATCGCCTTCATCATCTACCCCTCCCGTCAGGTGTACGGCGTACACCTTATGGAAAACACGGTAGGTGTACGCCGTACACCTGTCAAGAGGATTAGGGTTCAATCGCCGCCCGAAGATGAGGAGCGAGATGGCTGAGCAGGCTGAGACGCTGCGCCGCGCGCCGCTGAGCAGGGACCGGGTCCTGCACGCGGCCGTCGCTCTCGCCGACGAGGCCGGGATCGAGTCCCTCAGCATGCGCAACCTCGCCCAGGATCTGGGCGTCGTGCCGATGGCCCTCTACAAGCACGTGGCCAACAAGGACGAGCTGCTGAACGGCATGATCGACGTGGTCGTCGGCGAGATCGATCCGCCCGAGCCCGACGCCGGCTGGAAGCAGGTGGTCCGCCGGCGCATCCTCTCGGCGCGGCAGGTGCTGCTGCGCCACCCCTGGGCGCCGCTCGCGATCGAGTCGCGGAACATGGCGACGCCGGCCATCCTGGCGTACCTCGACTCGATGATCGGGACGTTCCGGGCCGGCGGGTTCTCCGTCGACCTCGCGCACCACGTGATGCACGCGATGGGCAGCCGGATCCTGGGCTTCAGCCAGGAGTTGTTCGACCCCTCCCGACGCGCCGGCCGGTCCGGTACGACCGAACCGGAGCCACCGTCAGCCCTCCCACCGGAGATCGCGGCCAGGTTCCCGCACGTCGCGGAGATCGCCATGGCGGCGGCCCACGACGACGAGTCCGTCCTCGGGCAGGGCTGTGACGACCAGTTCGAGTTCGAGTTCGCGTTGGACCTGCTTCTGGACGGCATCGAACGGCTGCACCAGCAGGGCTGGACATCGTCGCCATCCCGGTAGGACGCCAGCACGAGCGGCGAGAGCTTCCCAAAAAGTCCGACGGCCGTGTCGAGAACCGGTGGCTGGCTCCGTCCCCGAGGTGAACGTGACGACAATGGGTCGCACCAGCACCGAGGAGAACACCAGGATGGCCAAGTACCTGCTGCTCAAGCACTACCGCGGCGCTCCGGCTGCCGTCAACGACGTACCGATGGACCAGTGGACGCCGGAGGAGATCTCCGCGCACGTGCAGTACATGAAGGACTTCGCGGCCCGGCTCGAGGGCACCGGCGAGTTCGTCGACGGTCAGGCGCTCGCCCCCGAGGGGACGTTCGTCCGGTACGACGGCGAGGGCCGGCCGCCGGTCACCGACGGCCCGTTCGCCGAGACGAAGGACCTCATCGCCGGCTGGATGGTGATCGACGTCGACAGCTACGAACGCGCCGTCGAGCTGGCCGGGGAACTGTCGGCCGCCCCCGGGGCGGGCGGGAAGCCGATCCACGAGTGGCTCGAACTGCGCCCCTTCCTGACCGAACCGCCCACCATCACGGAGTGACCGTTCTGATGAACGAGGCCCTGCTCCGGAGCCTCACGCCGAGCGTGCTCGGGATCCTCGTGCGCCGCGGAGCAGACTTCGCGGCGGCCGAGGACGCCGTGCAGGACGCGCTGGTCGAGGCGGTCCGCACCTGGCCGGCCGACCCGCCGCGGGACGCGAAGGGTTGGCTGGTCACCGTGGCCTGGCGCCGGTTCCTCGACGCGACCCGGGCGGACGCCGCCCGGCGCCGGCGGGAGGACCTCGTCGACGAGGAGCCGGCGCCGGGGCCCACGCCCGCGGTGGACGACACGCTCCAGCTCTACTTCCTGTGCGCCCACCCGTCGCTGACGCCGTCGTCCGCGGTCGCGCTCACGCTGCGCGCCGTCGGCGGGTTGACCACCCGCCAGATCGCCCAGGCGTACCTGGTGCCCGAGGCGACCATGGCGCAGCGCATCAGCCGGGCCAAGCGCACCGTCTCCGGTGTCCGGTTCGACCAGCCCGGTGACGTCGCCACCGTGCTGCGCGTCCTCTACCTCGTCTTCAACGAGGGTTACTCGGGCGACGTCGACCTCGCCGCCGAGGCCATCCGGCTCACCCGGCAGCTGACGGCGTCGATCGACCATCCCGAGGTGGCGGGGCTGCTCGCCCTCATGCTGCTCCACCACGCCCGGCGCGCCGCCCGGACCGCGCCCGACGGCAGCCTGGTGCCGCTCGCCGAGCAGGACCGCGGCCGATGGGACACCACCTCCATCGCCGAGGGCGTCGAGATCCTCCAGGCGGCCCTCGCCCGCGACCGGCTCGGCGAGTTCCAGGCCCAGGCCGCCATCGCGGCACTGCACGCCGACGCGCCCACCGCCGAGGAGACCGACTGGGTGCAGATCGTCGAGTGGTACGACGAACTCGCGCGCCTGACCGACAGCCCGGTCGTCCGGCTCAACCGCGCGGTGGCCGTGGGCGAGGCGGACGGACCGCGCGCGGGCCTGGCGGCGCTCGCGGTGCTGGACGACTCCCTGCCCCGCTACCTCGCGGTGGCGGCGTACCTGCACGAACGCGACGGCGACCCGGCAACGGCAGCACGCCTGTACACCGAGGCGGCCCGGAAGGCACCCAACCTCGCCGAGCGCGACCACCTCACGCGCCAGGCCGCCCGGCTCAACGCCCGCCGGCGTCGGTGACGGGTCGCGTCACGGACGCTCCCCTCCCCGCTCGTGGGCGTAACGAAGCCCGTCGGCTGCGTACGGTCCGGAAAGTCTCCGGAACTTTCGGTGACACCCGTTCGAATCCCAACCCGCCAGCCGAGGATCAGGTGTGATCGATCCCGATCATGGTTGACCAGATGTGGCAACTGGCCAGGATTAACACTCGCCCTGCGGGAAGCCCCTCGCCCAAGTCGGTCCGCCAGAAGACTTCCGGAAATTATTGACAATCCGACCGCTGGGTCAATACGGTCCCCATCGACGGACCTCAATCACCGTCGATGCCATCCACCGCGACCCACTCCCCCGGTCGTCGTGCAGCACGACCGGCAACCACCACCACGCGGTACGACGCCGATGTCCGGCCACCGTCCCCTGGCCACCGACAGCCCGCCGGGTCGTACCGCACTGCTGGCCTCCCGCCAGCCGTCACGAGGAGGAAGCACGCACATGACCGACACGAACCACACCCCCACCAGACCGAGGAGACGCGGCCGCATACGGCTGCTCGTCGGCGCCGCATGCGCGGCGGTGCTGGCCGTCGGCAGCACGATGCTGGCCACCAACGCGTACGCCGAGGCCGATCGCACCGTCAGCTCGAACTCCACCGGCACGCACAACGGGTTCTTCTACTCGTTCTGGAAGGACAGCGGCAACGCCAGCATGACGCTGCGCGCCGACGGCCGATACTCCAGCAGTTGGGACAGGAGCACCAACAACTGGGTCGGCGGCAAGGGTTGGGCGACCGGCAGCCGACGGACGGTCACCTACTCGGGCAGCTACAACCCGGGCAACAACAACACCTACCTCGCCCTGTACGGATGGACGCGCAACCCGCTCATCGAGTACTACGTGGTGGAGAACTTCGGCAGCTACAACCCGAGCAGCGGCGCCACCCGGATGGGCACGGTCACCACTGACGGCGGCACCTACGACATCCTCCGCAGCCAGCGGGTCAACGCCCCGTCGATCGACGGCACCCAGACGTTCTACCAGTACTGGAGCGTCCGCCAGCAGAAGCGCTCGAGTGGCACCATCACCACCGCCAACCACTTCGACGCCTGGGCCCGCGCCGGTTTGAACCTCGGCACCAACCACAGCTACCAGATCATGGCCACCGAGGGCTACCAGAGCAGCGGCAGCTCCGACATCACCGTCCGGGAAGGCGGTGGCGGCAACCCCGGCCCCGGCCCCACCACCGGCACGCCCGGAACCGGGAACTGCACTGCGACGCTGTCCGCCGGTCAGCAGTGGAGCGACCGGTTCAACCTCAACGTCGCGGTCAGCGGCGCCAGCAACTGGGTCGTCTCCCTCGGCCTGGGCGGCGGCCAGAGTCTGCAGAACAGCTGGAACGCCTCCGTCAGCGGCACGACCGGAACCATCACCGCCAGACCGAACGGCAACGGCAACAACTTCGGCGTGACGATCATGGCCAACGGCAACTGGACCTGGCCGACGGTCACCTGCCGTACCGGCTGACCCCGGCCAGCTCCGGACATCGCACCTGTGGCGCGGCGGTCTCGGCCGTCGCGCCACACCGGGGTCCGCGAAACGACCTAGACCTGCGGCACCGCGGTCCCTCCGGCTGCCGACTCCTCAGCCTCTGGTTCCCGGGTCGAGTCCGCCGCTGGTTCCTCGGTCGGGTCCGCCGTCGGGTCCTCCGTCGGCTGCACGGTCGATGGCGCGGTCGGTTCCTGGGAGGCGCTTTCCGAGGTGGTGGGGGCCGCAGTGCCGTCGGGTGACGGCGTGGACGGGCCCGCCGGGCTCTCGCCCGCTGGACGGGTGCCCGTCGGGGTGGCGGATCCGGACGCCCGAACCGGCACACCGGCGGAACCGCGGGTCGCCGGCTCACCGCCGCCGCTGCCCGGGCCAGGTCCCCCCGACGTCGGCGCCGTGGACGGCACCGCTGGAGGCACCGGCGGTCGATCGCTCGGGCCCGGCATCATCCCGGTGGGATCGGCGAGCACCAGGACGGCAGCCGCGGCGGCCAACGATCCGAGCAGCACCGCGAGCGTCTTGTGCCCGGGACGAATCCCCCGACCCGCCGCAGCGCCGAGGGCCGACCGCCGGGCGGTCGGGTGCTCGGTCTGCGGCAACGTCGAGGTCGCCCCGGCAGCGGCCCGAACCAGCTGATCGGACGAATCCGCCAGAGCCTGCGCGGCGGCGGCCATGGCGGCGGCCGTCGGGAACCGGTCAGCGGGCTCCTTGGCCATCGCGGTGGCCACCAGCTGCCGCACCTCCGCCGGCACGTCTTCGGGCAGCGGCGGCGGTTCCTCTTCGAGGTGCCGCAGCGCCACCGCGAGGGCGTTCTCACCCTGGTGTGGCGGTGCACCGGCGAGGCAGTGGTAGACGACGGCACCCAGCGCGTAGATGTCGATCGCCGGCGTGGTCTCGTTCCTGGAGACCTGCTCGGGCGCCATGTAGAGAGCGGTGCCGACGACCTGGTTCGTTCCGGTCAGGCTCGCCGCTTCCTCCGTCACGGCAACACCGAAATCAACGAGTACGACGTGCCCGTCGGGCTCGATGATCAAATTGTTGGGCTTGACGTCCCGGTGCACGACGCCAGCGTCATGCGCGGCTTGCAGCGCCCGGGCGGTCTGCGCGGCGACGGACATCGTCTCGGCCACGTCCAGCCGGCCGACCTCGGCGATCCGCTCCGACAGGGACTGCCCCTGCACGCACTCCATCACGATGTACGCGAGGACCGGCGCTCCGGGCTGGGACACCTCGCCGTAGTCGTAGACCTGGGCGACACCCGGGTGACGCAGGGCCGCCATCGCGCGAGCCTCGCGGCGGAACCGTTCGCCGAAGCCGGCGTCGCTGACCAGGCGAGGGTGCAGCATCTTGACGGCCACGCAGCGGTCAAGCGTTTCGTCAACCGCGCGCCACACATCGCCCATACCGCCGCTGGCGATGCTCTCGACCAGGCGGTAACGGTCTCCGACGAATTGCCCCACACTCGGCATGAGGTCCTCGGTACCCCGGACTCGCCGATCCCAAGCACAGAGGCGGCTTCGGCCGGATCGGTCCACCCGTGCGCCACCCCGGCCTACGCTGCCAAGGTACGAGGATCGGGGACATGATGAAACAGGTTCAGCAGGTGGCGGTACTCGGGCTCGGCGGCATGGGTGCGCCGATGGCCGCGAACATCATCCGGGCGGGTCTGCCGACGGTCGCCTGGAACCGCCGCCCGGAGCCCGCCCGCCGCCTCGGTGAGCAGGGCGCGGAGGTGGCGCAGAGCCCGGCCGACGCGGTACGCCGGGCCGACGTGGTGATCACCATGGTGACCGACGCGGACGCGGTCCGGTCCATCGCCACCGACCAGGGCATGCTGGCCGCGATGGCGCAGGGCGCGGTCTGGGCCCAGATGAGCACCATCGGCGTCACTGAAACCGAACGCCTCGCCCGGCTGGTCGCCGCGGAACGCCCCGACGTGGTCATGGTGGACGCCCCGGTCGCGGGCAGCCGCGGCCCGGCGGAGCGCGGCGAGCTCATCGTTCTCGCCTCCGGACCGGAGCAGGTCAGGGACCCGATCGCACCGGTGTTCGACGCGCTCGGAAAACGTACCGTCTGGGTCGGGCCGACCGGCGCGGGTTCCCGCCTGAAGCTGGTCAACAACCTGCTGCTCGCCTTCGTCGCCGAGGGCCTCGCCGACGCGATCGCGCTCGGCGAACGGCTCGGCCTGGATCGCGCGGCGACCCTGGCAGCCCTGAACGGGAGCCCGCTCGTCGCCCCCTGGGCGGCGGAGAAGCTGGAGCGGATCGGCCGCGACGACTACAGCGCGCAGTATCCCCTGGCGCTGGCCCTCAAGGACGTCAACCTGGCGCTGCGCGAGGTGGAGGCCGGTCAGCTCCCCGCCGCCGAAGCTCTGGCCGCGGAGTGGCAGTGGGTGACGGACCAGGGGCTCGGGTCCGAGGATCTGACGGTGGTCACCCGGGCCCTGGCCCGGCTGGGCGAATCGCCCGGCTAGGTCCGAACGCCTCGCCACCCGCCCGGAGAGGTCAGTCTCCGGTGGATCCGGCGGCCTCGACGATCGAGACGGGAGTACCAAGTTCGACGGTACGGGAGACCGTGCACAGTCGTTCGTGCGACTGCTGCAGCGACCGGGGCAGTGCCTCGCGCGCCCGGTCGCCGTCCGCGCCCTCGGGGAAGGTGACGGTGAACTCGACCCTTAGGTTCTGCATCCGGTTTCCTCCGGCCTCGTCCCGGATCTTGTCGCCGGTGACGTCGACGGAGAACCGGGTCGGCTCGGCTCGGCGGCTGGTGATGTGGTCCACGTCCACTGCGGTGCAGCCGCCGATGGCGGCCAGGAGCAGCTCCACCGGAGTGAAGCTGGCGTCCTCGCCCGTGCCCATCGACATCGACCCGCCTCGGACGTTGCGCGCGACGTAGTTGCCCACACTGGTTCGCTCGATCTCCACCGAGCGGAAGGTGTCGTCACTCATGACAGGGAAACTACCGAGACTTCCTGGGCCTTGAGCCACCGACCTGGCCGGCCGACCGGTCCGTCCCCCGTTGGGGAATCAGGCGTCGGCTTCGAGGGCGAACGTGTTGCCGTCCGGGTCCTGGAACCAGGCGATACGTCCACCGCCGGCCCGGGCGGTGATGCCCCTGGCGTCGTGTTCGAGCTGGTCGTAACGGATGAACTCGACGCCGGACGAGACGAGTTCGTCGACGATCTGGTCGATGTCGTCGACGTACCACGTCGCCAGCGTCGCCGGGGTCTTCCCGGCGGTGACCGACTGGTACACGTTCAGCGCCGGCCCGCCACCGGAACCGTAGACGCGGCTGCCGTCGGCGATGGTGGCGCTGGGGCCGGACCGCAGCACCGGCAGGCCCAGTTTGCCCTCGTAGAACGCGACCGCCTGCTGGATGTCGGACACGGCGATCGACGTCCTGAGGTGATAAGCGCTCAACGGCATGAGTCACTCTTGCACACGGGCCTGGGCGGAGGCCGGGGTCACGACGTGACGGCCCGAACGCGACGCCGGGGACCACAGACCCGGCGAGCCGGCCCCGCCGCTGCGGGACGGGGCCGGCTTCACCGATTGCGGGCCCCGCTCAGCTGAGCGTGGCGAGGAGAGCGGTGGCCATGCCCTGCTCGCCCCGGGCGTTCGGGTGGAAGGGCGCGGCCGAGTTCTCTGGCACCAGTCCCTCGACCCACCGCGTACCGCTGCCCTTGCACGCGTCGCGGCCGATCGACGGGGTGTAGACGTCGGCGTAGGTGGCGCCGTTCGCCGACGCGGCGCCGGCCAGCATCGCGTTGAGCGACTTCTCGATGCCGCGCAGGTACGGCACGTCCTGGTAGGCGATCGGGACGACGGGCCAGCAGCCGTAGCCGGTGTCCGGCAGGATCGCCGGGTACCCGAGCACCACGACCCGCGCGCCCGGCGCGGCGCGGCGGACCGCCTGGAGCACGGTGGTCACCTTCGGCGCGGCGGCGGCGATCCGGGCCTGCAACTGGTCCGTGCCTCCGGCGGTGTACCGGTTCTTGCACGGCGATCCGAGCGGGCTGCTGAGACTCGCCTCCGCACATTCGCTGATGATCCCCGAGAAGCCGATGTCGTTGCCGCCGATCTGCACCGTCACCAGTGCCGTGTTCGACGTGACCGCACTGAGCTGCGGCGGCACCTCGATGCCCAGTTGGCCGCTGCCGCCGTAGAGGATGTCGTCCGTGGTGGCGCCGGAGCAGCTCACGTCGGCGAGCGGCGACGAGCCGGCGGTCGCGGCCACCAGCGACGGGTAGTTGCGGTTGGACCGTAGGCAGTTCAGGTCGACCTGGGTGGGGATCAGCGGGCCGGCGGTGTACGAGTCGCCCAGCGCGACGTAGCGGCCGGTGGGCACGGCGGCGCTGGCGGGTGTGGCGACGGTGAGCAGCACGCCGGCGGTGGCCATGGCGAGTGCGGCCAACCGGGTGGCTGCCCGCAGGAGCGGCAGGTGGGGACGGTTCATGACGCCTCCCAGGATCACGGTGGTGGTGCCGAGATCCTGTCCCCGCAAACGTCCGACGTCAATATAGACAGACCTCACTAAATGCTGGTCAGGGGTGTGGGGCGACGCCAACCACCCAGCGGTACGCCGTGGAGTCCGGCCGGCACCGACCGTCGAACCCAGGTCAGCCCTCGCTCGACACGCGTCCTGCGAATTGGCGGATACGCCTGCGGAGCGGCAGATTGTCCGATCGAATGCAATGTCGGCCGACGATATGGAAAGTCGGCCGCCCATGGTCAGTCACATTTCAGCGAGTAGGGCCGGGGTAGGAGCGATTCCTCGGGTCACGATCCGTCCGGAGGGTTGGCCGGCTGCTGCCCCGGCCAGAACGGCCACTCCTCGAACGACCGGCAACGTCCGTCGTCGGCGAATCGCATGATCCACAGGTCGCGGTACTCCTGGTCGACCGGGTCGCCGTAGCGGACCTCCTGGCGCGACACCGCGGTGTCGCCGTCGACCGCGACGATCTCCCACGACATCTGGAACACCTCGTCGGGACCTTTGCGCTGCTTCTCCCACATCCGGCCGATGGCCGGCAGACCGACGACGGGCGTCCAGTACGGCCCCTGCTGGTAGCTCGCATCCTCGGTGAAGAGCGTGACCAGCTCGTCCGTGCCCGGCGTCCGCCACACCCGCTCGTAGGCGACGAGCCAATCGGCGACGTGTTTCCTGTCCATGGACATCCACCCTGCCATCCGGCGGGCGGGCAGGCGGCGGTAACCAACCAGCCGCAGGCAACGCGCTCGTCGACCCAGAGGCCGCCCGCGCGGCAACCCTCTGGTGAGGCATTTCGTCACGGCGTCGGCACCACGAACTGCCGACGCCGTGACGGACTGCCGACCTGGCGGATTCACCGCCGACGACACCTGCCGTGGACTGGCTTCAGTCGTCGCGGCCGGCACCGCGATCGGGTGCGCTCATGTCCCCCGTCGCGGGCGTGCCATCGGCCAGCCCGTAGCGCAGGTACACGGTGCCCTTCGGGTTGGCCACCGGCGGTTCGAGGAGTGTGACGTTCGTGGGCACCGCACCGCCGTCGAACACCTTCTTCCCGACGCCGAGCACGACCGGGTGCACCCAGAGGTCGAGACGGTCGAAGAGCTTCTCACGCAGGAGGGTCTGCACCAGGTTCAGGCTCCCGACGACCTTCACGTGCTCATGCCGGTCACGGATCTCGCGCACCGCGCCGGGCAGATCCGGGCCGAGCTGCGTGGACCCGGCCCACGACAGGTCGGGCCTGCCGCGGGAGGCCACGTACTTCGGGATGCTGTTGAAGAGCGTGGCGATCTCGTTGTCCTGGCCGCCCTCCTGGTGCGGCCAGTAGGCGGCGAAGATGTCATAGGTCCGCCGGCCGAGCAGGAGGGCGTCCGTGCCCTCGTACGCGGCAGCGACCTGCGCCCCAGCGACCTCGTCCAGCAGGGGCGCCTGCCAGCCACCGAACGGGAACCCCACCGGGTCCTCGTCGGGGCCTCCGGGCGCCTGCCCGACGAGGTCGAGGGTTGCGAACAGCTCGATGTGGATGAGGCCCATGCCCTACTCCCAATGACGTGGTTGTCTCGGTCGGGGGGTAGACCCGCGCGCACCGGCAGACTCATCGCCGTCCTGATGCTGACTGCAACACCCATCCAGATCAGGCCGTCTGAAACGAGCCCTCAGGACGCTTCGCGGAGGCGCAGGTCGGCCAGCCACACCCCGGCCAGGTCGCTGAGCGCGACGCCGAGGACCTCACTGAGGCAGACCACGGTGCCGAACGCGGGTGCCGGGAGCCGGCCCACCTCGATCTTGCGCAGCGTCTCCGGCGAGATGCCGGCCGCCAGGGCCACCTCGACGAGGCTTCGGCCACCTCGCGCGACCCGGAGCGCCGCTCCGAGACGTTGCCCCGCTGCGATCTGTGCAGGTGTGAGCGGTGGGCGAACCATGTCAGCAGGATAGATCCGCCGTCTCCGGGCGGCAAAGCCAACTCGCGGGGCGCCCCGAACAGCGTGGTATAAATATACCGCTACGGAGAGGGAAGGGCTGATCGTGATCGAACTTAAATCCCCCCAGGAGATCGATCGGATGGCCGTGACCGGCCAGTTCGTCGGCGAGCTGCTGGCGGAGCTGCGGGACATCGCGGCCGTCGGGGTCAACCTGATGGACCTCGAGCACCACGCCCGCCGCCGGATCAAGGAGCGCGGCGCCGAGTCCTGCTACTGGGACTACACACCGTCGTTCGGCCGCGGCCCCTTCCGCAACGTCCTGTGCCTCTCGGTCAACGACGCCGTGCTGCACGGCCTGCCGCACGACTACGCCCTGCGCGACGGCGACCTCCTGAGCATCGACATGGCGGTCGGGATCGACGGCTGGGTCGCCGACTCCGCCCTGTCCGTCGTCGTCGGCGCCCCCACCCCGGACGACCTGAAGCTGATCGAGGCTACCGAGGTCGCGCTGAAGGCTGGAATCGACGCCGCGCAACCGGGCAACCAGCTCGGCGACATCTCCGCCGCCATCGGCGAGGTCGCCCGCCGCTACGGCTACCAGGTCAACAACGAATTCGGCGGGCACGGCATCGGCCGCACCATGCACGAGGCTCCACACGTGCCCAACAACGGCCGCCCCGGCCGGGGCATGAAGCTCAAGCCCGGCCTGACGCTCGCGATCGAGCCGTGGTTCTGCCGCAGCACCGACAAGATCAAATTTGCTGAGGACGGGTGGACGATCCGGTCCGCGGACGGCTCGCGGACAGCCCACTCCGAGCACACCGTCGCGATCACCAAGGCCGGCCCCCGGGTACTGACCCACCGCCCCGGGCACGCCGCGAGGGCGGGCAACCACACCGGACAGGCGACGGCGACGTCCTGAAGAGCGTCGCTTCGGGGGCCGGCAGCCCGCAGTTCACCCGCAGCCCGTCTCCTCGATCGCCTGCTCGGCAGCGCGGCGTACGTCGTCGAGGAGGATCTGCATGTCGCGTCGGGTGGTGCGGTAGTTGAGCACACAGCCGCGCAGCGCGAAGCGGCCGTTGATGGTCGCGTTCGACAGGTACGAGCTGCCGGCCTGCTGCAGGAGCACCATTATTCGTTCGTTGAGGCGGTCGAGGTGCTCCTCACCGGTCGGTGACCGCGAGCCGGCCTGTGCGTCCGGGGGCAGGTATCGGAAGCAGAAGATGGAGAGCTCGACCGGGGCGAGCAGCTCGAAGTCCGCGCTGCCGTCGACGAGTTCGGCCAGGTGACGGGCACAGTCGAGGTTGCTCTCGATCGCATCGCGGACAGTTCGCGAACCGGCGTGTGCCAGCGTCATCCAGACCTTGAGCGCTCGGAATCGCCGGGACAGGTCAGGGCCGTAGTCCCAGAAGGCGAAGGCCTCGGCCGGTTCGGTTTGCGTGACCCGGGTGTAGTCGGCGTCCAGGCTGAAGGCGGGCCGCGCCGCCTCGGGGTCGCGGTAGATGAGGCAGCCGCAGTCTGCGGGCAGGTAGAGCCATTTGTGCGGGTCGAGGGAGATCGAGTCGGCCTCCGACAAGCCGTCGAAGAGCGCGTGGGCCGAGGGCGCGAGCCGCGCGAAGCCGCCGTAGCACGCGTCGACGTGCATCCACAGCCCGTACTCCCGGGCGACCACCGCGATGTCGGCGAGCGGGTCGACCGCGCCGGTGACGACGGTGCCGGCGTTCGCCACCACACAGAACGGTTCCGCCCCGGCGGCCCGGTCTTCCTCGATGGCACGGACGAGGGCGTTGACGTCCAGTCGGAACCGGACGTCCACCGGAATCTCGCGGACGTTGGCCCGACCGATGCCGAGCAACGCCGCAGCCTTGTGGATCGAGTGGTGGGTTTCGGTGGAGGCGTAGACGCGCAGCGGCGCCGGGTGGGCGGCCATGCCGTGGGTGGCGACCGTGTCGCCGCAGTGGCGGTGTCGGGCGGCGGCGAGCGCGGTGAGGTTGGCCATCGAGCCGCCACTCATGAACAGGCCTCCGGCACCCGGATCGCAGCCGAGAGCCTCCTTGATCCAGTCGATGGCCACGTGCTCCAGCTCGACGGGAGCCGGTGCCGACCGCCACGCGGGGAGGTTCGCGTTCAGCGCCGACGCGAGGAGGTCGGCCACCGCGGCGACGGCGGTACCCGGCGCCGAGACGTACCCGAAGAAGCGGGGATGCCCGTTGTGCCGGCTGCCGGGCACGACCACGTCACGGAAGACCTCCAGCAGGTCGGCGAAGTCACGGCCCTCGACGGGCAGCGGCTCGGCGAGTAGCTCCTTGAGCGCGGCAGCGGAGGTTCGCGGGCTGATCGGCAGGTCCCGGAGCGAGTCGTGGTAGTCGGCGATCCACTCGACGGCGCGGCCACCCATGTCCCGGATCTGCTGCGCGGACGGGTCCAGGGCGGAGTCGACGCCGTGCCCATCGGGTGCGAGCGAAGTCATGACCCGGAGGATAGTTGGATCATGTTCTGGCGTTCGCCCCGCAGGGTTGCTGCACTTTGCTGTACTGCTGGCGTCAGACGAGGCGTTGGATTCTGACCTTCGGCTGCTCGTTCCTGAGGTGGCCTTGCTTGTGCTGGCGGACCTGTTCGTTCCAGACCTCCTGGTCGTAGTCGGGGTCCGGCGGAATCCACCGGTGTGTGCCGTCGCTGTAGTGGAACTTCTCGTCCCCGGGCCGCAGGATGCTCACCGCAGCCAGCCGAGGAAGCGTTGGTGCAGCACCCCCGCCGGCACCCAGGTCAGGTCTTCGGAGGCGCGCGCCAGTTGGGCACCCAGGTAGAGAGCCAGGGATATCGGAGCGCCGTCGAACTCCGCACGCAGCTCGCGCTGTCGGGTACGGCAGGGCCAGGGCGCGTCGCAGCCGCCGCAGCTCCAGATCGGCAGCACCGGGCCGTGCGTGGTCATGCGCGGCCGCCGAGCAGCGCCGCCGTCAGCGACCGCGCCTACCGGCTGGTCGCTCATTGCTCCTCCTGGGCGGGCCAGTGCTTACGGTTGATCGGGATGCGGTGTCGGTTACGGCAGGGCAGGTCGACCCGACAGCGACAGACCCACGCCCACTTGCGCCACGACCAGGCCGGGCGGTGTCGCCGCGCCAGGGTGATCGCGACGGCGATCAGGTACTGGTCGTAGGGAACTCGTCGCCATGGTGATGTTCTGTCCCGCATCACTGCCTCCCTCCGCCGGGCAGCGCTCCATAACCGACCCCGAACCACGGGACCGGATCTGGAACGTTCGGTAACTGCGACGCTACGATCACGGGGACGGCGGTTGGACTCACTCGTAGTACGAGTGAGCAGGCAAAATGCCCTTCCGCGGCGTTGGTTTCGCGGCGGGAACGTCGACCACCGGTCAATGTAGGGATGACGGATGGCAGGTCGCGGACGATCGGCACTACAGCGCGGCGGGGTGACCGGCTACCTGTTCAAGCTGATCCGGGAGTCCATCCCGCTGACGCAGGAGCAGCTCGCCGTGGGCCTGGGCGTCGACCGCGTGACCGTACAGAGCTGGGAATCCGGGCGGCGACCATTCACCGCGGTACCGCTCGGGCACGCGGTCTCCGTCCGGCACCGGCTCAGACAGCTCGGCGCGAACGCAGTCCTGCTTGCCGCACTCGACGACGCTGCGGAGGCAGACTTCATCCTCGCCGCAGTCCTCGACGAACAGGTGGACCGCTGCGACATCGCCGAGCAGCCGCTGGGCTGGTCCGTACTTACCCACCGCCTGACCGACCTGATCCTCTGGGCCGTCCTCGGACGGACACCCACCTTCGCCAGAGGGCTACCCATCGCCCACCCGCGGCGAGGTCCGGTCGCGTCCGGGCCGACCGTGGCCGTTGACGAACAACGCACGTTCTTCGCTCACCTTCATGTGCTCGCCGAACGCGCAGCCGCAGGTCGGGATCCATACGTACTGCTGCACCGGCAAGCCTGCTTCCTCGCCGGCATGGACCCCACCAAGGCGGCGGCAGGATGGCTCACCCGGAGCACAACCCGCGCCGGCCGGATGACTACCTTCCAAACCTGGTCAACGCTGTGGCCGGACGCCCGCTCCGTCGTCACGTCCCTCGCCAACCAGGGCGACCCGGACCCTTTGCGGGACTTCATCGCCCACGCACACCCGGACGACGCCTGCGAACGAGCAGCGCTCAACTACTCGGCCTACTGGGTGGGCGAGATCCCTTACCGCCACCGCGACGACTCCTTCATGCCCGGGACGATCACGGACTGGCACGGCTCGATCCTTCTTCGGCACCTGGTCCAGCGCCTGGACCCAGGACACCCCTTCGCCGACCTCAACATCCACAACGTCTGGGCTCTGCTGGCCGCGCGACGCGGTCTCGCTCTCGACAACCCCGCCGCGACTCGGTCACTCCTCGACCGCAGTGTCCCCCTCCTGGACAGTGACCGGATCTCCGCGCAGTCGCGGCAGGAACTAACCTCAATCGTCTATAGCCTGCGGGCGGACGGATTCACCGGCACAGGGACGGGCAGATGAGCGACCAGGACGCAGCCGGAGCGATGAGCTTCGTCTTCGAGGCCGGCGTACTCAAACGCGCCGCCCGCACCGGCTGGTGGTTCGCCGGCGTCAAGCACCCCGAGTCCATCGCCGATCACTCTTTCCGCACGGCTCTCATCGGAATGATGCTCGCCGCCATGGAAGGCGCCGACCCGGCCCGGGTGTCGATGCTCTGCGTCCTGCACGACACCCAGGAAACCCGGATCACCGACATCCCGCATATCGCCAAGCGCTACCTCACCGCCGTACCCAACACCACCGTCACCGCCGACCAGGTCGCCGCGTGCCCACCGGCCGTCGCCGACGTCATCACCGCCGCCGTTGCCGAGTACGAAGCCGGCGAGACACCAGAAGCGATCGTCGCCCGCGACGCCGACAAGTTGGAATGCCTCGTACAAGCGGTTGAGTACCGCCATCAGGGCATCGACAACGTCCAGCGCTGGATCGACAGCTCACGAGCGGCGCTGAGAACCGCGAGCGCCAACCGCCTCGCCGACGCCGCCCTCAGCGGACAACCCCTCGCCTGGCTCACTCCTCCCCCACCGCCGGTTTGAGCCCCATTGCACTTAGCGTCGGCAATGGTTCGTTCTCTGCCTGAGTTTGAGTGCCCGGACGGACGCTGGCGGCCCCGGCGGTGGTCTGCTCGGCTCGTCCCGGGTCGTCGGCGGTGGGATGGCCCCACCGCAACCTTCCTCGAATCCGCCCGTGCCGACGAGGACTCGCTCTACGCCACCTACGCCCTGGTCCTCGTCACCAGCCTTCGCAAGGGCGAGGCCCTCGGACTGACGTGGAAGAATGTCGACCTCGATGCCGGAGAGCTGACCATCGGCCGCCAGCTCCAACGCGTACGCGGGCAGCTCCTGCACCGCGACACCAAGACCCAGGCATCCGACGCCACACTCCCCCTGCCCGACATCTGCCTGACGGCGCTCAAGCTGCGGAGCGAACAACGCGACGAGGCACGAGCAGCCGCCGGAAAGGCGTGGCACGAGAACGGCCTCGCATTCCCCACCATCTATGGAATGCAGATCGGAGAGCCCCAGCCAGCGTACCGGCGGTCGGCGATGTGATGGAGCCGCTTCGGTCGCGCGCTCGGTCTGCGGTCTGCGGTCTGCGGTCTGTTCGCACCACGACGGTGTTGAGTAGGTGGGATCGGGGCGCCGATGAGAAATGGCGCCGACAGCAGTCTATGTACGGTCCGGTGAACGCGCTGCGCGCATCAAGGGGAGCAACCAGATGAGACCACTTCGATACTCGATCAACGTCACACTCGACGGCTGCGTCCATCACGAGGCAGGGCTCGCTCCCGACGAGGAGTCGATGGGCTTCTGGAGCACTGAGATGGAACGAGCCGATGCCCTGCTATTCGGCCGGGTGACCTACGAGATGATGGAGTCGGCGTGGCGGCGGCCGGCCACGGGCACGTGGCCTGACTGGATGGGTGAGTTGGAGATCCCGTTCGCCGAGACCATCGACCGGGCGAAGAAGTACGTCGTGTCGAGCACGCTGAGCGAGGCCGATTGGAATGCCGAGCTGGTGCGAGACGACTTGGGGCAGGCGGTTCAGCGGCTCAAGCAGGAGCCCGGCGAGGGCCTGTTCGTGGGTGGCGTGACGCTCCCCCTGGCGTTGGCAGATCTGGGACTGATCGACGAGTACGCGTTCCTTGTGCAGCCGGTCCTCGCCGGACACGGGCCGACGTTGCTCGCCGGTCTGCGCGAGCGCATCCAGCTCGAGCTCGTGGATCGCCAGGAGTTCAAGTCGGGGGCGGTCGCCGTGCGATACCGGCCCACACGAGTAACGACTTGAGGTGATTGCCTGGCACTTTGGCCGCTGCCTCACGACGGAACGACGGTTCTCGCGCCTGACGCGAGGGTTCGGACCGTCCCAGAAGTCACGGACGACCACGGAGACTCGACGGTGGCTGCTTGCTGCTCACGGACAAACCCGCACCGTCACCGCAGACCAGAACGGATCTCCTGCTGGAGTACTAGGGGGTCCGGCTCTCGCGGTTCGGGTTGGTGAGAGCATCCCACTCCTCACCACTGGAGATCGTCTGCCCGTACGGCAGGTAGAACGGTCGCCGCGGCGGGTCGGCCACCGTAAACGGCTTGAACTCCGGATCCGCGATCACCCGGTAGACGAACTCGGCCGTCGACATGTCGAGTTGGTGCCACGGCTCGATGCCGTCCCACCGCGCGACCACAGGCCACCGATCGGGCTCCATAGAGCGGTCCGCCAGCCAGTAGTACTCCCCTTCGGTCTGATCACTGCCCCATTGGATCAGCCCCGTCTCCTTGTCGGGCTCGTACATCTCGTAGGGGGCCCACAACCGCGCGAAGTCAGGCTCACTTGGCCACTGCCGAGAATAGGCCCACGCCCGAAACAGCGGTTGTGCGTGATCGTCGGTCGGCCGGAAGAGGTCCAGGTAGGCGTAGAACGCCCCCGGAACGAACCGGCGGCACAGTTCCTTGAAGTCCGTCGGCAGCGGAACGCCCAGCTGGGCTTCCACCTGCTCCCAGCCGACACCGTCCTCAGGCTCCTGGCGCCATCCGGTCACGTCGATGATCCGGTCGATCCACGTCAGCTGATCAGTCACGGCCGGCAAGGTAACAGCACAGCCGGACATCCCATCGCCTTGTCGTCACCCTTTCGCTGCCCGTTGCTGTACAAAGCTGCTGTACGACAGCAGAAAGGCCACCTCCCATGACTGGGAAGTGGCCTTTGACCTGCGTGGGCGATACTGGGATCGAACCAGTGACCTCTTCGGTGTGAACGAAGCGCTCTCCCGCTGAGCTAATCGCCCTCAGCGCCGCTGACTCTACCCGATCGTGGAACCAGACCGGAAATCCGGGGTCAGTGCGTCGCGAGGTACTGCATCACTTTGGCGACCACGTCGATGCCGAGGCTGAACTTGAGCGACAGCCACACCACCACGGCCACGAAGACCAGGCCGACGGAGCCGAGCACGATTCGCACGGGCAGTGACTGTCGCTTCACCCACTGCGTCCAGCCGTGCACGTGACGGCGGGTGAAGCCGAGCAGCCGGCGGGCCCAGTGGTACTCGACGGCCCAGATGCCCAGTCCGGCGATGACCAGGAGCCAGCCCGGCCCGGGTAGCGGGATGAGGGCGATGCCGATGGTCACGACCAGCGCGCCGGCGATCGCAATGAAGATCTTGAGGGTGATCCGCCCGGTGGGGTTGGCCCGGATCAGGTCGAGGGTGGTGGAGACGCGCTCCCGCCAGCGGGGGCGCCGTGGCGGGTCCGCTGCCACGAGGACCCCGCCGGCGCGGTCGGCCCCTCCTTCGGCGGCGCGATCCGCGCCACCGCCGCCAGATCGGCCCGCGTCCGTGGCACCGGGGCGACCGCGGTCGGACGCCGGCCGTCCGGGCCGCTCGGGCTGCTCCATCGGCACTGCGTACCCCCGCTTTTCGGCTGCTCGGACCCCGACGTTCGACCGACCGGACGCCGCCGCCCGATCCACTGAGGATCGTTTCGTGACCATTTCACCCCCCAGTGTCGCTCGGGCCCGTCACTGCAACGGTCGACTGGACGTTACCGGAGTAAGTCGACGACTGAACCACCCGATGCCGGGCGGGATCACGCACTGGGCAGAACCGGAAATCCTACATGAATCCTCACATTCACGAGGCCTTTCCGTCCCCCTTCCCACCACTGGGTGAAGTCAGCGTATGGCGGAGCGTAGCCAGGAGTAGCACCTGAGTATGGGAAAAGCGGGACACGCGCGTTCCGCAGCGGTGCCGGGGGGAGAACGTCCATGAGTGTCATTCGACCGACGACCGTAGAGGTCGAGACGTCGCTAAGGCTCGTCGCACCTGACGCCACCGCATTGCCGGTGCGTGCCAGTCTGCGTTACGACCCTGCTGACCCGTATGCGGTCCATGTCCTGTTCCATGCCGAATCGGCCGGTGGCGAGGCGGTGAGCTGGTCCTTCGCCCGCGAACTGCTGGTCACCGGCCTCGACGAACCGGCCGGCATCGGCGATGTGCGGGTCTGGCCCTGGGCCACCCCGCGCGGCGACTTCGTCGCGCTGGCCCTGTCGTCACCGGACGGCAACGCCCTCTTCGAGGTGCCGCGCAGCGTCCTGGTGCGATTCCTTCGACGGACCTACGTCGTCGTCCCGCGCGGCCGGGAGGCCGAGCACCTGGACGTCGACACGGCGGTGAACCGGCTGCTCGCCGGTCGCTGACCACCGCCCGAACGGGCAACACCGGCCATCACGGGGCCGCGCGGATCTGCCGACCGCGCGGCTCCGGCACACCCGGGGGTACGCGGGCCCGCCCGCCCCGGGTCGGTCGGTGCTCAGCCGTGCGTGGTGATGCCGCCGTCGACCGGGATGACCGCGCCGGTGAGGTACGCGCCGGCCCGGGAGGAGAGGTAGATGGCCGTGCCGGCCATGTCCTCCGGGCGCCCGATGCGGCCCAGCGGCACCTGCTGCTCGATGCTGGCCCGGCTCGCCGGGTCGTTCAGCGCGAACGCCATCATCTTGCTCTCGAACGGGCCGGGGGCGATCGCGTTGACGGTGATCTGCTCACCGGCCAGCTGGTGGGCCAGGCTGCGGGTGAGCATGTGCACGGCCGCCTTGGTGGCCGAGTACGCGTACACCTCCATCCACGGCACCCGGATGCCGTCGATCGACCCGATGTTGATCACGCGGGCCGGGTCGTCGGCGCTGGCGGCGGCGCGCAGCGCCGGCAGCAGTGCGGTGGTCAGCCGGAAGACGGCCTTGACGTTGACCGCCCAGAGCTTGTCGAACGCGGCCTCCGGGTAGTCCTCCAGAGGCGCGCCCCAGGTCGCGCCGGCGTTGTTGACCAGCACGTCGAGGCGGGGGAAGCGCTCCCGGACGGCGGCGGCCAGCGACTCGGCGCCGGCGTCGGCGCCCAGGTCGGCGGGGATCGCCTCGCAGCGTCCCTCGGCGGAGAGGTCCTTGGCGACCGCCTCGCAGACGTCCGCCTTGCGGGACGAGATGATCACGTGGGCGCCGGCCCGGACGAAGCCCTGGGTGATCATCAGGCCGATCCCCCGCGACCCGCCGGTGACCAGAACCGTCTTGCCTTCGACCGAGAACAGCTGCGTCATGCCCATCCCATCGCGAGTCGGCGGGGTCCGCCGGTCCGGTGGGGCGGCCGGCGGGGCGCCGGGCGGACCGGGGACCGGACGGCGCTACCGCCGGGTAACGTAGCCCGGCCGCCATGATCGGGACAAGCCCGCACCGGCGCGCCGGTGCGGGCGCCGGCGGCGATCGGTGGAAGGGCCAGCGCGCGGGCACCGCCGGTCGGGATGCGGTGACCTGCGGTTCGGGCTACCGTCGCAGGCGATGGTCTCCACCGGTCCCCTTCCTACGGCAATGATCGGAACGGCGCCACCCGTCCCCGATGAGATAGCCACGTTCGCGCTGGCCGACCTGGCCCGCGACCGGGGCTGGCGCCGACCGGTGTTCGTCGAGCGGGAGCTGCTGATCCTCACCACCCGTGGGCACGGCGACGCCGAGCTGGATTTCCGCCTGCTGCCGTGCCGGCCCGGCACGCTGCTGCGGGTCCGCGCCGGCCAGGTGCTGCGCTGCGCCGGCCCGCAGATCGACGCCACCGTCGTCGGCTGGGACTCCGGGGCGCTGCGCGGTCTGGACGTCGACCCGGACGCGCCGCCGACCTGGCGGCAACTGGCCGGCGAGGACGAGGACGCCGTGATCAGCGAGGTGAGCCAGCTGGCGGTGGACTGCCAGCGGCACCGGGACAGCCCCGCCGGCCGTGCGCTGCTCCGCCACCAGCTCGCCGTGCTGCTCCTGCGGCTGGCCCTGCCCGACGGGGACCGGTCGGCGGGCCGGCCCGAAATGGAGACGTTCCACCGGTTCTGCCGCGAGGTGGAGCACGGCTACCAGCACACCCGGCGGGTGGAGGACTACGCCGCCGCGCTCGGCTGCTCGGTGCGGACCCTGACCCGGGCCTGCCTGGCCGTCACCGGGCGCAGCGCCAAGCAGGTCATCGACGAGCGGGTCGCGTTGCAGGCCGGGCGGCTGCTCGCCGCGACCGACGAGCCGATCGCACAGATCGGCCGGGAGCTGGGCTTCTCCGAACCCACCAACTTCGGCCGCTTCTTCACCCGGGAGGTCGGGCTCAGCCCTGGCGCGTTCCGGGCCGCACGGGACCAGCCGGCCACCGCCCGGGTGGTCCGGCCCCGCCCACCGGCCGAGACGACGAACGCCAACGCCGGCCGGTTCCGTCCCGGCACCCCCGGGGAACCGGCCAACGGCGGTCTCGCCGCCCGACCCGGGTAGCCCGCCGGGCCAGGTGGCGGCGCGAGCCGGGCATGATGGCAGGGTGCAGATCTCCGCGCGCGGCGACTACGCGGTACGGGCGGCGCTGAGCCTGGCCACCGCGTACCCCTCGCTGCTGTCCACCCAGGCCATCGCCGCGGAGCAGGACATGCCCCGCAAGTTCCTGGAGGCGGTCCTGGCCGACCTGCGCCGGGCCGGCATCGTCCGTGCCCAGCGCGGCGCCGAGGGTGGCTACACGCTCGCCCGGCCGCCGCGCGAGGTGACCGTCGGCGCGGTGCTGCGCGCGGTGGAGGGTCCACTGGCCGGGGTGCGCGGCCTGCGCCCGGAGGAGACCCGGTACGAGGGCGCGGCGGAGAACCTGCCCGGCCTCTGGGTGGCGGTCCGCGCCGCGGTCCGTCGGGTGGTCGACGAGGTGAGCCTCGCCGAGATCGTCAGCGGTCGGCTGCCGGCCCACGTCCGCAAGCTCACCGCTCTGCCCGACGCCTGGGAGCCCCGCTGATGCCCACCCCCACCCTGCACACCGACCTCCTGCTGCTGGAGCCCTACCAGCCGGCCGACGCCGATGATTTCGTCGCGCTGCTCGCCGACCCCGAGGTGGGCCGGTTCATGGGCGACGGGCCGATGACGGTGTCCGACGCCGCCGACCTGTTCGGGCGGGTGTTCAGCCGGGTGTACGCCGACGACCTCTTCGACGTGTGGGCGGTCCGCCGGGACGGCCGCTACGTCGGGCACGCCGAGATCAAGCGGACCGACGACGTCGAGGGCCACGAACTCGTGTACGCCCTGGCCCAGCCGGCGTGGGGCGGTGGCCTGGGCACTGAGCTGGCCACCGCGCTGGTCCGGTACGGCTTCGACCGCCTCGACCTGCCCCGGGTGTACGCCACGGTCGCCGACGCCAACCACGCCTCGCTGGGTCTGCTGGCCAAGCTCGGCTTCGTCCACCAGCAGGACGTGACCGAGGAGGACGGCACCGTCACCCGGGTCCTCGCGCTGGACCGGGACGCCTGAGCCCGGTCGGGTCACAGCGTCCGGATCACCTCCGTCGCGTCCAGCCGGGGCAGCCGCTCCCGCCAGGCGTCCGGGCCGGGGTGGCCCACGTTCATCAGCAGCAGCGCCTCGTGCCGCCCGTCGGGGAAGAACTCCCGGGTCACGCCGACGGCGTCGAACCCGGCCATCGGGCCGGCCGCCAGCCCCGCCGCGCGTACGCCCACCAGCAGGTAGCCGATCTGGAGGGCCGCGTTGAACCGGGCCTGCTCGGCCCGGGCCGCCCGATCGGCGAGCCAGTCGCGGGCCTGCGGACGGTGCGGGTACAGCTCGGGCAGTCGCTCGTGGAAGTCCACATCGGCGGCGAGCACCGCCACCAGCGGCGCGGTGGCCGTCTTCGCCCGGTTGCCGGACGAGACGTACGGCAGCAGCCGTGCCCGGGCCGCCCCGGAGCGGAGCAGCAGCACCCGCAGCGGCTGCCCGTTGTACGCGGTGGGGCCGTACCGGATCAGGTCGTGGATGGCCGCGACCTGGGCGTCGGTGACCGGCTCGTCGGTGAACGTGTCCGCCGTGCGGGCCGCCCGGAACAGCAGGTCCTGGGCGGCCCGGTCCAACGCGAGCAGCTCGCGCACGGCCAGCTCGCTCACGCCGGCACTCCGCTTCGCTGCGTGCCGGCGCGAGGCGCCACGCTGCTGTACCCCATGGTTCGCTCGCTGCGCTCGCTCACGCCGACACCGGCGGGACGGCCGTGGTGTAGCCGCCCCGGTGGTGCACCAGCGGCGCGCCGTCGCCGCCGTCGCCCAGCGCCAGCGGTTCGGCGATCACCAGCGTGTGGTCGCCGGCCGGCACCCGGTGCACCACCCGGCAGAGCAGTCGGGCCAGCACTCCGGTCAGCAGCGGCACCCCGAACGGCCCGGACGTCCAGTCCGGGTACGCGGCGAACCGGTCGATGCCGCTGGTGGCGAAGACCGTCGCGGCCTCCCGCTGCCCCGCGGCCAGCAGGTGGACGGCGACGTGCTCGGCGCGGGCCAGCACCGGCCAGCTCGACGAGGCCACCCCGAGGCAGAACGAGACCAGCGGCGGGTGCAGCGACACCGAGGTGAACGAGGTGGCGGTGAACCCGGCCCGCAGCGGCGCGCCGATCCCGCCCAGGCAGGCCGGATCGGTGCTCCGGGCCACCGCGGTGACCACGGTGACGCTGGTGGCCTGCCGACGCAGCAGCGAGCGGAACAGGCCCGGGTCCACCGGCCGCAGCTCGGCCGCATCCGTCGGTGGACGCTCCACGGTGGTCACGCCGGCACCAGCGTCGACCCGGCGTACGTGCTGGCCGGGCGGGGCAGGCCGTAGTGTTCACGCAGGGTCCGGCCGGTGTACTCGGTGCGGAACAGGCCGCGGGCGCGCAGCACCGGTACCACGTGGTCGACGAAGTCGGCCAGGCCGCCGGGCAGGTGCGGCGGCATGATGTTGAAGCCGTCGGCGGCGCCCTGGGTGAACCACAGCTCGATCTGGTCGGCGATCTGCTCGGGGGTGCCGGCGAGCACCCGGTGGCCACGGCCGCCGCCGAGCCGACCGATCAGCTGCCGGATGGTGAGCCGTTCCCGGCGGGCCAGCTCGGTGACGAGCTGGTAGCGGCTCTGGTGGGCCTGCACCGTGCCGGCGTCCGGCAGCTCGGGCAGCGGCCCGTCCAGCGGCAGGCGGGTCAGGTCGATGCCGAGCATGCCGGAGAGCTGGGCGAGGGCGTAGTCGGGGACGATCAGCTCCTCCAGCTCGGCGGCGAGCGCCTGCGCCTCCGCCTCGGTGCCGCCGATCACCGGCGCGATGCCGGGCAGGACCTTCACCAGGTCGGGGTCGCGGCCCACGGTGGTGACCTGTCGGCGCAGCTCGGCGTAGAAGCGCTGGCCGTCGGCGAGGGTCTGCTGGGCGGTGAACACCGCTTCGGCGTACCGGGCGGCGAACGCGATTCCGTCCGGCGACGAGCCGGCCTGCACCAGGAGTGGCCGACCCTGCGGCGGGCGGGGGATGTTCAGTGGGCCGCGGACCTGGAACTCCGGCCCGCGGTGCGCCACCTCGTGCACCCGGTCGGTCTCGGCGAACACCCCGGACGCGGTGTCGAAGACCAGCGCGTCGTCCTCCCAGCTGTCCCAGAGCTTGATCGCGACGTCGACGAACTCGGCCGCGCGCCGGTACCGGTCGGCATGCCCGGGGTGGCTGTCGCGGTTGAAGTTGACCGCCTCCCGTTCCTGGGCGGAGGTGACGATGTTCCAGCCGGCCCGGCCGCCGCTGAGGTAGTCCAGCGACGCGAACTTGCGGGCGGTGTGGAACGGCTCGTTGTAGGTGGTGGAGACCGTCGCGATGAGACCGATGTGCTCGGTCACCGCGGCCAGCGAGGCGAGCAGGGTCAGCGGCTCGAAGACGGCCTGGATGTTGTGCCGGGGGTTGGGCCCGACCGAGAGCCCGTCGGCGAGGAAGAGCGAGTCGAGGGTGCCGCGCTCGGCGATCCGGGCCAGCTCCTGGAAGTGCCGCACGTCGGTGACCCGGCGAGGGTCGGTGCGGGGGTGCCGCCAGGCGGCCTCGTGGTGGCCGACGCCCATCAGGAACGCGTTGAGGTGCAGGGTACGAGTCATTGTTATCAGTCCTATCCGGCGGAGACGTCGACGCGCCAGGTGGAGAAGCGCCGTTCCAGGGCGACGAGGAGCTGGTTGACGACCAGGCCGATGGCGGAGATCGTGATGATCCCGGAGTACATGTCGGCGATCGCGAAGTTGTACTGCGCGTAGTTGATGAGGTAGCCGAGGCCGGCCTTCGCGCCGACCATCTCGGCGGCGACCAGCACCAGGATCGAGTACGCCCCGGCCAGCCGGACTCCGGTGAAGATGGTCGGCACGGCGGCCGGCAGGATCACCTTCTGGAAGAGCCGCAGGTGGTTGAGCCCCATCGAGCGGGCCGAACGGATCAGCAGCGGGTCGACGCCCTTCACCCCGGCGATGGTGTTCAGCAGGATCGGCCAGGAGCACGCGTACAGCACCAGGGCGATCTTGGAGGTCTCCCCCAGGCCGAGGATCAGCACGAAGACCGGCAGCAGGGCGAGCGCGGCGGTGTTGCGGAACACCTCCAGCAGCGGGCTGAGCAGCTCGGCGAGCGGCCGGTACCAGCCGATCAGCAGCCCGAGCGGGATGGCGGTGAGCACGGCCAGGCCGAGCCCGGCCAGCGACCGGGTCAGGCTCGCGCCGACGTGCTCGGCGAGCTGCCCGCTGCGCAGCAGCTCCCACCAGGCCACCAGCACCTCGGACAGCGGGGGGAGGAAGACCCGGTCCACCAGCCCGAGCCGGGGTGCGCCCTCCCAGACCGCGGCCAGCGCGGCGATCGCGACGGTGCGGTGCAGCACCTTCGCGCCGACGCCGAGCAGCCGACCGGCCAGGCCGGGGCCGGCGGGGCCGGCCGCCGCGCCGGGCACGGCGGGTGGGGGCGCCAGCCGGGTGGGACGTTCGGCGATGTCAACCAACGCGGGCCTCCTCGGTGCGGGCCGCCGCCGGCGTCGCGCGCCGCGCGTCGGCTCCGGCCACTACGGGGGTACGACCACCGGCTGCTCCGGTGTGGGCGGTGCGGCTGCCGCCGGTGGCGCCTTCGGCGGCCTGTGCGGCGCGTACCTCGTCGCGCAGCAGCGTCCAGATCTGGTGGCGGTGGTGGCGGAACGCGTCGGTGGAGCGGACGTCCTCGACGGCGTCCCGGTCGCCCAGGTCGATGTCGATGACCTGCTTGACCCGTCCGGGCCGCGACGTCAGCACCGCCACCCGCTGGCCGAGGTGCACGGCCTCGTCGATGCCGTGGGTGATGAACACGATGGTCTTGCCGGTGCGGGCCCAGATCCGCACCAGCTCGTCCTGTAGCGAGTCGCGGGTCTGGGCGTCCAGCGCGGCGAACGGCTCGTCCATCAGCAGCACGTCCGGGTCGTACGCGAGGCTGCGGGCGATGGCCACCCGCTGCTTCATCCCGCCGGACAGCTCGTGCGGGTAGCGGTCGGCGAAGCCGCGCAGGCCCACCAGGTCCAGGTGGTAGTCGATGAGGTCGGCGCGCTCCGCCCGGGGCACCCCCTTGGCCTCCAGCCCGAACGCGACGTTGCCGGCGGCGGTGCGCCAGGGCAGCAGGGCGTACTGCTGGAAGACGATGCCCCGGTCCAGGCCGGGGCCGGTGACCGGTCGGCCGTCGACGAGCACCTGGCCGCCGGTCGGCTCGGTGAGCCCGCCGAGCAGGTCGAGGAGGGTGGACTTGCCGCAGCCGCTGGGGCCGACGACGACCAGGAACTCGCCGGGGCGTACCCCGAGGGTCACCTCGTGCAGCGCGGTGACCGCGCCGGCGGCGCCGCGCCGGGTGGCGCGGACCGGGAAGGTCTTGCTCACCCGGTCGAAGAGGATCTTGTCGGTGCTCACGCGCCGCCCCCGTCCACGTAGGGGTTGAACCGGTTGGTGTAGATGTCGGAGGGTTTCGGCCGGTCGCCCTTGAGCTCGCCCTCGGCGGCGAGCCAGTCGATCCAGGTGGCGAACTCCTGGTCGTTGATCACGCCGCCGCGACCGGCGACGCCGCTGCTCTTCCAGTACGCGACGAGCGCCGGGTCCTCGTTGCGGCCACGCTTGGCGATGATGTCGCGCATCCGGGCGACCACGGTCTCCCGGGGCTGGGTGCGGGCCCACTCGATGGCCTTGCCGACGCCGGTGACGAAGGCCTTGACGGTCTCGGGGTTGCGCTTGATGAAGTCGTCGCGGAAGACGTACGTGCCGCCGCTGAACGCGCCGAGCAGCTCGTAGTCGGTGAAGATGGTGCGGATGCCACCGTCGGCGGCCGCCTTGTCCCGGATCACCCCGCCGAGCACCGCGACGTCGATCTGCTTCTGCCGCAGCGACTGCTCGGTGTTGACCGGCGGCAGGGCGACCAGCTCGACCTGCTTGATCTCGGCGGGGGTGAGGCCGCCGCGGGCGAGCCACGTCTTGAGCACGGCCTCGGCGTGCGCGCCGAGGGTGTTCATGCCGACCTTCCTGCCGATCAGGTCGCGGGGGCCGCGGATCGGGCTGTCGTCGAGCACGTAGTAACCCTGGAAGGACTGCGCGTCGGAGCCGTAGTAGCTGACGACGGCGGTGATCGGGGCGTTGGCGGCGGCGAGCTTGACGATGGCGCCGTTGAACGCGCCGCCGAAGTCGCTCTGCCCGGTGGCGGTGGCCTGGATGTCCTGCGGGCCGCCGGTGACGTTGCCGATCCAGTTGAGTCGGACGTCGCCGAGGTAGCCGAGGTCGGCTGCCAGTTCGGGGAGGGTGACCTGGCCGACCGAGCCCTGGTAGCGCAGCTCGGTGGCCTGTCCGGCGCCGGCCTCGGCGTCGCCGCCGCAGCCGGCGGTGCCGGTGAGCAGAGCCAGCGCGGTGACGGTGGCGAGGGTACGCAGGACGGCACGACGGGGTGGGGACATGAGGAGTCTCCTGGTGTGTCCACGATGGGAGTACGGGACGCCCGGTGGGGGGCGCGGAAGGCACGCTGCTCCGCGATGAGCGCGGGCGGTGGGAGATGCGGCGATGGAGCCGAACCGGGTGGACCGGTCAGCTCAACAGAGCGCGCTCGCGTGCCGGACCAGGTCGACGTGCACGCGAGCGGTGAGGAAGAGCTCGTCCCGCTGCGACATGACCCCATGCTGCCGGGGGCGAGATGCGCCGGTCAACGCTCTTCCAGAAGGTGAGATCTGTGTCGCCGACCATGTTACGAGCGGTCACGAGCAGCGTTTACCGCCGCGCAACACCTATCTGGTGGGTAGAGATTACGACGCCGCGCCGAGCGACCGTCCACGCCGGACGTCGAGGGGGTTTCGGAAGTCAGCGGTTCGGGAATGTTCGATCTCGACACGGTAGGGAACGGTGACGAGGGGAGTCCTCCGATGGGCCTCATGTTTCGCAAGCGCAAGAAGATCGGCCCGATCATCCTGAACTTCACCGAGAACGGCTTCTCCTCGTGGAGCATCAAGATCGGGCGCTGGTCCTGGAACTCCAAGGCCCGGGCGCACCGGGTCGACCTGCCGGGTCCGCTGTCCTGGAAGCAGGACAAGTCCCGGTCGTAGCGTCCCGGGGGTCGAGCGGGGTGCCGGTGCTCCACCGGCACCCCGCTCGGCGTCCGTGGGCCGGTGACGCCGGCCGGCGCGCCGCTCAGCGCCGTACCGTGATGATCTCGTCCCCGGCCAGCCGGCCGACCTCGCGTTCGCGACGCACCTCGCCCACGTCGAGCAGGCCGGTGAGCGCCCGGGTGGCGTCGGAGGCCCGGTAGACGGTCGCGGTGAGGGTGTGCCGGCGCAGCTCGGTGACCGGCCGCGGCCCGCCTCGGCGCAGCTCGGCCAGCAGCTCACGGGCCAGCGGCCCGGGGTCGGGATCGCCGGCCACGTCGACCGGCGCGCCCGCCGGGCCGGCCGGGTCGGACAGGCGCACGTCGAGGTCCGCGCCGACCGCCCAGAGCGCGTCGCGGACCGCCTCCAGGCTCCGGTCCGACCGGCTGCCAAACGCGATCACGCCGGCCGCCGCGCCGTCGGGCAGCACCGGGGAAACCTCGGCGACCAGCGGGAAGCCGGCGCCGACCAGCGCGTCGCGGGCGCCCCTGCCGGCGTGCAGCAACAGCTCCCCCGTGCGGCCGTTGCTCGCGGCGGCGACCAGCTCCGGGGTCACGGCGCCGGGCAGGTCCAGGAAGCAGAACAGCGGTGAGCCGGCGGCGCCGGCCGCCTTCACCGCGACCGGCAGCCGATCCGGGACGCCCGGCAGCAGGTGCACGGTGACCTCGGCGGGCAACTCCGCCTCGACCGGGCCGAGCCGGGCCGGCAGGTCGGCCGCGCCGTCGGCGAGCACCAGCACGGTCACCCGCCGGCCGCGCACCTGGTCGGCGTGCCCGGCGACCACCCGCAGCGCGGCCTCCGCGCCGCCCGCGTCGGCACCGGCCCAGGCCAGGGCGATGGTGGCCCGCCGGGAGCGGTGCAGGGCGGCGGGCAGCCACGTCGTCAACTGGCGGACCAGCAGCTCGCGGAGGAAATCGGTGGTCCGGTCGGTCGACATCGGTCCGTTCTACCCTACGACCGGTCAGGCCGGGACGGAGATCCCCACGCCGCCCCGGGTCTGCCCGCCGTAGCGCTGCCGCTCGGCGGCGAGGTCGAGCCGACCGATCCGCTTGCGGGCGGCCAGCGCGTGGTCGTCGAGCCGGTCGGCCGGGACCAGCCAGACCACCTCGAACTCCAGGCCGTCCGGGTCCTGCCCGTAGAGACTCTTGGTGGTGCCGTGGTCGGAGGTGCCGACCAGCGCGCCGGCGGCCGAGAGCCGCTCGGCGGTGGCCGCCAGCTCGTCGAGGGTGTCGACCTCCCAGGCCAGGTGGTAGAGCCCGACGGTGGCCCGGCCGGCCGTCGACGGCCCCGCCCCGGCGCCGATCTCGAACAGGCCGAGGTCGTGGTCGTTGGTCGAGTCGGGCGCCTGGAGGAACGTGGCGCCCCGGAACCCGTCCGGAGTCATCGCCACCGGGCGGAAGCCCAGCACCTCGCGGTAGAAGGCGACGCTGCGGGCGAGGTCACTGACGTAGAGGACAGCGTGGTTGAGCCGGTGGATTCCCATGGCTCCAGGCTAGCGCCATTTAGTTGAACGCTCAACCATTGCGGGTATGATGACGGTCATGACCCGCTGGCTGGACTCCGACGAGCAGCGCACCTGGCGCGCGTACCTCACCGCCTCCCGCGCGCTGATGGACACGCTCGACCGCGAGCTGCAACGCGACGCGGGAATGCCGCACGCCTACTACGAGATCCTGGTCCGGCTCTCCGAGGCCCCCGACCGGCAGCTGCGGATGAGCGACCTGGCCGACGCGACCGGGTCGTCGCGGAGCCGGCTCTCGCACGCCGTCGCGCGTCTGGAGGCGGCCGGCTGGGTGCGCCGCGAGGAGTGCCCCACCGACCGGCGCGGGCAGGTCGCGCTGCTCACCGATGCCGGCTTCGCCACCCTCGCCGCCGCGGCCCCCGGCCACGTCGAGGGGGTACGCCGGCACCTGTTCGACGCGTTGAGCCCGGCCCAGGTCGACCAGCTGCGCAGGATCAGCGAGACGCTGGCCGAGCACCTGACGAGATCCTGACCGATCGACACCGGCGCGGGTCTTGTACTTACCGTCGTCGGATGAGCACGATGGGGCGTGCCCTCCGGCTTCGGCGAACTGACTGATCAGGCGCACCAGCTCGTGTCCACCGGCGACCTGGCCGGCGCACAGCGGCTGCTCTCCGACGCGCTCACCGACGCCGACCCCCGCCCGGCCAACGCCACCCCCGAGCTGGCCGAGGCCGCCAGCCTCCAGGCGCGGGTGCTGGTCGCGCTCGGCGAGCCGCACTCCGCCCGGGGATGGGCCGCCTTCGCGTACGCGGCCACCACCCGGTTGCACGGCCGCTCCGACCCGCGCACCGTCGCCGCCGCGGCGACCCTGGCCGCGGTGCTGCACCGGGTCGGCAGCCACTCCCGGGCCGCCCGGCTCTACCAGGACGTCATCATCGAGCTGACCGCGCAGGACGGCCCCGAGTCGCTGCGGGTGCTCGCCGCCCACGCCGACCTGGCCACCGTCGAGTACGCCCGCGGCCAGTGCACGGTGGCCCGCGACCGACTCCAGGACGCGTGGGAGCTGCACCGCGAGGTGTACGGCGACGGGCACCCCAGCGGCATCAAGATGCTGGCCCGGCTCGGCGCGATGCAGCGCGACTGTGGGCAGTTCGCCGAAGCGCACGACAACCTGGCGCTGGCCCGTGAGCTGTGCCGGCAGCACCTGGCCGCCGACGACCCGCTGGCGGTGCAGGTGGCGGCGCTGGCGCGGGCGGCGGCCAACCCCGACCACGTGTGCGCCGACGACGCGCCCTCGGACACTCCGGTGGTGCCGGCCGCCCGCACCCCACCGCACGGGGACGGGCCGGTCGAGAGCCTTTACCACCCGCCGGCGGCCGGCCACACCCTCGGTGCGGAGGGAACCCTGGCCGGGCACGGGGCCACGCCCGGTGGCGGGGCGGTGCCGACCCCCCGAGCGCCCGCCGACGAACCGGGCGCGCCGGCGGGCTTCACCTGGCCACCCGTTGCGGCGGACGAATCCGCTCCCCACCCCACCGGCACCCCGGTCCCCCCGTCCGTGGTGGGGCTCGCCGGCAGCACCGAAGAGGCCTCCGGGGTGTACCGGCTGCACCGCCCGGGCGCGCCGGCCGAGCCGAGCCCCCCGTACACGGCAGCCGAGCCGTACGCGCATCCCGGCACGGGCGGGCCACCGGATCCGTACGCGCCGCTCGAGCCGTACACACCGTCCCGGCTGCTGCCCGTGCCCGTGCACCGGGCGCCACCCGCACGGCGTAACCGGCTGGTGCCGGTGCTGGTGGCCGGCGTGGTCGTGGTGCTGCTGGGCACCGCGGCGGTGATCGCCGGGGTGGCCCGCGTCGGCGACCGGGACGACGCCGGCCCGGATGCCCGCTCCCCCAGCGCAGGCCCGACCGGCACGGGCGCGCCGGCCCCCACCGGCGCCGCGACCGTCGCGCCGCCGCCCGCGGCTGCGCCGGGCACCCCACCGGGCGCGGTGACCCTGCGCGACAACCGGGACAACATCGCCCTGGGCTGGACGTACCCGGCCGGCGGCGAGGGGCCGGTGGTGATCTCCGCGGGTCGCGCCGGTCAGGGCAAGAACGCCATCGCCACGCTGCCCGCCGGCGCCACCAGCTTCGTCGTCTACGCGCTCAACCGCGCCAACGACTACTGCTTCACGGTGGCCGTCGTCTGGTCCACCGACACCGTCGCCAGCGCCGACGAGGTCTGCACCCGCCGCCGCTGACCGTGCCGGCTGGCATCGTCGGGGCTGGTCAGGGTCCGTCCGTCGGCAGCGCCGGCAGCAGCAGACACACCCGCAGCCCCGGCTGGTCGTCGGCGTCGGTCAGGGTGATGGTGCCGCCGGCCCGGCGGACCAGCTCCCACACGATGGCCAGGCCCAGGCCGGCCCCACCGTCGTCGCGGCCCCGCCCGTCGTCCAGGCGGGTGAACCGGCCGAACACCCGCTCCCGGTCGGCCACCGGAATCCCCGGGCCGTCGTCGGTCACCGTCACCAGGTGGTACGCCGCCTCCCGGTGCCTCGCCGGCGTCGCCCGCACCGCGAGCAGGACGCTGCCGGGCGCGTGCCGGACCGCGTTGTCGACCAGGTTAGCCAGCACCCGGCGCAGCTCGTCGGCGTTCCCGACCGTCCACAGCGGGCCCTCCGGCGGCACCACCCGCACCGGCGGCGACGGGTACCGGGCGGCGACCTCGGTCAGCAGGGCGCCCAGCTCCACCGGCCCCGTCCCCCGCGCCGGTGGCGTCTCGTCCAGTCGGGCCAGCAGCAGCAGGTCGTCGACCAGGCGGCTCAGCCGGTCCGTGTCGGCGAGCAGGTTGGCGGTCACCGCCGTCCAGTCCGTCCGGCCGGCGAGGCGCTCGGCGACCTCCAGCTCGGTCCGGATGTTGGTCAACGGGCTGCGCAGCTCGTGTGCCGCGTCCGAGACGAACGCCCGCTGCCGCGCCCGGGCGGACTCCAGCCGGCCCAGCATCCCGTTGAGGGTGACCGCCAACCGGTGGATCTCGTCGGCCGAGGCCGGCACCGGCAGTCGTCCGGTCCCGGCCCGCCCGGTGATCTCCTCGGCACCCCGCCGCAGCGCCTCCACCGGACGCAGGGTGGCGCCCACCACCCGCCAGGCCACGGCGGCCAGCACGGCCACCAGCAGGGGGAATGCCACCAGCAGGATGGTCCGGACCACGTGCGTGCTGTGCCGCACGTCGGCCATCGAGCGGGCGACCAGCACGGTGAGCGGGTCGGCCGCGGTGCCGGCGGGCACGGCGACCACCCGGACCGGGCCGGCGAGCCCCACCCGCTCGGCCGGCACCTCCAGCCGCTGCCGACCGTCTCGGTCCAGCCGCTCCGGGCGGACCATCGGTACCAGCCGGTCCGCGTCGATCGAGGCGGCCCGGATCCGCCCCTGCGTGTCGATCACCTGGACGCGGACCTGCCCGCCCGCCACCGGCAGCGGGTCGGGCAGAGCGTCCTCGGCGGCGAGCAGGGCGACCGCGTCCGCGGTCCGGAACGCCTCGGTGTCCACGGTGCGCTGGAGCACGTAGCCGAGCGCGCCGAGCAGCACCACCCCGCCGAGGGCCAGCCCCACGGTGAGGCCGAGCACCCCGATCGCCATGAGTCGGCCCCGCAGCCCGAGCACCGGCAGCCGGCCGCGCCAGGGGCGACCGGTGCGCGCCCGACCGGCCGCGCCGACCGGACCGGCGGGAGTCGCCCGAACGTCGGGCGTCGCGTCGACGGGCGCCGGACGGGCGGGCGTCGCCTGGCCGGCGGCGGTCGCCGCGGTGGCCGCCGGGACGGGTGGCACGCCGGGCGTCAGGTCGGCCGGCACGTCCGTGCTCACGTCGCCAGCCGGTAGCCGGCGCCCCGGACGGTCTCCAACAGGTCGCGGCCGAGCTTGCGGCGCAGGTAGCCGACGTACACCTCGACCGCGTTCGGCGCGGTCTCCACGCTCGCGTCCCAGACGTGGTCCAGCAGCTCGATCTTGGAGACCACCTGGCCGGGTCGGCGCATCAGGTAGTCCAGCAACGCGAACTCCCGCGCGGTCAGCGTCACCTCCGCGTCGGCCCGGGTGACCCGCCGCCGGGCCGGGTCCAGCCGCAGGTCGCCGACCGCCAGCACCGCCGGGCGTTGCGGCGCGCCCCGGCGCAGCAGCGCCCGCAGGCGAGCCAGCAGCACCACGTACGAGAACGGCTTGGTGAGGTAGTCGTCGGCGCCGCAGTCCAGGCCGTCGGCCTGGTCGTACTCGCCGTCCTTCGCGGAGAGCATCAGCACCGGAAGCCAGTGCTCCTCCGCGCGCAGCCGCCGGACCAGTTCGTAACCGGAGAGGCCGGGCAGCATCACGTCCAGGATCATCGCGTCGTACCCGCCGTGCCGGGCGGCGTCCAACCCGGCCGGGCCGGTCGCCGCCACGTCCACGGCGAACCCCTCCGCCTGCAACCCACGCTGCAGCGCAGCCGCCAACCGGGCCTCGTCCTCCACCACCAGCAACCGCACCGCTCAAGGGTGCCACCTGGGTCAAAGGCGCCGGATCGGCATCCTCAGCGTGTTCACAGCGCCGAGCGGGCAGGATGGTCGCAGGAGGTGCCCACATGTCCGTTCTGAGAAGCCGTCCCGTCCTGCGTTGGCTGGTCCCGGCGACCGCCGCCGTCGCCGTCATCGGTGGCGGCGCCGCGGTCGGCACGTTCGCCGCCGAGGCCGAACCGAGCCTGCCGCCGCGCACGGCCGCCCAGCTCCTGGTCGACCTGCAGACCTCCCGGCTGGAGGGGCTGTCCGGCACGGTCGTGCAGCGCGCCGACCTCGGTCTGCCGCCGCTGGTCGGGCTGGTCCCCGGCAACGACCTGACCACCCTGTTGACCGGCACGCACACCCTGCGGGTCTGGTACTCCGGGCCGGAGCAGCAGCGGGTCGCGCTGCTGGACACCCTCGGCGAGCGGGACGTGATCCGCAACGGCCGGGACGTGTGGACCTGGGAGAGCCGCAGCAACACCGCCCGCCACCTGACGTTGCGTGGTGCCGTGGCCGAGAAGGCGGTGCCCGAGGCGGCGCCGAGCCTGCCGGCCACGCCGCAGGAGGCAGCCGACCTGGCGTTGCGCGCGGTCGACCCGAGCACCGAAGTGAGCGTCGGCCGGTCGGCGACCGTCGCCGGTCGGGACGCGTACGAGCTGGTGCTCCAGCCCCGCGACCGCGACTCGCTGGTGCACCAGCTGCGGATCGCCATCGACGCCAAGCAGCACGTGCCGCTGCGCTTCGAGGTGCTCGCCAGGGGCAGCGACCAGCCGGCGTTCGAGGTCGCCTTCACCGAGGTCGACTACCGCCGCCCCGACGCCGACCAGTTCACCTTCAACCCGCCGCCCGGGGTGACCGTCACCGAGGAGTCGGCCGAGCGCCCGTCCGCGGGCCGGCCCGACCACGTCGAGTCGGCGGGTGATCCGCAGGTGCGCGCCGTCGGCACCGGCTGGACGACCGTGCTGGTCGCCCGCCTCGACGGGGCCGTCGGCGGCAAGCCGGCCGCCGAGAAGCCGGCCGGCACGCCGGACATGGACATGTCTAAGTTGCTCGGCGGGCTGCAGGCGGTCAGCGGTGACTGGGGCAGCGGTCGGCTGCTCACCGGCAAGCTGTTCAGCGTGCTGCTCACCGACGACGGCCGGGTGCTCGCCGGCGCCGTCACCCCGGAGAGGCTCTACCAGGCCGCCCGCGGCTGATCTGCCGGTTGTCGTCGCGCCGGGTCGACCATCGGTCGGCCCGGCGCGTCGCTCTGTCAGGGGGCGGTCGCGCCGAGGGCGGTGAGGAACGCGTCGGCGAGCACCGCGTGGCCGGGCAGGTGCGGATGCACCCGGTCGTCGGCCCAACGCTTCGCCGGGCTGACCGCGAGCACCCGGTCGAACGCCGCCTGGGTCGGCACGTGCACCGCGCCGAACTCGGCGGCCAGCCCGGCGACCACGGCGGCGTACCGGTCCGTGTCGGCGCGCTGCGGCTCGCTGCGGTCCGCCTCGATCAGGAACGGGTCGCCGAGGATCAACCGGCACCCGGTGGCGTCCACCGCGCGGCGGAGCAGGTCGCGCAGGGTGCGCTCGTACTCGTCGATGGGGACGACCTCGTCCGGCCGGTCGCCATAGCGCCGCCAGATGTCGTTGATGCCGATCATGACCGAGAGCCAGTCGGGGCGCTCGGCGATGGCGTCGTCGTCCCAGCGGGCGGCCAGGTGGCGGACGGTGTCCCCACTCACACCCCGGTTGACCCACTGCACGTCCAGCTCGGGATGCCGGGCACCGACCAGGGCACGGACGAGGCTCACGTAACCGGTGCCGTACGGCGCGGCGGTGTCTCGGCGGCCGCAGTCGGTGATGCTGTCGCCGATGAAGACCACCCGTTGCCCGGTCCGCAGGATCATCCGCCGCCACCTCGCGATCGCCGGGCGCGCCGACCCGGCCAGCTTGGTCGAGGCCGGCGGAACGCGCTATCTTCAACAGTTCGAGGGCACAAAAAAGAACGGCTTAAAAGCCGTTCCTGCAAAGGATTCTAATCTTTAGGGAGACGGCTTGTCAAGGCACTCCGGCGGTTCGGGCGAATTGCCGCTCGACGACGAGATCGGTCGCGAGCAGGAGTACGTCTCGATGCTCTACGACCGGCTGGACGGGCTGCGTGAGCAGGCCGCCTCCCGGCTCACCGACGAGCTGCGCACCACCGGCGGCACCCGCCAGGACCGCTCCCAGCGGGACAGCTCGGTAGCGATGTACGCCGACCAGGTCGAGCAGTTCTCCGCCGTGGAGGACGGTCTCTGTTTCGGGCGTCTCGACGGCGACGACGACTCCCGCCGCTACATCGGCCGGATCGGCATCTTCGACACCACCGGCGACTACGACCCGCTGCTGATGGACTGGCGGGCCCCCGCCGCCCGCCCGTTCTACCTCGCCACCGCCGCCAACCCGCAGGGCGTGCGCCGCCGCCGGCACCTGCGTACCCGCCAGCGCAAGGTGACCGGGCTCAACGACGAGGTACTCGACATCGACACGGCCGCTCCGGGCGCGCACGAGGAGCTGACCGGCGAGGCGTCGCTGCTCGCCGCACTCAACGCGGGGCGGACCGGCCGGATGCGCGACATCGTGGAGACCATCCAGGCCGAACAGGACCGGATCATCCGCGCCGACCTGCCCGGGGTGATGGTGGTCCAGGGCGGCCCGGGCACCGGCAAGACCGCGGTCGCGCTGCACCGGGCGGCGTACCTGCTCTACACACACCGCCGGGAGCTGTCCAGCCGGGGCGTGCTGCTGGTCGGCCCGAACGCGACCTTCCTGCGCTACATCTCCCAGGTGCTGCCGACGCTGGCCGAGACCGGCGTGCTGCTGCGTACCCAGGGCGACCTTTTCCCCGGGGTGAGCGCCCAACGGACCGAGGCCGCCGAGACCGCCGCCCTCAAGGGCCGGGCGGTGCTCGCCGAGGTGCTGGCCCTGGCCGTACGGGACCGGCAGTGGGTGCCGGACGAGCCGCTGGAGATCGAGGTGGAGCGCGAGGCGCTGACCCTCCACCCGGAGATCGTTCGCGCCGTCCGGGACCGGGTGCGCCGCACCGACCGGCCGCACAACCTGGCCCGGGCGCTGTTCGACGTGGAGATCGTGCACGCGCTCGCCGACCAGGTGGCCGAGCGGATCGGCGCCGACCCGCTGGGCGGGGAGAACCTGCTCGACGAGGCCGACCGGGCCGAGATCCGCCGGGAGTTGCGCGACGAACCGGAGATCCAGGCCACCCTCGACCGGCTCTGGCCGGTGCTCACCCCGCAGCGCCTGCTCGCCGACCTGTACGCCGACCCGGCCCGGATCGCCGCCGCCGCGCCGATGCTCACCGACGAGGAGCGGGCCCTGCTGCACCGCGAGCCGGGTGGCTGGACGCCGGCCGACGTGCCGCTGCTGGACGAGGCCGCCGAGCTGCTCGGCGAGGACGAGCGGGCCGCCGCCGCCCGGCGGGACCGGATCCGCAGGATGGAACGGGAGTACGCGGAGGGCGTGCTCGAGATCGCCCGGGGTTCGCGCTCGATCGACGTCGAGGACGAGGCCGAGGGCGGTGAGATCCTCGGCGTGACCGACCTGATCGACGCGGACCGGCTGCTGGAACGGCAGGAGGAGGCCGACCGGCTGACCACCGCGCAGCGGGCCGCCGCCGACCGGACCTGGGCGTTCGGCCACGTCATCATCGACGAGGCCCAGGAGCTGTCGCCGATGGCCTGGCGGCTGCTGATGCGCCGCTGCCCGAGCCGGTCGATGACGATCGTCGGGGACGTGGCGCAGACCGGGGCGCTCACCGGCACGCCGTCCTGGGCGGACGCCCTCGCCCCGTACGTGGCGCAGCGCTGGCGGTTGACCGAGCTGACGGTCAGCTACCGCACCCCGGCCGAGATCATGGCGGTCGCCGCTCACGTGCTGGCCGAGATCGACCCGGCGCTGCGGCCGCCGCGCTCGGTCCGGGAGAGCGGCGTACCGCCGTGGGACCGGACGGTGCCCGACGAGCGGTTGGCGGCGGAACTGGTCGCGGCGGTCACCCGGGAGGCGGCCGGACTGGCCGAGGGCCGGCTCGGCGTGCTCGTGCCGGCCGGCCGGGTCGACGCGCTCGGCGCGACGGTGACCGCCGCACTGCCGGAGGCCGCCGTGGGCGAGCATCCGGAGCTGGAGAGCCGGGTGGTGGTGCTGACCGTCGCGCAGGCCAAGGGGCTGGAGTTCGACTCGGTGCTGGTGGTCGACCCGGACCGGATGGTCGCCGAGTCGCCGCGTGGGCGCAGCGACCTGTACGTGGCACTCACCCGCGCCACCCAACGCCTCGGCATCCTGCGCCCCGGCCGCTGACCCGAGCCGCCCCCGCCGACCCTGACGGTCGGCGGGGGCGGTGACAGGCGTCCGTGCTCCGCCGGTCAGTCCCTGGACGTGTCCTGGGTGGACTTCGCCGGCCCGGTCGCCGACGTGGACTGGTCGCTGGTGCTGCCGCCCATCTGGGTGCTCAGCCCACCGGTGGTGGCGTCACCGGTGGTGGTCGGCGCCACCTTGCCTCGGTGCCGCTCCGGCTGCCGGGCCACCCGCCGCGCGCTGGCCGGGCCGGCGGTGCCGCCGGTGGTGGTCACCGCGCCCTGCCCGCCGGTGGGCCCGCCGTCGCGCAGTACGTTCGGGTCGACCGGCTCGTGCGCCGGGTCGTCCGGGTCCTCGTCCTGGATCACCCGCAGCACGTCGGTGGGCGGCACCGTCACCTCGTCGAGGGCACCCTCGCCGTACACGCCGCCGGCGATCCGGTTCTCCGCCTGGCGGGCGGCGTCCTGCCGCATGTCGTCCTCACGCACGTCCATCACCTCACAGAAGCTGTGGAACCGACTGCGTGCCCGACCACCGGCCGGCCAAACCCTCCCTGACCGGGAGGTCGTCCACCCCGGTTCACCGTCGCGCCGTCCGCCGGCCGCCTGCCGGCTGTCCCCGGTGTCCATGCTGTCCGGCGACCGGTGGGAGACGCCCGCCGGCAGGAGGGGATGACAGCGTGCGCACAGTACGCCGTACCGCCATCGCGGCCCTGGTGGCCGCGACGGTGACGACCGGGCTCGCGGTGCCCGCCCAGGCGAAGCCGCGACCGGACCGGACATTCGACGTGCAGGCCCACCGCGGCGGCCTCGGGCTGCGGGTGGAGAACACCCTCGCCTCCTTCGGCAACGCCCTCCAGCTCGGGGTGAGCACCCTCGAACTGGACGTGCAGATCACCGAGGACGGCCAGGCCGTGGTCACCCACGACCGGAAGGTCACCGGCACCAAGTGCGTCGACACCGCCCCGGTGACGCCCGGCGACCCGGAGTTCCCGTACGTCGGGAAGTACGTCAACACGCTCACCCTGGCCCAGGTGCGCACCCTCGACTGCGGCTCGAAGACGCTGGCGGACAAGCCCGGTCAGCTCGCCGTGCCGGGCGCCCGGATGCCGCTGCTGCGTGAGGTGTTCGCGCTGGTCAACCGGTACCGTGCGAAGGACGTCACGCTCAACGTCGAGACCAAGGTGGAGGCCGGCGCGCCGACCGAGACCGCGCCCCGCGAGCAGTTCGTCCGGGTCACCGCGGCCGAGATCCGCGCCGCCGGGCTGCTCAAGCAGGTGACCATCCAGAGCTTCGACTGGGGCGCGCTGATGCGCATGCGCCAGGTGGAGCCGAAGCTGCCGCTGGTGGCCCTGACCAATTACGACTTCCTCCAGACCGGCCAGCCGGGCGCCTCGCCGTGGCTCGGCGGGCTGGACATCGACGACTTCGGTGGCAACCCGATCCGGGCGATCCGCAGCTTCGGCGCCAGCGCGTTCTCCCCGGTGCACGGCTTCCCGCAGAACGGCACGGTCACCGACCCGGGCTACCAGCCGTACGTGACCCGGGAGATGGTCGCCGAGGCGCACCGCAACGGGATCAAGGTGATCCCGTGGACGGTCGACGACCTGCCGACCATGGCCAAGCTCGTCGACGACGGCGTGGACGGCATCATCACCGACTACCCCGACCGCCTGCGCGGCCTGCTGGCCCAGCGCGGCTACCGGCTGCCGAAGGCGTACGCGGCGCCGTTCGACATCCAGGCGCACCGCGGCGGTCGGGCCACCCGGCCGGAGAACACCCTGCCGGCGTTCGCCAACGCGCTCGCCAACCGGGCCATCTCCACGCTGGAACTGGACACCGGCGTGACCGCCGACGGCAAGCTCGTGGTGCTGCACGACCGTACGGTCAACGGCTCGCACTGCGTCGACACCGCCCCGGTGCGCCCCGGCGACCGGCAGTTCCCGTACGTGGGCAAGCCGGTGCACGAGCTGACCCTGGCGCAGCTCAAGACCGTGGACTGCGGCACGAAGACGCTGCCCGAGCTGCCCGCGCAGGTGCCCGCGCCGGGTGCCCGGATTCCCACGCTGGACGAGGTCTTCGCCCTGGTGAAGGCCAGTGGCCGGAACGACATCGGGATGAACATCGAGACGAAGATCAGCCCGGTGGTGAACGACACCGAGCCGTACCGCAGCTTCACCCGCAAGCTCGTCGACGCGATCCAGCGCGCCGGCTTCACCAGCCGGGCCACCATCCAGTCGTTCGACTGGCGCACCATCACCTACGCCCGACAGCTCGACCGCCGGATCGGTACGGTCGGCCTGGTCTGGCAGTACGGTCCGGCCGAGTGCGCCACCCTCGCCGACGAGTGCTCCCTCGAGGCGGTGTACGGCGACCCGTCGGTGCAGAGCCCGTGGACCGGCGGGCTGGACTGGTGGAAGTACCAGGACCTGGGCAAGCTGACCCAGGCCGCGGGCGCCGGCACGGTCTCGGCGAACTGGCAGGTGCACGACCCGCATCAGGGCACCGTCGCCTCGCCCGACTGGTACCTGCGGGAGAACCCGGCGTACTTCCACGGACCGGACGTACGGACCCTTCAGACGCGCTACGACCTGAAGGTGATCCCGTACACCGTCGACGACGCGCGGGTGATGCAGCGGGTCATCGACCTGGGGGTCGACGGCATCATCACCGACGACCCGGACCTGCTGGTGAGCGTCGCCGTCCGCAACGGCCTGCGGTGACCAAATCCGACCGCCGGCCGGGATTTTTTCCGCCGGCGGTCGGGTGTTACCTGCTCAGTGGCCTCGGGTAGTCGGGGGTGTCCCCGCCATGTAACACGAACCGTGCCGTGGCCGAAACGCGGTAGCGGGGCGAGGGAATGCAGGTACGACTCATCGCATCCTGAGGAGGACCAGATGAGCACGCAGGCTGCTTCCACCCGGCCCATGAACCGGCCGACGTCGGACGTGCAGAACCCGGCGTCGATGCAGAACACGCAGACCCGGCAGATGCCGGTCATGCAGGACGGGCGCCGCAACGACATGCAGGCACCCGGTACGGAGACCAAGCAGGCGTTCAAGACCACCGAGTTCTGGATCTACGTGATCGCGGTGGCAGCCGTACTGGGCGCTTCGCAGGTCGTCGGGAAGAACTCCGCTGGGGTGGACATCTTCCGGGCCGACAACGCCTGGTTCCTGATCACCCTGCTGACGCTGGGCTACCTCGGTAGCCGAGGCCTCGCCAAGGCCGGCAGCAATCACCGCAGCGCTGAGGAGCGCAAGGCCCGGCACTGACCGGGTACGCGACTCCACATCGAACAGTGGCCTCCGGGAGAACCTCCCGGAGGCCACTGTCGTATCTGGACGACTACTCCTCGCCGCCGAAGTCACCGCCGAAGTCACCCTCGAAGGCGTCCTCGATCATCTCGCCGGCGATCATGCCGCCGGCGACGCCGAGCGCCGCGCCGGCCACCATGCCGCCCATCCCGTGCCCCCGGCCGTGGCCGTGCCCGTGACCCGGCCCGAAGCCCTGTGACCGCAGGCTGCCGTAGCGGGAGGTGGTCTCCCGCAGCCAGCCGTCGACGACCTGTGCCCAGTCGACCCGGTCGACGTCGGCGTGCGACACCTGGTAGCGGCCGAAGGCGTCGTGCCCGGCGCTGAGGAAGCCGCCCCGCTTGTCGCACTCCAGGATCACGTCCACCCCGCGCTGGCTGGTCACGAAGGTCAGCTCGACCTCCCTGATGGTGCTCGCGTACTGCGGCGAGGCGAAGAACTCGATCTCCTGGTAGAACGGCAGCGTCTGCTGAACGCCCCGGATGTGACCGCGCTCCAGGTCGGCGTGCTTGAAACGGAAGCCGAGCCGCTGGAACGCCTCCAGGATCCGCTCGTGCACGGGCAGCGGGTGCACCGCCACCTGGTCCAGGTCGCTCTTGTCGACGGCGCGGGCCACCGCCAGCTCGGTGCGCAGGCCCATCGTCATGCCGTGCAGGCGCTGGCCGTACACGTCGGTGATCGGGGTCTCCCACGGCACCGGCAGCTGGAACGGAATCGAGAGCTCCTGCTTCGGCGCGAGCTGGAGCGGGCCGCTCACGGCCATCCGGTGAAACTCCATGGTGCCCGCGTACTCGGTGTCGTGTCCCTCGACCTCGACCCGGGTGACCAGGCCGATCACCACCTGCTCGATGGCCGCCGGGCTGTCACCGCCGACGAGGTTGACCTGCCCGTCGAGGGTCAGGCCAGGCCGGGTGTTGGGGTTGGTCAGCACGGTGTCCACGCTGGGACCGCCGACACCGAACGCGCTCAACATCTTCTTGAAGACCATCGGAACTCCTGTGCGACAGCCGACCGCTCCAGGATGGAGTCGGACGTTGACTCGCAGGCACTTTATCCAGCAGCCCTGTGAGGTGGCTGTGAACCGCGCCCGCTGATGACGGTGCGTTTCCGCAGGGATCCGGTGGGTGGCGCCAGCGGCTCGCCCGTCGAGCCGGAGCGGCCGGCCGGCCTGAGGCCACGTCGTCAGGCAGTCAGTCGGCCTGGACGACGATGAGCTCGCCGACCTGCTCGCCGATCGCCGTACGCGCCTCCGCCGGCAACCCGAGGTCGGTGATCAGCACGTCGGCCGCCTCCAACGGGGCGATGGTGGCGATGCCGATCGTCTCCCACTTGGTGTGGTCGGCGAGCACCACGAGTCGGCGGGCGGCGCCGATCAGGCAGCGGTTGACCCCGGCCTCCAGCAGGTTGGGCGTGGTGAAGCCGGTCCGTGGGCTGAGCCCGTGCACGCCCAGGAAGAGCAGGTCGACGTTGAGCGCGCTGATCGCCGCCTCGGCCACCGGCCCGGTCAGCGCGTCCGAGGGGGTACGGATGCCACCGGTCAGCACCACCGTCTGGTCGGCGCGCGGATTCTGGTAGAGCGCGTCCGCCACCGGGATCGAGTTGGTCACCACGGTCAGCCCCCGTACGTCGGAGAGCAGGGTGGCCAGCGCGGCGGTGGTGGTGCCGGCGGAGAGCGCGATGGCCATCCCCGGCTCCACCATGGTCGCCGCCCGCTCGGCGATGGCCCGCTTCTCCGCCTGCTGGCGGATCGACTTCGCGGCGAACCCGGGCTCCTCGGCCGAGCCCGGCCCGGCCAGCGTCGCGCCGCCGTGCACCTTGTCCACCAGGCCGCGTTCGGCCAGCACCTCCAGGTCACGCCGGATTGTCATGTCGGACACGCCGAACCGGCTGACGAGCTGGCTCACCCGTACGCCGCCGCGCTGGCGGATCAGATCGAGGATGGCGGTCTGCCGCTGCTGGGCGAGCACCTGGGGAACCTCCTTCGCGCCGTGACTGTCACCGGGTCAGGCCGGTCCGTCGGCCTGGCCCTCTCGGATCACGGCGACCTCGCCGGCCGGGACTGTCAGCTCACCGGCACACTCCGTTCCGGTCAACAGCTCGGTGCCGGTCACCGCGAGCCGTACCTCGCTCCCGGTGTGGTTGATCGCGAACAGCCAGCTCTGCTCACCCGCGCGGCGCCGGACCACCTCCACCCCGGTCGGCGCCTGCGCCGCCGGGCGGACGCCGGCCTCGTCGAGCAGCCGGGCGACCAGCCGGTCGGTGGCCGGCTCGTCCAGCCGGGTGCCGACGTACCAGGCGGCGCCCGCGCCGACCGGGCGCCGGGTCACGGCCGGCACGCCCGGCAACGGCCCGTCGGTGTACGAGGCGAGCACCTCGGCGCCCTCCGGGTGCAGCCACTCGGTCCACACGTCGGCCGTGCTGCCGTCGTCCAGCCGGACCTGCTCGCCCTCGCGCAGCGGGAAGAACTCCTCGGTCCGTACGCCGAGCAGCTCCCGGAACGCGCCCGGGTAGCCGCCCAGTCGGATGTGGTCGTTCTCGTCCACGATGCCGCTGAAGTAGGTGATCGCCGCGGTGCCGCCGGCCTCGACGAACCGGCGCAGCGCGTCGGCGTCGGCGTCACGGACCAGGTAGAGGGTGGGCGCCAGGACCAGCCGGTAACCGGTGAGGTCGGCCGACGGGTGGACGATGTCGGCGGTCACGCCGGCCCGCCACAGAGCGCCGTACAGGGCGGTCAGCCGGTCGGCGTAGCGAACGTCGACGCTGGGGTGCGAGTCCAGCTCGACGCCCCACCACGCCTCCCAGTCGAACAGGATCGCGACGTCGGCGTCCACCCGGCTGCCTCGTACCTCGGCCAGCGCCCTGAGGTCCGCACCCAGCTGGCAGACCTCGCGGAACACCTTGGTCTCCGGCCCGGCGTGCGGCACCAGCGCGGAGTGGAACTTCTCGGCGCCGGCGCGGGAGGCGCGCCACTGGAAGAACAGCACCCCGTCCGCGCCGCGCGCGACGTGCGCCAGGCTGTTGCGGCGCAGCTGCCCCGGCAGCTTGGCCACGTTGCGCGGCTGCCAGTTCACGGCGCTCGTGGAGTGCTCCATCAGCAGCCAGGGGTCGCCGCCCGCGACGCCGCGGGTGTGGTCGGCGGAGAGCGCCAGCCCGAGGTGCGCCTGCGGGTCGGCCGCGGTCAGGTAGTGGTCGTTGGAGACCAGGTCCACATCGTCCGCCCACGAGTGGTAGTCCATGTGCTTGATACCGGTGCCGATCATGAAGTTGGTGGTCACCGGCTGGTGGACCAGCGTCTTCAACAGCTCGCGCTCGGCGCGCAACTGGGCCCGCTGCTCGTCGGAGGAGAAGCGCAGGAAGTCCAGCTGCTGGGTGGGGTTGGCGAAGGTCGGCGCGGTGCGCGGCGGGCTGATCTCGGCCCAGTCGCCGTAGCGCTGGCTCCAGAACGCGGTGCCCCAGGCGTCGTTGAGCCCGTCCAGGTCGCCGTAACGCTCGCGCAGCCAGCCACGGAACGCCTCGGCGCTGACGTCGCAGTAGCAGTGCACGTTGTGGCAGCCCAGCTCGTTGGAGACGTGCCACATCACCACGGCCGGGTGCTCGGCGTACCGGCTGGCGACCGCTCGTACCAGCTCCAGCGACCGCTCGCGGAACACCGGGGAGCTGGGGCAGTACGCCTGCCGCCCGCCCGGCCACAGGATCGCGCCATCGGCACGGCGGGGCAGCGTCTCCGGGTGCGCGCGGGCCAGCCACGGTGGCGGGCTGGCGGTGGCGGTGGCCAGGTCGACCTGGATGCCGCCGTCGTGCAGCAGGTCCAGCACACGGTCCAGCCAGCCGAACTCGAACCGGCCCGGAACAGGCTCCAGCAGGGCCCAGGAGAAGATGCCGACCGAGACCAGGTTGACGCCGGCCCGCCTCATCAGCTCGACGTCTTCCGACCAGGTCTGCTCGGGCCACTGCTCGGGGTTGTAGTCCCCGCCGAAATAGATGCCGTCACCCTGCCATCGCCGCATGAGAGCTGAGGGTGCACCTGGCAGACCACGGAAGTCAACAGGTTCCAACATCGATTTCTTTCCAACGTTTACCTCGTAACGGCCGTATCACGACTGGGTTATCAGAGGCGAACTGCCCTCTTGACAGCTCCCTCGGGACGGGTAGCTTGAGGCCCCAATGGCCGTTCGTGTTCGCCAATGTGGATTCTCGGTGGATCCCGATGTGTGATCACGACGCCGGACCTGCCTTCACCACCCTGACGGCCCTTGGGCGTAGCACCTCTTCATCCGCAGGAGGCACAGATGTCCCGTCCCCGATCCCAAGCCGAGTACCTGGCTCGGCTCGTACCGCCCTCCGTAGCCGGCATCAACCGACGCTCGCTGCTGGCCGGCGCGGCCGGCACCGGCGCACTGCTCGGCACCGGCCTGCTCGCCGGCTGCGGCGACGACTCCGGCGGGTCCGACTCGAAGGACGTGTCCCTCGGCTCGAACCAGTCCGACCCGAAACCGAAGGACGTCCTCGCCAAGGTCGCGGACGGTTTCAAGACCGAGTCCGGCGTTCAGGTCGCGGTGAACACGGTCGACCACAACACGTTCCAGGAGAACATCAACAACTACCTGCAGGGAAAGCCGGACGACGTCTTCACCTGGTTCGCCGGCTACCGGATGCGCTTCTTCGCGCAGAAGGGCCTGGCCAGCGACATCAGCGACGTGTGGGGCAAGCTCTCCGGCTACTCCGACGCCTTCAAGAAGGCGTCCACCGGGGACGACGGCAAGCAGTACTTCGTACCGGCGTCGTACTACCCGTGGGCGGTCTTCTACCGCAAGTCGGTCTGGCAGCAGCACGGCTACCAGCAGCCGAAGACACTCGACGACTTCACCACCCTCGCCGGCCAGATGAAGAAGGACGGCCTGACCCCGATCGCCTTCGCCGACAAGGACGGCTGGCCGGCGATGGGCACCTTCGACATCCTCAACCTGCGGATCAACGGCTACCAGTTCCACATCGACCTGATGGCCGGCAAGGAGGCCTGGACCTCCGACAAGGTCAAGAAGGTCTTCGACACCTGGGCCGGCCTGCTCCCCCTGCACCAGCCGGACAGCCTCGGCCGCACCTGGCAGGAGGCGGCGCAGTCGCTGCAGCAGAAGAAGAGCGGCATGTACCTGCTCGGTCTCTTCGTCGGCCAGCAGTTCAGCAACGAGGAGCAGAGCGACCTCGACTTCTTCACCTTCCCGGAGATCGACCCGTCGATCGGCGCCAAGGCCCTGGACGCGCCGATCGACGGCTACATGATGGCCCGCAAGCCCAAGAACGAGGCCAACGCCCGGAAGCTGATGGAGTACTTCGGCGGCAAGGCCGCCGCGGACATCACGGTCAAGAACGACCCGGCCACCCTCGTCGCCAACACCGGCGCCGACACCAGCGGCTACACCGCCCTGCAGAAGAAGGCGGCCGAGCTGGTCGGCTCGGCCACCGAGATCGCCCAGTTCCTCGACCGGGACACCCGGCCGGACTTCGCCTCGACGGTGATCATCCCGGCGCTCCAGCAGTTCATCAAGGACCCCAAGGACATCGGCGGGCTCACCTCGAGCATCGAGAACCAGAAGAAGTCGATCTTCACCGACTGACGGCGGAAGGGGGAGGACATCGTGTCCGACCTGCCCCTGATCCAAGCGGATCGCGCCGTGCCGCCGCCGGCCGCGACCACCCCCTCGGGTGGTCGTCGCCGGCGGCTACGGCTCCTGTCCCGCACCGACCGCGTGGTCATCACGCTGATGGTGCTCGTCCCGCTGCTGCTCGTCACCGGATTCGTCTGGCTGCCGGCGGCGGCCACCGTGCTGCTCTCGGGCACCAACTGGGACGGCATCGGCCCTCTGAACGAGATCGAGTTCGTCGGCGCCCGCAACTACAGCGACGTGGTGAACATCTACCCGCCGTTCGTGCCGGCGATCCAGCACAACCTGCTCTGGCTGGCGGTGCTGTTCCTGGTGGCCAGCCCGTTCGGCATGTTCCTGGCCGTCCTGCTGGACAAGGAGCTGCGTGGCAGCCGCTTCTACCAGACCGCTCTCTACCTGCCGGTGGTGCTCTCGCTGGCACTGATCGGTTTCGTCTGGCAGCTGCTCTACTCCCGCGACCAGGGTCTGATCAACGCCGTGTTCGGCAGCAACGTCGACTGGTACGGCGACTCGAACGTCAACATCTGGGCGGTCATGGTCGCCTCCGGCTGGCGGCACGTCGGCTACATCATGCTGCTCTACCTGGCCGGGCTGAAGGGCGTCGACCCGTCGCTGCGGGAGGCCGCCGCGGTGGACGGCGCCTCGGAGAGCAAGACGTTCTTCCGGGTGGTGTTCCCGGTGATGCGGCCGATCAACATCATCGTGCTGGTGGTGACGGTGATCGAGTCGCTGCGCGCGTTCGACCTGGTCTGGGTGGTCAACAAGGGCCGTAACGGGTTGGAGCTGATCTCCGCGCTGGTCACCCAGAACGTGGTGGGCGAGGCGAGCCGGATCGGGTTCGGCTCGGCGCTGGCGACCATCATGCTGGTCGTCTCGCTGGTCTTCATCGCCATCTACCTGGCGACCGTGATGAGGGAGAACCGGCAATGAGCAGCGCGACCGCGAGCCGGCGTACCGAGGGTGGGGTCGAGGCCCCGGCCCGTCGCAAGCTGACCCCGGCGCGGCTGCTGCTGCACGGCTTCCTCATCGCCGTCGCGCTGACCTGGCTCTTCCCGATCGCCTGGGCGGTGCTGACGTCACTGCGCTCCTACGAGTACACCGCCGCCAACGGCTACGTCTCGTTCGGCGGCTGGACCATCGACAATTACGTCACCGCCTGGCAGACCGCGGAGTTCGGCAAGCACTTCCTCAACTCGGTGTACATCACGGTGCCGGCCGTGCTGCTGACGCTCTTCCTCGCCTCCTGCGTGGCGTTCGTCATCGCCCGGTTCAGTTGGAAGCTCAACCTCGTGCTGCTCGGGGTGTTCACCGCGGCCAACCTGCTGCCCCAGCAGGCGCTGCTCATCCCACTGTTCCGGCTGTTCACCGAGGTGCCGCTGCCGGAGTTCATGAGCGACTCGGAGCTGCTCTACGACAGCTACTGGGGGCTGATCCTGATCAACGTGGCCTTCCAGTGCGGATTCTGCGTCTTCGTGCTCAGCAACTACATGAAGGCGCTGCCCCGCGACCTGTACGAGGCGGCGATGGTCGACGGGGCGAGCATCTGGCGGCAGTACTGGCAGGTCACCATGCCGCTGTGCCGGCCGGCCCTGGCCGCGCTGGCGACCCTGGAGGTGACCTGGATCTACAACGAGTTCTTCTGGGCCACCGTCCTGATGCGCACCGGCGACAAGTTCCCGGTGACCAGCTCGCTGAACAACCTGCGCGGCGAGTTCTTCACCGACAACAACCTGGTCTCGGCGGGCAGCGTGCTCGTCGCGATCCCCACTCTGGTGATCTTCTTTATGCTCCAGCGGCACTTCGTCCGGGGCCTGACCTTGGGAGCCTCCAAAGGATGACGATCCTGCACCTGCGCCGCGCGCGGACCAGCCTGGTGCTCGACGCGCGCGGCCCGGGGCTGCCCCGGGTCGCGCACTGGGGCGGCGACATCGGCGAGCTCGACGACGACGCCCTGCGTCAGCTCGTCGACGCGACCGTACCGCCGGTGGTGCCCAGCAGCTTCGACGAGCCCACCGTGCTCTCCCTGCTGCCGGAGCCGAGCGCCGGCTGGAGCGGCCGGCCGGGGCTGGCCGGGCACCGCGACGGCACCGGCTGGTCCACGGCGTTCCGTCTGGACGGCCTCGACGTCGACGCACCCGTCGACGAGGGCGCGGCACGGGTGACCGTGCGGGCCAGCGACCCGGCCGCAGGGCTCTCCCTGACCATCGAGATCGAGGTGGACCCGACCGGGTTGCTGCTGCTGCGCCACCGGCTGCGCAACGACGGCGACGACGCGTACGAGCTGCGTGAGCTGACCCCGGTGCTGCCGGTGCCGGCGGTCGCCACCGAACTGCTCGACCTGACCGGCCGGTGGTGCCGGGAACGCTCCCCACAGCGGCATTCGTGGCAGCAGGGCAGTTGGGTCCGGGAAGGCCGGCACGGGCGTACCGGGCACGACGCCACCCTGCTGCTGGTCGCCGGGACCGCCGGGTTCGGCTTCCGCCACGGCGAGGTCTGGGCGGTGCACACCGCGTGGAGCGGCGATCACGTCACCTTCGCCGAGCGCCGGCCCACCGGCGAGTCGACCCTCGGCGGCGGCGAGCTGCTGGCCCCCGGCGAGGTCCGGCTCGGCCCCGGCGAGTCGTACGCCACTCCCCTGCTCTACGCGGTCTGGTCCGACGCCGGGCTGGACGGGCTCAGCGACGTACTGCACACCCACCTGCGGGCCCGGCCCCGGCACCCACGCTCCGCCCGCCCGGTGACCCTCAACGTCTGGGAGGCGGTCTACTTCGACCACGACCTGGACCGGCTGCGGGCGCTCGCGGACCGGGCCGCCCAGATCGGCGTCGAACGGTTCGTGCTCGACGACGGCTGGTTCCGCGGTCGACGCGACGACACGGCCGGGCTGGGCGACTGGTTCGTTGACGACGGCGTGTGGCCGGACGGCCTGCAACCGTTGATCGACCACGTGACCGGCCGGGGCCTGGAGTTCGGCCTCTGGGTCGAGCCGGAGATGGTCAACCCCGACTCCGACCTGTTCCGCGCGCACGCCGACTGGCTGCTCGCCGTGCCGGGGCGCCTACCGCCGCTCTGGCGTAATCAGCAGGTGCTCGACCTGGGCCGCCCGGAGGCGTACGACTACCTGCTGGAACGGCTCGACAAGCTGCTCACCGAGCACCCCGGCATCAGCTACCTCAAGTGGGACCACAACCGGGACCTCACCGAGGCCGGGCACCACGGCCGCCCCGGGGTGCACGGTCAGACCCTGGCGGTCTACCGGCTCCTCGACGAGCTGCGCCGCCGCCACCCCGGCGTGGAGATCGAGAGCTGCGCGTCCGGCGGCGCCCGGGTGGACCTGGGCATCCTGGCGCGCACCGACCGGGTCTGGGCCAGCGACTGCAACGACGCCCTGGAACGGCTCAGCATCCAGCGCTGGACCGGGCTGCTGCTGCCACCGGAGCTGATCGGCACGCACGTCGGACCGGAACGCTCGCACACCACCAACCGGGTCCACGACCTCGGTTTCCGGGCAGCCACCGCACTCTTCGGTCACCACGGCATCGAGTGGGACATCGCGTCGATCAGCACCGCCGAGCAGACCGAGCTGGCCGCCTGGGTCGCGCTGCACAAGCGGCTGCGTCCGCTGCTGCACGCCGGTCGGGTGGTCCGGGTCGACCATCCGGACCCGGCCGTCTGGGCGCACGGCGTGGTCGACCACGACGGCACCCGAGCGGTGTACGCGGTGGCACGGCTGACGACGTCGGTGGCACAGTCCCCGGGCGCGGTCCGGTTGCCCGGCCTGGACCCGGGCCGGCGTTACCTGGTGCGGCCGGTGTCGGACGTGCCGGCCCCGGCGACCATCGACCGGTCCGCGCCGGCCTGGCTGGCCGGCGGTGTCACGCTCAGCGGGGCGGCACTGGCCCGGGTGGGGGTGCAGATGCCCGCCCTGCACCCGGAGCAGAGCCTGGTGCTGGAGGTCACCGCCGTCGAGTGACCGCTCGGGAAAAGAATCCGGGAAATCTTCTCCCGGGGTGTCGAGAACCGCGTCGCCTGCCTCTACCTCAGGGTGAGAGCACCGACGATGGTGCGCAGGCCTGAGGAGCGAAACCATGAAGTACATGCTGCTGATGCAGTTCAGCGCCGCCGGGACCGACTTCCCGCCCATCGACACCTGGACCCCGGAGGAGATCCAGGCGCACCTCGCGTTCATGGGCGAGGTCAACGGCAAGCTCACCGCCGCCGGGGAGTGGGTCGACGGGCAGGGCCTCGGCGGCCCGCAGCAGGCGCGGATCGTCCGCGCCGGTGAGGGCAGCGCGCCGGTGGTCACCGAGGGGCCGTTCGCCGAGACGAAGGAGTTCCTCGCCGGCTTCTGGATCGTCGACTGCGACAGCCCGGAGCGTGCGGTGGAGCTGGCCGCGTACATCTCCACCGCGCCCGGCCCCGGCGGCCGGCCGCTGAACATGCCGATCGAGGTGCACCCGGTCATGTCCGCCCCATCCCAGGAGCTGTGAGGGCTGACCGCCACCGATCCCCGCATCGAGGACCTGCTGCGCGAGCTGGCGCCGCAGGTCCTCGGCGTGCTCGCGCGCCGGTTCGGTGACTTCGCCACCGCCGAGGACGCGGTGCAGGAGGCGCTGCTGGCCGCCGCCACCCAGTGGCCGGTGGAGGGGCTGCCGGCGAACCCGCGCGGCTGGCTGATCCAGGTGGGCTACCGCCGGATGATCGAGCTGGTCCGCGGCGAGCAGGCGCGGCGCCGCCGCGAGGATCTGGTCGCCCGCCGGGACCCGGACGACCGACAGTACGCGCCCGCGGCGGACGAGGAGCTGACCGCCGAGCGGGACGACGCCCTGGTCCTGCTCTTCCTCTGCTGCCACCCGGCGCTCAGCCCGGCGTCGGCCGTCGCGCTGACGCTGCGCGCGGTCGGTGGGCTGAGCACCGCCGAGATCGGCCGCGCGTTCCTGGTGCCCGAGGCGACCATGGCGCAGCGCATCAGCCGGGCCAAGCAGCGCATCCGCTCCTCCGGCCTGCCGTTCCGGATGCCGGAGCCGGCGGAGCGGCCCGACCGGTTGGCCGCCGTACGGCAGGTGCTCTACCTGATCTTCACCGAGGGGCACACCAGCACCGCCGGCCCGGACCTGCGCCGCGTCGACCTGGCGGCGGAGGCGATCCGGCTGACCCGCGCGCTGCACGCGCTGCTGCCCGGCGACAGCGAGTCGGCCGGGTTGCTGGCGTTGATGCTGCTCACCGAGGCGCGCAGCCCGGCGCGGACCGGGCCGTCCGGTGAGCTGATCTCGTTGGCCGATCAGGACCGCACCCTCTGGGACGCGGCGGCGATCGCTGAGGGCGTCGCCCTCGTCACCCGGGCGCTGCCGCGCGGGCCGGTCGGCCCGTACCAGGTGCAGGCCGCCATCGCCGCGTTGCACGACGAGGCGCCGAGCACCGGGGCGACCGACTGGCCGCAGATCCTGGCGCTCTACGGGGTGCTGGAACAGCTCTCCGCCAGCCCGGTGGTGGCGCTCAACCGGGCCGTGGCGACCGCCATGGTGCACGGGCCGGCAGCCGGCCTGGCCGCTCTCGACGCGCTGGCCGAGGACCCGCGGTTGACCGGACACCACCGGCTCTCCGCCGCCCGGGCGCACCTGCACGAGATGGCCGGCGAGCGGTCGCTGGCGATCGCCGAGTACCGGGCCGCCGCCGGGCGGACGAGCAGCCTGCCGGAGCAGCGCTACCTCCTGATGCGGGCGGCCCGGCTCGCCGCCGAACCCGGACCGACCACCGCCTAGGCCGCACCCACCACCGGGCGGGCGAGGCTCGCACGTCGCGGATCGCCAGAGCCCCGAGCAGCGGCGGCGGCGCTAGCCTGACCAGCGATGAATTTCCCGCCGAGCAATCAGGACTGAGGACCGCATGGCGTACGTGCTGCTGGGGATCGCCATCGCCGCCGAGGTGCTGGCGACCAGCCTGCTCAAGACCACCGCAGGGTTCAGCCGGCTCGGCCCGACGGTCGCCTGCCTCGGCGGGTACCTGCTGGCGTTCATTCTGCTGGCCCAGGCGGTGAAGGAGATCCCGGTGGGCGTGGCGTACGCCCTCTGGTCGGGTCTGGGCACGGCAACCATCGTCGCGATCGGGGCGGTCTTCCTGGACGAGCCGCTCGGGCTGGCCAAGCTCGCCGGCATCGCGCTGATCATCGCGGGCGTGGTCATCGTGAACCTCGTCGGCGAGCACTGACCACGACAGGTGGCCGGGCCCGGTACGGACCACGGGCCTGGCCACCTGCGCGTCGGTCAGCTCGCGGTGCAGCTCACCTCCGGCCTGGCGTTGCTGCCCGTCCAGCCGCCGATGAAGCCGAAGCTGGCGCTGGCGCCCGCGGCCAGCCGCCCGTTGTAGTCCACGTTGCGGGCGGTCACCGTAGCTCCGCTGCTGGTCAGCGCCGCGTTCCAGGACTGGCTGACGCTCTGGCCGTTGGCGAAGGTCCACCGGGTGCTCCAACCGGTGATCGCGGTCGCGCCGGCGGTCACCCGCACCTCACCCTGGAAGCCGCCCTGCCACTGGTTGACGACCGTGTACGTCGCCGTGCACCCACCGGCCGGCGGGGGCGTGGTCGGGGGTGGAGTCGTCGGCGGCGGAGTGGTGGGCGGTGGCGTGGTCGGCGGCGGAGTACCGCCGAAGACGCTGGCCTCCCGGGCGGTCTGCCGGATGCCGTTGGCGCCGTTGAAGATCCGCTGGCCCCAACTGGTCAGGCTGGCCGGGTTGAAGGCGGTGGCCATGTCGAGATACTCCACGCCACCGCCGTTGCCACTCCACGACCAGCCCAGCCAGCCGATCCCGTTGGCCTGGCTGTAGGCGAGAATCGTGTCCTCGTCCGGGTCGCCGTCGGAGTGGTTGAAGCCGAACTCGCCCACCACGATGGGCAACCCCGCCGCGCGGAACCGCCCCAGATAGTCGGTGATCTCCGCAGCGGTGTCGAAGACCCCGTACATGTGGATGGAGAAGACGGTGTTGCGGGCCGGGTCGGCGGCGAAGACCGAGGCGGCGTTGTCGCGCATGGTGAACGACCAGTCCTGCCCCCAGTTCGGCGCGTCCACCATGATGGTGTGGGTCAGCCCGCCGCCTCGCAGCCGCGCGATCGCGTTGGCGTTGTCGGTGGCCCAGGAGGCGTAGTTCTGGTTGCCGTACGGCTCGTTGCCGATGTTGACGATGACGTACTTCTCCTGCCCGGCGAGGACGTCGGCCAGGCTGAGCCAGTAGTCGACGGCCCGGGCGAGGGTGACCGCGCCGCTCTGTTCGCCGTACCCGGTGGTGTCGTGCACCTCCAGCACGCAGATCAGCCGGTTGGCCTTGCACAGCGAGATGACGTTGGCGACGTCGGCGTTGGTGTTGCGGGTCCACCGGTCGCCGCTGGAGAGCACGACCCGGACGCTGTTCGCGCCGAGGGCCTTCACGTTGGCGAACGAGCTGGTCTGCTGCGGGTACCAGGTGTGCGCGTGGTTGACCCCGCGCATGATGAATTCGGTGCCGTTGGCGTCGTACAACTTGCCGCCCGCGACGGTGAAACCGGCCGCGGCCTGCGCCGGCTGGCCGAACGCCAGCACGGCGACGAGCAGCGCGAGCAGGGCCGCGCCGGCGGCGGAGAGTCGAGTCTTCATGGCCTTCCTCAGGGAGGACCCCCGGTGCCCGACAGGGGTGGGACGTGACAGGGAAAGGCGGCTGCAGCCCGACAGCCGCCGCCCGGATCCCGGCGGCGCACGCATCAGCGTAGGGCGATGGATCGATGGGCGCAACCGGTTCAGTGGCCCAGCCCCTGGCTGCGGACAGCCGTGACGGCCCACGCGAAGGCGGGCCGTCACGGGGCGGTCATCCCCACCACAGGATGTGCGCCACACCGGGACTCTTAACCGGTTAAGAGCGACCGTAGGCAGCTCGCCGTCATCCGTCAAGGACCGTCCGCCCGAACCGGACGGGAGGGTTGACGGCTGCTGACCTGGGTATCCCGGGACGATCCGTGGGCGGAAGGAGAAACCAGAATGGTCAGCGTCGGCTACACCCTGCTGTGCGAGCAGGCCGGTCCGAAGCAACTGGTCGACCATGCGGTACGGGCCGAGGCGGCCGGCTTCGACCAGCTGGTGATCTCCGATCACTACTACCCCTGGCTGGACGCCCAGGGCCACTCCCCGTACGCCTGGTCGGTGCTGGGCGCGGTCGCCCACGCCACCTCCCGGGCGGAGCTGATGTCCTTCGTGACCTGCCCGATCCGCCGCTACCACCCCGCCGTGGTCGCGCAGAAGGCCAGCACCATCGGAGCGCTCTCGGACGGCCGGTTCACCCTCGGTCTCGGCGCCGGCGAGAACCTCAACGAGCACGTGGTCGGCGGTTGGCCACACGTGCAGCAGCGGCACGAGATGTTCGAGGAGGCCCTGCAGATCATCCGGCCGTTGCTCAACGGCGAGTCGCTCACCTTCTCCGGCAACCACTTCGACGTGCCCGACGCCTACGTGTGGGACCGGCCGGACCAGCCGGTGTCGATGGCCGTCGCCGCCTCCGGCCGACAGTCCGCCACCCTGGCCGCCGAGTACGCCAACGGCATCATCGCCACCGAGCCCGACCGGCACATCATCGAGATGTACGACGACGCCGGCGGCGCCGGCCAGCCCCGCTACGGCCAGGTGGCCATCTGCTACGGCCCGGACGAGGCGGAGTGCCGCAAGATCGTGCACGACCAGTTCCGCTGGTTCGGGCTGGGCTGGAAGGTCAACGCCGAACTGCCCGGCCCGGACTCCTTCGCCGCCGCAACCCAGTTCGTCCGGGAGGAGGACGTCGCCGAGGGCATCTCCTGCGGCCCGGACGTGGACGCGCACGTCGAGGCGTTCCGGAAGTTCGTCGACGCCGGCTTCACCCACGTGGCGATCGTGCAGGTCGGCGGGGAGACCCAGCCGATGTTCCTGGACTGGGCGCAGGAGCAACTGCTCCCCCGCCTGCGCGAACTGTGAGGCTCAGCCCCGCCGGGCGGTTCAGCCTCGCCGAGCTGCGGCTGGCGCGGGCCGCGCCCCGACCTGCCGCCGGGCTGACCAGCGAGTGGCGGCTGGTCGACGGGCTGCGCACACACACCCGGCGCAGCGCGGATCCCGAGACCGGGGCGTCGCCGGTCGTGCTGGTGCACGGCCTGGCGGTCTCGCACCGCTACCTCACGCCGCTGGCCGTCGCGCTCGCCGCCACCCATCCGGTGTACGTGCCGGACCTGCCCGGCTTCGGCCTGACCGAGCGCCCCCGGCGCGCGTACGACGTGCGCGGGCACGCCGACCACCTGGCCGCCTGGCTGGCCGCGTACCGGCTGCCGCCGGTCTGCCTGCTCGGGCACTCGTTCGGCGCCGAGGTCGCCGCCGCGCTCGCCGCGGCCCACCCGGAGCTGGTCCGTGCGGTGGTGCTGGCCGGGCCGACCAGCGACCCGGCCGCCCGGTCCCGGCGGGGCCAGTTCGGCCGGTGGCTGGTGGACGCCCTGCGCGAGGCGCCGTTGCAGGCGCCGATCCTGGCCCGCGACGTCTGGGACGCCCGGCCCTGGCGGGTGCTCGCGGCCCTGTCGCACTCGGTCCGCAACGCCATCGAGGCGGACCTGGTCCGGATCACCGCTCCCACCCTGGTGGTCACCGGCGGGCGGGACCCGGTGGTGCCGGCAGCCTGGCGGGACCAGGTGGCCCGGCTGGTCGCCGACGCCCGCCCGGTGGCCGTGCCCGGCGCCGCCCACAACGTGGCCACCACCGCCCCGACGGCGGTCGCCGACGCGATCCGCCAGCTCCTCTCCCCGACCCTGACGAGAAGGTGACCTGATGCGCTTCGGAAACGTGGAGATCCGTCCGCTCGGCGGTGGCCTCGGCTGCCTCCTGATGATCCTCTTCTCGATCGTGGCCTCGATCGTGCTGACCGTCCTGGTCAACCTGGTCCTCTGAGCGAGACTGGGAGCGGTCAGGCCGGGTCGAGGTCCAGCTCGGCGACGACCGGGTAGTGGTCGGAGGCGGTTGCGGCGTCCCCGTCGCGGACCACCCGGACGTTCCGGGTCCGCGCCGCCACCGGTGGACTGCCGAAGAGGTAGTCCAGCCGCATCCCCGCGAACTCGGCCCCGCCGAGCCGGGTGGGCACGGTGCGGCCGTCGGCCTCCGGCGCCCCGGCGGCGCGGGAGAGCCAGAGGTCGACCATTCCGGCGGCCAGCAACCGGGCGACGGCGCGGGTGTCCACGTCGCCGTTGCCCCGGCGCAGGTGGCGCCGCCGGTAGAGGGCGGGCATTCCGGCCAGGCGCGCGGTGTGGTCGACGGTCGGCTCGAGCGAGTTGAGATCACCGGTGACCAGCGTCAGCGGCCCCTGCGCGCGTCGCAGCGCGGCCACCAGCCAGTCGACCTCCATCCGACGCCGTCCCCCGGAGTACGGACAGAGGTGGGTGCCGAGCACGGTCAGCGGGCCCGCCGAGGTGGCCACCACGACACGGGCGGCGGCGTGATGGAACGGCCGGCGCAGCGCCCCCGCGGCGACGACCGCGAGCGGCGGCCGGACCAGCACCGCCACCGGCTGCCCGAAGCAGGACCGGGCCAGGTGCGGTGCCATTCCCAGCCGGCCCGCCACCTCGGCCAGCAGCCCGCCGCGGTCGAAGCCGCTCAGCTCCTGAAGGGCCAGCACGTCCGGCGCCTGCGCGGTGACGACCCGGACCACCGCGTCCAACCGGTCGGGGCCGCCCCGGTCCCGGCCGCCGGTGCGGATGTTCCAGGTCATCACGCGCAGCACGGCGGCGCTCAGTCGGCCCGGCCCGCCCGGGCCAGCTCGTCGTCGAGGGTGTCCACGTCCTCCGACTCGATGCTCGGCCGGTTTCCCTCGCGTACGTCGGCGTTCGGCCGGACGACCAGGTAGAGCAGCCCGATCCAGAGTGCGGAGAGCAGGATCGCGCCCATGAAGTCGGTCGGGTGGTGCATCCCCCGGTACATCCGCGAGGTGGCCACCCCGACCGGCATGATCACCGCCAGCGCCACGAACACCCAGCGCCACCAGCGGTCGGTGCGGGGCAGCACGATGACGGCGATGGCGAGCCAGATGCAGATGGTCGCCGCGATGTGCCCGGACGGGAAGGACGAGGTGGGCATCTGCCCGTCCAGGTTCTCCACCGGTGGGCGTGGCCGGTCGACCGCGCGGGCGGAGGCGAGGAAGAGGGTCAGCTCGCCGACCATCGCCAGCGCCACGAACAGGACCGGCCGCCACCGCCGCCACACCGCCAGAACCAGCGGACAGAACACCAGCGAGATCAGCAGGATGGCGTGGGTGTCGCCGAACTTGCTCCACCACCAGCTGATCTCGGTCAGCGCCTCGGTGTGCCGGTCGGCGAACCAGCGTGGCACCTCGGTGTCGAGAGTGGCGAAGAAGGTGCCCTTCGCGTGGTAGCTGACGTACATGCCGAAGCCGTACAGCGCACCGAAGACCAACACCCAGCCGACCAGCAGCTCGGCCACCGCCGAGCGGGGGTGGGCCAGCACGTGCTGCTCGGCCGGCGCGGGGGCGATGTCGTGCCCGGCCTCCGGTTCCAGGCCCTCGGTCAGCGGCGGCACCGGGCGGCCCCGCTCACGCCGCCACAGCCGGAACGCGTACGCGGTGACGCCCAGCCAGGCGGCGCCGAGCAGCCAGCCGGCCAGCACGTCGGAGATGAAGTGCACGCCCAGCGCGATCCGGGTCAGGCCGATCAGCGCCACCAGCACGCCGACGCCGACGGTCGCCGGCTTGCGCCAGCGCGGCGCCATCGCCGGCAGGAACACCAGCAGCAACGCCCCGTACGCGACGAACGAGCCCAGCGCGTGCCCGCTTGGGAAGCTGTTGCCCGGCGCGCTGGCGATCGGCACGTCCACGACCGGGCGAAGTCGGCCGACCAGCGTCTTCAGGGACGGGTCGAGGATCAGCCCGCCGACCCCGGTGATGATCAGGTAGACGGCCAGCCGCGGCTGCCGCCGGATCAGCAACCCGACCACGGCGATGGTGACCAGCCAGATGAGGACCGGCCGGCCACCCAGGTCGGTCACCGCCTGGAGCACGGTGACCAGCGCGTGGTGCGGGGCGACGAGGTCGTTGAACCACTCGGCGACCGCGTGGTCGGCGTCCTGCAACGGGCTCCACCGCACCCGGACGAGCAACAACAGCAACCCGAAGGCCACGCCGGCGCCGGTGACCGCCACCAGACCGGCGATACTCCGCTCGGTGAAATGCCCGATCGGCCGCCGCGCCACATCTTTGACCGCGGTCACCCCGCACCTCCCTTGTCCACTGGCGAGGGCGCTTTACCCGATCGGCGCTGCGCGTACACGCGGATGGCGCTAGAGGGCGGTCATGTCGCCGGTGTCGAAGAGCTCGGCGCGGTCGGATTCAGGCTCCCACAGGTCCGGTTGGGCCGGCTCCTGCGCGCCGATACGCAGCGCCTCCAACTGGGCGGCGAAGGCCAGCCCGCCGAAGAGCGCCATGCCGGTGAGGTTGGCCCAGAGCAGCAGCGCCATCATCCCGGTCAGCGCGCCGTAGGTCTGCCCGAAGCCGTCGCTCAACCGCACGTACGCGGCGAGCAGCAGGCTGGCGAGCCACCACAGCGCCGTGGCGATGCCGGCGCCGAAGAACAGCCAGGACAGGCCGGGTTGCCTGCGGCGCGGCGCGTGCCGGAACAGCACCGCCACGGCGAGGACGGTCAGCCCGAGGCTTAGCGGGAAGCGGGCCACGTTCCAGATGCCGTCGGCGACGTCGCCCCACTCGTAGTGCTCGCGCACCGAGTCGCCCATCGCGCCGCCGCCCACCAGGATCAGGAAGCCGGCGAGGGCGGGCAGGCCGGCGGCGACCGCCAGCAAGGCGGCGCGAAGGTACTTCCACACCGCCGGGCGGTCCCGCTCCACGCCGTAGATCCGGTTGGCGCCCCGTTCGATCTGGGCCATCGTGGTGGTCAGCGCGACCAGTCCGGTGAGCAGACCGAGGGTGAGGGCCAGCTCGCCCGCCTCCTCGACGCGTTCACCCTCGCCGAGCAGCTCGGCCACCACCTGCTCGCTCTGGCCGGGGGTGAGCGCCAGCACGGTGTCGGCGACGACCCGGCCGCCCTCCTCGACGCCCAGCTCGCTGATCAGACCGGTGAGGGCGATCAGGAACGGCACCACGGCGAGGCAGAGTTGCAGCGCGAAGGCCCGGGAGTGGCTGAACCCGTCGCCGTAGCGGAACCGGATGAAGGCGTCCCGCAGCAGGTGCCAGCCGCCCTGGCGGCGCAGCGTGCGCCAGGCGTCGTCGGCGGAGAGCTCCTCGTCGGCCATCAGCCGGGTCTCCGGCACGATCCGGGTGCTACTCATGGCGCGCTTCCTCGATCAGCCGCTCGCCCCGCTTTCCGGCGCTCTGCGCGTCAACAGCCAGGTCGGGGGCGTCCTCGGGCTGTGGCACGCAGAGCCAGAGTGCCTGGGGCCGGACCACCGCCCGCAACTGCCGCCCCGGGGAGATGAGGTCGCCGTCCAGCTCCCGGGGCTGGGCCCGGTTGCTGGTGACCACCACGCGACGGCCGCGGAACACCTCCATCTGCGGCACCCGGCCGTTGCGGCGGATCACCGCCCAGCCGAGCGCGAGCCAGTGCCGCAGGTTGCGCGGGGTGAGCACCGCGACGTCGAGCCAGCCGTCGTCCGGCTCGGCCTCGGTGAGCAGCCGCACCCCGCCTTGGAGCCGGCCCACGTTGGCGATCAGCACCGAGCGGGCGCGGCGGCGCACCGGCGGTCGGTCGTCGATGCGGATCTGCACCCGCATCGGCCGGTCCCGCAGGTGCCGCGCGGCCCCCACCACGTACGCCGGCCAGCCGATCCGGGCCTTGGTGGTCTCGGAGGTGGCGGCGAGCATCTGGGCGTCGAAGCCCATGCCGGCCATCACCGTGAAGTATCTGTCCCCGACGGCGCCGACGTCGAGCAGCCGCCGGCCGCGCTCGATGGCGACCTGGATGCCGGCGGCCATGTCGGTGGAGAGGCCGAGGTTGGCGGCGAGCAGGTTGCCGGTGCCCTGGGGCAGCACGGCGAGCGCCACGTCGGTGCCGACCAGCCCGCTGACGCAGGACATCACCGTGCCGTCGCCGCCGCAGGCGAAGACCAGGTCGACACCGGCCTTGACGGCCTGCTCGGTCTGGCCCCGGCCCGGGTCGTCAACGGTGGTCTCGAACCACTGCGGCTCGGGCCAGCCGGCGGCGGCCAGGGCGTCGTTGACGGTGCGGCGCAGCTCGTCGAGATCGTCGACCTTCACCGGGTTGACCACCACGGCGGAGCGCAGCCCGCCGTCGCCGCCCGAGGGTCGCCTGTCCTGTCCAGGATCCACGGCGCCAGTGTGCAGCACGGAGGCGGCTTCAGCGAGCCCGCGAGCGGCCGGCGTCGGAAGTGCCACAGACAGGTTTCAACGCGACCGCCACCGCTTCGCCACGGCGTACGTCTCAGGCCGCCGTGCGCAGCGCGCTCTCCACCCGGCGGCGCAGGTCGTCGAGGTCGGCCCCGGCCTCGGTGAGCACCAGCGCGCCCAGCCCCTGCCCCTCTCGAAGCACTCCGAGCAGGATGTGTTCGGTGCCGATGTGGCGGTGGCGCAGTCGCAGCGCCTCCCGCAGCGACAGCTCCAACGCCTTCTTCGAGCGGGGCGAGAACGGGCCGCCCAGGAACCGGCGGCGGCCCCAGCGGCGGCGCGGCGCCGGCACGGCCTCGCGCAGCGCGTCCGGGCCGAAGGACTGCTCGATGCGGGCCACGATCGCGGCCAGGTCGATGCCGATCTCCCGCAGCGCCGCCGCGTCCGCGTCGCCGAGGCCGGCGCCGCCGCTGGCGGTGTGCCGGCGGATCCGCTCGCGCAGGTCGTCGGCGCGCACCCCGGCGTCGGCCAGCACCCGGCTGGCCAGACCCGCCTCGTCGGCCGTCAGGGCGAGCAGCAGGTGCTCGGTGCCGACCGGGCGCTGGCCCTCGGCCCGCGCCTCCTCCAGCGCCCGCCGCACGACCCCGCGGGCCCGGTCGGTGAACCGTTCGAACATCACGCCTCCCAGGATTGATTGACCGCCGGTCGCCCGGCGTGCTTCTTGTGCACCGCCTGCCGGCTGACCTCGAGCGCGTCGGCGATCTCCTGCCAGGACCAGCCCTGTCGACGGGCGTTGTCCACCTGGACCACCTCGAGCCGCTCGAGCAGCCGGCGCAGCGCGCGGACGGCGCGCAGCCCGACCCGGGGGTCGGTGCTGCCGGCTGCCGCCGCGAGTTCCGTCGCCTGACTCATGCCGTCAACATACGTTGACAGCGCCACTCCTGTCAACCCCAGTTGACGAACCCGAGGGTGTTCGCGCCACCCGAACCGGCCCGCCGCCGTCAGCACCCGACTACCCTCGGTCAGGGAGAGCGTGGTCGTGCCGGGCGCGACGCCCGGGAGGTGATGTCGGATGGCCGCATCCGCCGATGCGGAGGTGCTCGTCGGCCTCGGCTCGGACCGCGACCTCCCGGTCGTCCAACAGGCCGCGCAGGAGGCCGCCGCGCACGGCCGGCCGCTGCACCTGCTGCACACCTTCGACTGGCACGCGGCCTTCGCCGCGGACTCCGTCGCCGCGCCCCGGGACCAGGCCGAGGATCTGATGTCGCGGGGCGCCCAACTGGCCCACGAGATCGAGCCAGGGCTGACCGTCCGCGGCGAGATCGTCGAGGGGGCCATGCTGCCCATCCTGATCCGTCGATCGGAAGCGGCATTCCTGCTCGCGGTCGCCGACAGCGGGATGGCCACCAGCGGCGAGTGCATCCCGTCCGAAACGCCCGCCGTGCAACTGGCCGCGCGGGCCGGCTGCCCGCTGCTGGTGGTCCGCCGCGGGCCGGTCCCGCAGGGTCCGGTGCTGGTCGGGGTGGACGGGTCGCCCAGCTCGAACCTCGCCCTGGAGTGGGCCTTCGAGAGCGCGGCCCGGCGCGGCACGCGACTGCTGGCGCTGCGGGTGGTGGAGACCGACGAGGACACCCACCTGGTCACCGGCCAGATGGCCGAGGTCTTCGCCCAGTTCTCCGCCCGTCGGACGGACGTGCCGGCCGAGTGCCGCGTCATCCGTGGCGACCCCGGGGAGGTGCTGGTCGACGTGTCCCGGTCTGCGCAGGTTGCGCTGGTCGCCGCCCGTGGGGACGAACCGGGGCGCGGGATGCTGGGCGCGGTCGCCCAGTCCCTGCTCTACCACTCCCCGGCCCCGGTGATCGTCGTCCGCGGGCTGGCCGAGGCTCCGTTCACCGGGCCCGACGCCCGCCCGGACCGGGACCAACGGCCCTGACCTCGGGGCGCAGGCGACGGCGAGGCTGGACGTCGGATGCCCCACTCCCCGACCTGCGAGAGGCTCAGCATCATGGACACCGCACTCGACCCGAACCGGTCCATCACCGACGACGAGCTGCGCCGCCTGCACGCCTACTGGCGCGCCGCGAACTACCTCACCGTCGGGCAGATCTACCTGCTGGGCAACCCGTTGCTGCGGGAACCGCTGACCCCCGACGACATCAAGCCGCGGCTGCTCGGCCACTGGGGCACCAGCCCCGGGCTCAACCTGATCTACGCCCACCTCAACCGGGTGATCGTCGCACGCGACCTGAACGCCATGCTGGTCACCGGCCCCGGGCACGGCGGCCCGGCCATCGTGGCCAACACCTGGCTGGAGGGCACCTGGTCGGAGCGCTACCACGACGTGGAGCGCGACGAGGCGGGGATGGCCCGGCTGTTCCGGCAGTTCTCCTTCCCCGGCGGCATCCCCAGCCACGTGGCCGCGGAGGTGCCGGGCTCGATCCACGAGGGCGGCGAGCTGGGGTACGCGCTGAGCCACGCCTACGGCGCCGCCTTCGACCACCCGGACCTGGTGGTGGCGTGCGTGATCGGCGACGGCGAGGCGGAGACCGGGCCGCTGGCCGGCAGTTGGCTCTCCAACGTCTTCCTCAACCCGGCGCGCGACGGCGCGGTGCTGCCCATCCTGCACCTCAACGGCTACAAGATCGCGAGCCCGACCGTACTGGCCCGGATCCCCGAGTCGGACCTGCTCGACATCCTGCGCGGCTCCGGCTACCAGCCGTACGTGGTGGCCGGCGACGACCCGGCCCAGGTGCACCGCACGCTCGCCGCGACGCTGGACCGGGCGCTGGACCAGATCGCGGCGATCCAGCGCCGGGCGCGCTCCGGCGGCGTCGTCGAGCGCCCCCGCTGGCCGATGATCGTCCTGCGGACGCCGAAGGGCTGGACCGGCCCGCGCGACGTCGACGGCAAGCAGGTGGAGGGCACCTACCGCGCCCACCAGGTGCCGCTGTCGCAGGTGCGGACCAATCCCGCGCACCTGGCCGAGCTGGAGCACTGGCTGCGCAGCTACCGGCCGGAGGAGCTTTTCGACGCCACCGGCGCGCCCGTGGACGAGCTGCGAACACTGCCGCCCCGCGGCGACCGGCGGATGAGCGCCAACCCGGTCACCAACGGTGGGGTGGTGCTCCGCGACCTGGCCCTGCCCGACTTCCGCGAGTACGGCGTCGACGTCCCCCGGCCGGGCGAGCCGATGGCCGGCGCGACCGGGGTGCTCGGCCCGTGGATCCGGGATGTCATCGCCGCCAACCCGCAGACGTTCCGGCTGTTCGGCCCGGACGAGGTCGCCTCCAACCGGCTGGACGCCGCCTTCGAGGTGACCGACCGGGCCTGGGTGGCCGCCACGGTGCCCGGCGACGACCACCTCTCCCCCGACGGCCGGATCATGGAGGTGCTCTCCGAGCACCTGTGCCAGGGCTGGCTGGAGGGCTACCTGCTGACCGGCCGGCACGGCGTGTTCACCAGCTACGAGGCGTTCATCCACATCGTCGACTCGATGCTCAACCAGCACGCCAAGTGGCTGAAGGTCACCCGGGGCATCCCCTGGCGGCAACCGCTCGCGTCGCTGAACTACCTGCTCTCCAGTCACGTCTGGCGGCAGGACCACAACGGCTTCTCCCACCAGGACCCGGGCTTCATCGACCACGTGGTCAACAAGAAGGCCGAGGTGGTACGGGTCTACCTGCCGCCGGACGCCAACACCCTGCTCGCCACGATGGACCACTGCCTGCGCAGCCGGCACTACATCAACGTGGTGGTGGCCGGGAAGCAGCCGGCGCCGAACTGGATGTCGATGACCGAGGCGATCCAGCACACCCGGCGCGGCGTGGGCATCTGGGAGTGGGCCAGCAACGACGGCGGCAGCGAGCCGGACGTGGTGCTCGCCTGCTGCGGGGACGTGCCCACGCTGGAGGCGCTGGCCGCCGCCGACCTGCTGCGCCGGCACCTGCCGGACGTGCGGGTACGGCTGGTCAACGTGGTGGACCTGATGCGGCTCCAGCCGCCCACCGAGCACCCGCACGGCCTGCCGGACAACGAGTTCGACACCATCTTCACCGCGAACCGGCCGATCATCTTCGCGTACCACGGCTATCCGTGGCTGATCCACCGACTCACCTACCGCCGTACCAACCACGACAACCTGCACGTGCGCGGCTACAAGGAGGAGGGCACCACCACGACCCCGTTCGACATGGTGATGCTCAACGACCTGGACCGCTTCCACCTGGTCATCGACGTCATCGACCGGGTGCCCGGGCTGGCCGCCCGCGCCGCGCACCTGCGCCAGCAGATGGTCGACGCCCGGCAGTCGGCCCGCGACTACACCCGCCGGTACGGCGAGGACGACCCACAGGTCGCGGAGTGGCGCTGGGTCCGCGAGACCGACCCCACCAACCGCTGAGGAGGACGACGTGCGTGACGCGGAGATTCTGGTCGGCTACGACGGCTCCACCGACGCGTCGGTGGCCCTGGACTGGGCGCTGGACGAGGCCCGGCACAGCGGCCAGCCGGTGCGGCTGGCGTACGTCTTCGAGTGGCTGACCGTGGCCGGCTGGGTCGGCCCGGGCATGGCGCCCGGCGTCTGGCCGGACGACACCGCCCGCCGGCAGGTGGAGGACCTGGTCCGGGATGCGGCGGCGCAGGCGGCCGCCACGCATTCCGGGCTCACCGTCACCGGCCAGGTGTACGACGGCCCGCCCGCCCTGGTGTTGCAGGAACGGTCGGCCGAGGCTGGCCTGCTGGTGCTGGGCAGCCGCGGCCACGGCGGGTTCGGGGGGCTGCTCGCCGGGTCGACGGCGGTGGCGGTCGCCGCGCACGCCCACTGCCCGGTCGTGGTGGTCCGCGACGGCGCCCGCAACACACCGGACGGACCGGTGGCGGTCGGCGTGGACGGCTCCGAGCCGTCGCTGGTGGCGCTCGGCTTCGCCGCCGAACGCGCGGCCCAGCGGCGGGTGCCCCTGCGCGTCCTGCGGGCCTGGACGCCCGGCCCGGGCGGGGCGGCCGGGGTGCCGGACGAGCGGGCGGCGGTGGAGGAGACGCTGAAGCCGTGGCGGCGGACGTTCCCCGAACTGGCCATGACCGTCGACCTGGTACCGGGCAGCCCGGCGGCCACGCTGATCGAGGCCAGCAGCGAGGCGCGGCTGGTGGTGGTCGGCAGCCGGGGCCGGGGTGGGCTGGCCGGCATGCTGCTGGGCTCGGTCAGCCAGCAGCTCATCCAGCACGCCCACTGCCCGGTCGCCGTGGTCCGGGAACGCTGACGCCGCAGATGGTGCTGCGGATCGGGTACGGCCAGCCGGGTCGCCCGACCCCCCGCCGTTCCCTCGACGAGGTGCTGGACCTGCCGGTGGTGCCGGCCTGAGCCGGCACCACCACCCCCGCTCGACGAACCCGTTCACGCGGCGAGCAGCGCCGCCTCCCGCGCCGGGTCCAGCCCCACCGTCACCCGGCGCGGCTTGCCGGCGCGGGGTGGCACCGACCCCACCGCCTCCAGCCAGCGCCAGGTGTCGGCCACGGTGTCGGCCACCGGGCGGCAGGTCAGCCCCGCCGCGTACGCCTTCTGCACGCCGCGCTCCTGCAACCACCGGAACTCGTGCCGCGGCGGAATCCAGATCGGCAGGTCGTTCCAGGGGACGATGCCTGCGGCGAGGATCGGTGCCGGATCCGTCCAGCGCAGCGTGGCGCCGGAGCCGGTCACCTCGACGACCGAGTCCAGCAACTCACCCATGGTGGTGTGCCCCGGTTGGCTGATCACGTTGAACGCGCCGCCGACCCCCTCGACGGCCCGGTCCAGTGTCCACCCGACCAGGTCCCGCACGTCGATGTACTGCACGGGCAGGTCCACCGGGCCGGGCGCGAGCACGTCACCGCCCCGGGCCACCCGCTGCAACCACCAGGGCAGCCGGCCGACGTCCTCGCCCGGCCCGAGGATCAACCCGGCGCGCACCAGCAGCGCCCGCTCGCCGTAGACCTCCGTCGCCGCCAACTCCCCGCCCGCCTTGCACTCGGCGTACTCCCCGTCGGAGGCATCGGCGCTCGCGTCCACGGTGGGCGCGTCCTCGCCCATGTGCGCCGGTGCCGGCGGGACGTAGACCGAGCCGCTGGAGATGTAGGCGTAGTGCGGGACCGCGGCGACCAGGGTGCGGGCCGCGGCCCGCACCGCCCGTGGGGCGCCGTCCCAGGTGTCGACCACCAGATCCCACTCGCCGCCCGCCAGCGCCGCCAGGCCGCCCGGCGCGGTCCGGTCACCCCGCAGCCGGTGTACGCCCGGCGGCGTCGACCCGTGCAGCCCCCGGTTGAACACCGTCACCGACCAGCCCCGGCGCACCCCCTCGGCGACCGTCGCCCCGCCCACGAACCCCGTCCCGCCCAGCACCAGCAGTCTCATGTGTCCACCCTGCCGGGTGGCGGCCACGGGCGGCACCCGTGTTCACCGGTAGCGGATCTCCCCACAGCAGAACGGCGACGGCGCCCCTGATCAGGTGTCGGCGAGGAGGCGATCCAGCGGACGGGGGACGCGGGCCGGGTCGAGGGCCCGGACGAGCGCGCGAGCGTACCGGGCCTTGCGGCCGCTCATCGTGCCCATGAACCGGCGCAGTTGCCGCTCGACCGCCCGACCGCGCTGCGCGGGCTGGTTCTGGAAGACCCGGAATCTGGTCAGATCCTGTTCGGCCGCGATGACCCGCTCGACGCCCGTGCTGCCGAGCGCACGGATCAGCTCGTCCTCGAGGTCGGCGACGCACACGTGGAAGCCGAGCGCCTCCATCTCCGGCCGGGTCAGGTCGACGCCCATGCCGGCCTGCTCCAGACCGCGCCGGAAGAAGCTCTCCTCAGCCTCGTCGCAGAGCCCCCGCACGGTCAGGGCGAGCCCCTTCGCGCCGAGGATCCGCAGAAACCGGGCGACACCCATCGCGCCGCCGATTGGCAGGACACACACGCCCTCGGCGGCCAGATCACGGTCGCGCCGCTCGGCCAGCGCCTCGACCGCGCACCGGTCGCTGACCCCTTCGACGAGCACGACCGCCGTCAGGCCGTCGCCGGCCACCTGACGGGCCACTGTGGCCGCCGCCGCGGCGTCCGCGCCACCGGCGGCCCATGCGCCCACGGCGGCTCGGAAACGGTCGGGATCTCGCACGGACCAGAGTCTCGCAACGGCCGGTCCGGGATCGCCACCCTATTGTCGGCGCACGGCGTGCGCCACGGTGGCCGATACGGGGACGGCCCGTTACCGAACGTGCGGTAACGAGCCGTTTCACCTGGTGGGCGATACTGGGTTTGAACCAGTGACCTCTTCCGTGTCAAGGAAGCGCGCTCCCACTGCGCCAATCGCCCGTGGTGACCGCCCGAACCGGCGGCCAGGCCCGTGGGGCGGATCGCGAGCGGACGACGGGATTCGAACCCGCGACCCTCACCTTGGCAAGGTGATGCGCTACCAGCTGCGCTACGTCCGCACGTCCCCGGCGTGCGCCGGCGACGGGTGAACTCTACCCGATCGCAAGATCGCCCGACGCGCCACCCTGCGCGGTGGCGGTTGCGCTGGTCGGCGGTGGGGTACTGAAGGGCTCGACAGCACACCACATCCCCTTAAGGAGGCTGTCGTGGGTATCGGCACCAGCATCTTCCTGATCGCGGTCGGCGCGATCCTCACCTTCGCGCTGGACGCGAGCGTCGGCGGCATCAACCTCGACGTGGTCGGCTGGATCCTCATGGCGGCCGGCGTGCTCGGCCTGATCATGACCGCGGTGATCTGGGGTCGCCGCCGCGAGGTGGTCACCACCAGCGAGCAGCCGGTCGAGTACCGGCGGGTCGAGGAGCCGGTGGAGTACCGGCGGGTCGAGGAGCGGCGGGACATCGCACCGCCGCTGTGACACGACCACCGGCCGTCGCCGGTGGAGTCGCGGGATCAATCCCGACGGAGCGGCCGCCTCGGTCGAGGTGGCCGCTCCGTCGCATCACTGACCCCGGCGCGGCTCAGGCGGCAGGGCAGCCCAAGCGGCCGACCTCCGATGGGCACCCACCACGTTGGCCAGGACGTCTTCAGGTCGGTTCTGCAGGAGGACATCGACTGGCAACCGTTTCCGGGTTTCCGCCTACGGCCCGCCTCGCCGTCATGGTGGGCAAGCCGCCGGAGCCCGAGCCGTACGTGGTCCGGGTTAGGCTGCCCGCCGGCGAGAGGCTGATGCCGCACCGGCACCACGAGGACCGGGTCTACAGGGTCATCTCCGGTGTCTTCTACATCGGCCGTGGCGACGAGTTCGACGAGAACAAGCTGGAGGCGTACCCGCCGGGCGCCATCGTCGTGCTGCCGGGCGGAACCTCCCACTTCCACTGGGCGAAATCCGGCGAATACGTGACGCAAGTAACCGCGATCGGTCCGATTTCCTTGGATTACGTCGACTCCCGAAACGATCCGCGGAAGACCTGAGGCGTTTCCTACCTCTTGCCGCCGGCCCACACCGGACCCGTTCGCCCCTGGGCAGGAAACGAACGGCTCGTTACCGAATTCTCGGTAACGAGCCGTTTGACCTGTTCATATAGCTGGTGGGCGATACTGGGTTTGAACCAGTGACCTCTTCCGTGTCAAGGAAGCGCGCTCCCACTGCGCCAATCGCCCGTGCCTTGTTGCTGAGGTGGGGACGGGATTTGAACCCGCGTACACGGCTTTGCAGGCCGTTGCCTCGCCTCTCGGCCACCCCACCGAGGTTGCCCCCGTCATACGTGGCGGCAGCTCCGAGCGGACGACGGGATTCGAACCCGCGACCCTCACCTTGGCAAGGTGATGCGCTACCAGCTGCGCTACGTCCGCACGCCCCCGGCGTTCCCGGGTGACGGATGAGAACTTTAGCCGAGCCGGTGAACGACTGCCAACTCGGGGTCCACGTCGGCGCGTCCCTCCGCACCGCGCGGGGGTGATCGACTCCGGATCGCCGATCTCGGGGCGTCAGCCGCCGGGACACCGCGACATCGACGAGATCGAGTCGATCACCCCCGGCCGGCTTCCTAGGGGGCTGGTCTGATGCTCGACGGTCGGTCACACTCCGACATCGGCGGGCCGGGACCGCCATCGCCGGGTGCGGCGGCGACCGACGGGCGTCCGTGCGCACCGGTCGGTGCCGGCGGAGCTTGACGAAACGCCCCTATGAGAACGACCGAAGGCGCCTCCAGGAAGTGTCCGGCTTCCGACTTTCGCATTCGCGGATCGGACGCTGTTGGTAACTGTTCGTGTTCGATCGAATGGGCTACGGTGACGTCGTGACGAGACGTGCGGCCGAGATCCGCCTGGATGCCCTGCTGCGCACCGCCTGTGACGTGATCGTGGAGCGCGGTCTGGCCAACACCCGGACAGCGGACGTGGCGCAGGCCGCCGGAGTCAGTCAAGCACTGGTCTTCTACCACTTCGTTACCAAGGAGCGGCTGCTCGCGCAGGCGTTCGCGTACGCGGTCGAGCAGGATCTCGCCCGACTGGACGCGGTGACCCGTTCCCTGGCCCCGCCACTGACCAAGCTCCGCCGGATCCTCAAGCTCTACACCCCGGCCGGGCGGGCCACCTCCTGGTCCATGTGGATCGACGGCTGGTCGGAGTCGCTGCGTACCCCGGAGCTGGAGAAGGTGTCCCGCCGGCTCGACCTGCGCTGGCGGCAGGATCTGGCCGCGGTGATCTCCGACGGGGTCATCGAAGGCACCTTCCAGTGCGCCGACCCGGACGGCGCCGCCTGGCGGATCAGCGCGGTGATGGACGGCCTGGCCGTACAACTCGCCGTGCACGACCGGGTGATCTCCCGCCGGCAATTAGGCGAGTGGGTCCGCCTGGTCACCGCCCGGGAGCTCGGCCTGGACCCGGCCGACCTGGACTGATCGCCGGCGGCCAGTCGAGGGCCCGGACAGATCACCCGGCCGGGGCCGGCAAAACAGCTCGGCCCGCCGCGCCGGCCGGAACAATCGGCAGCATGGACCTGCTGGAGGCGTACCGCCGGAGCCTGGCCGAGTTCGTCGACCGGGTGGACCAGGTCCGTCCCGGTCAGTGGTCCGATCCGACACCGTGCCCCGACTGGGACGTGCGCACGCTGGTCAACCACGTGGTCGGCGAGGACCGGTGGAGCGTGCCGCTGCTCGCCGGCCGGACCATCGAGGAGGTGGGCGACCGGTTCGACGGCGACCAACTCGGCGACGAACCGGCCACGATGGCGCGGGAGGCGGCCGCGCAGGCCGAGATCGCCGCCACCCATCCCGGCACGCGCGACCGCACCGTGCATCTGTCCGCCGGTGACACCCCCGCCGACGAGTACCTCCAGCAACTTCTCGCCGAGCACCTGGTGCACGGCTGGGACCTGGCGGTGGCGATCGGGACCGAGCCGCGGATGGACCCGGACGTCGTGCGGGCGTGCGCCCGGTGGTTCGCCGGCCGGGTCGACGACTACCGACGCAACGATCTGGTCCGGTTCCATGCCCGGGCGTCCGCCGACGATGACGAGCAGGACCGCCTCCTTGCCGCCTTCGGCCGCGACGCCGACTGGACGCCGGGCGGCTGAGCCCGCCGAACCCGGCCCAGCGGCGGCAGCCGCGCTGAGGCGTCGTTCCTGCGCGACCAGAACGCCCGAGCATCCTTCCGACGGGAATTACCTCGATCCGTCGGCGCGTCGACGTGCCCGGACCTTGCCGCCATTCCGACCGGCTGATATCCACAGATGCGCATGCGTTACCGCGCATCGCCGGCCGGCGGCCGCCGGCCATCCGCTCCCACGAGGAGGTCCCGTGCCACAACCCGAGTGGTCACCCCCGATGAGCCGGCGTCGACGCCGGCTCATCGCCGTCCTGGCGTCGACGGCGACGATCGCCGCGCTGCTTCCCACCGGCGTGAGCACCGCCGCCCCCACCGGCGGCGCACCGTCCGCCGAGCGCCGGTCCGGGCCGTTCGCCGAAGGGCACCAGCACGCCGACGTCGACAACCGCGTCGGTACGGCGGCGCCGGACGCCCGCCAACGCGGGTTGGCCCGCGCCGCCGACCCCGACGTGCGATGGAACCGGCTCGGCACCCCGCACGCCCTCGGCCCCGGCCGCGCCCCACTCGCCACCGGGCTGCCCACCGACCCGGAGGCCGCCGCCCGCGCCTACCTGTCCGCCAACCGGGACCTGTTCGGGATGGACGCCGCCGCGGTGGCCGACCTGGAGCGGGTGCTGGTCCGGCCGATCGGCAGCGGCGCCGTGGTCACCCTGCGGCAGCGCTTCGGCGACCTGCCGGCCGGGCCGGACGGCCTGGTCACCATCGCGGTCACCGGGGGCACGGTGCTGTCGGTCAGCTCCTCGCTGGCCCGCGACACCGCCGCACCCGCGCCGGCCACCCGGACCTCCGAGCAGGCGTACGCCGCCGCGCTCGCCGACGCCAAGCTGGACGCCAGCGCGGTGGCCAGCCACACCGTCCGGGCGGTCGCCGTGCCGACCCCGCTGGACGGGCCCCGAGCCGCGTACGAGGTGACCCTCATCGGTGCCGACACCGACCACCCGGCCGCCTTCACCACCTACGTGGACGGCATCACCGGGCAGGTGCTGGTCCGCGAGGACCTGGTCGACTTCGACTCCGACAACCCGAGCTGGGCGGTCTTCCCGGCCACCCCACCGCGCGACCTCGGCCCCGGGCAGGACCCTCGGGTGCGCTGGTGCGGCGACCCCGCACCCGGCTGCCAGGCCGCCTTCCGCGACCCGGCCACCGGCCAGCCGTGGGACGTCGACGCGGCCACCGGCACGCCCACCTTCACCTCGCGCGGCAACTCGGCCAACACGGTGCTCTCCTGGGGCGCCGGCACCCCGGTCGTGCCGGCCACCCCCAGCCCGGAACGCCGCTACGAGTACCCGTTCACCGACCAGTGGCACCAGGCGAAGTGCAACCCGGCGGTGTTCACCTCCGCGCAGCGCAACGACGCCGACGCGTCGATCGCCAACCTCTTCGCCATGCACAACCGGATGCACGACTGGTCCTACCAGCTGGGCTTCACCGAGTCGGCGTGGAACCTCCAGGCGGTCAACCTCACCCCGGCCGGGCTGGGCGGTGACGCCGAGCAGGGCCGCGCCCAGCAGGGCGCGCTGACCGGCAACCGCAACAACGCCAACCAGGGCACCCCGCGCGACGGGCTGCCGCCGACCACCAACATGTACCTGTGGCAGCCGCAGGCCGGCGGCCCGTACCCGCCCTGTGTGGACGGCGACTACGACATGACGGTGATCGGCCACGAGTACACCCACGCGATCACCAACCGGATGATCGCCGGCCCGGACAGCGGGATCGGCGGCCACCAGGGCGGGGCGATGGGTGAGTCGTGGGGTGACCTGCTCGCCGCCGAGTACCTCTTCCAGAACGGGCTGCGCGCCCCCGGCGAGTCGCCCTTCGTCACCGGCGGCTACGTCACCGGCAACCTGGTCAGCGGCATCCGCAACTACGACCTCAGCCGCAGCCCGCTCAACTACTCCGACATCGGCTACAACACCGGTGGCCCCGCCGTGCACGCCGACGGGGAGATCTGGGGCGCCACCAACTTCCGGGTCCGGTCGGCCCTGGTGAAGCGGTACGGCCTCGGCACCCCGCAGCGGCAGCTGGAGTGCGCGCAGGGGAAGGTCGCCGCGGACAAGTGCCCGGGCAACCGGCGCTGGTCGCAGCTGGTCTTCGACTCGTTCCTGCTCCAGGCCGCCAGCCAGGTCAGCATGCTCGACATGCGGGACAACATGCTCACCGCCGACCTGCTCCGCTTCGGCGGCGCCAACCAGGACCTGATCTGGGCCGAGTTCGCCCGCTCCGGGATGGGCCGGGACGCCGTCACCAACGGCGCCGCCGACACCGACCCCACGCCGAGCTTCGCCTCGCCGCGTAGCGGCAACGCGACGCTCACCCTGCGGCCGCGCGGGGACAGCGCCGACGCGCCGATCCGCGTGTACGTCGGGCAGTACGAGGCGCGGGCGGTGCCGGTGGCGGACACCGACCCGGCGACGCCGCTGCCGGACACCGTGGAGCTGGTGGCCGGCACGTACGACCTGCTCGCCGTGGCACCCGGCTTCGGGCACCAGCGGCTCAGCGTGGTCGCGAAGGCCGGTCACGACGGGTACGTGGACCTGCGGATGAGCCGCAACCTCGCGTCCACCGCGTCCGGCGCCACGATCAGCGGCGACGGGGTCAACCTGGACCGGGTCGCGGACGACACCGAGGCCACGAACTGGGCCTCGCTCGACGGGGTGGCTGGCCGGCAGCTCACCGTGGCGCTGCCCGGGGACGCCCCGCAGGTGGTCAAGCGGGTCAACGTCAGCGCCATGCTGCGCCCCGCGATCGTCGGTGACGCCGACACCGGCAGTCAGAACGCGCTCAGCGCGCTGCGTTCGTTCGCGGTGTCCGCCTGCAACGCGAAGACCACCGACTGCGCGGATCCGGCGCGCTGGCAGCGGATCTACACCAGTGCGGGCGACGCGTTCCCCGGCGGGGCGTACCGGGCGTACAGCCGGGACATCAACCTCCGGACGTTCGCGGTGCCCACCACCCTCGCCACCCACCTGCGACTGGAGGTGCTGGCCAGCCAGTGCACCGGCGGCCCGCACTACGCCGGTGAGCAGGACGACGACCCGGCCACGACGACGGACTGCGCGACCGCCAGCCCGGCCCGGGACCAGATCAGGATCGCCGAGTTCCAGGCGTTCTCGAAGTGACACCGTCGGGGCCGGCGCACCGTCGCCGGCCCCGACGGCCCCCGATCAGCGCCAGGCCGGTCGCTCCCAGCGCCGGTCCACCGGTGGGTCGTCGGCCTCGGCGGCCGCCGCCCGGGTCAGGTGGCGCAGCCGCAGCAGCAGCCCCGCCCCCAGGAAGAGCAGCAACCCGCCGAGCAGGAACGCGGCCTGCACCACGCCGAAACCGCTGGACTGCGCGACCGGACGGCCGGCACCGGCCTCCGGCGGCGCGGCGTCGACCGGTTGGTCGACGGCCGGCTCCTCCGCCGGACCGCTCTGCTCCGCGGCCGGGGCGCTGGGCTCCGCCGGTGTGGCGGTGGGCTCCGGCGACGCGCTCGGGGTGCCGCCCGCTCCCACCACCGAGCGGGTGGCCGTCTGCCGGGCGAGCAGTCGCAGGTTCGCGTCGTACGCCTCCGCGGCGAGGGTGACCCGCCCATCCGTGACGTCCTCGGCGAAGGCCACCCGGTAGCGGGCGGTGACCGTGCGGCCCGGGCAGAGCGTGCCCGGGTCGAGCTGCCGGTCCGTCAACCGGGCCACGTCGCCCTCGGTCTGGATGTCCAGCGGGAAGTCGCCGCTCTCCTCCACCCGGTCCATCTTCACCTGGTCGAGTCGGATGCCCTGCACGCTGAGCACCATCGACCAGCGCACCTTCACGCATCCACCGCGCCGGTCCGTCCGGGAGACCACCGCGGAGACCGTGCGCACCTGGTCGCCGGCGCTGAACCGGGCCGGCAGCCCACTCAGCTCGGTGGCGAACGCCGCCTGCGCCGGAGCGGCGAGGACCACCTCCACGCCGCTCAGACAGGCCAGCACCACCCCGAGCCTCAGCGCGTACCGCCACACGACCACCACCGCCTCGCTTCTCCTCGGCCCTCCGGGAAACGCTAGGAGCACGCGGGTGGGCGAACCAGACGGGTGTCTTCGCATCGGCCGTCAAGGACGGGGGGTGATTTCACCGAGAGTGGTGAACCCCTCACCAAGCCGGACCTTCGGACGTCGGTTCTTCCCGCCTCCGTCCGTCGCCGGCGATCCCGCGTGGGAGACAATCCCCCGGTGTCCGAACTCTCCACCACCTTCGTCCGGCTCAACGCCCGGCTCGCCCCGGTCGCCTTCGTCCCCGAGGTGCGGCTGCACCAGGCGGACGAGCCGATCGGGCTCTGGGAGCTGACCGAAGGTGAGTTCAGCAGCGACCGGCCGCCGCCGTTCTGGGCCTTCGCCTGGGCCGGCGGCCAGGCGCTCGCCCGCCACGTGACCGACCATCCGGAGCTGGTCGCCGGCCGCCGGGTGCTCGACCTCGCCTCCGGCTCCGGGCTGGTGGCCATCGCCGCCGCCCGCGCCGGAGCGGCGTCGGTGCGGGCCGTCGAGGTCGACGAACTGGCCGTCGCGGCCGTCGGGCTCAATGCCGAGGCCAACGGGGTACGCGTCGACGCCGAGTTCGCCGACATCCTCGACGGCGACGCCGGGGACGCCGAGGTGGTGCTCGCCGGGGACGCCTTCTACAGCGAGGCGATGGCCCGCCGGATGCTGCGGTTCCTGCTGCGCGCCACCCGGGCCGGCGCCCTGGTGCTGGTCGGGGACCCTGGCCGCGCGTTCCTGCCCCGGGACCGCTTCGACGAGCTGGCCCACTACGACGTACCGGTACCGGAGGCGCTGGAGAGCGTCCGGGTGAAGCGCACCACCGTCTGGCGGTTGCGGGCCGGGCTGCCGGGGGCCGCCGGCTAGCGTGTCGGCGTGCTGTTCCGGAGCTGGGGGTCCGCGGTCGAGGCACCCTGGCCGGACGTCGCCACGGTGACCGACCACGTCGGCGTACGCCATCTGGTCGTCACCCGACACGCGCTGGTCCGCCAGGTCCTCGCCGACCCGGTCACCTACCGGCCGGACAACGCGCTCGACGCGGTGACCCCGATGCCGGTGACGGCTCTGCGGGTGCTGGCCGGGCACCGGTTCCGGCTGCCGCCGACCCTCGCCAACAACTCCGGTGCCCGCCATCCGGCCATCCGGTCGATCGTCGCCGACGCGCTGCACCCCACCCGGGTCGCGGCACAGCGCCCCTGGCTCACCGCGCTGGTCCGCGACCGGGTCACCCGGCTGGCTGCCACGCTCGACGCCGGCGCACCGGTCGACCTCTACGCCGAACTCGCCGCCGACCTGCCACTGCTGGTGCTGGCCCGACTGGTCGAGCTGCCGGACGCACCGGTCGAGGCGGTCAAGGAGTTCGCCCGCGCCGCGCTGGAGCTGTTCTGGGCCCCGCTGGACGCCGACCGACAGGTGGCGCTCGCCACCGAGGTGGGCCGGTTCCACGGGGTGCTGCGTGCCTTCGCGGCCACCGGCGGCGGGCTGGCCGCCGAGCTGCGTGCGGCCGGGCACCCGCCGGACGTGGTGGTCGCGGCGCTCTTCTTCCTGCTCGTCGCCGGGCAGGAGACGACCTCGCAGTTCCTCACCCTGCTGCTGCACCGGCTGGCCGGCGAGCCCGCGGTGCGGGCCGGGCTCCGCGCCGGCGAGATCGCGGTGGCCGACGTGGTGGAGGAGGGACTGCGGCTGGAACCGCCGATCGTCACCTGGCGGCGGGTCGCGGCGGCGGCCAGCACGCTGGGCGGGACCACGGTGCCGGCGGGCACCAGCCTCGTACTCTGGCTGGCCCGCGCCGGCCGGGACCCGGCGGTCGTCGAAGCGCCGGACGAGTTCCGCCCGGGCCAGCGGGGATCGCGCCGGCACCTGGCGTTCGGGGCGGGCGCACACCGCTGCGTCGGCGACGTGCTGGCCCGGATGGAGGCGGCCGTGGTGGTGGCCGAGGCCGCGCCGCTGCTCGACGGGGCGACCGTGGTCCGCCCGCCGTGGTGCCCGGACAATCTCACCTTCCGGATGCCGGACGCCTTCGTCGTCCAACGCTCTTCGGGAGCACACCGCCTGACCGGATCCTGACATCACCTCGGTAAGTTTCCGGGCGTGTCAGCCACCCCTGCTCGTCGGATCCGTGTCGTCGTCGCGCTTCTGGCCCTGCTGGCGCTGAGTGCCTGCGCAGCCAGCGCCGGCCACACGGCCCACGCCCGGCAGATCGCCGCGGGCCAGCCGATCCCGTCCACCCCGCCCCCGACACCGTCGGCCTCGCCGTCCCCGACGGCGAAGCCCGCGCCCGGGAGCTTGGAGTGGTACGTGTCGCAGGTGCCGACCTTTCCCGAGGCGCCACCACCGCAACCGGTGCTGTTGCCCGCGACCGGTACGGCCGCGTTCTGGCACCGCCTGCCGACCGACCAGAAGGTCGCCTTCATCACCATCGACGACGGTGGTCTGGCCCGCCCGCCCGCGGTGGCCGAATTCGTCTGGCGGGCCCGCATCCCGGTCACGATGTTCCTGAACTCACCGGCGGCCCAGGAGCACGACGTCTACTTCCGGCAGATCGAGGTGGCGGGCGGGGTCGTCGAGAACCACACCATCAACCACACCTCACTGGCCGGCCGGTCGTACAGCTACCAGAAGCAGGAGATCTGCGGTGCGGCGGACAGGCTGGAGGCGCTGTTCGGCAAGCGGCCGACGCTGTTCCGCCCACCGTTCGGTGAACATGACTCCACCACGTTGCAGGCCGCACACGACTGCGGCGCGAAGGCGGTCATCCACTGGACCGAGACGGTCCACGAGGGGAAGGTTCGTTACCAGACCCCCGAGAAGGTGGTACGGCCCGGTGACGTACTGCTCATGCACTTCCGGCCGGCGCTCATGGACGACCTCCTCGCGGCGCTGAAGGCGATCCACCGGGCCGGGCTCACACCGGCACTTCTGGAGGATTACGTACGGTGACCAACCGGCCCTCGGCCTGACGAAGGTCAGGGTCGGGTGGTGCCGTTCGGGTGCGGCGGGACAGCGGTCCCCGCGCCTAGCGTCAGCGCATGATCACATTACGTGGGTTGACGAAACGGTTCGGGGCGGCCATCGCGGTCGACGCCCTGACCGTCGACGTCGCGCCCGGCCGGGTCACCGGCTTCCTCGGCCCGAACGGCGCCGGCAAGTCCACGACCATGCGGATGGTCCTCGGCCTGGACCGCCCCACCGCCGGGCAGGCGTTGATCGGCGGCCGGGCGTACCGGGAGCTGCGACGGCCGCTGCACGAGGTGGGCGCGCTGCTCGACGCCCGGGCCGTCCACCCCGCCCGGTCCGGTCGGGCGCACCTGCTGGCCATGGCCCGCAGCAACGGCATCCCGGACCGCCGGGTGGACGAGGTGCTCGACACCGTCGGTCTGGACGGGCGTGCCGCCGCCAAGCCGGGGCGGACCCTCTCCCTCGGCATGGGCCAGCGGCTCGGCATCGCCGGCGCGCTGCTCGGTGACCCGCCGGTGCTGATGTTCGACGAGCCGGTGAACGGCCTCGACCCGGACGGGGTGCGCTGGGTACGACAGCTGATGCGCTCGCTCGCCGACCAGGGGCGGACCGTCTTCGTCTCCAGCCACCTGATGAGCGAGATGCAGCTCACCGCCGACCAGCTCGTGGTGATCGGCCGGGGACGGCTGCTCGCCGACGCGGCGATCGACGACGTGATCGCCGGCAGCGCCGTCGCCGTCCGGGTCCGCAGTCCGCACCCGGACGGGCTGGCCACCCTCGCCGCACGCCTCACCGCCGCCGGCGCCACCGTCGAACCGGCCGGCCTCGACGAGCTGACCGTCACCGGGACCACCGTGGACCGGATCGGCGACCTGGCGTACGAGCTGGGCGTGCGGTTGCACGAGCTGAGCCCGCACGGCGCGTCGCTGGAGCAGGCGTTCATGGAGCTGACCGCCGGCAGCGTCGAGTACGCCGGCGGCCCGACCGGAAGCGGGGCACGATGAGCACCCACACCATGCCGGACACCCGTCCCGCCCCCTTCCGCGGCGCGGTGGCCGCCGAGTGGACCAAGCTGTTCTCGGTGCGGACCACCTGGTGGACGGCGCTGGCCGGGCTGCTGCTGATGGCCGCGAGCGCCGGGCAGCTCGCCATCTACGCCGCCAACGCCAACACCAACGACGACCCGGCCGACGACCGGGGGATCGTCACCGCCGGCAGCGTGGTGATCGACTCGATGGAGCTGACCCAGTACGCGGTGCTGGCGCTGGGCCTCCTGGCGATCACCGCCGAGTTCACCAGCGGCACCATCCGGACCACCCTGCAGTGCACCCCCTCCCGCGGTCGGGTGCTGCTGGCCAAGGCCACGGTCGCCGGCGCGGTCACCTTCGCCCTCGGGCTGCTGCTCGGCGGCGTCGGCGCGCTGGTCGCCCGGCCGGTGCTCGGCGAGTGGGGCCGTACGCCCGCCGCCGGCACGATCGGCGACGTCGTGGCGGTGGCGACCTACCTCGCGCTGGTCGGCGTGTTCGCGCTGGGCCTCGGTGCGGCGCTGCGCAGCGCGGTGCTCACCCTCACCGTGCTCTTCGCCACCCTGATGATCGTGCCCCTGTCGCTTCAGGAGCCGGACATCGCCGTGCTGAACCGGATCGCCGACATCTTCCCCGGTGTGGCCGGAGCGCACTTCCTGGCCGGCGACACCGAGCCGTACCCGGGCGCGGTCGGGCTGCTGCTGCTCGCCGGGTGGGCCGGCGCGGCGCTGCTGCTGGGACGGGCCGCGCTGCACCGCCGCGACGCCTGAGGACTGAGCGGGGGCTCGCGGGCCCCCGCTCAGCCGTCGACCAGCCCCGCCTCGTACGCCAGGATCGCCGCCTGCACCCGGTTGCGGACGTCCAGCCGGGTGAAGATGCTGGTCACGTAACCCTTCACGGTGCCCTCCACCAGGTGCAGCCGGCGGGCGATCTCCGCGTTGGACAGCCCCGCCCCGACCAGGGCCAGCACCTCCCGTTCCCGCTCGGTCAGCCCGGCCGTCCGGTCCCGAGCGGCGGGCCGGCGGGCCAGCCGCCCGGCGCCCAGCTCGATCACCCGGCGGGCCACCCGCGGCGACAGGTACGCCCCGCCCTCGGCGACCGCGTGCACCCCGGCGATCAGCTCGCGGGGGTCGCCGGCCTTGAGCAGGAACCCGCTGGCGCCGTGCCCGAGCGCCCGGGCCACGTGGTCGTCCTCGCCGAAGGTGGTCAGCATGAGCGTCGCCGTCTCCGGCACCACCCGACGGATCTCGGCGGCGGCGGCCAGCCCGTCCAGCCGCGGCATCCGGATGTCCAGCAGCGCCACGCGGGGCCGGTGCGCGCGGACCAGCTCCACCGCCGCCCGCCCGTCTCCGGCCTCGGCGACCACCTCGATGGTCGGATCGGCGGCGAGGATGGCGCGGACGCCGGCCCGGATCATCGCCTCGTCGTCGGCGAGGACCACCCGGACCGGGGTGGCTACGGCCGTGTCGCTGTTCACTGCGGGATTCGCTCCTTGCTGGCCAGCCGGCCGTCGGTGAAGCAGAGCCGCCAGGTCGGCGCGGCAAGCGGGAAGTTGCCGTCGGTGTAGTACTCGCAACCCGCCACCCCGGCGCCGCTCGGCGGGGTGAGCTGCCGGCGGGGCAACCCGACCAGGTCGGTGCGGGCGGTGCCGGGCCGCATCCGGTCGAACGTCGACTCGTCCAGCACCGTGCCCGCCGTGGCGAACGAGTGGTAGACGAGTGACAGGGCCAGCGCCAGCCCGGCCGGGGCGGCGAGCGCGGTCAACAGGCTGCGCCGTACCCGGCGGCGGGCCTCGCGCAGCCGCCGCTCGGCGTCGACCGGCCGCTCCACCTCGCCGTCGACCGAACCGCCGCCGGGCTCGGCGAGCGCCGCCGACCACCGCCCGGCGGTTACGCCCGCGGACAGATCGGCGGGTACGCCGGCCGCGAGATCGGCGGGTACGCCACCGGCCGGGTCGGCGAGGACGCTGGCGGCGGGCAGCGGCAGGCGTGCCCGTACCGCGAAGCCACCGTCCGGGCCCGGACCGGCGTCCAGGACACCGCCGGCCAGCCGGACGCGCTCGGCGAGGGCGAGCAGACCACTCCCGGAGGACGGCGGGCTGGGCAGCGGTCCAGCCGGTGGTGGCCCGTTCCGCACCCCTACCTCGATCCCGTCCGCGAAGGGGGAGAGAGTGACGCGGACCGGGGCGCCCGGGGCGTACCGGGCGGCGTTGGTGAGCGCCTCCCGGACCACCCCGTGCGCGGCCGCCCCGGTCATCCCGGGCAGCTCCACGACGCCGGGTGGAGCGTCCAACCGGACCGCCATCCCGGCCTCCCGAGCCCCGTCCACCAGATCGGCGACGGTCTCGCCGGCCGGTCGGAGCCCCGCCCGGCCGCCCTCCTCCCGGAGGACACCGATGATGCCGTGCAGGCGCTCGGTGGCAGCGGCGACGCTGGCCCGCAGCTCCCCCACCGCCCCCCGGTGCCGGGGGTCGAGGTCGTCGGCGAGTTCCAGCGCGGCGGCGCGCAGCGCGATCAGGCTGAGGTCGTGGCCGAGCGAGTCGTGCATCTCCTCGGCGATCCGGGCGCGCTCGCGCAACCGGATCCGCTCGGCGGCGCCACGCTGCTCGCGGGCCCGCGCGTCGGCGTGCCGGCGGCCCGCGTCGGCCAGCTCCTGCTGCTGCCGGCGGTACCGGCCGACCAGCCACGGGAAGACCCCGGCGAACAGCAGCACCGAGGCCAACAGGAACCAGGTGCCCGCCCCGGTGCCGAGCAACCCCAGGTTCAGCACCGTGCCACCGACCGCGATAACTCCGAACAGCACAGCCGCCGGGGCGGCGATGGCGCTGCGCCGCCCGGTCAGATAACTGAACACCGGGATGGCGAACACGAAATTGCCGTCCACCAGCGACCCGAGCACCACCAGCAGCAGGCCGACCAGCGGCCGACGCCGTGCCAGTGCCACCGCCACGGTCAGCACCGTCAGCCCGCCGACCAGCAACGCCAGGTCGTGGCCCGAGTGCGGCGGGGTCAGCCCGGCGTACGCGATCGGGGCGGCGAGCACCGCCCAGAGCAGCACATCCGGCAGACCCTGCCGCCGCGCCACCGCCGACGGCCACCCCGCGATCCTCACGGCGGCCAGGCTACCCACGCCCGACCTGCGCGGACACCGACGAAAGTCAGGTGTTCAGCTGCTCTCCTCGGCCCAGGTCCGCCAGTCGTCGAGCACCCCGTGCAGCGACGGGGTGAGCCAGCCCGGCGCGGAGCGCCGGAACACGCCCGGGTCCATCGCGCCGGCGCCGGCGGGCACCGCGCCGAGCAGGTTCGGCACCAGATCGGTGAGGTTGGTCCAGTGCACCAACTCCGGCGTGCTCGGCCAGGCGCCGATCACCACGCCGGCCGGCACCGCCCGGCGGTCCAGCGCCTCCAGCGTCAGCGCGGTGTGGTTGAGGGTGCCCAGCCCGGCGCGGGCGACCACCACGGCGGGCGCGCCGAGCGACACCGCCAGATCCGCCATCGTCCACGGCTCGCCGGACGGGCGCAGCCCCATCGGCACCAGCAGCCCGCCGGCACCCTCGACCAGCACCAGGTCATGCTTGTCGGTCTCGTCGCGGACGGCGTCCACGGCGGTGTACAGCTCCAGCGGCGGCAACTCGGCAACCCGGGCGGCGGCCAGCGGGGCGAGCGGGTCCGGATAGCTCGCCAGGGTGCGGCCGGTGAGCGGGGCCGCCAGCCGGTTGACCGCGTCCACATCGCCCGGCTCACCGCTGGCCGTACCGGTCTGGCCCGGTTTGACCACCGCCACGCGCAGGCCCGCCGCCTGCGCGGCGGCGGCGATCGCCGCGGTCACCACGGTCTTGCCGACCTCGGTGTCGGTACCGGTGACCAGCACCGCCCCCTGCCACCCGCTCACGGGCCAACCTCTGTTCGCGACTGCGGGGCTCGCAACACCGGCTCACTCCTCGCGCTCACGGGCCAACCTCTGTTGGCGACTGCGGGGCTCGCAACACCGGCTCACTCCTCGCGCTCACGGGGCAACCTCGACGATGACGTCCAGGGCACGCTCGAATGCCGCCCGGGGCACCCCCGCGCTGACCGTGAGCCGCAGCCGGGAGCGGCTGTCCGGAGTGGAGGGCGGCCGGAAGCAGCCCACCGCGACGCCCCGGTCCCGGCAGTCGGCGGCCCAGGCGGTCGCCGCCTCCGGCCCGGGGGCGGTCACCGAGATCACGGCCGCGTCCGGCGCGGACACGGTCAGGCCGGCCGCACGCAGCCGCTCGACGGCCAGCGCCACCCGCTCGGCCAGCTCGGCACGCAGATCGTCACCGGCCCGGGCCAGCCGCAGCGCGGCGTGCACGCCGGCGGCGACCGCCGGCGGCAGCGCGGTGTCGAAGATGAACGTACGACCCGTCTCGACCAGGTGCCGGACGAACTCGGCGGGGCCGGCGACCACCCCGCCCGCGCCACCGAGCGCCTTGGACAGGGTCGCCGTGACCACCACGTCCGGTTCGCCGGTGAGCCCCGCGGCGGCGACCGCGCCGGCGCCGGCCGGACCGGTCACGCCGAGCGCGTGCGCGTCGTCGACCAGCAGCAGCGCGCCGTAGCGGCGGGCCACGGCGTGCAGCTGGGCCAGCGGGGCGAGATCGCCGTCGACCGAGAAGACCGACTCGGTGACCACCACGGCCGGGCGACCCGGGGCCACCGCGAGAGCGGCGGCGACGGCCGTCACGTCGGCGTGCGCGGTGACCACGGTCTCCGCGCCGGAGATCCGGCAGCCGTCGATCAGGGACGCGTGGTTGTGCGCGTCCGAGACGAGCAGCGTGCGGGGCTGGACGAGGGCACGCAACGCGCCGAGGTTGGCCAGGTAGCCGGAGGAGAAGACGAGGGACCGGTCGGTGCCCAGCCACTGGGCCAGCTCGTCCTCCAGCGCCTGGTGCGCGTCCGTGGAGCCACGGACCAGGCGCGACCCGGTCGCCCCCAGCCCGTACGCCGACAGCGCCGCCGCGGCCGCGCCGGTGACCTCCGGGTGGGTGGCCAGGCCGAGGTAGTCGTTGCCGGCCAGGTCGGTCATCCCGTCCGCGGCCGGACGCGGGTGCAGCCGCCGGGTCAGCCCGGCCTTCGCCCGCAACTCCGCACGGCGGTCGAGCGCCGCCAGCCAGTCCGCCACCGTCACCCCTTCGCCACCGTCCGCGCCGGTCACGCCGACACCCGCCGGGCGAAATTACCACCCGCCACCACCGGCCCGACGAATCCACTGGCCGCCGCGCTGCTCGTCGCCGCCGCCGAACCGGCACGGTCATCCGGCCAGTGAGCGCTGCTCACACCGGGATCGACCGGCCGGCGGGCCGTTCCGGCTGACCGGGGAGCCTTGTAGGGTACGAGCCATGCCAGAGATCCTCGACCAGGCCCGGACGCAGGTCCTGGGTGACGGCGTCGGCCTCGACGAGGCCGGCGTCCTCGCCGTGCTGAACCTGCCCGACGAGCACCTGCCCGCCGCACTCCAGCTCGCCCACGACGTGCGGATGCGGTGGTGTGGCCCGGAGGTCGAGGTCGAGGGCATCGTCTCGCTGAAGACGGGCGGCTGCCCGGAGGACTGCCACTTCTGCTCCCAGTCCGGCCTGTTCACCTCCCCGGTGCGCTCGGTCTGGCTGGACATCCCGTCCCTGGTCGAGGCCGCGAAGCAGACCGCGAAGACCGGGGCGACCGAGTTCTGCATCGTGGCCGCGGTGCGTGGCCCGGACGACCGGCTGATGAAGCAGATGCGCGAGGGCGTCGCCGCCATCAAGGCGGAGGTCGACATCCAGGTCGCCGCGTCGCTGGGCATGCTCTCCCAGGAGCAGGTCGACGACCTGGTCGACATGGGTGTGCACCGCTACAACCACAACCTGGAGACCTGCCGGTCGTACTTCCCCAACGTGGTCACCACGCACTCCTGGGAGGAGCGCTGGGAGACGCTGCGGATGGTCCGCGACTCCGGCATGGAGGTGTGCTGCGGCGGCATCCTCGGCCTCGGCGAGACCGTCGAGCAGCGCGCCGAGTTCGCCGCGCAGCTCGCCGAGCTCAACCCGCACGAGGTGCCGCTGAACTTCCTCAACCCCCGGCCCGGCACGCCGCTGGGCGACCGCCCGGTGGTGGAGGGCAAGGACGCGCTGCGGGCCATCGCCGCGTTCCGGCTGGCCATGCCGCGCACCATCCTGCGGTACGCGGGCGGCCGGGAGATCACCCTCGGTGACCTGGGCACCCGCGATGGTCTGCTCGGCGGCATCAACGCGGTGATCGTCGGCAACTACCTGACCACGCTGGGTCGGCCGGCGACCGCCGACCTGGACCTGCTGGACGAGCTGAAGATGCCGGTCAAGGCCCTCTCCGCCACGCTGTGACGGCCATGACGACGACGGAGCTGTGGTGCGACCGGTGCGGTGAGCCCGTGCCGGTCGGCACCGCCCACCCGGGCTGCGCGTCGGCCCGCGAGCTGGAGCCGCCCCGATACTGCCACCGTTGCCGCCGTCGCATGAAGGTGCAGGTGCTGCCGGTCGGCTGGTCGGCGGTCTGTGTCGAGCACGGCGAGATCCGGGGCTGAGCCAATGCTGCGAGGGCGGGCGGTGACCCTGCGACCGGCGACGGTCGCGGACGTGCCGGCTCTCGCGGCGATCCGGGCCGATCCCGAGGTACGCCGGTGGTGGCGCGGTGGCGACGACCTGGCCGAGTCCATTCGCGCCGACCTGGCCGACGACGACCTGGCGCTGTACGCCATCGAGCACGACGGCCGGGTGATCGGCGCGATCCAGTGGTACGCCGAGCCCGACCCGGACTACCGGCACGCCAGCCTGGACATCTTCCTCGACCCGGCGGTACGCGGCGCCGGGCTCGGCGTGGACGCCATCCGCACCCTGGCCCGGCACCTCATCGAGGAGCACGGCCACCACCGGTTCACCATCGACCCGGCGGCGGCGAACAGCGCCGCCATCCGCGCGTACGCCAAGGTCGGTTTCCGGCCGGTGGGGGTGCTGCGCCGCTACGAGCGCGGCGAGGACGGCCGCTGGCACGACGGCCTGCTGATGGACCTGCTCGCCGACGACCTCGTGGAGTGAGCGGGCCGGCTCAGCCGTCCCAGTACAGGTGCCCGTCCGGGAGCCGGCGGGCGCCCTCGACGGGCTGGTGCGGGCTGAGCCGACCGTCCGGCATCAGGTGCGCCACCGGCGTCCCGCGACCGAGCACCGCGACGTCGGCGATCAGCCGGCGGTGGCAGCGCCACCAGAGGCTCTCGCTGCACATCACCGCGGTGGTCCGCCCGGCCGCGTCGGCGAGCACCTCGGCCAGCGCCGCGTCGAACTCCGACGTGCGGGTGTACGCGGCGTACGCCCGGAACGCCGCGACCGTCCACCAGGTGTCCGGCTCCGGCTCCCCGGACGGGATGTGCCGGCGTCCGCCCAGGCGCGGCTCCCAGCGGTAGTCGACCCCGATCCCGGGCAGCCACCGCTCGAGTTCCTCCCGCCGGACGTCCGGGTTGGTGCGGCTGGCCGGGTACCGCCGCACGTCCACCACCAGGTCCACCCCGGCCTCGGTCAGCAGCTCGCCCAGCCGCACCCGGTCGGCTGTGCCGTGCCCGACGGTCAGCAACTCCCCCACGACGCTGGCTTGCCCCGAATCCCGACGGCTTATCCCCGGTCCGCGACGTGAGATGTTGGACAGTTACGGTTCCCCATTGACGGCAACTGTCCAAGATCTGGTGGTGCGGGGGCCGGGCGGCAGCGAGACTCCCACGAATGCTGCCCACCGACGATGCCGACGCGCTCGACTGGCTCGCCTTCGAGCAGGCCGGGATCCTCACCACCGGGCAGGCCACCCGCTTGTTGAGCGAGGGGGCGGTGCGTGGCCGGATCCGCTCCGGTCGGTGGCGGTCGATCTGCCGGGGGATCGTGCTCACCGGCAACGGCCGACTCACCCGCGACCAGCACCTCTGGGTGGCGGTACTGGCCACCGGCCCGGGCGCGGTACTGGCCGGCGTCACCGCCGCCGCCGAGGCCGGGGTACGGGGACTGCGACGCGAGCCGCTGCACGTGCTGGTACCGGCCGCCCGCAGGGCCGCCCGGACCACCCTGCGGCGGCTGCCGATCGACATGCCCGCGGTCCTGGTACATCGCACATCGATCCTGCCGCGGGCGCATGTCCAGCGCGCCCGGCCGCCGCGCACCACGACGGCACGGGCGCTGGTGGATGCGGCTGGCTGGGCGGCCGGTGTGGACGAGGCACAGGCGCTGCTGGCCGCCGGCTGCCAGCAGCGCCGGGTGCTGCCGGAGGAATTGGGCGCCATGCTCGACGTCCTCCCCCGGGCACCCCGCCGGCGGCTGATCCGGCAGACCGTCGATGACATCACGGGCGGCGCACAGGCGCTGTCCGAGATCAACTTTTTACGGCTCTGCCGGCGGCATCGGTTGCCCGCTCCGGACCTGCAGGAACACCGGGTCGACGCGGCGGGCCGTAACCGCTGGTTGGACGCGTACTGGCGGGAGTGGCGGGTGCAGGCGGAGATCGACGGCGCGCACCACATGGACGCCCGGCAGTGGGCGGCCGACATGCGCCGGCAGAACGACATCTGGACCAGCGGCGACCGTATTCTGCGCTTCCCCGCCTGGCTGGTCCGCGCCCGCCCCGAGGAGGTCGCCGACGCCGTCCGGCGCGCCCTCATCGCCGCTGGCTGGACCCCCGAGCTGACGCCGGGGCGTACCCGGGCATGAATCTTGGACAGTTACCGTTCCCCGCTGACGGCAACTGTCCAAGATCTCAAATCAGGCGAGCGTGCAGGCGGTGCCGTTGAGGGTGAAGGCGGTGGGTTTCGGGTTGCTGCCGGTGTGCGTGCCGTTGAAGCCGAAGCTCACCGACGCTCGCGGGGCCACGGTGCCGTTGTAGGAGAGGTTCGTGGCGGTGACCGCCGTGCCGGCCTGGCTGACCGTCGCCGACCAGCCCTGGCTGACGGTCTGCCCGCCGGGGAAGCTGAACCGCAGCGTCCAGCCGCTGATCGCGGTGGCGCCGGTGTTGGTGATCGTCACGGTGGCGGTGAAGCCGGTGCTCCAGTCGCTGGTGGCGTACCCCACCGCGCAGGCGCCGCCGACCGGCGGGGGCGCGGTGGTCACCGTGACCGGCGCGGACGCCGCGGAGGTGTTTCCGGCCGCGTCGACGGACACCACGTGGAACTGGTACGCGGTCGAGGCGGTCAGCCCGGTCACGGCCAGCGTGGTGGTGGTCGGCGAGCCGACGAGCGCGTCGGTGGCACCGGCCTCGCGGTAGACGCGGTACCCGGTGACGCCGACGTTGTCGGTGGACGCCGCCCAGCTCAGGGTCACTCCGGTGGCGGTGACCGCCGAGGCGGTCGGGGTGCCGGGCGCGCTGGGCGCGGTGGTGTCGGCGCTGCCGGCCGGCGGTGTGGTCACGCTGAGCACCGGCGAGGCGGCGGAGGTGTTGCCGGCGCCGTCGCGGGCCACCACCGTGAACTGGTACGTCCGCTCCGGCAGCAGCGTCGAGATGGTGAGCGTCGTGCCGGTGACGGGTCGGATGACCACCACGTCCTTGCCGACCAGGAACTCGCGGACCTCGTAGCCGGCCAGTCCACTGCCGCCGCTGTCGGTGGACGCCGCCCAGGTCAGGGTGACCGACCTCGGTGTCAGCGCGGATGCCACCGGGGTGCCCGGTACGGTCGGCGCGGTGGTGTCCGGCACGGACGGCCCCGGCTCGTCTCCCCAGACCCGGGTGGTGCCGGAGTAGAGCGGCACCTTCCGGTTCGGCCCGGCGGTGGCCTGGTACGACGGGTCGTTGGTCGGGTCCCAGGTGCCGCCCTCCGGCACCCCGATCTTGAACTGGACCTCCATCCGGTGCTGGGACTGCCCGGCGGGGGCGATGGTGTGCCCGGTGCAGTCGACCTCGACGTACCAGATGTCGCCGCTGAACTGGCGGGCGGTGGTCGGGGACGGGCAGCCCTGGGTGTAGCCGGGGGTGACCTGCACCGGCCCGGCGCCGTCCGGGCGGAAGTAGTACCGGAACCGGCCGTCGGTCAGGGCCCGGGCCGGGAACGCGGACCTGTTGTAGATCATCACCTCGAGCCCGGTGGCCCGGGGCTCGGCCTGCATGACCGTGGTCTCCACGGTCAGCTCGTCGATGTCCGGCGTCTCGGCCACCGGGAAGCCGGCGAGCGGTCTGCCACCGTACTCGGAGACCAGCCGGACCAACGCGGAGGTGAAGCCGGCGTTGTAGTCGGTGGCCACCTCGTTCATCACGTAGTCCGACCGGCTGTCGGTGTACGCGTCGTTGGCCGCCGACGGCCCGCCGACCAGCGCTCCGTAGAGGGTGTGCCGGGTCTCGACGGGCACCGTCTGACTGTCCCACCAGGAGCCGTGCGCGGTGCGGTGGTGCGGGTTGCGCGGGGCGTTGGCGCCGAAGCCGATGACGTAGCTGGAGTTGCGCGGGTTGTCGCCGAGCGCGTAGTTGATCTGCCGGACGGCGAAGTCGTGGTAGCGCGCCTTGCGGGTCGCGTCGGTGGTCCGGTCGCTGTAGACCAGCGCGGCGAAGGAGGTGTTGGCCGCGTAGCGCAGCGCGCCCCAGGAGTCGAGCACCGCCATCCCGCCCGGCGAGTAGGGCACCCGCTGCCCGTCCACGCCGACGGTCCAGTAGTCGAGCCAGCGGTTGGCGTCGTCGACGTACTTCTGCTTGCCGGTCAGGTTGGCCAGCAGCACGTACGCGCCGAACTGCTTGTTGTCCCAGGCGATGGTCCACTTGTAGGAGCGGGTGCTGGACTGGTTCTCGGTGCCGAGCTTGTCGTACTCACTCTCCGCCTTGGCCAGGTAGCTGGCCTCGCCGGTGGCCCGGTGCAGCCAGATCGCGGCCCAGACCAGCTCGTCCTGCCAGCCGCTCCAGGAGCGGTAGAAGCTGGTCGCGTCGGTGATGCACTCGTGGTAGGACTTCCGCACCGTGTCGGCGAAGGTGTAGAGCTGGCGGGCGTGCCCGAGCAGCCGGGCGGCGTAGGCCGCGTCGGTGGGCCGGAACACCATCGAGGAGGCGGCCATGGCGGCCGCCGTCTCCCCCGCCAGGTCCGCGCCGCCGCAGCTCGCATCGATCTTGTACGCGGGCCGCGCCATCGGCAGCACCTCGGCCGGGCCCCACCACTTGTGGTCGTCGTCGCCCTTGCCGACCTGTCCGTAGAGGACGTTCGGCGCGGGGTGCGCCTTGATGAAGTAGTCGTTGACGTAGCGCAGGTTGTTCAGCAGGTGCGGCAACTGCCCGGACGCGGTGTAGCCGCTGCGGTACTCGACCGCGCCCCACGCGAGCATCGTCGCGCTGAACGCCATCGGGAAGCCGAACTTGACGTGGTCGCCGGCGTCGTACCAGCCGCCGGTGAGGTCCAGGCCCACGTCGGCGCCGTCGGTGAGCGCGCTGTCGCCGCGCCAGGAGACCCTGTTCCAGTCGGGCAGCCGGCCGGACTGCTGCGCCTCGTAGAAGAGCAGCGACTTCTGCAACGCCTCCGCGTAGTTGAAGGCCGGCGCGGCGGACGCGGGCCCGGACGGCGGTACGGCGACCGCCAGGGCGACCCCGGCGATCAGCGCGACGCCGGCGGCCAGCAGCCGGCGCGGCCAGGGCTGGTCGGTTGCCGGTGGCCGGTAGCGGCCGGGGTGGCCGGGGACCGGCCGGGTGGGGTGGCGCATGGCGTCTCCTGTCGGAGGCGCCGCCAGCGGTCGCATCGACGCGGGACGGCGTCGGACGGCACGGCCACTGGCGACGGGGAGGTGGCGGCATGTGACCATGGAAGCGCTCCCATGGATAGTCGCCAATGTAATGTGCCCACCGCCGGTTGGGAAGACCGCCGCGCGCACCTGATCCGCTTCGGCGGCCGGTACGTACTGACGGGTAACCCGGCCGACGACGCCCGGAGCTAGGTCACATCATCGATATCTGTTGATGAGTCTGTCGACATGTCCCCTGCTGGGACGGTGTACGTCGGCGTGGGATTCCGCGTCGTACGAGCGCGACGGCGTCCAGCCAGACAAACGTACTGTTGCTGACCCGCTACCCGGCGCGGGACAGTACCGATCACCAGCGGTGCCATCGACGCCGCCGCTCCCCGGTCAACCCTGAGGAGAACGCGATGGCACTACGACTCGCCGAGGGCACCGCATGGTCCGAGGTCCTCGCCCGCGCGGTGGCCGCCACCCCCGAGGCGTTCGGCGCCGAGGTCGACGGCGTCACCACGCTGCACAACCTGGTCGAAGGCGACTGGCGGGCCGTCGGCCGCCCCGCGCCGGTGCGTACCCCGGTGGACAACACCGTCGTGATCAACCTTCCCCGGCTCGACGCCGACACCGCCCGCGCCGCGGTCGCGCACGCTGCCGCCGCGCACCGGGCCTGGGCGCAGACCCCGCTCGCCGACCGCAAGGCCCGGGTCGTCGACGCGTTGGACGCGCTCACCGCCCACCGCGACCTGCTCGCGCTGCTGCTGGTGTGGGAGATCGGCAAGCCCTGGCGGCTGGCCTGCGCCGACGTGGACCGGGCGCTGGACGGCGTCCGCTGGTACGCGGGCGAGATCGACCGGATGCTCGCCGACGGCCGCGAGCCGCTGCCCGGCCCGGTCAGCAACATCGCCTCGTGGAACTACCCGATGAGCGTCCTGGTGCACGCCGAACTGGTCCAACTGCTGGCCGGCAACGCGGTCATCGCCAAGACCCCGTCCCAGGGCGGCGCGGTCTGCCTCACCGTCGCGCACGCGCTGATGCGCCGGGCCGGCCTGCCCGCCACACTCGTCTCCGGCGGCGGCGAGGAACTGTCCGAAGTGCTGGTCCGGGCACCGGAGATCGGTGCGGTGGCGTTCGTCGGCGGACGCTCCAACGGCGGCAAGGTGGCCGCCGCGCTGCTCGACAGCGACAAACGGCACTTCATCGAGCAGGAGGGCCTCAACGCCTGGGGCATCTGGAACTTCTCCCAGTGGGACCTTCTCGCCGCGCACCTCAGGAAGGGCTTCGAGTACGGCAAGCAGCGCTGCACCGCGTACCCCCGGTTCGTCGTGCAGCGCGACCTCGTCGACGAGTTCCTCGACATGTACCTGCCCGTGGTTTCCTCGATCCGATTCGGGCACCCGCTCGCGGTGGACGAGACCTGGACCGCTGGCGACCCGCTGCCCGAGCTGGACTTCGGGCCGCTGATCAGCGCCGCCAAGGCCGACGAGTTGCACCGCAAGGTCGACGAGGCGGTCCGCGGCGGCGCGGTGCCCCTGCACCGGGGCAAGCTGACCGGCGCGCCGTTCCTGCCCGGGCAGGACACCTCGGCGTACGTGGCACCGGCGGTGCTGCTCGCTCCGCCGGGCCGCTCCCGGTTGATGCACGCCGAGCCGTTCGGGCCGGTCGACACGATCGTCGTGGTGGACACCACCGACGAGTTGCTGGCCGCCATGAACGCCTCCAACGGCGCACTGGTCGCGTCGCTGGCCTGCGACGACACCGACGAGGCCGGCAAGCTCGCCGTGGACCTCCAGGCGTTCAAGGTGGGCATCAACAAGCCGCGCTCGCGGGGCGACCGGGACGAGCCGTTCGGCGGGCGGGGCGCCTCCTGGAAGGGCGCGTTCGTCGGTGGCGACCTGCTGGTGCAGGCGGTCACCGTCGGCGGCGACAGCCGGCTCTACGGCAACTTCCCCGACTACAGCAGCTACCCCGCCACCTGACGTGGTGTACGGAGAGGGGCCCCTTGCCAACGCGAGGGGCCCCTCTCCACACCGGACCCGCCGACGTACGGTCGAGAGATGGCCATCATTGAGCAGCTCTCCCTGGGCGTGTCCGACGCCGGGCGGGCGGCGACGTTCTGGGCGGCCGCCCTCGGCTACCGCCGCCGAGCGCCCCGATTCGACGGCGACGACTGGATCGTGCTGGAGCCGCCACCTGGGGTGCCGGGCATGGCCATCGCGATGGACCTCAGCGAGAGCCCGGTGCAGGAGTTCCCCCGGCTCCACATGGACCTGGACGCCGGCGAGCGCAGCCTCGACGAGGAACTCGACCGGTTGCTCGCCCTCGGCGCCCAGCGGGTGCACTGGCGGCACTACCCCACCGACCCACACCCGACGGAGCCGCCGTACGTGGTGCTCGCCGACCCGGAGGGCAACCGGTTCTGCGTGTCCGGCCGCCGCGAACCCCCGACGCCCTGACACACCCCGGCCGGACCCGTCCTATCCGCCAGGCGTCGAGAAGGTGCCCGTCCGTTCCGCGGTGAGCGGGACGGTGAGGCTGAGCAGGGTGCCGTCACGCTCAGCCGAGCCGGGTAGGTCCAGCCGGCGCAGGGTACGCAGCATCGGGGTGTTCTCGGCCTGGACGTGCAGCACCAGCGCCGCGTACCCGGCCCGGTCGGCGTGCCGGGTCAGCCGGCGCAGCAGCGCCGAGCCGAGCCCCCGCCGCTGCCAGTCGTCGCGCACCAGCAGCGCCACCTCGGCCTCGTCGCCCTCACCGAGCAGGTTCGCCATCGCGACCACCGACTCCGCACCGTCGTCGTCGGTGGCCGTGGCGATCAGGGTCAGCCCCCTGCTGGGCTCCAGCAGCCGACGCAACCGGTTCGGCTGCGGCACCGCCGCCCCGCCGAGGTAGCGCCGCTGCCGGCTGCGCGGCGAGCACCCCTCGTGCAGGTCCAGCACGCCGGACAGGTCGTCGGCGCAGGCCGGCCGGACGGCGAGCTCGGCGCCGTCGGGCAGCACCAGGGTGACCTGTTCGGAGGCCCGACGCGCCACGGTGGCGGCCAGCTCGACCAGTGCCTGCGCCCGGGCGTACTCCGCCGGGGTGAAGGCGGGTGCAGCCCGGCGCAGCGCGAACGAGCCGCCCGCCGGGTCGGCCAGCACCATGCTGGTGCCCGCGATCCCCCGGTCGGCCGGGGTCGGGGCCGGCCGCCAGCTGACCGAGTCGGCGCCGAGCAGTGTGGACAACGCCTCGCCCGTCGCGTCCGGGTCCCGCACCAGCCGGTTGGCCAACGCCAGCACGCGGGTGGGCTGGTCGGCCAGGCCGCGCGCCTCGCTGCGCGCCACCCAGCAGTCCCGCCCCCGCCCCCGCTCGACGGCGGCGATCAGCTCCGCCTCGCCGAGCGCGTCCGGCGCGTCGACGAGGAAGTCGTCCACCGCGCCCCGCTCGGTGGGTTGCACGTGCACGGTGAGGATGTTGACCCCACGCAGCGCGAGGCTCGCCGTGAGCACCGACAGGTAACCCGGCCGGTCGTCCACGGTCGCTCGGATCCGCCACAACGTCATGGTTGGCTCCCTTCCCCGGTACGAGCCTCGCCCCCGGCTGTTGCCGCCCGGTTGCTGGTCCGTGACGGCCCGGGAACTCCTCGGGCCCCCGCTCAAGGGCCGGCGACCACCGGGGGCGCGCCGACCAGGTCCAGCCGGTCGCCGAGGATCACCGCGCTGGCCCGGACGAGCTGCGTGAGCCGGTCCACCTCGGTGCTGTGGAACGCGGCCGCCGAGAGGGTCTCGCTGTGCTCGCGGGCCACCACCAGGACCAGGCCGGCCCGCCCGAACGGCGCGATCGCGTGGTGGGTGCCGTCGGGGGTGGTCATCGACCGGCCGCGCAGCGGGGTCACCTCCGGCAGCCGCAGCGGTACGGGAGTCCGCCAGCTCGCGTGCCCGACCGTCGCCCCACCGGTGCCCCCGGTCCGCGACGCCCAGTCCACCGGCACCACGGCGGCGACCGCCCAGTCGGCCGCCAGCAGCCCGGGTACCGCGTCGACCAGCGTGGCCAGCCCGTCGGCCGGGTTCGCCGCGACCTGCGCCAGCAGCTCCGCGTCCTGACCGGTGGTGGTGGGCGCGCCGATCGCCCGCCACACGCCGTCGACCCGCACGCCCGGGATCGCCGCGAGACCGGCCAGCAGCCGCTCCACCCGCGCCGCGCCCGGCCAGACCACCGTGAAGTCGTCCACCGCGCGCCCCCCGAGCCGCTCCAGGACGACCACCTGGACGATGTCCGCGCCGGACACGCCCAACGTGCGGGCGACCTGGCCGAGGGTGCCCGGACGGTCCGGCAGGGTGACCCGAACTCGCAGCAACATGTCTGTCCCTCCGCTCGGCGGGCCGGCGGTGGCGGCCGGCAGGCTGGTCCCAGCCTGGGTGTTGACCATTTCGTCCCTGTTGCAGAGGCATGTCCCGAGGGGAAAATCTGACCTTGACAACGTGAGCGGGCTGCCATCAACTAGTCGGATGACCGATCCGGCCGTCGACGCGCTCCGGCCGGGGGCCCTTCCGGCGTCCCCCGCCGGCCTGGACCTGGACCGGCTCGCCGGCTACCTGGCGGACCACCGCCCCGAGCTGGCCGTCGCGCCGCTGCGTGCACAGCTGATCGCGGGCGGCAAGTCCAACCTCACCTACCTGCTGCACCTCGGCGACCGCGAGGTCGTGCTGCGCCGGCCGCCGCTGGGGCACGTGCTGGCGACCGCGCACGACATGGCCCGCGAGTTCCGGGTCATCTCGGCGCTCGCGCCGACCGAGGTGCCGGTGCCGGGTGCCCTGCTGCTCTGCACCGAGCCGGAGGTGATCGGCGCACCGTTCTACCTGATGGAGCGGATGCCCGGCGAGGTGTTCCGCACCCGCCGGCAGACCGATCCGCTGGGCGACGAGCGACGGCATGCCCTGGCCATGGCGATGATGGACACCCTCGCCGCGCTGCACACCGTCGAACCGGCGGCGGTCGGGTTGAGCGACTTCGGCCGCCCCGAGGGCTACCTGGCCCGGCAGGTCCGCCGGTGGGCCGGGCAGCTCGACCGGTCACGCAGCCGCCCGCTGCCCGGCATCGACGAGCTGCGTGACCTCCTCGCGGCGACCGCGCCGGAGGGCGCGAACGCCGGCCGGATCGTGCACGGCGACTACCGGCTGGACAATCTCCTCGCCTCAGCCGACCCGGTCGCCGTGCACGCGGTCCTCGACTGGGAGATGGCCACCCTCGGCGACCCCCTCGCCGACCTGGGGCTGCTGCTGACGTACTGGGACGTGCTGGGTGACAGCGAGACGGCCGCCGGCAACCCGGTCGCCGACGGGCTCGGCCCGCGCGCCGGCTTCCCCACCGGCGCCGAGCTGATCGACCGGTACGCCGGGCGCAGCGACGTCGACGTCGGGCCGCTGCACTGGCACGTGGCACTGGGCTGCTTCAAGCTCGCGGTCATCTGTGAGGGCATCCACTACCGCCACACGCTCGGGCAGACGCTCGGCGAGGGCTTCGACCGGATCGGCGAGATGGTGGCACCGCTGGTCGCGCACGGGCTGACCGCCGCCAGGGAGCGGTGATGGACTTCTCGTACGACGCCCGGACCGAGGAGCTGCGCGACGAGCTGACCCGGTTCCTGACCGAGCACGTCTATCCGGCCGAGGCCGTGCACGCCGAGCAGGCGGCCACCGGCGACCCGTGGTCGCGTACCCCGGTGCTGGCCGAGCTGAAGGCGGAGGCCCGCAAGCGCGGCCTGTGGAACCTCTTCCTGCCCGACCCGCGCTACGGCGCCGGCCTGACCAACCTCCAGTACGCTCCGCTCGCCGAGCTGACCGGGCGCAGCCCGCACCTGGCGCCGGAGGCGGTCAACTGCGCGGCACCGGACACCGGCAACATGGAGCTGCTGGCCGAGTTCGGCTCGGAGGCGCAGCGGGAACGCTGGCTCATGCCGCTGCTGGAGGGTGAGATCCGCTCCGCGTTCTGCATGACCGAGCCGGACGTCGCGTCCTCCGACGCCACCAACATCGCCACCCGGATCACCCGCGACGGCGACGAGTACGTCATCAACGGACGCAAGTGGTGGTCGTCCGGGGCGATGGACCCGCGCTGCGAGATCTTCATCGTGATGGGCAAGACCGACCCGGGCGCCGACCGGCACCGCCAGCAGAGCATGGTGCTGGTCCCCCGGGACACCCCCGGCGTCACCGTGCGCCGGGGCATGACCGTCTTCGGCTACACCGACGGCACGCACGGCGGGCACGCCGAGATCGACTTCACCGACGTCCGGGTGCCGGCGGAGAACCTGATCGGCGCCGAGGGCACCGGCTTCGCCATCGCCCAGGCGCGGCTGGGCCCCGGCCGGATCCACCACTGCATGCGGCTGATCGGGATGGCCGAGCGGGCCTTGGAACTGCTCTGCCGCCGGGCCAACGAGCGGATCGCGTTCGGCCGGCCGCTGGCCGAGCAGGGCGTCGTCCGGGAGTGGATCGCCGAGTCGCGGGTGCGCATCGAGCAGTCCCGGCTGCTGGTGCTCAAGACGGCCTGGCTGATGGACACCGTCGGCAACAAGGGCGCGCACACCGAGATCCAGGCCATCAAGATCGGCACCCCGGCGATGGCGGAGTGGGTGATCGACAAGGCCATCCAGGGGTACGGCGGCGCCGGCGTCAGCCAGGACACTCCGCTGGCCGCCCTGTGGGCGCAGACCCGCACCCTGCGCCTCGCCGACGGCCCCGACGAGGTCCACCGCTCCTCCCTCGCCAAGCGGGAACTCCGCCGCTGGACCCCCACCCCCGCCTGACCCGCGCACCGCGCACCGCGCACCGCGCACCGCGCACCGCGCACCGCGCACCGGAAGATCGTGCTCGATCCTGGATGTAGTGGCCTCCCACGCCCCCGACACCACTACATCCAGGATCGAGCGTGATCATGCCCGCCCAACCCTGTCGATCATGAGGTTGGCGGGCGGATCTGCCCGAAATGTCTCCCGTCAACCTCATGATCACCCGCGAGGGGCGGGCCCCGGCCGAGCGGGCCGGGGGCTGGGCCGGGAGGGCGGGCCGGGAGGGCGGGCCGGGAGGGCGGGCCGGGAGGGCGGGCCGGGAGGGCGGGCCGGCCCGGCGGAGCGTGCGGTTTAGGCGGAGGCGCGGTGGATGAGTTGGGTGTCCAGGAGGATGTGCGGGGCGGGGAGGTCGTCGCCGCGGATCCGGGCGACCAGCAGCCGGGCCATCTGCCGGCCCATCTCCTCCACCGGCTGGAAGACGGTGGTCAGCGGCGGGTCGGCCTGCCGGGCGATCGGCGCGTCGTCGAACCCGATCACCGCGACGTCCTCGGGCACCCGCCGGCCGGCCTCGCGCAGCGTCCGTAGCGCGCCGAACGCCATCAGGTCGGACGCGACGAAGACGGCGTCCAGGTCCGGGCAGGCGTCCAGGAGCCGGCGCATGCCGGCCGCGCCGCTGCCCTCGCTGAAGTCGCCGTACGCGATCAGGTCGGGGTTGACGCCGGCCCCGGTGGCCTTGACGGCCTCGGTGTAGCCGGCGAGCCGGGCCAGGCCGGCGCCCATGTCCTGCGGGCCGGCGATGGTGGCGATGCGTCGTCGCCCCCGGCCGGCCAGGTACTCCACGGCCTGGCGGGCGCCGCCGACGTTGTCCACGTCGACGAACCAGGCCGGCTGGGCGCCGGGTTGCAGCATGCGGGCCGGCCGGCCGCCGAGCACGGCGGGCAGGCCGCGCTCCTCCAGCAGGGTCGGCAGCGGGTCGGAGTCGTGCAACGACAGCAGGAGTACGCCGTCGACGTGCTGGTTGGTCAGGTGGTGCTCGACCCGCTCCCGCTCCACCGGTGACTGGGCCATGGCCAGCCAGAGCTGCATCGGCGTCTCCAGCAGGCCGGAGCTGATCCCCCGCACGATGCCGGCGAAGAACGGCTCGGTGAAGACCCGTTCGCCGGATTCGGACACGACCAGCGCGACGGAGTCGGTCCGCTGTGTGACGAGCGCGCGGGCCGCCCGGTTCGGCACGTACCCGAGCTCGGCGATGGCCTGCTGGACCGCGGCCCGGGCCTCCGGGCTGACCTGGGGCGAGCCGTTGACCACGCGGGAGACCGTGCCCCGCCCGACGCCGGCGCGCGCCGCGACCGCATCGAGGGTCGGGCGCCCGAGCGACCGGGTGCGCTGCGTTGTCATCGTCTGCTCCTCCGACGGCGGGCGGGCCCGGTGCCACCTGCGGGAGGTGGACACCAGGACCGCCCTGATGGCTGGCCCGAGCCTATTGTGCGGCCAGACCGTTGCGTCGGATCACCGAGGCGTACCACCTGGCACTGGACTTGGGGATGCGGACCTGGGTGTCATAGTCGACGTGGATCATGCCGAACCGCTTGGTGTAACCCCAGGCCCATTCGAAATTATCCATCAGTGACCAGGCGAAGTATCCCCGCAGGGGCACCCCGGCGTTGATCGCCTCGTGCGCGGCGCGCAGGTGGGCGTCGAAGTAGGCCAGCCGGTCGACGTCGTCGACCTCCCCGTCGACCACCGTGTCGACGAACGCGGAGCCGTTCTCGGTGACGTAGAGCGGCAGGTCCGTGTACTCGTCGTGCACCCGGCGCAGCGTCTCGACCAGGCCCGGGGCGTCGATCTCCCAGTTCATGTCGGTGACCGGGACGCCCCGGGTGACGAACCGGACGTCCTCGCTGCCGGGCCAGCAGGAGGGCGCCCGCCAGTACGGCTCCGGCTCGGCGCCCTCGACCGGGGCGGCGACCACGTGCCGGCTGTAGTAGTTGATCCCGACCAGGTCCAGCGGCGTGGCGATGGTGGCGAGGTCACCGTCGCGTACGTGGTCGAAGTCGGTCACCGTGCTCAGGTCGGCCACCAGGTCTTCGGGGTACGACCCGCGCAGCAGCGGGTCGAGGAAGAACCGGTTGGCCAACCCGTCGATCCGTCGGGCGGCGTCCACGTCGCCGGGGGCGTCGCTGGCCGGGTCGACCGGGTAGAGGTTGACGGTCACGCCCACCTCGGCGCTGGGCCGGGCGGCACGCAGCGCCTGCACGGCCAGGCCGTGCCCGAGCATCAGGTGGTGCCCGGCGCGGACGGCGTGCGCCCCGTTCGACCGGCCGGGGGCGTGCGCCCCGGAGCCGTAGCCGAGGAACGCCGAGCACCACGGCTCGTTCAGCGTGGTCCAGTAGCGGACCCGGTCGCCGAGCGCGTCGGCGACCAGCGTGGTGTAGTCGGCGAAGCGGGCGGCGGTGTCCCGGGCCGGCCAGCCGCCGGCGTCCTCGAGCGGCTGCGGCAGGTCCCAGTGGTAGAGGGTGAGCCACGGCTCGATGCCGTGCGCGAGCAGCTCGTCGACCAGCCGGCGGTAGAAGTCCAACCCCTGCGGGTTGGCCGCGCCGGTGCCGCCGGGCTGCACCCGGGGCCAGGAGACCGAGAAACGGTACGACTTCAGCCCCAGCTCGGCCATCAGCGCGACGTCGTCGCCGAGCCGGTGGTAGTGGTCGCAGGCCACGTCGCCGGTGTGCCCGGCGACCACGCGGCCGTCGGTGTGGCTGAAGGTGTCCCAGATCGACGGGGTACGGCCGTCCTCGGCCGCCGCGCCCTCGATCTGGTACGCCGCGGTCGCGGCCCCCCACAGGAAGCCGGGCGGGAAGGTCAGCCCGGGGCGCTCGTCGAGGACGCCCACGGCGGGCGGGCTGGCGGGGTTGCTCACGACTTGACGGCACCTTCCATGATCCCGCCGATGATCTGGCGGCCGAACACGATGAACACGATGACCAGCGGAACGGTACCGATGGCCGTGGCGGCGAACACCTGGGAGTAGTCGGTGTAGTAGGCGTACGAGAGGAAGGAGAGCGAGACCTGCAGGGTCGGGTTCTCCGGGGTGAGGATGGCGTACGGCCAGAGGAACGAGTTCCAGGTCTCCATGAAGGTCAGCAGACCGAGGACGCCGGCGGCGGGACGCAGCGCGGGCAGCACGATGCTCCAGTAGATCCGGAACGTGCTCGCCCCGTCGACGCGGCCGGCCTCGATCAGCTCGTCGGAGATCGCCTGGCTGGCGTACTGCCGCATCATGAACACGCCGAAGGCGCTGACCAGGAACGGCACGGTGACCGCGTAGAGGGTGTCGTACCACCCCAGGTCCTGCATCATGCCCCAGAGCGGGATGAGGCCCAGCTGGGTCGGGATCATCATGGTGACGATGATCGCCAGCAGGAGAGCGTTACTGCCCCGGAACCGCAGCTTGGCGAAGGCGAACCCGGCCAGCGAACCGGTGAGCACCACCGACAGGGTGACCACCGAGGAGACGATGATCGAGTTCAGCATGCCGGTGAGGAAGTTGGCCGCGTCGTTGTCGAGCACCCGTCCGAAGTTGTCACCGAACGCTCCGCCGGGGGTCAGCGGCGGCGGCACGTCGTTGATGGAGTCCAGGCTGCGACTGCCGATCACCATCATGTAGTAGAACGGGTAGATCGACAGTAGCGCCGCCAGGACGAGCGCCACGTAGGTCAGCGGGCTGGTGCGCCACAGGCGCTGGGAAGCCGAGATCATCGATCTCTCCTCACTTCGCCGAGCGGCGGACGAGTAGGAAGTTGAACAGCGACACCACAGCGATGATCATGAAGATCGCCCAGGCGACCGCGGCTCCGTAGCCTGCGGTGTTCAGGTTCACGATGCCCATCTCGTACATGTACATGGCCAGCGTCTGGAACTCCCGCTGGTTGCCGCCGATGATGTTGCCGTTGCCGAAGAGCAGGGGCTCGGTGAAGAGCTGCATGCCGCCGATCGTGGACAGGATGACCACGAAGATGAAGGTGGGCTTGAGCATGGGCAGGGTGATCTGCCAGAACTGCCGCCACTGGCTGGCGCCGTCGATCGCCGCGGCCTCGTAGAGGTCCTTCGGGATCGCCTGCATGCCGGCGAGCAGGATCAGGGTGTTGTACCCGGTCCACCGCCAGTTGACCATGGAGGAGATGGCGAGCCAGGAACTCCACCGCTGCCCGTCCCAGTCGACCGGGTCGACACCGACGAAGCCGAGCAGCCAGTTGAACAGGCCAAACTCCCGCTGGAACAGCATCCCGAAGACGATCGCGACCGCGGCCACCGACACCACGTTCGGCATGAAGATGGCCATCCGGAAGAAGGTCTTGGCACGCAGGAAGGTCCGGTTGAGCAGGTTCGCCAGGAAGAGGGCGAGCAACAGCTGCGGGATGGTCGACAGGGCGAAGATGCCGAACGTGTTGACGAGCGCGTTCCAGAAGTACTCGTCGGACAACAGCCGGGTGTAGTTGTCGAAGCCGATGAACGAGCGGTCGCCGATCATGTCCCAGTCGTGCAGCGACATCCAGGCGGTACGCACCATCGGGTACAACCCGAAGGCGCCGAAGATCAGGAAGAACGGGGCGATGTAGAGGTACGGCGAGTACTTGACATCAAGGTGGTTGAGTAACCTTCCCCGGCTACGTCGGGAAGAGACATCGGGAGAAGGCGGTGCTGCTGGTGACGGCGGTGCCGTCGTGGCCGACAGGCTCATGCGAATTTCCTTTTCCGGCGAGGCCCGGGCGCCCTCGCGCAGGGCGCTACGCGGAAGGGACCGGCCGGTGGCGTCCGGGTACACCCGGACGCCACCGACGGGGAATCACTCAGAAGGCACCCTGAGTCTTTGCGTCCTTCGTGAACTGCTCCCAGGCCTTCGCCTTGTCGGCCTGCCCGTTCTCGAACGCCCGCAGGGCCGGCTCGAGCGCGTTCTCCTTCACCGCCTGGTGCTTCGGGCCCAGGTGGATCGGCTGGATCTTGGCGACGCTCTCCCCGAAGATCTTGCCGGTCGGCGCGTTGCTGAAGTACTCGTTGGTGTAGCTGAGGAACGCGTCGTTCTTCAGCGCCTCCAGGTTGGTGGGCAGCGGGCCCTTGGCCTTGAAGGCCTCCACCTGGCTGGCGGCGCTGGTCAGGTACTCGGCGAGCTTCGCCGCCTCCTTCGGGTACTTGCTCTGCTCCGGAACCCCGAGCCAGGAGCCGCCCCAGTTACCGCCGCCGCCCGGCACGGCCGCGACGTCCCACTTGCCCTTGTTGGCCGCACCCGAGTTGTCCGAGACGATGCCGAGCATCCAGGACGGGCAGAAGGTGGCCGCGAAGGTGCCCTGCTTGAAACCACCCGACCACTCCGGCGACCAGGTCTGCGCCTTGGCGGAGATGTCCACCATCGAGGTGGCGGTCTCCCAGGCGTTCTTCACCGCGGGGCTGGTGTCCGCGATGATGTTGTTCTCCTTGTCGTAGAACAGATCGCTGCCCTGCTGGAAGAGCACGCCGTTGGAGACGGCGGTGATCGAGTCGATGAACGCCTTGCCGCCGCTGCCCTGCTTGTACTTGAGGCCGGCCTCGTGGAAGCCCTTCCAGTCCGCCCAGAGCGCCGACACCTGGTCGCGCTCGGTGGGCAGGCCGGCTGCCTGGAACAGGTCCTTGCGGTAGCAGACGGCGAGGCTGCCGACGTCGGTCGGCAGGCCGATCAGCCGCCCGTCCGGCGCCTTGCCCAGCTCCCACTTCCAGGGCAGGTACTCCTTGGAGTGGTCGGCGACCAGCGGCGCGAGGTCGGCCCAGTTGCGCGGGTTGGCCTTGAACTCGTTGAGGATGCCCTCTTCCAGTGCGACGACGTCCGCCGCGCCCTTGCCGGTGGCCAGGTAGCGGACCAGCTTCGGCCGGTACTCACCGAGCTGCGCGGTCTTGCGCAGCTCGACCTTGATCCCGGTGTCCTTTTCGTACTGCTTGACGATCTCGTCGTAGCCGAACTCGCCGAAGGTGTCGACGACCAGCTTGGCGGGCTTCTCGCCGGCCGCCGGCTCGTCATCGTCGTTGCCGCAGGCTGCGAGACCGCCGATTGCGGTGATCGCGGCCAGGGCAGCGGCCGCCAGGCGGGTACGCCGCGTGGTGACACTCATTCGCTGACCCCTCTTTCCGGTGGTGAGGCTTGGTGGTTGTGGTGGGGGGTGCTGCCGCGCCGCGGCGCCGGCGGTGCCGGCGGCCGGACCGGAGGGAACGTGGGTGACCCGCGCCACCCTCCGGGAGCGCTCCCATGAGATTGCCGGCGGGTAACGGGGGTGTCAATAGGGCGATGGGAGCGTTCCCAGATCGTTACCGCCATCGACCACAGTGGCGGGTCATCCGAAAAGGCGAGAATCCCGGCACTGCGGCCGGCGGCTCACCGCGGTGCCCGCCGCGGCGGGCACCCAGGGGTCAGCAGAAGCGGCGCAGCAGGGTGCTGGCGCGGTCGGTGTCGAAGCGGAACGGGTCGAACGTGGAGCCCGCCCAGTCGAGCAGCAGGGCGTGCGCCGGGTCGCCGACATCGGCCGGATCACCCTGACCGGCGAACGCGACCAACAGCGCCCGGTAACCCGACGGGCCGCCGATGCCCTCCGGCGGGCAGGCCCGCTCACCGTCCAGGCAGAGCGGGTACCGCTCCTCCGGGTCGGCGGTGAGCGCGTCCTCGACCACCAGGTCGTGCTCCCACCAGTCGCCGAAGTCGTACGTGTAGGAGAACCCGCTGCCCTTGCCGAGCACCGCGTCGAGCCGGACGTCCAGCTCGTCGTGCAGCGCCAGCTCGCCGTCCGGGTCGGGTTCGCCGTACTGCACCGCGTCGATCTCGAACGAGTGCAGGTGGCAGTCCCGCCAGCCCATCGCGTGCTGCACCACCCGGTGCAGCCGGTCCAGCGTGTAGCCGGCCGGAACGAGCACCCGGCGCCAGACCGGCGGACGAACGCCGGTCAGGGACATCTTCAGCTGGAAGATCTGACGCGGCATGTGTCCCTGTCCTCCCGCGGCTTAGGCTGCCAGCATGATCTGCCGAGCGTGCCGGGCCCGGCGACACGACGACTGCCCGGGCCGGAACTGGTGCGACTGCCAGCACCGTACCGCCCGACCGACCCCTCCGGTCACCGGTCCGGCCAGCGAATGACCGTTGGAATCCCGATCCGGCGGCTCTGGCCCGAGCCGTCGACGCTACCGCTCGACGACGCCGCGCTGACCACCCTCTACGGCCGCGCCGACCGGCCCCACCTGCGGGTCAACTTCGTCGCCAGCCTGGACGGCGCGGTCAGCGTGGACGGCTACTCCGCCGGGCTCTCCGGCGAGCCGGACAAGCGGATCTTCGGCCTGCTGCGGATGCTCTGCGACGCGCTGGTGGTGGCCGCCGGCACGCTGCGCCACGAGGGCTACCGGGCGGTCCGACTCGACGAACGCCGCCGCGCGTGGCGCCGCGAACACGGGCTGGCCGAGTACCCGACGCTGGTGGTGGTCTCCGGCTCGCTCGACCTGGACCCGGCCCAGGCCGCGTTCGCCGACGCCCCGGTCCGCCCGGTGGTGCTGACCCACGCCGACGCCCACCCGCCACCGGGCCTGACCGACGTCGCCGATGTGCTGCGCTGCGGCACCGACCGGGTCGACCTGACCGCCGGCCTCGACGAGCTGCGCCGGCGCGGGCTGTCCCAACTGCTGTGCGAGGGCGGCCCGCAGCTGCTCGGTGCGCTCACCGCCGCCGACCTGGTGGACGAGCTGTGCCTCACCGTCGCGCCGTTGCTCGCCGGGCCGGGCCCGGGCCGGATCACCGCTGGCGACGCCACGCCGCCCCGGCAGCTGCCGCTGCGGCACGTGCTCGCCGCCGACGACGGCGTCCTCATGCTCCGCCACGCCCGGGACTGACCGCCGGATTCAAGGATCGTCCAAGGTTTCCTGCATCCCGGTCGCGGATCGTGCTTCTCGGAACGGCCGTCGTCGGGCGTACGCACCGCGTCCGGCACGGCCCTTCCAACCTCCTCTACCAGTCCGGCTGGCGCGGCCGGTACTACAGCTGCCTGACCGGCTGACCCGGACCGGCAGACGGAGGGGACGGGGGTGGGGCGGCCGGCACGGGGGCGGCCGCCCGACCGCGACACCGACCTGACGCTGGGTGCGTCGACGGTCACGCACGGCGCGCGGCTGTGGGTGGCAATGGTGTCGTCCGCCGCGTCGCGTGGCAACCTGTCGTACTCCTCGGGCAGGATGCACCTCATGCGCCCCGACCGTGATGCCCGACCGACCCGAGTCGCCCGATGACCGACGACGGCCTCGACGGCCCGGGCCAGCCGGTCGGCCGGGTGCTGGGCACCGCCGACGCCACCCCGTTGCAGTTCTGGACGGCCGTGGCGCCCGGCAGCTACCTCCAGCTCGACGACGTCGTGGTCACCCGGCGTGAGCTGCCCGACCGCGAGCCGGTGACGATCGCCGGGGTGGTCACCCAGGTCCGGGCCCGGCACGAGGGCGCCCAGTTCGACTCCGACGTCTTCGCCATCGCCGACGGCACGCTGCCGGCGCAGGTGCAGGAGGCGGCCGAGGTGACCACCACCCGGGTCGACCCGGAGTTCTACGTGCCGCCGACCCCGGGGGCGGTGGTGCACCGGGCCGAGGGCGACGCCCGCGCCCGTGCCCTGCACTTCGACCGCATGGAGCGGCGCATCCCGATGGGCATGGGTCGCGACGGGGTGCCGGTCTACCTCAACGCCGATTTCCTCGACGGCAGCCGGGGCGCGCACGTCTCCATCTCCGGCATCTCCGGGGTGGCCACCAAGACCAGCTTCGCCACCTTCCTGCTCTACTCGGTCTTCCGTTCCGGGGTGCTGGGCGGCGACGCGGTCAACGCCAAAGCGCTGATCTTCAACGTCAAGGGCGAGGACCTGCTCTTCCTCGACCATCCCAACACCCGGCTCGACGAACCCACCCGTGCGGCGTACGCGAAGCTCGGGCTGAGCGCCGGCGCCTTCCCCGACGTGCGGGTGTACGCCCCGCCGCGGGTCGGCGACGCGGCCGGCACACCCGACGTGAGCAGCCGGCTCACCGGCGTGGACGCCTTCTACTGGACGCTGAGCGAGTTCTGTGCCGACCGGCTGCTGCCGTACGTCTTCGCCGACGCCGACGACGAGCGCCAGCAGTACACGATGGTGGTCCACTCGGTCGCCGCGCACCTGGCCCGCTACGCGCAGCCCGCCGACGGCGGGGTGAGCATCGACGGCGTCCGGCTCGGCTCCTACGCCGACCTGGTCGACCACATCGTCGAGCAGCTCAACGACGACGAGACCCGCTCCGACTGGGCGGGCAGCGCGGTCGGCCTGGGCACCGTCAACGCGTTCGCCCGCCGCCTCATCGGCAGCAAGAAGGATCTGGGCCGGCTGATCCGGGGCGACCTGGCCACCCGCCGCCCCCACTCGATCAACACCAGCGAGTCCGCGCAGGTCACCGTGGTCGACCTGCACAACCTTCCCGACCGCGCCCAGCGGTTCGTGGTCGGCGTGACGCTCAAGAGCGAGTTCGAGCGCAAGGAGAAGTCCGGCACGGCCAAGCCGCTGCTCTTCGTCGTCCTCGACGAGCTCAACAAGTACGCCCCCCGGGAGGGCTCCTCGCCGATCAAGGAGGTCCTGCTGGACATCGCCGAGCGGGGCCGCTCGCTCGGCGTGATCCTGATCGGCGCCCAGCAGACGGCGAGCGAGGTGGAGCGGCGCATCGTCACCAACTCGGCGATCCGGGTGGTCGGCCGGCTCGACCCGGCCGAGGCCTCCCGCCCGGAGTACGGTTTCCTGCCGCCGGCGCAGCGGCAACGGGCGCTGCTGGCGAAGCCGGGCACCATGTTCGTCAACCAGCCCGACATCCCGGTGCCGCTCTGCCTGGAGTTCCCGTTCCCGGCCTGGGCGACCCGGGTCTCCGAGGCGGGCCGGGCACCATCGGAGACGCTGCGCTCGATCACCCAGTCCGCCGACCCGTTCGCCGTGGTGGGCTCGGGCGGCGGCACCGACGACGACATCCCGTTCTAGGGGGCCGGCCACAGCCATGAAGATCCTGCACACCTCGGACTGGCACGTCGGCAAGGTGCTCAAGGGTCAGTCCCGCGCCGAGGAGCACAAGGCCGTGCTGGCCGGCGTGATCGACATCGCCCGCGCCGAGCAGCCGGATCTGGTCATCGTCGCCGGCGACCTCTACGACACCGCCGCGCCCACCTCGGAGGCGACCCGGCTGGTCACCCGGGCGCTGACGGCGCTGCGCCGCACCGGCGCGGACGTGGTCGCGATCGGCGGCAACCACGACAACGGCCCGGCGCTGGACGCGCTGCGGCCGTGGGCGGAGGCCGCCGGCATCACGCTGCGCGGCGGGGTCCGGGAAAACCCCGACGAGCACGTGATCGACGGCACCACGGCCGACGGCGAACGGTGGCAGCTGGCCGCGCTGCCGTTCCTGTCGCAGCGGTACGCGGTCCGCGCGCTGGAGATGTACGAGCTGACCGCCGCGGAGGCCAACCAGACGTACGCCGACCACCTGGGTCGGGTGCTGGGTCGACTCACCGAGGGCTTCACCGAACCGGACCGGGTGCACCTGGTCACCGCGCATCTGACGGTGACCGGGGCGGCCACCGGCGGCGGCGAGCGGGACGCGCACACCGTGCTCGGCTACGCCGTGCCGGCCACCGTCTTCCCGGCCACCGCGCACTATGTGGCGCTGGGCCACCTGCACCGGGCGCAGCGGGTGGCCGGCCCCTGCCCGGTGCGCTACAGCGGCAGCCCACTCGCGGTCGACTTCGGCGAGGAGGAGAACGTTCCCTCGGTGACGGTGGTCGAGGTGACCGCCAGCACCGCCGCCCGGGTGCGGGAGGTGCCGGTGACCGCGGCGAGCGCGCTGCGCACCGTCCGGGGCACCCTGGCACAGCTCGCCGAGATCGAGGCGCCGGACGCGTGGCTGCGGGTGTACGTGCGGGAGCAACCGCGCGCCGGCCTGCGCGAGGAGGTCCAGGAGCTGCTCCCCCGCGCGCTGGAGATCCGGATCGACCCGGAGCTGCTCACCGCGCCGGGCAGCGGGGCCCGCATCGCGCAACGCTCGGGGCGCTCGCCACGCGAGTTGTTCGCCGACTACCTGGACAGCCGGGGGCACGCCGACGAGGGCGTCCGGGAACTCTTCGACGAGCTCTTCGAGGAGGTCGACCACTGATGCGTCCGATGCGGTTGGACATGGCCGGCTTCACGGTCTTCCGGGACGACACCACCGTCGACTTCACCGACGCCGACTTCTTCGCCCTGATCGGCCCGACCGGTTCGGGCAAGTCCACCGTGCTGGACGCCATCTGCTTCGCCCTCTACGGCACGGTGCCCCGCTGGGGTGGCGCCCGGGGGCTGGCCAACGCGCTCGCGCCGTCGGCGACCGAGGCCCGGGTGCGGCTGGTCTTCGAGTCCGGCGGCGCCCGGTACGTGGCCACCCGGGTGGTGCGCCGGGACGGCCGGGGCAACGTCAAGACCGCGAACGCCGGGTTGCAGCTGATGCCGGCCGGCTTCGACGTGACCAAACTGGACACCGGCCTCAGCCCGGACGACCTCGGCGAGGTGGTGGCCGGCACCCCCGCCGAGATGGAGCAGGCGGTGCTGGAGGCGGTGGGGCTGCCGTACGAGCAGTTCACCAGCTGCGTGGTGCTGCCGCAGGGGCAGTTCGCCGACTTTTTGCACGCCAAGCCGGCGACCCGGCAGCAGATCCTGGTCAACCTGCTCGGCCTCGGCGTCTACGAGGACGTGCAGAAGCGGGCGACGGCGCGCGCCGCGCAGGCGGAGGCCCGACTGGACGCGGTCGACCAGTTGCTCGCCGGGCTGACCGGCGTGGACGACGAGGCGCTGGCCGAGGCCGACGCCCGGGTGGACCGGATGGCCGAGCTGGCCGCCGCGGTGACCGCGGCCGTGCCGGAGCTGGCGGCGGCCCGGGCCGCCGCGCGGGAGGCGGCGTCCGCGCTGACCGCCCTCGACGACGAGCTCACCGTGCTGTCCGGGGTGCGTGCGCCGGGCGGGGTGGCCGAGGTGGCTCTCGCCGTGACCGCGGCGCGGGCCGAGGCCGAGGCGGCGACCGCCGGCGTGTCGCTGGCCGAGGAGCGGGAGGAGAAGCTGCGCGGCGAGCTGGCCGGTGCCGGGGACGAGAGCGCGCTGCGGCTGCTGCTGCGGGCGTACGACGACCGCGACCGGCTGACCGGCGAGGCCGAGACGGTCCGCGCGACCGTGGCCGCGGCGCACGACGAACACGCGGCGGCGGTGGCCGCGCTGGCAGCCGCCCGGGCCGACGCGGAGCGGGCCGAGGCCGAGCTTGAGGCGGCCTTCCGGGCGCACGAGGAGGCGAAGGCCACCGACCTGGCGGTCAGCCTGCGGGTGCACCTGCATCCCGGCGCGGCCTGCCCGGTCTGCGAGCAGCCGGTGGCCGAGGTGCCGGCGGTGCCGGCCGACTCGGCGGTGGCCGCCGCCACGGCGGCCGGCAAGGCGGCGCGGGCCGCCACCAAGGCGGCCCAGGCGGTCGTGCAGCAGCGGGACGCGGCGGCGCGTGACCTGGAACGGCTGCTGGTGCAGGCCCGGGCCCGGCAGGAGCAGTTGGACGCGCGGCTGGCCGAGCTGGCCGGCCAGCTCGCCGGTGCCGCCGAGCCGGCCGCGTTGCGCCGCGAGCTTGCCGAGCACGCCCGCCTGCGGCGCGCGCTGGAGGAGGCGGCGACCGCCGTCCGGTCCGGTCGGGAGACCGCCCGCCAGGCTCGCGCCGGCGTGGACGCCGCCGAGGAGCGGCTGCGGGCGGCCTGGCGGGGCTTCGACACCACGCGGGACGGGCTGGCCCGGTTCGGCCCGCCCGCGACCGACCGGGACGACGTCGCCGCCGCGTGGGCGGCGCTGACCGGCTGGGCGGCGACCGAGGCGGATCGCCGGCGCGCCGACCGGACCGGCCGGGCGGCCGTGGTCGCCGAGGCCGAGGCGGCGGCCGACGGAGTGCAGCGGGGCATCGCCGCCATTTTCGCCGCCGCCGACGTGCCGGTCGGGGACGACCCGGTGCACGCCGCGACCGTGGCGGTGGAGCGGGCCGAGGCCGACCGGCGTCGGCTCCGGGAACGCCGCGAGCAGGCCGGGACGCTGCGCGAACAGCGTGCCGGTCACGAGCGGGAGGCGCAGGTCGCTCGGGCGCTCGCCGGGCATCTGCGCGCCAACAACTTCGAACGGTGGCTGCTGGCCGAAGCGTTGGACCTGCTGGTGGACGGCGCGTCGGGGATCCTGCGGGAGCTCTCCTCCGGGCAGTACGAGCTGGTGCACGACAAGGGCGAGTTCTTCGTGGTCGACCACCACGATGCCGGGCTGCGCCGGGGCGTGCGCACCCTCTCCGGCGGCGAGACGTTCCAGGCGTCGCTGGCGCTGGCGCTGGCGCTCTCCGAGCAGCTGGCGGGGATGTCGACCACGGCGGCGAGCCTCGAGTCGATCGTCCTGGACGAGGGCTTCGGCACGCTGGACGCGGCCACCCTCGACACGGTGGCGGCCACCCTGGAAAACCTGGCCGCCCGGGGCGACCGCATGGTCGGCGTGGTGACCCACGTGCAGGCGCTGGCCGAACGGATCCCGGTCCGTTTCGAGGTGCGCAAGGATGCCCGCTCGGCGCGGGTCGAACGGACCGGCCGGTGACTGACGCCGCGTTCTTCGTCGACTCGTGGGATCCGGCGTACGGGGCGTCGTTCGAGGCGTCCGCCTCGGGGCCGGCCGCGCCGAGCAGTGCGCAGGTCGACGCGGACGTGGAGTTGCCGGCCGTGGACTGGCGGGCGATCGGGGTGCGGCCGGGCGTACGGGCACCGGACGTGGTGCTGCTGGTCGACGGGGTCCGCCGGATCGACGCGAGTATCTGGACGGCGGAGACCGACGGCGGGTCGTTCCCCGGGCTGGCCGCCTCGTACGCGGCCGGGGTGGTCCGCTGTGACCTGGGCCGGGGCGCGGCGCAGCTGGCCGGCACCCGGGTCGGCCGGGGCCTGTTCACCGCGAGCCCGTCGGCGCAGGACGTGGTGGCGGGCGCGATCCGCTACCCGGTGCACCGGGTGGGCGGCACCGGTGAGCTGGCCAAGCTGCCGGCCGCCGTGCAGGGCCCGCTGACCGCGCTGGAGGTGGCCGTCTCCGACGCCGCCCGGGTCGACGGCGACCTGCTGGTGGTGGACGGCCCGTTGCGCAGCCGGCGGCAGTTGCCGCGCACGCTCGGTTACATCAAGACCCAGCACAGCCAGTACCTGGACGGCCGGCTGACCGCCGTGGTGACCGCCCTGAGGCCCGGTGAGCGCTCCCCCGTGTTCCGGCTCGGCACGGCCTGGGGCGGCTGGTCGTGGTATCTGCGGCTGCCGGTCGCCGTCGGCGCGCCGTGGGCGGGCATCGTGCGGGTGGAGTGCTCCGCCGACCTGCCCGTCGAGGCGGCGATCGAGCTGGCCGACCTGTCGCTGGTCACCCTGCCCCGGTTCGCCTCCACCCCGTACAAGGACCCCCGGGCCCCACAGAACCTGATCCCGATCGCCGGCCTGGAACGCCGGCTGCGGGCCCTGCTCGGCGACTCCCGGCTGCTGCACCGCGCGCTGACCGCCGCGGCCCGAGCGGCTCGCTGACCACGGATACTGATCGGGATGGGACGCAAACGGGCGGGTGACCGGGTGGTCGAGCAGGTCGACACCGGGCAGGCCGAGCTGATGCCGGATCCGGACCGGCCCGGCTCGTGGACGCTGCTGCTGGACGGCGCCCCGCAGTCGCACGTCGACCTGACCGACCCCACCCATCTGGAGTTCGAGTACGTCCGGCGGCTGGCCGCCGCGATCGACCTGATCGCGCCCGCCGGTGAGCCGCTGCGGGTGCTGCACCTGGGTGGTGGCGCGCTGACCCTGCCCAGGTACGTCTCCGCCACCCGGCCCGGCTCGACGCAGCGGGTGTCCGAGGTGGACGGCGCCCTCGTGGAGCTGGTCCGCCGTGCGCTGCCCTGGCCGGCGGACGCACGGCTGCGGGTCCGGGTCGAGGACGCCCGGGCCGTGCTGGCCGCCACCCGGGACGCCAGCTACGACGTGGTGGTCGCCGATGTCTTCGCCGGCGCTCGCACGCCTGCCCACCTGACCTCGGTGGAGTACGTGGCCGAGGTGGCCCGGGTGCTCCGCCCGGCGGGCTGGTACCTGGCGAATCTCGCCGACGGTCCGCCGCTGCGGCACGCCCGGGGACAGGTCGCCACGGTCCGCTCGGTGCTGCCCCGGGCCTGTCTGGTGGGGGACGCGGCCGTGCTGCGCGGGCGTCGGTACGGCAACCTGGTCCTGGTCGCCGGGCGCACCGAGCCCCCGGTGGCCGAGCTGACCCGACGGGCGGCCGGCGACTGGTTCCCCGGCCGGGTGGTGGCCGGTGACGAGCTGGACCGCTTCGCCGGCGGCGCGCCGGTGGTGCGGGACGACGACGCCACCGGCTCCGATCCTCCCCCGCCGGGCCTGTTCTCCGTCCGCCGCTGACCGGCCTGTCGACGGCGTCGCAGAACTTTTTTCGCGGTTTGTTGATCCGCTCGGGGCGCGGCTGCGTACCACCGGGCGGCCCGCCTGGTGGGCGGCGTTGGTCAACAGACATCCCGGAGGTCTGCATGCATGCGGTGGCGGCCGGTTGGCACGGCGACGCGATTCGCGCGGACTGGATGTCCGCACGCTCGTCGCGGCCGACCTCGTCTGCCCGGGGGGTCGACGCGCGACCGACCTCTCGCCAGAATGGTCCGGTGACGCCGCGACCGGCGCCCGGACGCCATCAGGCGACGTCAACCGAGGCGAGCCACTCCGACCAGTTGATCAGGCTGCTCTACGCCGAGCACGCCGGCCCGTTGCTGATGTTCGTCATGCGGCTCACCGGGGGGGACCGGCAGCGCGCGGAGGACATCGTCCAGGAGACGCTGCTGCGTGCCTGGCGCAACGCGCACCGCCTCGGTGCGCAGGGGCAGGGGTCGTTGCGGCCGTGGCTGGTCACCGTGGCCCGCCGGATCGCGATCGACGAGCACCGCAGCGAGCAGGCCCGGCCGCCGGAGACGTACGACCGGGACCTGACCGCGTTCGCCGAGGCGGACAGCACCGACCGGGTGCTGCGCACGATGACCGTGGCGGACGCCCTGCGTACGCTGAGTCAGTCGCACCGCGAGATCCTGATCTCGACGTACTTCCGGGGGCGGACGGTGCCGGAGGCCGCCGAGGAGTTGGGGCTTCCACTCGGCACCGCCAAGTCGCGGGTCTACTACGCGTTGCGCGCGCTGCGCACGGCTCTGCAGGAGCGGGGGGTGACAGAATGAGCCGGCCAGATCACATGGACGTCGCCGCGTACGCGCTGGGCGTCCTTGACGAGCAGGACACGGAACGGTTCGAGGAGCATCTCGCCACCTGCTGGGCCTGCGCCGCCGAGTTGGAGACGATGGTGCCGGTGGTCGGGCTCCTCTCCGGCATCGACGGCGAGACGATGATGGCGCTGGAGCAGACCGCCACCGACCCGGCTCTGCTGGACCGGACGCTGGTCGCGGTCCGCGCCGACCGCCGACGCACCCGGTTCCGCCAGTTGCTCGCCACCGCCGCGGCGGTGGTGGTCTTCGGTGGCCTCACCGGAATCGGCTTCGTCAGCGTCACCGACGACGAGCCGCCGGCGGTGCTCGCCGAGCCGACGCTGAGCGCGCCGGGGAACGACCCGCCGACGAGCGCGCCGACCGGGGCGGCGACCGGGCCGGGTGTCGGCGGCAACGAGGAGGAGGGTGACCAGGTCGACGCCACCGACCCGACCACGGGCGTGCAGACGACGATGTTCCTGGTCACCAAGGACTACGGCACCCGCATCAACTTCAGCCTGCAGCGACTGCCCGGCCCGCGGACGTGCCGACTGGTGGTGGTCCGTAAGAACGCGACCACCGAGGTCATCTCGACCTGGTCGGTGCCGGATGGCGGCTATGGCACCAACACCCGACCGCAGGGTCTGGAGTTGAGCGCCTCGACGTCGGCTCCGGTGGCCGACATCAAGCAGCTCCAGGTGCAGTCGGTGGACGGCAACGGGGTGGCCAGCCCGCTGGTCACGGTGCCCATGTAGGTTCGCGTACCGCATCGACGCCGGCCATTATGACAATGGCCGGCGTCGATGTGTCGTTTCTCGGGACCGGTCCGCGTACGGGCACACGTAAGGCCGCCCGGATCGGTTCAATCAATTCCCGTGAAATTGACCACTGTTACTCCTTCAACCTTGACAGCCCTCCTCCCGTACCTATGGGTGAACTGCCAAGAATGAGGAGGGCACGTGGCACAGATGAAGCGGACCGTCATCGTCGCGAGCGCGATGGTCGCACTAACGGCCTGCGCTCCCGCGGGTTACGACGGGGCGAACTCGAGCGCGGCCGAGCCGGTCGCCGTCGCCGCGGCCGAGCCCACCGCGGCGGCTGAACCCGAGGCCTCGGCGTCCGCGGAGGCACCCGCCGCCGACGCGCCGCCGCCCGCGGACGTCGACCTGACCGAGCAGTTGATCGGCAAGAAGGTCGCCCGGATGGGCAGCGTGGTCACCGACCAGGACGGCTGGATCCTGTACCGCTTCGACAAGGACACCGCCGACCCGCCCGCATCGAACTGCGTGGACAAGTGCGCGCAGGTGTGGCCGCCGGCGCTGACCGACGGCAACCCGCAGCTCACCGGCGTCTCCGACGACAAGGTCGGCAGCGTGACCCGGCAGGACGGCACCCGTCAGCTCACCGTCGGAGGCTGGCCGGTGTACCGCTACATCGGCGACAAGAAGCCCGGCCAGTGGAAGGGCCAGGCCGTCGGCGGAACCTGGTTCGTGGTCCAGCCGGACGGCAAGAAGAACCTGAGCTGCCTGCCCACCTCGACGCCGAAGGCGGTCGCCCCGCCGGCGGACAGCGGGTCGAACGACGCCGGCGGCTCGGGCTACTCGTACTGAGTCCAGGCACCACGAGAGCGCGGTGGTCGGTCGCAGCCGGGGAGGGCGCGGCCGGCCACCGTCGTACGCGGGACGTCGGTGCACCGGTGGTGCCGGCGTCCCGCCCTTTGCGAACCCTTCAGGCCCGCTCCCACGGGCTCGGCACCGGGAAGTACGTGTCCAGGAACGGGGTGAGCAGCGCCAGCTGGGCGGCGAGGTCCTGTTCGACGGAGAACGCGTCGTTGAGGCAGAACACCTGCCGGTCCCGGCGGGCGAGCAGGTGGGCCAACCGGGCGGGCGTGTCCGGATGGGACAGCTCGGCGATCGTGTAGCGCAGGTTGCCCGGCACGGCGCGCCCGGTGTGGAACGCGTAGTAGTGGTGCAGCGACGATGCGACCGACAGGTCGTCCATGCTGCGGAACTGGCTGGCCGCGGTCCGGCGGAACCGGTCCGGGAACGTCTGCTCGATCTCCTGGAGCACGCTGCGGCGCAGCGCGTGCGGCATGTGCTTCATCTTCTGGGTCAGCACCGTGCCGAACCGCTCGGCTATCAACGCCCGGTTGTTCTTCCCGGCCGCCGACGACGGGATGTCCTCGGCGCTGGGCGGGCCCGGCGGCACCAGCGCCGGCGAGGGGAAGAACCGCGAGATGCCGTTGGCCAGGAAGAAGTCCTGGGGTAGCACCTCGGTGCCGAGGAAGACGTCGTCGTTGAAGTACAGGAAGTGCTCGGCGAGCCCGTCGATGTGGTGCAACTGGCTCTCGATGGCGTGGGAGTTGTAGGTGGGCAGCACCGTGGGGTCGGTGAAGATCTCCCGGTGGCTGACCACCCGCAGCCCCGGCGCGGACTCGTCGAGCCAGGCCGGCACCTGGTCGTCGGTGACCAGGTACACGTGGCGCACCCAGGGCGCGAACAGGTGCAGCGACCGCAGTGAGTAGCGCAGCTCGTCGCGGCTGAGGAACCGGGCCGCGTTCGCCGCCTCGGCGTGGTACGGCACCCCGGCGACCTCCGCCCGGCGGCGCAGCCAGGCCGGGTCGGCGCCGTCGACCCAGGTGTAGACCACGTCGATCGGGAACGGCACGTCGTCCGGGCGAGGTGCCGCGAATTCCGGACGGGTCCACGTGGTCGCCGGGGCGGTGGCCGGCGCCAGGCCGGTGAACCGCGACTCCGGCACGAGGACCGCCGGCGCCGAGGCGGTCACCTGCTCGGCGACGGGATTGGGCCGCGGCGCGACGAGTGAGCTGCCCGACCGGGTCCAGAACTCGACGTCGCACCCGTACGCCTGGCCGAGCACCAACCTGCGCCGGGGATCCGTCCAGTACCAGGTCAGCCGGAGCACCGGGGCGTCCGCCAGACGGTCCCACGTCTTCGGCTCGAACCCGGCGGCCGGCTGCCCGGTGCCCTCCGGCACGCAGACGTAACCGGGAACCCGGGCGCAGGCGGCGGCGAGAGCGGCGTACGCCCGGGCGCGGTGCACGGCGTCGACGGCGACCGCCGACGAGCGGTGGGACTCACCGCGAACCCGGAAGTGGGGCACGCCGGCCTCGTCGAGCGCCGCGGTCACCGCGTTGAGATTCTCCAGCCGGGCGCGCAGCGGGGTCACCGACGCGCTCGTCCGGGCCACCCGCGGCCCCCGGTCGGCCGTGACGACCACCCGGTCGGCGCCGGCAACCAGCTCCGGCTGGCGGCGGGCCAGCCGCTCGCCCCGGCGCTCGGAGAGCTGGCCGTCCCGCGCGGCACGGGCGACCCACTGCTTCAGCTGGTGCCGGGCCCGGGGGCTCACCTTCGTGGCGATGGCGCGGCGGGTCTGCGGGCTCAGCACCCGGCGGTAGACCTCCACCAGCCCGGAGGGTTCGGCGAGGGCCCGGGGCGGCTCTCCCGGGCTGGGCGTCGCCCCGCTCACCGCTGCGGACCCGGCAGTGCCGCGATGGCGGCGGCCACCCGCTCGGAGTTGTTGCGGTCCTGTGCGACGAAGAAGTCCGCGGCCCGGCGCGAGTACTCCTCCTCGCGGGCGCACCCGTTCTCCAGGTACCGGATGATCGCGTCCACCGTCTCGGTCGCGGTCTCGCAGACCGGGCCGAACCCGTCCTTCCCGTGCTCGAAGTAACCCTTCTTGTAGCCGCCGATGGTCCAGAACTCGTCCGCGTCGAACTGCGCGTAGATCAGCGGCGTGCCGAGGTACGCGACGTCGAACGCGGTGGACGAGTAGTCGGTGATGAACAGGTCGCACTGGCGCAGCGCGTCCTGGACGGTGCGCGTGCTCTGGTCGGCCATGGCGAAGCAGTCCTCGGCCGGTACCACGTCGGTCAGCAGCGAGCGCATCTCGTAGTGGGGCAGGAACTCCAGTACGTAGCCGTGCTGGCGCAGGGCCTGCCGCAGTCGTTCGCTGCTGAACAGCTCGGTCAGGAAGACCTGGTAGGCCGAGCCGTCGAAGGCGACCTGTGGGCGGGCGGCGGCGTTGTAGGACGGGGTGACCAGGTACGTGCGCCAGGTGGGCATGAACAGGATCCGGCGCTTACCCCGGTCGGGGACCAGCGCGTCGAAGCGTGGCATGCCGGTGGCGGCCACCATGTCGCCGTAGTCGAGGTCCTCCGCGATGTACTCCGCCTCCCGGTGCGACGAGGCCACGAAGAGGTCGAAGGCGCCCCGGCCGCGGTGCAGGCCGGCGCTGACGTCCTTCTCGGTCACCCCGTGCTGGAGGAAGACGCGAGAGGAGGCGATCCGCCAGTTGAGGTGCTTGAGGAACGGCGACCGCTCCCAGCTCGAGGGGAGCATGTACGCGTCGATGTCGTACGAGTTGATCAGCTTGGTGGCGTGCAGCATCAGGAACTTGTGCCGGAACGAGTCGTAGGTGACGACGTTGCCCAGCCCGCGCAGCCGGCCCCGGTCCGGGCTGTCCTTGGTCAGGACGTAGTAGACGTCGCGCCGCCGCTTCACCTGACGCAGGTGGCGGAACAGGTGCGCCGAGTTGTCCTGCGCGGTGTCGGTGCGCTCCCCGATCAACCACACGTCCCGCCGGGCCATCAGCGGGGCGGTGACCAGGCGGAGCAGTCGCTCCTTCCAGAACGGCGCCCGGCCGGCCACGTGCCGCAGGTCCTTGCGGCGCATGGTCCGCTCCCAGCGCCGCCGCCCGGCGACGCCGCCCTTGCGCTGCACCAGCAGCGCGGCGTCCTCCCGACCGCTGTAGGTGGGCAGGATCCGGGTGTCACCGGCCAGCTTCATGGTGGCGTCGCGCAGGTAGGCGGCGGAGATGAGGCACTGCCGGGACGCCTGACCGGTCTCGGTGAGGAACACCAGCCGCAGGCTGTGCTGCCCGCCGCGCAGCTTCTCCACGGGCAGTTCGGCGGTGAAGCCGCCGTACTCCCGGTTGTCGTCGCCCGCCTTCAGATCGGCCCGCCGCTGCGGGGTGGCCGGCGCGGTGAGCCTGCTGCCCCGCACCCGCATCGCGATCGGGGTCTGCATCGGGCTGCGCATCGGCAGCCCGTTGACGACCATGTGCCCGGAGAGCGTGATCGTGTCACCGGAGTCGGAGAGCCGGGCCTGCTCCAGCCGGGCGCTGACCGCGGTCACCTTGGTCAGCGGCAGCATCGACGGCGTTACGGGATAGTCCAGGTGCAGGTCACCGCCGCAGGCGACCACACCCCGCAGGCGTTCCCAGGGGCGCGCGAACAGCTCGAAGTCGTAGGACTTGATGGCCAGGTAGGCCACCCGGTGCCGGGTGTCGATCGTCCAGCGGGCGATGAAGGACGGGTCGATGTCGTGGTAGATGCGCGTGCACTTCTCGAAGATCTTCCACAGGTCCGCGTCCTCGAAGACGGCGTGCGCCCGCATGGCGAAGCCCTGGTAGCTGCGCACCAGGAACCGCTCCAGCACCTCGCGCCGGAACACGTCCAGCTCGGGCCGCAGGTCGGCCAGGGTCTCGCAGAGCTCCAGATGGTCCCAGAAGTTCTGCTCCCGGACGAACAGGTTGTCCATGATGGAGGTGCTGACGGCGCGCTTGCGGTACTGGTAGACGACCGTGTCGACCAGGGCGATGCCCTCCGCCTTGAGCAGCATCGGGATGGCCAGGAAGGCGTCCTCGAAGTGGACTCCCTCACGGAACCGCAGGCCGTGCTGACGCAGCTGTGCCAGGTCGTACAGCTTGTGGCACGGGCCGGCGTCGAAGATCAGCTCCGGTGCGTCGACCACCGTCTCCAGCAGGCGGTCACCCTTGCCGAACGGCTTCTTCCACAGGAACGAGGTCGGCTTCGGGAAGGTGTCCATGTCCCCGATGGCGATGCTCGCCTTGTGCGTCACGATCGCCTTGAGCAGCACCTCGATGGCGCGCGGCGGCAGCAGGTCGTCGGAGTCGACGAACGCCACGTACGGGGTGTCGGCCATGTCGAGGGCCAGGTTGCGGGCCGCCCCCGGCCCGCTGTTGCTCTGTTGCAGGGCGGTCACGTTCGGGTGCTCCGCGGCGAACTGCTTGGCCAGGAGGTCGGAGCCGTCGGTGCTGCCGTCGTCGACCAGGATGACCCGGCACTGGGCGAAGACGGTCTGCGCCGCGATGGACTCCAGTGTCTCGGGCAGGTAGTCCTCGACGTTGTACACCGGGACGATGATCGTGACCTGGGGGGCGGGGTCTACCACGCTGGACTCCACTGGGACGGGTTACGGAAAACGCGGGGGGACATCGGCGGGCGCAGGCTCACTCGTCGCGCCGGAGCAGGGCGACCGGGAAGTCGTTGACCGTGTTCAGCAGGCTGTTGGGCATGGTCGGCGCGTCGATGGGGGCGGCACGCCGGCCGCTGACCATCGGACGGTACGACCGTCGCCACAGCTCGCCGGCACCGACCGACCGCCGCTCGGCCACCACGTCGTCCGGCAGCTCGAACGGGGAGGGGAAGGGCAGGTAGCGCGGCAGGAAATCGGCCAGCATCGCCTCCTGCTCCTCAAACGACCGGGGGTCGGAGTCGGTGTCGTTGAGGCAGAACACGTCGCGGTGCCGGCGGGCCAGCAACTCGGCCAGGCGTGCGGGCGTGGAGGGGTGACCCAGGTCGGCGTACTCGTACTCGATGTCGCCGGGAACGGCCTGCGCGGTCAGGAACGCCCAGTACTGGTGCAGCGACGACGGGATGGCGAGGTCGCCCTGGTGGCGGAAGCGGTGTCGCGCGGTGGCCGTCACCTCCGCCGGCAACCTGCCCTCGATCTGCTGCATGATGCTGCGTCGCAGCGCGAACGGGGTGTGCTTCATCTTCTGCGTGATGGTCACACCGAACTGCCGCTGGATGTGCCGGCGGTTGTTCTTGCCGGCGGCCTTCACCGGCGGGTCCTCCGGCTTCGCCTCGCCCAGGCCGAACTGTGCCGGTGAGGGGAAGAACTTCGCGATCCCGTTGGCGTGGAAGAAGTGGGTCGGCAGCAGCGGCCGGCCGAGGAACACGTCGTCGTTGAGGTAGAGGAAGTGTTCGGAGAGGCCGTCGATGCGGTGCAGCCGGGACTCGATGGCGTGCGAGTTGTACGACGACCGACCGCCGAGGTCGGCGAAGAGTTCGGCGTGCGAGACCAGCGTGATCATCGGGTGGCTCGGGTCGAGCCAGCTCGGCAACTGGCTGTCGGTGATCAGGAAGATCCGCCGCAGCCAGGGCGCGAAGCTGTGCAGCGAGCGCATCGAGTACCGCAGCTCGTCGCGGTTGTGGTAGCGCGACGAGTTCGCCGCGACGGCGTGCAGCGGGCCGTCGGGGGTGCCGAGCGCGATCGACTTCCGCTTCAGCCACTGCGGGTCGGACCCGTCCACCCAGGTGTAGACGGCGTCGATCGGGAAGCCCACCCGGTCCGGCGCCCGGACGGCCAGGTCACGGCGGGTGCCGTAGGCGTGGTCGTCGGCCTCGGGCACGAAGTGGCTCAGCAGTGCCGCGGCGACCCGCACGGGCTGCGCCTCGGCGGGCGCCTCGTCGACCACCCCGTTGCGGCGGGGCGCGCGGACCACGTCCCCGTGCCGGCTCCAGAACTCGATCTCACAGGCGAACTGCGCGCCGAGGACCACACCGGCCCGGGCGTCGGTCACCGGGAACCAGACCTGGAACACCTCGGTCGGGGACGCGTCCGGCTGGTCCCGTCCGGGCTGGACCTGCACCTGCCGGACCTGGGCGCCGGACAGCTCCGGCGCGGAGCGGATCAGGCGCCGCACCGCCGGCCGCCGGTCGTCGAGGACGGCCACCGTGCTGCGCAGGTGGTCGTCGTTGCGGATGCAGTGGTACTCGATGCCGGCCGACTCGAGGGCGGTGGTGACGGCGGTCAGGTTGCGGTGCCACCGCTCGAGCGGGCTGGTGGTGGCGACCACCTCCGCCTGGGTACGGATGCCGCCGTCGGAGACCCGCACGCGGGCGCCCAGCGGATGCACGGTGTCGCCACCGCGCCGCCGGGAGAACGTGCGTACGAGGCCGATCCGCCGGTGCGCGGGCAGCATGCCCAGCAGTGCCCGGCGTACCGGCGGGGGCATCAGGCGGTAGATGCGCAGGGCGATCATGCTTCGGGCCGTTCCGCCGGGGTGGCCACGTCGTTCGCGGCCACCGTCAGCGCTGCTGCGGGGCCGTGGCGCCGGACGCCACCTGCTCGGACCGGACCAGTACGTACGCAGCCATCACCGCATGCCTTTCCACAGCTCCCCGTTACGCTGCGCGACGAGTCGGTGTGGTACGGCGAGTGCCGCGACCAGCAGCAGAGGACCCGTAACCGCACCCGCCTCGGGGCCAGCCACCCCGCTTCCATGTCGGGAGTGGGGGGCCGTCGCAGGTGACCCCCGGCAGCATATTCACCTGCGGGCCATCAAAAAACCACACGATCGATACCTGGCCTACCAGCGATCGTCGCATAAAGATGATTTGCGGTAGAAAGCCCGACTAATCCTGACCGTTCAGCGGGTACGCCGGCACCGGGACGGCCGGCTGAACATGGCTTCACGCTTCTCCCCGCCCGGGCAGGTAACCGGTATAGCGGTCCGCGGCGGCGTACCGGCACCTGGCAGAGTGGCGGGGGTGACCGAGACCGAGCCCGCCGCGACCCGGGTGCTGCACCCGCCGGTCGGCTACCGGCTGGCCGCATCGGTCCGCCCGCTCACCTTCAGCCCGTACGACCCGTGCGCGCGCATCGCCGCCGGCACCTTCTGGTGGGCCACCCGCACCCCGGACGGTCCGGCCACCCTGGCCCTGCGGCCGGCCGGCGGCGACCTGGTCGCCGAGGGCTACGGGCCGGGCGCCGCGCACGTGCTGGCCCGGGCCGACGGCATCGCCGGCCTCCGCGACGACCTGACCGGCTTCGCCGAGCTGGCCTCGACGCACCCGCTGGTCGCCCGACTGGCCCGGGAGCACCGCGGGCTGCGGATGCCCACCACCGGGCAGGTCTTCCCGCGCCTGCTGCGCGCGGTCTTCGAGCAGAAGGTCACCGGCAAGGAGGCGTACCGGGCGTACGCGGCGACCGTGCGGCACTTCCGTGAGCCGGCACCCGGTCCGCTGCAACCGCTGCTGCTGCCCCCCGAGGCCGCCGCGGTGGCCGCAACTCCGTACTGGGTCTTCCACCCGTTCGGGGTGGAGCAGCGCCGCGCCGACACGTTGCGCCGCGCCGCCGCGCTCGCCGACCGGTTGGAGCGCTGCGCCGACGCCACCGAAGCCACCCGCCGGCTGACCGCCATCGCCGGCATCGGGCCGTGGACCGCCGCCGAGGTGGTCCGGATCGCCTACGGCGACGCCGACGCGGTCAGCGTCGGCGACTACCACATACCGAACACGGTGGCCTGGGCGCTCGCCGGTGAGGCTCGGGGCGACGACGCCCGGATGCTGGCCCTGCTGGAGCCGTTCCGGGGTCACCGCGGCCGGGTCTGTCTGCTGCTGGAGGCCGCCGGCATCCAGGCGCCGAAGTACGGTCCCCGCGCGCCGATCCGCTCCTTCGCCCGGTTCTGACCGGCGGCCGTCAGCGGCCGGCGCAGAGCCGGCGCAGGGTGCGGCCGAGCCACCAGGCGTACGCGTGCTGCACCGCCCGGGCGGCCGGGCCGGCGGCGCGGGTGAACCAGCGGTCCGGGCGGCTGAACGCCCGCACCTCGAACCAGACCGCGCCGGTGTCGTCGCGGCCGACGACGAACGCCTCCTCGCCCCGCTCCGGGTGCCCGGGCCGGGTGCCGTAGCCGAAGCCGGCGAGTCGGGGCGACTCCTCGCTCCAGACGACCTGGCAGGACCCCCAGATGCGGACCGAGCCGACGCCCAGACCGGCGCTCACCAGCACGCCCTCGGTGGCGCGTGGGGCGTCGGTGCGCATCCGGACCCCGGCGACGCGGTGCAGCCGCCAACTCAGCACCGCCTCCGCGGCGGCGTCGAAGCAGCCGGGCGGGAGTGGGTGGCGGTGGCGCAGGTGGTGGTATCCGCCGGGCAGCGGCCCGTGCCGCGTCCGTCCCACCTCCGGGTACGTCAGCTCGCCCACCACTCCTCCTCGTCCCCGTTCGGACACGGCCAGGGTACGGCCGGCCCGTCCGGGCCGCCGGTCGAGGACGGCGGCGGCTGTGATGCGCTGCCCGGATGAGCGTCGGTGCTGGAGAAGCCGGCCGTCAGCCCCGTTCGCACCGACGCCTGAGCCCGTCGGCCTCCAGTCGCAGGTAGCGGCGCAGCAGACCGCCGTACAGCCAGCCCACCGGCCCGGCCAGCGGCCCGGACTGGGTGAGGGCCAGCTCGACCCGGGTGCGCCCGTCGGCCAGCGGCAGCACCCGGTGCTCCGCGCTGGTGCGCACCCCGGGTGCGTCGGAGACCCAGGTGAAGGCATGGTTCTCGGTCAGCTCGGTGACCCGCCAGACCGCCGGCCGCAGCCTCGGCTGGTCCAACCGGGCGGTCGCGCCGACGGTGAGCGGCCCCGGCTCCCCCCGCCGGACCCCGCGTACCGAGGCCGTCCACTCGGGCCACCGCTGCACGTCGACCAGCACCGCCCACACCCGCTGGGCGTCGGCGGCGATGTCCGTGCCGGCTTCGAACCGCATCTCGTCTCCTCCCCCGGCGGCGCCGCCGCCGCGCACGAGGACGAGCCTGCCCGATGGATCGTGACACCGGCATCGACCGGCCGGCCCGCACCACGGGGGCCGCAGCCGCGAATCAGGCGGCCTCGCGCAGATCGGCCAGGCTGAGCGGGGTACGCCGACGCAGCAGCTCCTCCAGCTCGGGCACCGATCCGACCTCGCCGAGCACGTTCCGGCCGCCACCGAACCGCTCCGGGTAGCGCTGGGTCAGCCGGTACCGGTAGCGGCCCCGGATCAGCTCGACGCTCACCCGCCACCGCCCACAGCAGTCACAGACCCACTCGGACACCCCGCGAAACTAGCTCTGACCTGCGGTTATCTAATTCGCCCGGACAGGACGAGCGGCGCGTGGGTGGACACGCTGCCCCGGCCGCCCACGGTGATCTGCCTCACGACTGTCGGCACCGTCTGATTGACTGGTCGCCGTGGACCTGCCGATCAACCCCCCGGTCGAGCCGATGCTGGCCAAGAGCGTCCCCAAGCTGCCCACCGCACCCGGGATGACCTACGAGCCCAAGTGGGACGGGTTCCGGTGCATCGTGTTCCGCGACGGTGACGAGGTGGAGCTGGCCAGCCGGGGCGGCAAGTCGATGACCCGCTACTTCCCCGAGGTGGTCGAGCAGGCCCGCCGGCAGCTGCCCGAGCGGTGCGCGGTCGACGGGGAGCTGATCGTCATCCGGCGGGACGGCCCGGGCGGTCAGCCCCGGCTGGATTTCGAGCTGCTGGCCCAGCGCATCCACCCGGCCGCGTCCCGGGTGAAGCTGCTGGCCGAGACCACTCCGGCCGACTTCGTCGCGTTCGACCTGCTGGCCATCGGCGACGAGGCGCTGCTGGACCAGCCCTACCCGCACCGCCGGGAGCGGCTGGTCGAGGCGCTGGGCGGGGTCCGCCCGCCGGTGCACGTCACCCAGGTCACCACCGACCCGGAGACCGCGCGCCGCTGGTTCGACGTCTTCGAGGGCGCCGGGCTGGACGGGTTGATCGTCAAGCCGGCCGACCTGCCGTACGAGCCGGGCAAGCGACTGATGGTCAAGGTCAAGCACGCTCGCACCGCGGACGCGGTGGTGGCCGGCTTCCGCTGGCACAAGTCCGGTCCGGTGGTCGGCTCGCTGCTGCTCGGCCTCTACGACGACGCGGGAGTGCTGCACCACGTGGGGGTGAGCGCGTCGTTCAGCATGGCCCGCAGGGCCGAATTGCTCGACGAGCTGGCGCCCTATCGGGACACCGGCGGCGAGCACCCGTGGGTGCACGGCGACCACGAGCGCGGCCAGCGCATCCCGGGCGGGGTGAGCCGGTGGACCGGCACGAAGAACCTGGAGTGGGAGCCGCTGCGCCCGGAGCTGGTGGTCGAGGTGGGCTACGACGCGATGGAGGGTGACCGGTTCCGGCACACCGCCCAGTTCGTGCGGTGGCGGCCGGACCGCGATCCCCGCTCCTGCCGCTACGACCAGCTCGACCGGCCGATCCGCTTCGATGTGGACCAGGTGCTGCGCGGCGACCCGGCGGCCACCGTGGACCGGGCCGCCACCGGCCCGGCGTAGCCTGGCCGTCGACCCGACCCCGGAGGACCACGTGACCCGCACCGCCGACCAGCCTCGGATGGCGACCAGTCGCCGGGTCCGTCGTCGTCTCGCCGTCTTCGCGGTTGCCGCGCTGCTCACCGCCGGCTGCACCCTGCCGGCCTTCGCGCCGCGTACCGAGGTGCAGGGCGAGGCGGCGCCGACCGGCAGCGCGCCGACCTGGCGGGCCTGCCCGGAGGTCGCCGACGAGCTGGTCGGGCGCGGCGCACCGGACATGCGCTACGAGTGCACCCGGATCGCGGTGCCACGCGACTGGGGCACCGGCGGCGGGGCGACCGCCGGACCGGGCGCCGGGCAGACCTTCGAGATCGCCCTGCTGCGGGCCCGCTCCACCAAGCAAAGGGACCGGGTCGGGTCGTTGGTGATCAACCCGGGCGGCCCCGGAGGCTCCGGCGTCGACACCGCCGTCTACCTCTCCTTCGGCCCCCAGTTCGGCGGGTTGCCCGCCTCGATCACCGAGCGGTTCGACATCGTCGGGTTCGACCCGCGCGGGGTGTCCCGGTCCAGCCCCGTCAAGTGCATCTCCGACGCCAACCTGGACGCCAGCTTCGGCTACGACCCGGATCCGACCAGCCAGGCCGCGTTCGACGGCTTCGTGGGGTTGAGCCAGCGGATCGGGCGCGGCTGCGGCGAACGGTACGGCGACCAGTTGCCGCTCTACGGCAGCGAGCAGGCCGCCCGGGACATGGACGCGGTCCGCGCCGCCGTCGGCGACGACAAGCTCACCTACCTGGGCTACTCCTACGGCACGCTGCTCGGCGCGATCTACGCGCAGCTCTACCCGCAGCGGGTGCGGGCGCTGGTGCTCGACGGCGCGGTCGACCCGCGGCAGCGGCTGGTGGCCGGGTCGGAGAGTCAGGCCCGCGGCTTCGAGCGGGCCTTCGGCAACTTCACCCGCTGGTGCGCGGCGAACGCCGCCCGCTGCCCGATCGCCCCGGACGCGCGGGCCGCGGTCACGTCGGCGATCGACAAGGCCCGGGTCTCCCCGGTACGCGGCGACGACGGGCGGGAGGCCACCGCCGGCTGGGTCTTCTACGCGGTCATCTCCTCGCTCTACACGGAGTCCGGCTGGCAGGAACTGGCCCGGGCGATCGACCGGCTGGCCGAGGGCGACCCGAAGGACGTGTTCCGGCTCGCCGACGCGTACGCCGGCCGGGAGGACGACGGGCACTACTCGAACCTGTTCGACGCCAACCTCGCCATCAACTGCGCCGACGAGACGGAGAAGCCGAGCCGCGAGCAGATCCGCCAGTTGCAGTCGCAGTGGCGCACGAAGTACCCGCTGTTCGGGCCGGCGCTCGCGGTCGGCATGCTGAGCTGCGTCGAGTGGCCGGCCAAGCGGGACCCGTACCCGACGGGGCGGGCGAACGGCGCGCCACCGGTCGTGGTGGTCGGCACCACCGGCGACCCGGCGACGCCCTACGAGCAGACCGGCCGGCTCGCCTCGATGCTCGGCGTCGGCCGGGTGCTCACCTGGGAGGGTGAGGGGCACACCGCCTACCCGCAGACCCCCTGCATCACCGCGGCGGTCGACGCCTACCTGATCGACCTGACCGTTCCCAGGGAAGGGCTTCGCTGCCCGGCCCGGTGACCGGCCGGGTCGGCGGCAGTGGCGGCAGCTCGATGCCCTGTCGGGTGGCCAGTTCCTCCAGCAGCGCCCGCATCCGGCGCACGTCGGCCTTGAGCTGCTCCTGCTCCTCGTGCACGAACGCGTCGTCGTCGACGATCAGCCGGCTCGCGAAGTGCGCGGTGATCAGCGGGATGACCAGCAGCACCATGGTCGAGATGAGCAGCGCGGCGAGCGTGCGCCCCGCCCAGGTGGTGGGCGAGATGTCGCCGTACCCGACGGTGGACGCGGTCACCACCGCCCACCAGACGGCGTCGGCGGGGCTGCGCTGCTCGACCTCGCCGTAGATGACCCCGGCCACCACGATCATCAGCAGGTACGACGTGATCAGGGTCCGCGGCGAGTTCGCGAACCACACCAACGCCCGGTAGATCCAGCGGAACGGCAGCAGCAGAACCTCCATGCCGCCCATGCTGCACCGCACGGGCAACCGGCACCTGCCCATCCGCCCGCGTCGCTGTGCCAGGCTCACCGGCATGACCGATGTGATCTACCGCGAGGCGGTCCGGGCCGACCTGCCCGCCGTCATCGCCCTGCTGGCCGACGACGTCCTCGGCAAGGCCCGCGACTTCACCACGGTCGACGAGGCGTACGAACGGGCGTTCGCGGACATCAACGCCGACCCGCGCAACCAGCTGATCGTCGCGGAGCAGGGCGGCGAGCTGGTCGGCTGCCTCCAGATCACCTACATTCCGGGGCTCGGCCGGCACGGTGCCGAGCGCTCCCTGATCGAGTCGGTCCGGGTCCGCTCCGACCGGCGCGGACAGGGGCTGGGCCGGGAGCTGATGACCTGGGCCGTCGACCAGGCCCGCCAGCGCGGCTGCGCGCTGGTGCAGCTCACCACGGACAAGGCCCGCCAGGACGCGCACCGCTTCTACCTGAGCCTCGGCTTCGTCGCCAGCCACGAGGGCATGAAGCTCCCGCTCTGACCGGGGTTGCGCGGGGGTGGCCCGGACCCGTCGGCCGGCGCGACGAAGCGCCCCGCCGGCCGACAGGGCTGCGGTCAGACGTCGACCAGGCGACCGTCGCGCAGGGTCAGCACCCGGTCGGCGAGGTCGATCAGGGCCGGGTCGTGCGTGGCCACCAGGGCCGTCATGCCTCGGGCGTGCACCACCGCGCGCAGCAGGTCCATGATGGACCGACCGGTCTCCGAGTCGAGCTGGCCGGTCGGCTCGTCGGCGATGAGCAGCGCCGGCTCGTTGGCCAGCGCGCGGGCCACCGCGACCCGCTGCTGCTGCCCACCGGAGAGTTCGTACGGGCGCTGCGCCGCGTGCCCGCCCAGACCGACCAGTTCCAACAGCACCGCGACCCGCTGCTCCCGCTCGGCCGCCGGCACCTGCGCCAGCCGCAGCGGCACGCCCACGTTCTCGGCGGCGGAGAGGATCGGCACCAGACCGAAGGTCTGGAACACGAAGCCGACGGTGCCCCGGCGCAGCCGCAACAGCTCCGCCTCGCCCGCCGTGGTCACCTCGTGCCCGGCCACCACCACCTGGCCGCTGTCCGGCCGGTCCAGCCCGCCGACGAGGTTCAGCAGCGTGGTCTTGCCGGCGCCGGAGCGGCCCTGGATGGCGACCAGCTCGCCGCGGTCGGCGCTGAACGAGACGTCCCGCACCGCGTGCACGGCGTGCTCGCCCCGGCCGAAGGTGCGGCTCACGCCGCTGACCCGGACCACCTCACCGGCCTCGGTCCGCCCGCCGGCCCCGCCACCGCCGGCCGCGTCCGTCACCACCATGTCCCGACGGCTCACGCCCGCGCCTCCCGTCCATCCGAGGCCCGGTCACCGGGCCGTACCTGCACATGGTCCGGCTCCAGATCGAGCCGGACCCGGTCCCGCAGCGACAGCGCGTCGACGAACGCGGCCGGCAGCTGCATCCGGCCGGTCCGGTCGAGCACCGCGTACTCCTCGCTGACCAGTTCGGTGCTGCCGTCCGCGCCGACCCGCGCGCTCCGGCGTACCTCGGAGGAGGTGCGGCCGTCGCGGATCGCGACGGTCCGGCGGACCTGGGAGGCCACGGCGTGATCGTGGGTGACCACCACGATGGTGACGCCCAGCTCGGCGTTGATCGTGCGCAGCGCCGCGAAGACCTCCGCCCCGGTCGCCTCGTCCAGTTCACCGGTCGGCTCGTCGGCGAAGAGCACCTCCGGGTCGTTGGCCACCGCCACCGCCACCGCGCACCGCTGCTGCTCGCCACCGCTGAGCTGCCCCGGCCGCCGGTCCGCGCAGTAGCCCACGCCGACCAGGTCGAGCAGCTCGCGGGCCCGCTCCCGGCGGGTCCGCCGGGAGCCCGTGCCGGCCAGCTGCATCGGCAGCTCGACGTTCTCCAGCGCGGTCAGGTACGGCAGCAGGTTGCGGCCGGTCTGCTGCCAGACGAACCCGACCAGCTGCCGCCGGTAGCTCAGCCGCCGCTTGGCGGAGAGCGAGAGCAGGTCGTAGTCGGCCACCCGGGCGATGCCGGCGGTCGGGGTGTCCAGACCGGACAGGATGTTGAGCAGCGTCGACTTGCCCGACCCGGAGGCGCCGACGATCGCCACCAGCTCGCCGCGGTCGATGACCAGGTCGAGCCCCTGCAGGGCGACCACCTCCACCCCCTCGGTCTTGAAGATGCGCACCAGGCCGTCGCAGACGATGTGCCCGCGCAGGCGGTCCTGCCCGCCGGCCCGCTCGGCGGCGCGTTGCGCGGCCCGCTGTTGCAGGGCGGCCAGGTCGGGCACCAGTGGAGTCTGGGCGGTAGCGGTCATCTCAGCTCTCCTCTCCGAGCCGGAGCACCTCACCGAGGCGCAACCGGCGGTTGTTCAGGGCCTCGACGGCGACCGCGAAGCCGAGGGCGACCGCCCCGAGCGCGAGCACGGCGGCGACCAGGCCGGGCTCGAAGGCCACCCGGACCGGCATGCCGCTGGTGAACGCGGACAGGCCGAGCACCGGGTTGAGCAGCAGCGGCAACACCGCCCCGACCAGCGCGCCGGTCAGCACCGACACCCCGACGAGCGGGGTCAGCTCGACCAGCAGCAGCCCCCGCCACTGCCGACGGGACAGGCCGAGGGTGCGCAGCCGGGACAGCACCTGACCTCGGGCCCGCGCGCCGGCCAGCACGGTGAAGGCGATGGCCAGTAGCCCGAGCACCGTGCCACCGACGGCGCCGGCCGCGAACCCGAACGCCAGCACCCCGTTGGCGCCGCCGTCGCCCAGCTTCTGGCGGACGTCCGCGCGGGTGTCGACCGTCACCCCGATCGGCCGGTCCCCGCCGGTCACCGCCCCGCCGCGCTGGAAACGCTCCTGTCCCTGGTCTCCGACCTGGCGCAGCGCCTCCGGGTCCAGCCGGTCACCGGCGACCAGCAGGCTGGTCGGGACGGGCGTGGTGTTGCGCGCCGGCAGCGCCTGCCAGGGCAGGATGACGAACCGGCCGGCGCTCGCCGGCAAGAGCGGGAAGCTCTCCGCCGTGCCGGCCGTCTTGAACTCGTACCGCTGGCCCTGCACGGAGATGAAGGCGGCGTCGTTCAACCCGGCCCGCGCCAGGTCCGCGGCGACCGCGGGCGAGACTATGGCGGGCAGCGCCCCGGACTCGGCCCGGGCGGTGCGCAGCGCGGACGGTATCGGCAGATCCACCTCGGACTCCCGGGTCACCGCCGCCAGCCCCGGGGCGTCGACCAGCAGCACCGTCACCTGCCCGACCCGCGCGTCGGTGCCGAGCGCGTCCGTGGCCAGCCGCTGATCCGGCTCGCTCAGCACCGGGGTCGCGGCCCGGACGCCGGGTAGGCGGCTCAGCGCGTCGAGGGTGTCCGGGGCGAAGCGCTCGCCCCGCATCAGCGCGTCGGCCGGGACCGTCCGCTCGGCGGCCCGGTCCCGGCTCGCGTCGACACCGGCGGCGACGACCCCGCAGAACGCCGCGGTGCCGATCGCCAGCACCACGACGACCAGCGGCCCGGCGACGGCGGCGCGTCCGGCCCGCGCGGTGCCGAGGAAGGTCACGGTGCCCCGGGTCCGCGCGGCCAGCCGGCTGACCAGCCGCAACGGCCAGGGGTACGCGCGCAGCGCGAGCACCGCCGCGGCGACCGCGAGCAGCACCGGCACGGACACCAGCAACGGGTCCACCTCGCCGAGGGTGAGGCCGCGTCGGCGCAGCAGCACCGCGGCGAGCCCGGCCAGCAGCAGCAGGAAGACCTCGACGGTGAGCCGGCGCGCCGACGGGCGCATCCGGATCAGGTCGCGGCGGGTCGCCCCGCCGGCCGGCACTGCCAGGGTGGCCAGCGGCAGGGCCAGGGTGACCAGCACGGTCGCCGCGGCGGCGTACGGCGCGGTCGGGTCGGGGGCGCCGGGGAAGAGGGTGCCCAGCCACCAGCCGAGCGCGGCCGCGACCGGTACCACCAGCAGCGATTCGGCGAGGCTGCGCCGGGCACCGGCGGTGGCCGCGCCACCGCGGGCGCGCAGCAACGCGAACTCACTGCGGCGACGCCGGGTGGCGAGGGTGGCCGCGAGCACGATCAGCCCAGCCAGCGTGGCGAGCACACCGGCCGCGATCACCGCCAGCAGCGTCCGGGCGGCGTCGACCTGGGCGGCGAACGCGCGCAGCGGGACGTCGACGCCCTGGGTCAGCGTGAGGCCCGGCGGGGTGGAACGTTGCACCTGTTGCAGGCCGTCGATGAGCTGATCCAGGTGGCGCGCGTCGACGCGGTCGACGCCCAGCCGGTAACGCCAGGTGAAGCGCGCCGGCCAGCCCGCGGCCACCCGCTTGTCGAGCGCGGTCTGGGCGACCACACCCACGACGATGAACGGCTCGCCGTCGCCGAGGGGTTCGGTCACCCGCTGCAGCGGTGGCAGGCCATCCCAGATGCCGTCCGCGCTGTCGACGGGGCGGAACAGCCCGGCCACCACGACCGGCTCCGGATCGATGAGAATGCCCTTGATGTCGACGTCGCCCATGCGCAGTTGGCTGCCGGCCTTCAGGTTGAGCTTGCGCGCCACGTCGGCGTCGAGCGTCACCTCGATCGGCCGGCCGGGGACCCAGGTCTCGCTCGGCCACGCGCCCTCGACGAGGGTGCCGGCGTCCTGGACGCCGGGCACCGCCCGCAGGCCCAGGTCGACCAGCAGGTTGCGGGCCGCCAGGTCAGGTCCGGCCAGTCGGGTCGGCGGAATCTCCGCGCTGTACCAGCGCTCCGCCACCGCCGAACGCACCTGCGACGGCATCTCCGCGGCCAGGGTGTCGAAGCGCTCCCGGGCGGTGTCCATCGCCGACGTCGTGGCGGCGGTGCCCACCACCCCGGAGGTGTACGACAGGTCCCGTCGGGGCGCCGGCTCGCTGTTCAGCTGCTCCCGCAGGCCCTGCTCGGCGAGCCGGTTGACCAGCCGGGGCACCCCGCTGACAAGTAGCGTGACCACCAGCGTCAGCACCGCCAGGAGCAGGAACTGCCCGCCGTACGCCCGGACCCGCCGGACGGCACCGATGCTCATCGGGTACTCCCCCGTGGTGCCCGGTCACCGGGTCGCACGTCGCGCCCGCTCATCGTTCTCCCCCGATCCGCAACTGCACCGCCGCCACCCGCTGTCGGATGCCGGTGGCGATGAACGCGCTGAAGGCGAGCGCCGCCAGCAGCAGGCCGACCGCGGTCAGACCGATCGGCACCCACGGCAGCACGAACGTCGCCGCGGGTACCGGCCGGCCGGCGGCCGGGGTGAGGATGACCAGCGGGGCCATGGTGGCTCCCACCGCGGCGCCGAGCAGCAGCCCCACCCCGACGCCGATGCCGGCGAGGAAGGTCTGTTCGGCCAGCAGCGCGCGGGCCAGCAGCCGGGGCGTGGCGCCCAGGGTGTGCAGCACCGCGAACTCGCCCAGGCGGTGCCGGGCGGTGGCCCACACGTCCACCATCAGGCCGACGAGGGCCAGCAGCACCGCGCCGAGCGCGGCGGCCAGCATCCCGGTGCGCGACCCCTGCCAGTACGGGTCCTCGGCGGCCGCCTCGATCACCGTCTCCCGGTCGAGCACGGTGACCCCGGGCAGCTCGCTGGCCGCCCGGGCGGCGGCCGCCGGGTCGTCGGCGCCGATCCACCACTCCGGGACCGATCGGATCGTGCCGCCGGCCCGGATCAGGGCGTCGACCGCGGCGGGCAGGTCCAAAAGCACGCCCTCACCGGTGGTGGTCGGCACGGACGTCAGCTCTCCGACCAGGGCGACGGGCACCGACGCTCCCGAGAGTGCCAGCGTGGCGGTGTCGCCGATGCGCAGACTCAGCGCCTCGCGTACCCCGGGTGTCATCAGCACCGGGACCGGCGCGCTGTCCCCGCCCGGCACGATGGCGAACCGGGTCTCCGGCTGATAGGCGAACTGGCCGCCCGGAATCAGCTCCACCGGAAGTTCGGCGGTGACCCCGGTAGCGCTCGACGACGCCGGCTGGGCTGGTCGCCCGCCGGCCCTCATCGCCCAGTCGCCGGTCAGCTCGGCCGGACGGGCCGTGCCGTCCGCCCCGACCAGCGCCAGGTGGTCGACCTGGAGCCGGTACGAGGTGCCGGAGGCTGGCCCGCCGTCGGCCTCGAACCCGGCCAGCCGCAGCCGCGCCCCACCCACGTCCGGCAACCGCACGGTGAAGGGCGTGGCCCGGCCGTCGCTGGGAGCGTCGACCGCCGGCAGCCGGAAGGCGAGCCCGTCGGCGCTGGTGACCAGCAGCGCCACCGCGACCCGGTGTGGGCGGACGGCATTGGCAACCGGGGTGCGGACCGTACCGGTGATCGCACGACTGCCAGCCGGTAGCGCGAGTCCCACGGGAGCGCCCCGGGCTCCCACCATCCGCCGATACTGCTCCGACACCGGTTCGTCGCTCAGCCGGTCGGCGAGCCGGACGACACCGGCCGCGCCGGCGGAGTCGAGGCCGACCACCGTGATCGGCAGATCCTCGCGCCCGACCCGCACCTCGTCGCGCCACGCCGGCAACGCCCGGTCGACGCCCGGCAGCGCGGCGATCTGACCGGCCCGGGTCGGCGGCGCGGAACCCGCCCGTTCGGTCACCCGCAGGTCGGCGCCGACCGTGTGGGCGGCCTGCTCGACCTGGGACCGTTCGCCGGTGCTGATCAGGGACCAGGCGAGGGTGCTGCCGCCGACGGCGAGGGCGAGCAGCAGCACCGGGCCGGCGTGCGGACGCCGCCCGGCCTGCCACATGCCGAACATGGTGGCCGTCCAGGGGCGCCGGTCGACGAACCGCTCGGCGAACCGGGTGAGCGGCGGAAGGATCCGCAGCGCCAGCACGGCACCGGCCAGCACGCCGAGCGTCGGGGCGGCGACCAGCAGCGGGTCGAGCCCGAGCCGGCCGCCCGAGCCGGCCAGCGGGGAGGCGTACCGGCGCAGCTGCACCCAGGCGAGCACGGCGAGCGCCACCAGCACGAGGTCGACGCTTGCCCGCTGGACGCTCGCGGCCCGGTTCGGCCGGGACCGGGCGGCCATGTCGGCCACGTACGTCCCGGCGCCGCGCAGTGTCGGAGCGACCATGGCCACCAGGCAGCCGGCCGCGGTGGCCGCGGCAGCCGCCCAGACCAGGGTGGTGTTGCCGCCGGCGGTGGAGAGGTCCGCCGACCCGCCGGGCCGGACGAACCGCAGCGCCTCCACGGCGATCACCGGCCCGAGCAGGGCGGCCGGGGCCACCACCAGCGTCGCCTCGCGGGCGGCCAGGCCGGCCAGCTGCCGGCGGGCGGCGCCACGGGCACGCAGCAGCGCGGTCTGCGGACGGCGGTCCTCGTGCAGCAGGGCGGCGACCAGCACCAGCGCGTACCCGCCGAGCACCAGGATGAGCAGCAGCGGGGTGGCCAGCGCGGAGCGGCCCACCAGGTCGGCGCGGCCGATCCGGTCCAGCAGCCGATCCATCTTGGTCACCGTCTGCCCCGACGTGCCCAGTTGGGCGGCCTCGGGCACCGCCGCCGCGGCCGCTGTCATGGCCGACCGCACGGCGGGCAGGTCGCCGGCGTCGACGCCGGCGAGGTGCGGTTCGGCCAGCCAGGACGCCGAGACCGAGCCCGGGAAGGTGGCCGCGAAGTCGGCCGGATCCAGCACGAACGGCCCGTACGAGGTGGCCGAGCCGACGCTGCCGGCGCCCACCCCGGGGGCGAGCAGCCAGTACGCCTCCGCGGCGTCGCGGGGCCGCCAGGTGCCGGCGAGCTCCACCTGGCCGGCCCGCTCCGTGGAGCGGTCGCGCAGCGGGATCCGCTCGCCGGCGCTCAGGCCCAGCGCCGTGGCGACCCGTTCCGGCAGGCTCACCTGGATGGGGTTCGCGCCGGGGCGGGGCCACGCCCCGCTGGTCAGCTCGGCGTGGCCGGCCAGGTCGTCGAGGGTGGCCAGGTTCGCGAAGATGGGCTCGTCGCCGGTGCGGGCCACCGATCCGAGATCCCCGGTCAGCTCCCGGCCGATGCCGTACCGGGCCGCGGTGACGGTGACCGGCACGCCGGCGAGCCCGTCGGCGAACTCGGCACGGACCGCGCCGTCCCGGGTGGCGAACTCGGCGGCGTCGCGCCCGGCCGAGCCGCTGACCAGCAGGCCACGCTCCTCGGCCGGCGAGGCTGCCACCAGGGCTCGCTGCCCGGCGTCCACCGCGCGGCGGTTGTAGTCGGACAGGCCGGTGACCAACGCGACGGCGACCAGGGCGGCGATCACCGCGGCAACCAGCAGACCCCGCGCCTCGCGGGCCCGCCTCCACACCAGCTTCATCCGACGCCTCCCCTGGCCCTGTCGGGCCGACGACCATCAAACAGGCCACCCACCGGGAAAGGTTCGCGCCCGTTACTTGATCGTTATTGCGGGAAGGGTGATCAACTCCGGTTCAGGGAAACCGGAGCATCCCCTCGACCGGGGCACCCCGAATTCCTTGAGATGGAGGCGATCTACCTGCCTCGTCGGACCTCCCACACGCCGAACACGACCGCGCCGACGACGAGCAGCACGCCCAGGAACTGGAGGCCCGGCGAGTCGTCGGCCTCCCCGTGCGCGATGCCGGCGACACCGAGCGCCACTCCGAGGAGGGCGACGAGCAGGAGGACGTATCTCATGAGGTCTCCTCCTCGACCCACTCGAGCAGGTCGCCGGGCTGGCAGTCGAGCACCCGGCACATGGCCTCCAGGGTGCTGAAACGGACGGCTTTGGCCCGGCCGTTCTTCAGGACGGCCACGTTCGCCGGCGTGAGGCCGACACGCTCGGCGAACTCACCGACGCTCATCTTGCGTTTCGCCAGCTCGACATCAATGCGGACGATGATCGGCATCAGATCACCGCTTCCATGTCGGTGCGCAGCACCGTGGCCTGCCGCAGGAGCGCACGCATCACGACCATGAGGAGCCCCAGCACGGTGACGCCGGTCAGCAGCAGGAACAGCAGGAGCGGCAGCCCCGGGTCGTCCGCGTTGAAGCCGACGTAGAGGAAGACACCCACGAGCACCGCCCAGGCGGCCCCGATGGCCCACACGATCACATCCACCCACTTCAGCGCCACCTCGCTGAAGATGCGGTCGGCCTTGACCAGACTGAGCAGCTTCCACGTGGCCACGATCACCACCTGGACACACAGCAGCCAGAACACCGTCACGGCGGTCGCCGGCCACCGCAGGTACGCGAAGTCCGGCGACTCCCTCGCCATGTGGGCGAACTGCCCGGGCAGCGAGACGGTCTGGAACATGACCAGGATCCCGAACAGCAACACGAGAAAGACTCTGAGAGCGGCAACCGCCCGATGCTCTGTCACCATGCATCGAGTTTCGCTTGATACCTATCGAATGTCAATCGATCTGCCCGGCGTGCTCACGATCGCGCCGACCCGCCGGAACGGGGCGCCGGGAATCCGCGGATCCCCGGCGCCCGTCAGCTGACCCGGGACGGCTACTCGCAGCCCAGCGCGTCCCGGTACCCGGCGAACGACTCACCGGCGGCCACCTTGTCGGCGGTCTCCCAGAACACCTCCGGCCAGTCGCCCTCGTCGTTCATCTGGTGCAGCACCTTCCAGGAGTGGCTGCTGCGCAACGCGTCGCCGGCCCGCTTGAGGGCGGCGTCGTCGCCGGCCTGCTTCGCGCGCAGCCACTCGGCGATCCAGCCACAGCCGACCCGGCTGGTCACCCTGGCGCCGAACTGGTAGGCGTCGTTGGTGCCGAGGGTGCCCAGCGCGGCCGCGTCGAAGCCCGGAGGGAGCGGCACGTCGGCGAGCACCTTGGCCGCCTGCTCGTCCACCCGTCCCGGCGTGACGATCTCGGCGGGAAGCGCGGCCAGCCACGTGCGGGCGTCGACGCGGACCACGTGGGCGAGAACCCGATCGAACTCGTCACGCGTCCAGTCGCCTCCGGTGCGCAGTTCGACGAAGGAACCGTCGCGGGGCCTGAGCATGACGGCGAAGTCGCTCGCGCTGTACCGGAACAGCTCGCCCGCCCAACCGTCGACCTTCACCGGCTCCGGCTTGCTGACGTGGAGCCGATCCTGGCGGTAGCCGTCGTACTGGCCGGCCGGGTACCAGTTCATCGCCAACTCCCGCTCCTCGTTGCGGAACGCGATGGTGCCCTCCTCCTCGGCGAACCCGTAGACGGTGGTCGCCTTCCAGCCGGGCTGGTCGATGAGCAGTCGCGGGCTCTCCTCGGCCGCCTTGAGCACCATCGCCGAGTAGGAGACCGGCCCCGTCGCTCCAGAGCTGGTGGCACCGGTCCCCGGCGACGCTCCGCCGCCACCGGGCTGATCGGAGTTCACCACCGAGACGCCGAGGACAACGGCGAGAACGGCGGCCGCGACGCTGGCACTGGCGAGGCGGCTCACCACCCGCCTGCGGGACTGCGTGCCCGGTGGCTCGGCGGCGGGTTCGAGGGTCGGCGTGGACATGATCTCCTCCAGGAGGGTCTGCGCGGCCCCGTCGAGGTGCGTGATGACGTCGGGTCGGTACGGGTCGGCGTCTCGGACCATCCGGTCGAGGTGCTCGTCGGTCATCTGCCCTCCTCCGGGGCCTGTGCGGCCATGACGTCGAGTACATGTCCGGGTGGTCCGAGATCGTCACCGACGAGATCGCGCAGCCGGGCCCGGGCCCGCGACAGCCGGGTACGGACCGCGGCCGGGCTCACGTGCAGGACCGTCGCGACCTCGCGGGGCTCCAGACCCTCCCAGAAGGTCAGCGTCAACACCTCCCGGTCCAGCTCCCCCAGCCGGGCCAGCGCGGCCTGCATGGTGAGCCGTTCGGGCACCTCACTGCCCGGGTCCACGGTGACCGCGGCCCTCAGGCGTTGCCGCAATCGTTCACCCAGCCGGCCCCGGCGCAGCCCGCCGCGGTGGTGGTTCGCCAGCACCCGGCGGGCCACGCCGTGCAGCCAGAGCCGGACCTCGGGCTCGGGTGGCATCTCACGGCTGCGCCGCCAGGCGACGAGGAACGTCTCGGCGACCACGTCCGCCGCGTCCTCGGGCTGCTCGACGCGCCGCATCGCGTACGCCAGCAGCGGCTCGAAGTTGGCCGCGTAGACGCGTCGGAAGCGGTCCTCGTGCTCGGTCCCAGAGCTCACGTCTTTCCCATGTCCGGTCCAGCGCCCATCGTGACAGGCCCGATCCGGAAATCACGGCGCGCGCCGGGTCGGCCCGGACCGCCCGGGTCAGGCGCTGTCGTCGCCGGGGGTGCGCTTGGCCCGGCTGGGCTGGACGCGCTTGGGCTCGCCGGGCATCTTCGGGTGGTCCGGCGGGTACGGCAGGTCGCCCTGGCCGGCGGCGGCGTCCCGCTCGGCCCACTCCAGCAGCGGGGTGATGTCCCACGGGCTGTCGTCGATGCCGGCGTGCGGGTCGGCCCGCTCCTTGAGCCGGGCCGGGACGGTACGCAGGTCGAAGTCGTCCGGGTCGACGCCGGGCAGCTCGTCCCAGGTGACCGGGGTGGAGACGGTGGCGCGCGCGTTGGCCCGCAGCGAGTACGCGCAGGCGATCGTGCGGTCCCGGGCCATCTGGTTGTAGTCGACGAAGACCCGGCTGCCCCGCTCCTCCTTCCACCAGGCGGTGGTGACCAGGTCGGGGTGGCGGCGCTCCACCTCCCGGGCGAGCGCGATGGTGGCCCGGCGCACCTCGGTGAACGTCCAGCGTGGGGCGATGCGCAGGTAGACGTGCACACCCCGGCCGCCGGAGGTCTTCGGCCAGCCGGTGGCGCCCAGCTCGTCGAGCACGGCGCGGACCTCACCGGCGGCCCGCGCCGCGTCGGCGAAGTCGGTGCCGGGCTGGGGGTCCAGGTCGATGCGCAGCTCGTCGGGGCGGTCCACGTCGGCGGCGCGCACCGGCCACGGGTGGAACACGATCGTGCCCATCTGCGCCGCCCACGCGACATGGGCCAGGTCGACGGGGCAGAGCTCGGCCGCGCTCCGGCCGCTCGGGAAGGTGATCTCCGCGGTCGTCACCCAGGGCGGGACGCCCCGGGTCGGCACCCGCTTCTGGAAGAACATCTCGCCTTCGACGCCCTCGGGGAAGCGTTGCAGCGTGGTGGGCCGGTCCCGCAGGGCGCGCATGATCCCGTCGCCGACCGCCAGGTAGTAGTGGAAGACGTCCGCCTTGGTGAAGCCCCGCTGCGGGAAGATCACGCGGTCGGGACTGCTCAGCCGTACGGTGTGCCCGGCCACCTCGACCTCGGCGACCGCTGCCCTGGTGCCACCCATCCCGCGACCCTATGCCACGCCTGCGACGTTCGACGTACCGTTGGGGCGTGAGTCTTGACGACAACGAACTGCCCCAGACCGAGGACGAGTGGCGGGTCCGACTGTCCCCCGAGGAGTTCCACGTGCTCCGGGAGGCCGGCACCGAACGCCCGTGGACCGGCGAGTACGTGGACACCAAGACGGCCGGCGTCTACCACTGTCGCGCCTGCGGGCTGGAACTCTTCTCCAGCGACACGAAGTTCGACTCGCACTGCGGGTGGCCGAGCTTCGACGACGCCATCCCGGGCCGGGTCAAGGAGATCGAGGACCGCAGCCTCGGCATGGCCCGTACGGAGATCCGCTGCGCCCGGTGCAACAGCCACCTCGGGCACGTCTTCCACGGCGAGGGCTTCACGCCGAAGGACACCCGGCACTGCGTCAACTCGGTGTCCATCCGGCTGGAACCCCGCTGAGCTGAGGGGCCGGGCACCGCGCGGCGGCGGCGTACCCCGGTCACCGTCGCGCGGCCGGCGGCCCGGTCAGCAGCTCGACCTCGGCGGTCCGGGACTGCTCGATCCGGCGGGCCAGATCACGGACCCGTTCGCTGCCGCCGACGTCGACCTGGGCCCGGGCCAGGTCGGCCGCCGCCCGCTGGTGGTCGGCGAGCACGTCGCGCAGCACCCGGTCCACGTCGGCGTCCGACGCGGCGCGCAGCCGGTCGAGCGCGGCGTCGTCCCCGTGCCCGGCATGGTGGTGCCCGCCCGCGCTGGCACCCGGCCCCGCCGTGGGCAGCCAGCCCCGCATGGCGGACAGCTCGTCCGCCTCGGTCACCTCGATGGCGGCGGCCAGGGTGCGCAGCGAGCCGTCGCGCACCCGGTCCCGGGCCAGACGGACGATCTGAAGGGTGCGTTCGCTGTGCCCGACCATCGTGCTCAGGAAGACCACGTCGATGCCGCTCAGCGCGTCCTCGGCCGCCGCCGACCCGGCCGGGGACGCGGGAGCCGGTTGCGGCACGGTCGACGGGGTCGTCGCGGGCGGTCCGGCACAGGCGGCGGTGAGCAGCAGCACGGCGAGCAGGGGCGCCAGCAGGGTTCGGCGGGTCATGCCGGGTGCTCCGATCACGCGAAGACGGCGACACGGGTGCGACCGGGGTCGCACCCGTGCGGTCAGACCTGGCTCCAGAGCGCCGGCACGTTCGGCGGCTCCCACCCGGCGATGGCGGTGTGCGCCTGCCGGCAGCGGTACGTCTTGCCGCCGTAGGTGACCTGGTCACCGACCTGGTACGCCCGGCCGGCCGTCCAGGTGCCGCCCGGCGCGGGCGGTGGGGTCGGCGTGGCCGTCGGGGTGGGGCGCGGCGTCGGCGTGGGCGTCGGGGTGGGTGCCGGCCCGCCGCCTCCGCCGCCGATCTGCACGTCGATGCAGGAGTAGAAGGCGTTCGCGGTGTCGGCGATGTTCCACACCGCGAGGATCTTCTGCCGCCCGGAGAAGCCGCCGAGGTTGACGTTGTGCGAGACGGTGGCGCCCGGCTGCTGGCCGTTGCCGTTGACCGAGGCGACCCGGGTGTTGCCGATCCAGTACTCCCAGTTGCTGGTCGCGTGCCGGGCGGTGTTGGTCCAGGTGAAGGTCAGCGAGCTGCCGACCGAGGTGGCCGGCCAGCCCCGGCTGTCGTCGTTGAGGACGGCGAAGTGGGCTATTCCGGCGTTGCAGCTGCGCAGGCCCTTCGGCCCCTCGACGCTCTGCGGCTCGTACTTGATCTGCCCGCAGTCGGGCACCCGGCCCTGGGCGCAGAGCGCCTGCCTGCTCGGTGGGGCGGACACGTAGCCGTGCGCCTGGGCGGGCGCGGCGACGGTCAGGGTGGCGGCGACGGCGCCTGCCGCCACCAGCGGAACGGTGATTCTTCGACGCATCGGGGCAGCTCCTTCTCGAGGTCCGGTGGGTGCCCCTCAACGTAATTTAAACTTTGTTAACAGTAAAGACCCCCGTCAATAAATCCATTGATGATGACGAGTTTTTCGTCAGAGCCGGAGCAGGCTGCCCCGGTCGTCGACCTGGTCGGCCGAGTCGTCGTCCAGCCAGACCCCGCCGGTGGCGAGGTAGCGGAACCGGTACTCCCCCGGGCCGAGCTTCACGGTCACCGTCCGGGTGCCGTCACGGCGGCTCACCAGCTCGTGCCGGCCGGGCTCCCAACCGTTGAAGCAGCCGACCACGCTCACCGGGCCGGGCGGGACGTCGCGGGGCAGGCAGAAGGTGACCCGGGTCTGGTTGCCGAAGAGTTTGTTGCGCTTGATCACTGCGATCCTCCGGGGGTTGCGGGGGTTCACCTGGCCTAACGGACGACACGCCGGTGCCGACACGCCGCCCGAGCGGCCCGGCTGACGGCATTCCACCCGCTACCGCCGGATACCGGCGCATTCTGGATACACATGTCCTGATACGGGGGGTTTCTCGTGGCAACGTGCGAGGTCTGCGGCAACGACTACTGGATGGCGTTCGAGGTGCGTACGGTCAGCGGCGACGTGCACACCTTCGACTCGTTCGAGTGCGCCATCCACCGGATGGCACCCATCTGCGAGCACTGCGAAATCAAGATCGTCGGGCACGGCGTCGAGGTCAACGGCCGGTTCTTCTGCTGCGGGCACTGCGCCCGCGCGGTCGACGGCGCCGAGGGCGCCGAGATCCGCGACGCTGTCGGGGCGCGCCCCGCCTGAGCACGCCGCCTGCGGTACGGTCGTCCGATGCGGCCGTTCCTGGGTGTCCTGCCCCCGCCGCGCTCCTGACCGGAGCGCCGCGCCTTCCGTCGACCGGTGACTGACCGGTTCGGCCACCTCGCCGTACGCGCTCCGTCGACGTCGTCCCCGTCAACGGCTCACCCCTTCGGAGCGCACCCGTGTCCACCTCCCGTACCCTCCCGACGGCCGACCCGGCCGTCGCCCAGGCCCGCACCGGCCTGATCCAGATCACCGTCACCGGAGTGCTGTGGGGCACCACCGGCGTGGCGGTGCAACTGTTGCGCGAGAGCACCGGGCTCAGCCCGGTGAGCATCGGCTTCCACCGCCTGGCCATCGCCGCGATCGTCCTGCTGGCGTGCACCGCCGGCCGGTTCGGCACGATCCTGGCCGCCCTGCGCGCCGCGCCGGTGCCGCTGCTGGTTACCGGCGTGGGCCTCGGCCTCTACCAGGCGCTCTACTTCGCCGCCGTGGCGCTGGCCGGGGTCGGCGTGGCCACCGTGGTCAGCCTCGGCCTGGCCCCGGTGCTCGCCGCGGCCTGGGAGTCGGTGCGGGCCCGCCGGATCCCCGGCCCGCTGCGGCTCGGCACGCTGATCGCCGCCGTGGCCGGCCTCGCCCTGATCACCGGCGCCACCGCGCAGCCCACCGCGGCGGCGCCCGCCCCGCTGCTCGGCCTGCTCGCGGCGGCCGGATCCGGCCTCGGCTACGCGGTGACCACCCTGATCAGCCGGCAGGTGTCGCAGCGCACCGCGCCGATGACGCTGACCACCATCTCCACCGTGATCGGTGCGCTGACCCTGGCCCCGCTGGCGCTGGTCGCCGGAGTCGGCGTACCGGTACGCGTCGACACCGTGGCGCTGCTGCTGCACCTGGGCGTGGTCACCACCGCGGTGGCGTACGCGCTGTTCTACGCCGGGCTGCGCACCACGGCGGGCAGCGTCGCCGCCGTGCTCACCCTGCTCGAACCACTGACCGCGGCGGCACTGGCCGTGGCGCTGCTGCACGAACCGCTCCCGCTGCCGGTGATCGTCGGCGGCGCGCTGCTGCTCAGCGCCGTGGCCGCCACCTACCTGGCCCCCGCCCGGCCGGACACACCGTGACCGGGCCGGTCGGGCGGGACGGCAGAGATCCCGCCCGGCCGGGCGGCCTACCATCGGTGGATGCCCCAGCAGACCATCGAGGTCCGGACGGCCTCCTTCGCCGACCTCAACGCCCACACCTTCCACGACCTGCTCAAGCTGCGCATCGACGTGTTCGTGGTGGAGCAGGAGTGCCCGTACCCGGAGCTGGACGGGCGGGACGTGGAACCGGGCACCCGGCACCTCTGGCTGAGCGACGGCGGGGCGCCGCTGGCGTACCTGCGGATCCTGGCCGATCCGGACGGCGCCGCACGGATCGGTCGGGTCGTAGTGGCACCCACCGCGCGCGGTGGCGGGCACGCCGGCCGGCTGATGACCGCGGCCCTGGAGGTGGTGGGCAACCGGCCCTGCGTGCTGGAGGCCCAGTCGCACCTGGTCCCGTTCTACACCCGGCACGGCTTCACGGTCAGCGGCCCGGAGTACGTCGAGGACGGCATCCCGCACACCCCGATGCGGCGCGAGGCCATTGACGATTGACGATCCGCCTGGCATCGTGCCGGGTAGAGCCATCGCGGGAGCCTGCGAGTAGGCACGGGAGCGGGCATCTCCCGGCAGTCCGGGTGTCGTCGTCCGACCTCATCCCCCGGGGGCTCCATGTCCACTCTCGTCCGATCACCACGCGTGCTCTGGCTGCTCGCCATCGTGGCGGCCGCCACGCTCCTGGTCACCACCGCGCTGAGCACCGCGCTGGTCCAGCCCGCCTCGGCACACGGTTCGGTCGTCGACCCGGCCTCGCGCAACTACAGCTGCTGGCAACGCTGGGGCAGCGACTTCCAGAACCCTCGGATGGCCACCGAGGACCCGATGTGCTGGCAGGCCTGGCAGGCCGACCCGAACGCCATGTGGAACTGGAACGGCCTGTTCCGCGAGGGCGTGGCCGGCAACCACCAGGGCGCCATTCCCAACGGTCAACTGTGCAGCGGCGGGCGCACCCAGAGTGGTCGCTACAACGCCCTGGACACCGTCGGTGCCTGGAAGACCACCCCGGTGTCGAGCAACTTCCGGGTCCGCTTCTTCGACCAGGCCAGCCACGGCGCCGACTACATCCGGGTGTACGTGACCCGGCAGGGCTTCAACCCGCTCACCGAGCCGCTGGGCTGGGACGACCTGGTGCTGTCCGGCCAGATCGGCAACACCCCGGCGTCGCAGTGGAAGCAGGAGACCGGCGGCGTCTCCATCGAGATCCCGGTGAACGCGCCGGGTCGCACGGGTCGGCACATCGTCTACACCATCTGGCAGGCCAGCCACCTGGACCAGTCTTACTACCTGTGCAGCGACGTCGACTTCTCCGGTGGAACGGGCACCCCGCCGCCCACCACCCCGCCGCCGACGACGCCCCCGCCCACCACGCCACCCCCGACCACTCCGCCGCCGACGACGCCGCCGGCCGGGGCCTGCACCGCCACGTACGCGGTCACCGGCCAGTGGGCCGGCGGCTTCCAGGCCGAGGTGCGGGTGACCGCGGGCGGCTCGCCCACCCGGGGCTGGTCGGTGAGCTGGAACTACACCGGCGGCCAGCAGGTCAGCTCGGCGTGGAACGCCACCGTCACCAGCAACGGCACGCTCGTCACCGCGCGCAACGTCGGCCACAACGGCAGCCTCGCCGCCGGAGCGAGCACTACGTTCGGCTTCCTCGGGACGTGGAACGGCACCAACCCGCTTCCGCTGGTCTCCTGCACGACGACCAGTTGATCCCCGTCCGGCGCCGCACCCGGGCGGGGGTGCGGCGCCGGCCGGCGGGGAAATGCGGTGGTCCGCCCCGCCGGCCACCGGCATCATTCCGACATGATCGAGATGACCGTGCTCACCCCGGACAACTGGCCCACGTGGCGCGAGCTGCGGCTCGCCGCCCTCACCGAGGCGCCGGAGGCTTTCGGCTCCCGGCTGGCCGACTGGCAGGGCGACGGCGACCGCGAGCAGCGCTGGCGTGACCGGCTGAGCATCCCCGACTCGCACAACCTGGTGGCCACGCTGGACGGGCGGCCGGTCGGGATGGTCAGCGGCGTACCCACGCCGGACCCGCTCGTCGCGGAGCTGATCTCGATGTGGGTGCGCCCCGAGGCGCGCGGCCGCAAGGTCGGCCACCTGCTGGTGGACGCGGTGGCGCACTGGGCGCGCGAGCGCGGCGCGGACCGGCTGCGCCTCAGCGTCATGCCGGACAACGCGGCGGCGAAGGCCCTCTACCGGCGCGCCGGCTTCACCCGCACCGACGACCTCGGCGACCTCCTGCCCGACGGCGTACGCCGCGAACAGGTCATGCTCCGGCCGCTCTGACCCGCGCCCGCGAGGATCACACCAGGCAGTTGACGATCTCGGCGACCGAACGGCGGCGACCGGTGTAGAAGGGGACCTCCTCGCGGACGTGCCGACGGGCGCCGGACGCCCGCAGGTCACGCATCAGGTCGACGATCCGGTGCAGCTCGTCGGCCTCGAAGGCGAGCATCCACTCGTAGTCGCCCAAGGCGAACGAGGCCACGGTGTTGGCCCGCACGTCCGGGTAGCCCCGGGCCAGCCGGCCGTGCTCGGCCAGCATCTCGCGCCGCTCGGCGTCGGGCAGCAGGTACCACTCGTAGGAGCGGACGAACGGGTAGACGCAGATGTAGGGGCGGGCCTCCTCACCGGCCAGGAACGCCGGGATGTGGCTCTTGTTGAACTCCGCCGGCCGGTGCAGCGCCATCTGCGACCAGACGGGGGTCATCGCCCGCCCCAGCGTGGTGCGGCGGAACCGCAGGTACGCGTCCTGGAGCGCGTCGCTGGACGCGGAGTGCCACCAGATCATCAGGTCCGCGTCGGCGCGCAGCCCGGAGACGTCGTACACGCCCCGGATCACCACGTCCTTGCCGGCCAGCTCCTCGAAGAGGGACTCGACCTCACCGGTGACGTTGTCCCGCAGCGACGGCAGCGGGGCGCTGGCCCGGAACACCGACCACATGGTGTAGCGGATGCTGGCGTTCAGCTCCCGCAACCGGGCCGCGTTGGTCTGCTCGGTCATCTCGCCGATCCTCCCAGTGCTGTGATGATCTCGTCGGCCGCCGTCTCGCCGGAACGGACGCAGACCGGGATGCCGACGCCGTCGTAGCCGGCGCCGGCCAGGGCCAGGGTGGGGTGCACGGCCCGCAACGCCGCCCGGGCGGCGGCGACCCGGTCGGCGTGCCCGGGGGTGTACTGGGGCAGCGCGCCACCCCATCGCTGCACGTGCCCGTCGACCGGCGCGGGCAGCGGTGCGCCGAGCACCGCCGACATCTCCCGGTGCACGGTGGCCGCCAGGTCCGCGTCCGGGCGCTGGAGGTGCGCCTCCTCGCCGTACCGGCCCACCGAGGCCCGGACCAGCGCCAGCCCGTCCGGCCGGCGCAGGTGCCCCCACTTCGTGGTGAAGAAGGTCGCCGCCTTGATCAGCAGACCCTCGGTGCTCGGCACCAGGAAGCCGGAGAGTTCGGGCAGCCGCGGCTGCGGCAGCACCATGGTGACCAGCGCGACGCTGGCGTAGTCCAGCTTCCCGACGCTCGCGGCGGCCGCCGGGGCCGGGTCGGCGAGCAGCCGGGCCGCCGGCCGGGCCGGCACCGCCAGCACCACGGCGTCCACGTCGACCAGGTCAGGAGCGCGGGTCGGGCCGACCGTGAGCCGCCAACCCGTGTCGGTCGGCGTCAGCTCGCGGACCGCCGCGTCCCGCCGTACCGTCGCGCCGCTGGCCGTCGCCGCCGCCTCGACCAGGGTGCTCAACCCGCCGACCAGGGTGCCGAAGACCGGTGCGCCGGGAGCACGCGGCGCGGCGGCCTGCGCCGCACGGACCGCGCCGGTCAGGGTGTGCTCCACCCGGGCCGCGCGGGCCAGCGCCGGCATGGTGGTGACCAGGGAGAGGTCGTCGGCGCGGCCGGCGTACACACCGCCCAGCATCGGGTCGACCAGCCGGTCGACCACCTCGTCGCCGAAGCGGGACCGGACCAGCGCGCCCACCGAGACGTCCGCGCCGGGCGCGACCAGCGGCCGGCCGCCGTCGGTGTCGGCGTCCACGGCCGGGCGGGCGACCGTGGTCACCCGGTCCAGATCCCCGGGTACGCCCACCAGCGTGCCGCCCGGGATGGGGCGCAGCCCCCCGTCGACCACCAGCGCGGCCTGCCCCACCGTGGGGTGCACGATCCGGTCGGCCAGCCCGAGCCGGCGTGCCAACGCCACCGCCGCGGACTCGGCCCCGGTCGGGTCGCGCATCAGGAACGACTCGGCGCCGAACTCCACCGGCTCGCCGGCCAGCTCGCCCGTGCGCAGCTTGCCGCCCAGCGCGCCGGACTGCTCGTACACCGTGATCTCGGTGCCGGCCGGGGCGCGGTCGCGCAACCGGACCGCGGCGGCCAGCCCGGCGATCCCGCCGCCGACCACCGCCACCCGCCAGGGCTGCCGCATCGCGTGTCAGCCCTGGTCGGCCCGGCGGCTGGACAGCTCGTGCACCAGCGCGACCACCCGGGTCAGCACGTCGGGGTCGGTCTCCGGCAGCACACCGTGGCCGAGGTTGAACACATGCCCGGGGGCCGCCCGGCCCTGGTCCAGGATCCGGCGCACCTCGGCCTCCACCACCGGCCAGGGCGCAAGCAGTACGCACGGGTCCAGGTTGCCCTGCACCGCCTTGTCCGGGCCGATCCGGCCGGTGGCCACGTCCAGCGGGGTACGCCAGTCGACGCCGACCACGTCCGCGCCGGCCTCGCCCATCGCGCCGAGCAGCTCGGCGGTGCCCACCCCGAAGTGGATCCGCGGGACGCCCGCGTCGACCAGCCCGCTCAGCACGGCAGTCGAGTGCGGCAGCACGTAGCGGCGGTAGTCGGCCTCGGAGAGCGCGCCGGCCCACGAGTCGAACAGCTGCACGGCAGAGACGCCGGCCTCGACCTGCACCCGGAGGAAGGCGAGCGTCACCTCGGCCAGCCGGCCGCAGAGCGCGTGCCACAGCTCCGGGTCGCCGTACATCAGCGCCTTGGTCTTCGCGTGGGTCCGCGACGGGCCCCCCTCGACCAGGTAGCTGGCCAGGGTGAACGGCGCGCCGGCGAACCCGATCAGCGGGGTGTCGCCCAGCTCGATCACGAGCTGCCGGACCGCCTCGTCCACGTACGAGACGTCGTCGCGGGTGATCGGGCGGATCCGCTCCACGTCGGCGGCCGTACGGACCGGCTCGGCCACCACCGGGCCGGTGCCCGGCACGATGTCCAGGTCGACCCCGGCGGCGGCGACCGGCACCACGATGTCGCTGAACAGGATGGCCGCGTCCACCTTGTGCCGGCGTACCGGCTGGAGGGTGATCTCGGTGACCAGCTCCGGACGACGGCAGGACTCCAGCATCGGCACGCTCGCCCGGATCTCCCGGTACTCCGGTAGGGAGCGGCCGGCCTGGCGCATGAACCAGACCGGGGTGTGCGGGCCGGGCCTGCGCCGGCAGGCACGGATGAAGGGCGAGTCGGCCGGCCCGCCGGGGCGCTGTTCTCCGTCTCGGGCGACAGTGCCCGTGGTGTCCGTGCTCATCGCCGCAATCGTGCCACGGCACCCACCCCCTCCCCGCCGGGGGTGAAAGGAAGAACACCTTCCTGCCGCCACCGGCCCTCGTCAACGCCGGTGCCGCGAGCCGGGCCGGATCGGACGCCGGGTACGCGAAGCCGAGCCGCGGTACGGAACCGCCGCCGGATCGGGTGTCGGCGCGCCGTCGAAGCCGGGGGGCCGACGGCGGCATAGGCTGCCGGCATGGCCCCCCCGATCGCGCTCCCGGAGACCTTCGCCCGCGCGGTCGCCGGGCTGCGGTCGGCGGCACCCCGGCCGGAGATCACGCTGGAGGAGGTCGGCGCCCCCCAGCGGCTGGCCCCGTACGCGTTCGCGCTCTCCGCGACGGTGCTGCGCGACGGCGACGAGGTGGCCACCGGCCGGCTGATCCTGCTGCACGATCCGGCCGGGCACGAGGCGTGGCAGGGCACCCTGCGGCTGGTCACCTACGTGACCGCCGAGCTGGAGGTCGACCTGGCCGCCGACCCACTGCTGCCCGGGGTCGGCTGGACGTGGCTGACCGACGCGCTGGACGCCCACGACGCCGGTCACCGGGCCATCGGGGGGACGGTCACGCAGACCATGTCGACCCGTTTCGGCGACCTGGCCGGCCCACCCACCGCCGGTGACATCGAGATCCGCGCCTCCTGGACACCGATCGACGATGACCTGGCCCCGCACCTGGTCGGCTGGTGCGCGCTGCTCGCCTTCACGGCGGGCCTGCCCCCGCCCGGGGTCACCGCCCTGTCCGACCGCCGCCCCGCCGGCGCCGCCTAGCTGCCCACCCCCGTCCAGGCCCGCCCTCGAGCGGGTCGATCATGGAGTTGTGGTGGGCGGGACGCCCCTCGGTGGCCCATGTGCGAGCACCACAACTCCATGATCGACAAGCCCGGGCGGGCGGTCAGGTCAGAGGTAGTTGTCCGCCTCGTCGCAGACCTTGTCCAGGCCCTTCATCGCCGCGTCGTACGCGCTCTTGTTGCCGGCCGCCGCCGCACCGAGCGCCGTGGTCAGCTTGTCCAGGCAGCTCGCGATGACCTTCTTCTGCCGGGCCTGCTCGTCGCGGTCGTTACGCGTCCCGGTCAGGTCCTGCTCGGTGTTGTCCAGCTTCTCCTGCATGGTCTGCAGGTCGGTCTTCAGCTTGGTGATCTCCGTGGTGTTGGCCGCGATGGTGTCGTCGCGCTGGCTGACCTGACCGGTGAGGCGCTTCTCGGTCCGGTTCAGCTCGTTGTTCTTGGTCACGAACAGCCCGGTCATCACCCCACTGACGACGAACAGCAGCGCGGCCACCAGGGCCAGCACCAGCACCGCCCGACCTCGGCCGGCCCCCGGTGCCCCGGTCGGGCCGTACGGCGGCGCCATCCCGGGCGGGGCGGACATCGGCTGCCCGTAGGCCGGGCCGGACACCGGCGGCGCGGACATCGGCTGGCCGTAGCTGGGGCCGGACACCGGCGGCGCGGACATCGGCTGGCCGTAGGCCGGGCCGGACACCGGGGGCGCGGAGACCTGCCCGGCGTACGGCGGGGCACTGGCCGGATAGCCGGGCGGAGCCTGCGGTACGCCGTACTGCGGCGGCACGGGCTGAGCGGCGCCGTACTGCGGGGCGGCCTGGCCGGGCGCGTACTGCTGCTGCGGCGCCGGCTGACCCGGGGCGTACTGCTGCGGCGCGGGCGGACCTGCCGGGTACTGCACCGTCGGCTCGGCGGCGGACGGGTGCGGCGCGGAGGGGTGCGGCACGGTCGGGTCGGAGCCGGACGGGCCGGCGGCGTACGACACGGTCTGGTCGGCGGCGGACGGCGGCTGACCCGGGCCGGCCGGCGGCCTCGGGGTGACCGGCGGGAAACCGTCCGGCCCGGTCGGTGGCTGGGACATCGCTATTCCTCCAGTTGAGCAGGCCCCGCGCCGGCAGGCGCGTGAGACCGGGTGCGGCGGCGAGATTCCCGGGTCCGGGGAACCCGAGCGGGACGGGAGACGGCCGGCGACGGCCGTGGGTGGCGTGCGCGGCACCGGCGGCGTCGCCGGCCCGCCGGTCAGCAGATCTTGAACCCGTCGCAGGCGACCTTGATCGGTACGGCCAGCCCGATGCCCTCGGCGTCGCGTGCCTTGGCGGTGGCGATGCCGACCACCTGCTTGCTGCCGTTGATCACCGGCCCGCCGGAGTTGCCCGGGTTGATCGGGGCGTCGAACTGGATGGCCGGCCCGGTGTCCCCCTGAGCGGCGCGCACCGCGCTCACGACACCGGTGGTGACGCTGTCCTCCAGGCCGAGCGGAGCGCCGACGACGACGATCTGCTGGCCGGACTTCACCGTGGCGGGCGCGGTGACCAGGCCGGTGAACTTGCCGCTCGTGCGCAGTTGCGCCACATCGTTGGTCTTGTCGACCTTGACGATGGTGGCCGGGAACCGCTGGTCGGTGCGCTCCAGGAAGACCTGGCGTCCGCCGCCGTCCCAGACCGCCTCGACCACGTGGAAGTTGGTGAACAGGTTCGTCCCGCCACCGGTGGCCGCCTTGCCGACCGCGAACGCCGTGCCGGTGAACTCCCCGGCCCGGACCCGGAACACGCTGGGCAGCACGGCGCTCGCCACCGCCTCCGGGTTGAACGCGGCGCCGGCCTGCTTCTCCAGCGCCTCGGCGCGCTTCTCCAGGCCGTCGAGGCGGGTGCCGTCGCCGTCCTGGGCCTGCGCCAGTCGCCGGTCGGTGTCGGCGAGCCGGTCGCCGAGCCGGTCGAGCTGGTACGCCTGCACTCCGGCCACGGCGGCCAGCACCAGAACGGCGAGGGTGGCGAGCACCGCCGGCCAGCGGCGGCGGGTGGGCCGGGCGGCCGGCAGCGGGGCGGCGGCCGGCCAGCCGGGCTGTCCGGGCACGGCGGGGTGACCCGCGGCCGCGACCGGCGGGGCGCTTGCCGGGTCGCCCGACGGTGGCAGGGCGCCCGGTGGCGGGTACCCGCCACCGGGGAAGGTCGGCCCGGCGGCTGGCGGGAAGCTCGGCCCCGGGACTCCCGCTCCGCTGGTGCCCGGGAAGCGCGGTCCCGCGGCCGGCGGGTAGCCGCCGGCGCCCACCGGTTGCGCGCCGGTGCCGTAGGGCGGGGTGGCCCCGTGGGGAGCCGGCGGGGCGTGGGGAGCCGGCGGGGTGCCACCCCACTGGCCGGTGTTGGGCGGGGCGGACCAGCCGGCGCGGGGGGCCGGGATGGCTTGCGACGGATCGGTGCCGCCGGTCGGCGTGGACCAGGCCGACGCGGCGGGGTGCGGCTCGATGCGCGGCGGCAACGGCCCTGGCCGGTCGGCGGCCGGCTCCGCCCTGCCCGCGTCGTCAGGCTCGGCGCCCGCCGGTCGTCCGTCCCCCGAACCGAAGCCAGCCGTCATGATCGTCTTGCCTTCCCGTGATCTCCCCGTTGGCCGCCATCAACCCGTTCGTCATCCCCCAACGGGGCGGCGGCTCGATGGACCGTACCTGCGCGAACGGGCTTTGTCTCCCCCGATGTCCGGCATCCGAAAGGACACCTTGCGGACACCTGACCGACACACGCCGGACCGGCTGCACCCACCGGATCACCAAGCGCACTAGGGTTGGCAGGTGACCGACGAACCACCCCTGCGCCGTCGGCCCACCGAAGAACTCCAGGGAAACGCACCCCAGCACCCGCCGTCGGCCCAGCCGCAGCCGGCGGGCGACGGGGTCGACCCGACCGACGGTGGGCCCGTTCCGCTGATCGCCCCACGTGACGGCACCCCCGAGCCGGTGGCCACTCCGGCCGAGCTCGCCGAGGTCGTGGCCCGTTTCGCCGCGGGCACCGGCCCGGTCGCCCTGGACGCCGAACGCGCCTCGGGCTACCGCTACAGCCAGCGCGCCTACCTGGTGCAGCTGCGTCGAGCCGGCGCCGGCACAGCGCTGATCGACCCGCTGCCGCTGCCCGACCTCAGCGCATTGGACGCCGTGATCGGCGAGGCCGAGTGGGTGCTCCACGCGGCCAGCCAGGATCTGCCCTGCCTGGCCGAGGTGGGGCTGCGCCCGCGCCGGCTGTTCGACACCGAACTGGCCGCTCGGCTGGCTGGATTCGAGCGGGTCGGCCTGGCCGCACTGACCGAGCAGCTGCTCGGGTTCACCCTGGAGAAGCACCACTCGGCGGCCGACTGGTCGAGCCGGCCACTGCCCGAGTCGTGGCTGACCTACGCCGCCCTCGACGTGGAGATGCTCACCGACCTGCGCGACGCGCTCGACGCGGAGCTGGCCCGGCAGGGCAAGTCGGCCTGGGCCGCCGAGGAGTTCGCCGCCCTGGTCCGTACCGGGGCACGTCCGCCCCGGGTCCGCGCGGAGCCCTGGCGTCGCACCTCCGGCATCCACCGGGTGCGCGGGGCGCGGGCCCAGGCCCGGGTCCGCTCGATGTGGTACGCCCGGGACCAGATCGCGGCCCGACGGGACGCCGCGCCCGGCCGGGTGCTGCCCGACTCGGCGATCATCGCCGCTGCCGAGTTGGACCCGAAGGACGAGAAGACCCTGCTGACGCTGCCCGGCTTCGGCGGCCGGTCGGTCCGCCGGCTGGCCCGCACCTGGCTGGCCGCGCTCGACGACGCCCGGCAGCTACCGGATGACGCGCTGCCGGTCACCCCGGCGGTGGAGGGCCCTCCCCCGCCGCACCGGTGGGCCGAGCGGGACCCGGTGGCGGCCGGTCGGCTGGCCCGCTGCCGGGAGGTGGTGATCCGCATCTCCAGCAAGCACAACCTGCCTCCGGAGAATCTGATCACCCCGGATTCGGTACGCCGGCTTGCCTGGACCCCGCCCGAGGAGCTCACCGAGGACGCCGTGGCGGAGACCCTGCGCGGCTTCAACGCGCGCGAGTGGCAGATCGCCCTCCTCACCCCCCACCTGACGCCCGCCCTGCACCCGGACCCGCCCGCCCCCACCCCCACCCTCCCCTGACCCACCCCACCAGGGTTGATCATGAAGTTGTTGCCCTCCGGATCGGCGAGTCGCGACAACAACTTCATGATCAACGGGGTGGAGGGCGCGGGACGGGGACGGGACGGGTGTGGGGTGGGCCACAGTGGGGGGCGGGGACGGGGTTGGTTACTGGCGAGTAGCATCCGGGGGAACGTGCCCGTGTCGGCGACCCTCATTCGGTCCGGAGTGCCGCCCGCCGGCACGAAGACCGAACGACGGTCGAAAAGGAGGCTCAAGTGCCCCGTGAAGTTCGGGATGTCGTCTTCGTCGACGGCGTCCGTACCCCGTTCGGCAAGGCGGGTGGCATGTACGCCAACACCCGCGCCGACGACCTGGTGATCCGCTGCATCCGTGAACTGCTGCGCCGCAACCCGCAGTTGCCGCCGGAGCGGGTCGAGGAGGTCGCCATCGCGGCCACCACCCAGATCGGCGACCAGGGCCTCACCATCGGGCGGACCGCCGCCCTGCTGGCCGGTCTGCCCAAGACCGTTCCCGGCTTCGCCATCGACCGCATGTGCGCCGGCGCGATGACCGCGGTGACCACCGTCGCCGGTGGCATCGCCATGGGCGCGTACGACATCGCCATCGCCGGTGGCGTCGAGCACATGGGCCGCCACCCGATGGGTGAGGGCGTCGACCCCAACCCGCGCATCATCGCGGAGAAGCTGGTCGACCCGTCCGCGCTGGTCATGGGCTCCACCGCGGAGAACCTGCACGACCTGGTCCCGCACATCACCAAGGCGCGCACCGACGCGTTCGCGCTCGCCTCGCAGCAGAAGACCGCCAAGGCGTACGCCAACGGCAAGCTCCAGGACGACCTGGTGCCGGTGGCCATCCGCGACGCCGAGGGCGGCTGGGGCCTGGCAACCGTGGACGAGGCGCCGCGGGACACCTCGCTGGAGAAGCTCGCCACCCTGAAGACCCCGTTCCGACCGCACGGCAAGGTCACCGCGGGCAACGCGGCCGGCCTGAACGACGGCGCCACGGCGAGCCTGCTCGCCGACGAGGCCACCGCCCGCGAGCTGGGCCTCCCGGTCGCCATGCGGCTGGTGTCGTTCGGCTTCGTCGGCGTGGAGCCGGAGGTGATGGGCGTCGGCCCCATCCCGTCGACGGAGAAGGCGCTGCGCATCGCCGGGCTCAGCATCGACGACATCGGCCTGTTCGAGCTGAACGAGGCCTTCGCCGTGCAGGTGCTCGCCTTCCTCGACCACTTCGGCATCGCCGACGACGACCCCCGGGTCAACCCGTGGGGCGGCGCGATCGCCATCGGCCACCCGCTGGCCTCCTCCGGCGTACGTCTGATGACCCAGCTGGCCCGTCAGTTCGCCGAGCACCCCGAGGTCCGCTACGGCCTCACCGCCATGTGCATCGGCATCGGCATGGGCGGCACGGTCATCTGGGAGAACCCGCACTGGGAGGGAGCCAAGTGAGCGCGCTCGCCGCACCGAACGAGGTCGTCACGAAGGCGCTGCTGCGTCAGGTCAACGTACCGGGGCTGGACCGACCGGCCGCCCTGATCACGCTGGACAACGGCTTCGACCACACCAAGCCGAACACCTTCGGCCCGGCCGGCCTGACCAGCCTGGACGAGGCGATCACCGCCGCGCTCGCCGCCGATCCGGCGTTCGTCGCGGTCACCGGCAAGCCGTACATCTTCTGCGTGGGCGCGGACATCGTCGGCCTGCCGCAGCTCGCCGACCGCGCGCAGGCGCTGGAGATCGGCCGGCTCGGTCACCGGGTCTTCGCCCGGCTCAAGGACAGCACCGTTCCCACGTTCGCGTTCGTCAACGGCGCGGCCATGGGCGGTGGCCTGGAGCTGGCGCTGCACTGCCACTACCGGACGCTCTCCGGCGGCGCCGCGGCGCTGGCCCTGCCCGAGGTCTCCCTCGGCCTGGTGCCCGGCTGGGGCGGCACCCAGCTGCTGCCGAACCTGATCGGCATCCCCGCCGCCACGCAGGTGATCATCCAGAACCCGCTGATGCAGAACAAGATGCTCAAGCCGAAGCAGGCCGCCGAGCTGGGCATCGCGGACGTGCTGCTGGAGCCGGCCGACTTCCTGGAGCGGTCCCTGGAGTGGGCGGCCGGCGTGGTGCGGGGCCAGGTCACCGTGACCCGGCCCGAGGTCGACAAGGACATGTGGGCGGGCGTGCTCTACTTCGCCCGGGAGACCCTCGACCAGCGGCTGCACGGCGCGGTTCCCGCCGCGTACAAGGCGCTCGACCTGCTGGAGACGGCGAAGGACGGCGACTTCGCCGCCGGCACCGCCGCCGAGGACGAGGCCCTCGCGGACCTGGTGTTCTCCGAGGAGCTGCGCAGCGGCCTGTACGCCTTCGACCTGGTGCAGCGGCGGGCCAAGCGCCCGGCCGGGGCGCCGGACAAGGGCCTGGCCCGCACGGTCACCAAGGTCGGCATCGTCGGCGCCGGCCTGATGGCCAGCCAGCTGGCGCTGCTGTTCGCCCGCCGCCTCCAGGTGCCGGTCGTGATGACCGACCTCGACCAGTCCCGGGTGGACAAGGGCGTCGGCTACGTGCACACCCAGATCGAGAAGGCCGTCACCAAGGGCCGGATGGACAAGGGCACCGCCGCCAAGCTGTACGGCCTGGTCAGCGGCACGGTCGACAAGAGCGCCTTCGCGGACGCCGACTTCGTCATCGAGGCGGTCTTCGAGGACCTGGGCGTCAAGAAGCAGGTCTGGGCGGAGCTGGAGAAGATCGTCTCCCCGGAGGCGGTGCTCGCCACGAACACCAGCTCGCTCTCCATCACGGAGATGGCCGCGGAGCTGGAGCACCCGGAGCGGGTGGTCGGCTTCCACTTCTTCAACCCGGTGGCGGTGCTGCCGCTGCTGGAGATCGTCCGGGGCGAGCGGACCGACGATGCCACCCTCGCGACCGCGTTCGCGGTCGGCAAGCAGCTCAAGAAGTCGAGCGTGCTGGTCAAGGACGCCCCGGCGTTCGTGGTGAACCGGCTGCTCACCCGCTTCCTGGGCACGGTCTTCGCGGCCGTCGACGCCGGCACCCCGCTGGACGTGGCGAACAGCGCGCTGGACCCGCTGGGCCTGCCGATGCGCCCGCTGGCCCTGCTCCAGCTGGTCGGGCCGGCCGTCGCGTACCACGTGGGCGGCACCCTGCACGCCGCGTACCCGGACCGGTTCGGCGTCAGCGAGAACCTCAAGCGGATCGCCGACTCGGGCCAGCCCATCGTGGTCGACGACAGGGTCAACGAGGACGTCGCCAAGCTGCTCGTGGTCGGTGACCAGCCGCTGACCGCCGAGCAGGTACGGCAGAACGCGCTCGACGCGCTCGCGCAGGAGATCCGGCTGATGCTGGACGAGGGTGTGGTCGCCGAGGCGCAGGACATCGACCTGTGCATGATCCTCGGTGCCGGCTGGCCGTTCCACCTGGGCGGCGTGACGCCGTACCTGGACCGGACCGGCACCAGCGAGCGCGTCACCGGCCAGCGGTTCCTGCCGCGCGGGGCGGCGAGCCTGCCCGCCTGACCGTTCCCGGTATCACCGTCGCGGTGGTCGGACCGTCCCTCGTGGACGGGCCGGCCACCGCGAACGTTTCTGGTCCCGCCGACAGCGCCGCGGTCCGTCACCGGGTTAGGATCATCCGCTTTGCCATCCCAACTTGGAGCTGACTGATGTCCCAGCCGCCGGCCACCCCCTACGGTCCGCCGCACGATTCCCCTCCCCCGCCGCCCCAGCAGGGCCAGCCGGCAGTGCCGCAGCAGCAGGGCTTCCCGCCCGCGCAGCCGGGTCAGCCGTACGGCGACCCGAGCCTGGCCGGCGGCCCGCCGCCGGCGAAGAAGTCGAAGGTCGGCAAGATCGTGCTGATCGTGCTGGCCGTGGTGCTGGTGCTCTGCCTCGGCGGCGCGGCGATCACCTGGTTCGCGGTGAAGGACGAGGTGGGCGACGTCGTCGACGCCACGAAGACCCGGGTGGTCGCACCGGCCACCCTCGCGGGCCGGCCGAAGATCGACGACCCGGAGTTGCAGAAGCTCTCCGACGATCTGGTCGCCGAGATGAAGTCCACGGTGCAGAACGAGACCAGCGCCGTCGGCGCCTTCTACGGCGACCCGGCGAAAGAGGACCTCGTCATGATCGCCGGTACGTCCGGCCTGATGGCGGACCCGAAGAAGGAGCTGGACACCGCGGTGACCGGGCTCTCCACGGAGCTCGGTGTGGCCACCATGGCGACCGTCGATCCCGGTCCGCTCGGCGGCGACGCCCGCTGCGGTGACGGCAAGACCGACGGTGTGCCCCTGGGCGTCTGCGTCTGGGCCGACAAGGGCAGCGTGGGCCTGGTGGTGATGTTCTTCAAGTCCGGCGCGGAGGCGCAGGCGGAGTTCGCCACGATCCGCGGGCAGGTCGAGCAGCGCTCCTGATCCGTCCGGATCGACCGGGGCCCCGGCCACCCGAGGGTGGCCGGGGCCCCGTGCCGTATGCCGGCGGTCAGGCCGGTTGGCCGTCCGTCGCGGCGGCCCGCGCCGCCGCTGCCCGCTCGGCGGCGCTGCGCAACACGCAGAACTCGTTGCCCTCCGGGTCGGCGAGCACCACCCAACCGGAGCCGTCGGGTCGGATCCGGTCGTCGACGTGCGTCGCGCCCATGCCGAGCAGCCGCTCGACCTCCTCGGCCCGGGTCCGGTCGGCGGGCTCCAGGTCCAGGTGCAGCCGGTTCTTCACCGTCTTGCCCTCGGGCACCGCGATGAAGAGCACCTCCGGGCCACCCGGCGGCAGGAGCATCGCCTCCGGGTCGCCGGGGAAGTCGTCGGGCTGCCGGGGGCAGTCGAAGACCTGCGACCAGAAGCCGGCCAGCGCGTACGTGTCGTGACAGTCGATGCTGATGTTGTGGATCGTGGAACTCACGGTTGGTCCTCCACAGTGGTGGCAGGGACACGTTCCCCGGCGCCGCGTACCACGCAGAACTCGTTCCCCTCCGGGTCGGCGAGCACCGCCCAGCCCGTCCCGTCGGCGTGCCGCCGGTCGGCGACCAGGGTGGCCCCGAGGCCGAGCACCCGCTCGATCTCCTCGTCCCTGCTCCGTTCGACGGGTTCCAGGCAGATGTGCAGCCGGTTCTTGGTCACCTTGTCCTCCGGCACCGCCTGGAAGAAGAGGTTCGGGGTGGCCGCGTCCGGTGGCAGCAGCGCCGCCTCCGGATCGCCCGGGGCGTCCTCCGGGTGCCGGGCGTACCCGAGCACCGCCGACCAGAAGCCGGCCAGGGCGTACGTGTCGTGACAGTCGATACTGATGTTGCGGATCCGTGGATACACGGGTGTTCCCTCCGTGCTGGGTGGGGACGCTCCGCCTCCGGGGGTCAGCCGAGAGAGACCCGGGGCGCGGAGCCGGTGTTGGTGGACATCAACGCACCCCCCTTCGATCTCCAGCTGACGGCATGATCATTACACCGGGTGAGCACCGCCCGCAACCCCGGCACGGAAGCGGTCAGCCACCCACGGCGGACACCGGGCCGGTCACCGCCGGGGCGTCCGCCGATGGCAGGGTGACCGTCACCTCCAGGCCCCCACCCGGCTGGGCGATCACCCGCACCGTGCCGCCGTGCGCGTCGCAGACCGCCCGGACGATGGACAGCCCCAGGCCGGAACCACGGGCCCCGGTGCGTTCCCGGCCGCCGCGCCGGAACGGCTCGAACAGCCCCGGCACGTCCGCCTGGTCCACCTCGAAACCGGTGTTGCCCACCACCAGCCAGGAGCGTTCGCGGTCGGTGCCGGTGCGTACCCAGAGCCGGCCGTGCAGGTGGTTGTAGCGGACGGCGTTCTCGATCAGGTTGCCGGCCAACCGGTCGAGCAGCCCCGGGTCGCCGACCACCGGCGCGGACTCCAGCGACGTCTGCACCCGCAGGCCGATCCGCTCCACCTCCCGGCGCATCGCCGACAGCGCGTTGGCGGTGCCGGTGGCCAGGTCACACTCGGTACGCCGGCCGAGTCGCCGCCCGGCCTGCGCCTCGCTGCGGGCCAGCACCAGCAGCGCGTCGACCAGGCTGTTGGCCCGCTCGGAGGCGTCCCGGACCACCGTCGCCATCCGGCGGTACTCGGCGGTGTCCGCGTCCTCGTCGCTGAGCGTCACGTCGATCTCGGTGCGCATCACCGCCAGCGGGGTCCGCAACTCGTGCGAGGCGTTGGCCACGAACCGCTTCTGCGCCTCGAACGCGGACGCGATCCGGTCCAGCATGGCGTCGAACGTCTTGGCCAGCTCGGCCACCTCGTCGTCGGCGCCCGAGTAGCCGATCCGCTGGTCCAGGGTCGCCTCGCCGAGCCGCTGCGCGGTCGCGGTGACCTGGTGCAGTGGCCGCAGCGCCCGGCCGGCCACCGCGTACGCCCCGGCCACCCCGACCACGCTGATCGCGAGCAGCGCGACCAGCCCCTTGGCCAGCAGCTCCCCGGAGGCGGCGTCGACCAACTGGCGCTGCCACCGGGCGGCGTCGAGCACCCGGCCGTCGGACAGCACCACGGTCGTGCCGGGCAGCAGCTCGTCGGTGGGGCGCAACGCGTCGCGGACCAGCAGCCAGGCCAGCAGCACCAGGATCGCTCCCGCGCCGATCAGCAGCACACCGTTGAGCACGGTCAGCCGCAACCGCAGGGTGGGCCGCAACCCTCCCCGCCCGGCCATCACGCCACCTCCGCGGTGCGGTAACCCGCGCCGACCACCGTCTCGATCAGCGGCGGGTCACCGAGCTTGCGGCGCAGCGTCATCACGGTGACCCGGACGATGGTGGTGAACGGGTCGGTGTTGGCGTCCCAGACCCGTTCCAGCAGCTCCTCGCTGGAGACCACCGCGCCGCGCGCCTTGAGCAGCTCGCTGAGCACCCCGAACTCCTTGTTGGTCAGGTCGACCGGCACGCCGGCCCGGGTGGCGACCCGGCGGGCCGGGTCGAGCACCAGGTCGGCCAGTTCGAGCACCGGTGGCGCGGCCGGGGTGGCCCGCCGGCCCAGCGCCTGCACCCGGGCGACCAGCTCGTCGAACGCGAACGGCTTGGGCAGGTAGTCGTCGGCGCCGAGCTGCAAACCCTCCACCCGGTCGGCCACCGTGCCGCTCGCCGTCAGCATCAGCACCCGGGTGAGCGCGCCGGAGGCGGCCAGGTCGGCGCAGATCTGGTCGCCGTGCACGCCGGGCAGGTCACGGTCCAGCACGACCACGTCGTACCGGGTCACGAACGCCGCCTCGTGGCCGGCGTCACCGTCGTAGGCCACGTCGACCGCCATCCCCCGCTTGCGCAACCCGCGCGCGATCGCGTCGGCGAGGTTGCGCTCGTCCTCCACCACCAGTACCCGCATCCCGGCCTCCTCGCTGCTGACCACCGACAACCTAGTGCCGGCCGGCAAACCATCGTCCCTCGCCGCCCGCACCGGCCGGCGTTGCGACCCCTCCCGGCGTACGCGATGCTTTCCCGCACCGAACGACGGACGGACGTGTCATGACCATCGCGGCACCAGCCACCCGGCGGGACATCGCCTACCGGGGTTTCCACCTGCCGGCGGACCGGACGGCCGGCACCGGTGACGGCCTGCGCGCCGACGAGCGAGGGCTGACCCCGGCCGGCGCGGACCCGGCGGTGGCCCGGGGCAGCTGGACGTCACCGCCGGTGCGGGTCGGTTTCCCGGTCGCCGAGGTGGTGCCGTCCTGGACGGCCGACACCCCCGAGGGCTGCTGGATCGAGGTCGAGCTGCGCGGCTGGCACGGGGACGCGCCCAGCACCGGCTGGTACCCGCTGGCCCGGTGGGCGGCCGACGACCGCGCGGTGCGGCGCACCTCGGTGCCCGGGCAGCGCGACGGCGACGCCCGGGTGGACACCGACACGCTGATCGTGACCGGGGCGGCGGTCACCGGCTGGCAGGCTCGCGTGACCCTGTGCCGGCCAGCCGGCAGCCCGGCCGGGCCCGTGCTGCGCAGCATCGGCGCGGTCGCCACCGGAGGCGGCGAGCACGTTCCCACCGACCCGGCCGACGAGACGGGGCACGGCGCCGCGCGCGGGACCGTGCTGGACGTGCCCCGCTACTCCCAGCGCGTGCACACCGGCCAGCACCCGCAGTGGGGTGGCGGCGGGGAATCCTGGTGCAGTCCCACCTGCGTCTCGATGGTGCTCGCCTACTGGGGCGCCGAGCCGGCGCCGGAGCGTTACGCCTGGGTGGACCCGCCCGGCCCGCGCCCGGTGGTGGTGCACGCCGCCCGGCACTGCTACGACCACGCGTACGCCGGGGCCGGCAACTGGCCGTTCAACACCGCGTACGCCGGCCTGCACGGGGTGGACGCGTTCGTCACCCGGCTGCGGTCGCTGGCCGAGGCGGAGGCGTTCCTCGCCGCCGGCATCCCGTTGATCGTCTCCGCCGCGTTCCGGGCCGGCGAGGTGCCGGGGCTGGCGTACGACACCAGAGGGCACCTGATGGTGCTGGTCGGCTTCACCGCCGACGGTGACCCGGTGCTCAACGACCCGTACGCGCCGGACGACGACGCGGTACGCCGTACCGTGCCCCGGCAGCGGTTCGAGGCGGCCTGGCAGCGGGGCAGCGGTGGGGTGGCGTACGTGCTGCGGCCGGCGTCGGTGCCGCTGCCCCCGCCGCCCGCCCAGGCCAACTGGTGATCAGGCCGGCAACCGCCACAGCCCGTAGGAGGCGTCGGTCCGCCGGCAGAGCAGCTGGCCGGCGGTGACGGCGTGGCACTCCCCGGACGCTTCCGGCAGCACGTCCAGCATCCGTGCCGTCCCCGCACGGACGTCCAGCTCGGCGACGAGCAGCCCGCCGTCGGGATGCCGGCGCAGCCCGATCATCGGACCCCCGAGACCGAACTGGGCCAGCTCCCACCGCCCCAGCTCGGCCAGCACCCGACCGGTCGGCGGGTCGAGCACGACCAGTTCCTCCGCGCCGGGGCCGGCACTGCTCACCTTGGTGGCGACCAGCCGGCCGGCGTACGGCCAGACCCATCCCCACCGGTCGCTGTGCCAGAGCGGCTGGCCGGTCGCCCGGTCGACCACGTGCACCCCGCCGGACCAGGTCTGGAGGCAGATGACGGGAGCGCAGTCCAGCGCGTACAGCGCCTCGCCGGCGGACGTGCGCCAGCGCTGGTCCAGCCGGTCCAGCCCGTACGCGGTGACCGTCGACGGCGCTCCGCCGACGGTGAGCAGCAGGTCGTCCACCACCTGTACGGTCGCGGACGCCCCGCGGCCGACCCGGTGCAGGTCGGTGCGGGCCAGCACCGTGCCGGTGGTCGCGTCCCGGACCTCGGTCGATCCGTTCGGGTGGCTGAAGACCAGCCGGTCCAACCCGTGCCCGGTGTCCCGGGAGTTGACCGCACCCGGAGTGATGGGCAGCTGCCAGCGCACGGTGCCGCAGCACGGGTCGACCGCGCGGAGGAGGCCCGCCTCGTCGCCGTCGCCGGACTGGAGCAGCAGGTTGCCGTCGGCCAGCCCGGTGGCGTTGCCCGGCTGCTGCCAGCGGTACGCCCCGGTCGCCCGGTCCAACGCGACGGTGAGCGCGCTTTCCCCGTCCGCGGTGGCCTGGTGCCCCGTGACCAGCAGGATCCCCCCGTGCTGGTAGATCCCCCAGAACCGGCCGCCCGCCGGCAGCGGCACCTGCCAGGCCGGCTCGCCGTCCGGTAGCCGGAAGGCGGTCAGCCGCAACTGTCCGCCCTGCGGGCCCGGCGGGTCGATGACGAGGAAGAGGTCGCCGGCGACCTGCGCCTCGGTGCCGAGCCGGCCCGGCAGCGTCACCACGGACCGTCGGGTGGGCAGCGCGGCGGAGGCGAGGGTGACCAGCGCGAGCAGCAGGACCAGCGCGCAGCGCAGCGGCCGGCCGTTGGCGCGGGGCGGGCGGGGCAGCGTGGAACGCTCCGGCTCGTGCCGCAGCTCGCCGAGGTCGATGACCGGGCCGGTCACCGCCGCAACCGCCACAGCGCGGTCGACCCGTCGAGGCGGCGGCAGAGCAGGACCGGCGGGGCCGCCTGACAGCCGCCGACCACGCCCGGCAGCACGTCCAGGATCCGTGGCCGGCCGGCGGCCAGGTCCAGCTCGGCGACGACCAGCCGGCCGCCGTCGCCGGGCCGCATCCCGATCAGCGGATCGTCGCGCCGCAGCACCGGCGCCAGGTCCCACCTGCCCAGATCGACCCGTGCCCGCCCGGTCGCCGCGTCCCGCACCGCGTAGCGCTGGTCGGGGCCGAGGACCAGCAGGCGGTCCTGCCGGACGTCGGCCAGCGTGTCCTGATCCGGGTCCGACCAGCGGACCAGGCCGGTGGCCGGGTCGAGTGTCTGCATCCCACCGGTCTGCTGCACCACGCAGAGCAGCCCCCCGCAGTCGAGCGCGTAGGCCACCAGCGGGACCTCGGCGGTCCACCGTGGACGCAACCCCGGCAGCTCGTAGGCGACCATCCGGGTGCTGCCGGGCGAGACGAGCAGCAGCAGGTCGCCGACGACCTCCGCCCGCTGGACCGCGGACCGGTCGCCGGGCAGCGTGTCGACGCCGCTCACCAGCCGACCGGAGCCGGCGTCGTGCACCTGCACCTCGCCGGTCGGCTGGACGAGCACGACCTGGTCCACCCCGGCCGCGCTCCCGTGGAAGCCGGGCTCGCCGGGCGGCGGAACGGGCACCGACCACGCGACCCGGCCGGTGTCGGGGGCCACTCGGCGCACCACGCCCGGGCCGTCCGACAGACTGCTCATCAGCAGCAGAGCGGCGTCGCTGGTCCAGAGGGGGACCCCCGGGAGCTGCCAGCGTTGCTCTCCCGTCGCGGCGTCGAACGCGGTGGTCTCGACAACCCCGGCGGCGGCGCTGACACCGACCAGCAGCACCAGCCCCCGCTCGACCCGGACGTCGAGGTAGGTGCCGACGCCAACCAGCGGCGCCTGCCACCGCCGCCGCACACCGCTGCCGGCCGTCGGCGACGGCTGGGCGTACGCGGTCAGGTACCGATCTCCGGTGGGTGTCGACGGGTCGACGACGAAGACGCCGCCCTCGGCGAGGTAGGCGGCCGCCCCCGACACCGCTGGCACCACCGTCACGATCCGCCACGGCCCGGGTGTCGCACCGGCCAGCACGACCAGGGCCAGCAGCAGCACCGCCGCGCAGCGCAGCGGGCGGCCGGCGGCGCGTGGCCGGCGGGCCGGCCGCACCGGCGTCGACTGCTCCCCGACCTCGCCCAGCTCGATGATCGACGACACAGACCGTCCTTCCGTCCCCCGCGTCCGGCTGGCCGGCGGCCCGCGCACGGCACACCAACCGTTGGGCGCACCGGCCCGGCAAAAGCGACGCATCCTCGCCTGTACGATGGCGCGTCGTGGCCGTGCCGGTGGTAGACCCTTCGCTGAATCCCGTGACCGACGCCGACTCGGCCGAGGTCGAGCCGACACGACGGCCTCGACGCCGCCCGGCCCGCGCCGACCTGTTGGCCCTCGGAGCCTATGTGGTGCTGGGCGTGTTCGTCTGCCTCAACTACTGGGGGGACGTGCAGGCCCGGGTCTCCTCGCACCTGCCCACCGACCACAGCTGGTTCGAGTGGCTGTTCGCGCATGGCGCGTACTCGCTGCGGCACCTGGAGAACCCGCTGTTCACGGCGCGGCAGAACGCCCCGGACGGGGTGAACATGATGGCCAACACCTCGCTGCTCGGGGTGACCCTGCCGCTGGCCCCGCTGACCATGCTGCTCGGCCCGCAGGTGATGTACGCGCTCTACCTGGGCGGGGCGTTGGCGGCCACCGCCGGCACCGGGTACTGGATGCTCTCCCGGCACCTGGTGCGTTCCCGGGCGGCGGCCTTCGTCGGCGGCGCCTTCCTCGGCTTCGCGCCGGGGATCATCCACCACGCCAACGGCCAGCCCAACTTCGTGTCCAACTTCCTGCTGCCGCTGATCGTGGTGCGGGTGCTGCGGCTGCGCGAGCCGGGCCGGTGGCGGCGCAACGGGCTGGTGCTCGGGGCGCTGGTGACGTACCAGATCTTCATCAACGAGGAGATGCTGCTGCTCACGGCGCTGGCCTGCCTGGTCGTCGTGCTGGCGTACGTCGTGCAGCGGCCGGCCGCCGCGCGCGCCGCGGCGGGCCCGTTCCTGGCCGGGCTGGGCGTCGCCGGCGGGCTGGCGCTGCTGCTCGCCGCGTACCCGATCTGGTTCCAGTTCAACGGCCCGCAGTCCTACCGCGGCCTGCAGGGCGGCGTGTTCCACAACTGGGGCGAGGACCTGGTCGCCTTCGTCACCTTCGCCCGGGACACCTGGGCCGGTGACCCCGCGGTGGAGCAGACGATCGGGCTGACCGAGCAGAACACCTGGTTCGGTTGGCCGCTGGTGCTGCTCTCGGTGGTGTCCCTGGTGCTGCTCGTACGCCGGTCGCTGGCCGCCCGGATCGTCGCGGTGCTGATCGTGGTCTTCACCGTGGCCGCGATCGGGCCGGTGGTCCGCTTCAACGGCGTGGAGACCGACGTGCGCGGCCCGTGGTCGTACGTGCCGGACGACCTGCCGCTGGTCGAGATGATGATGCCGACCCGGCTGACCCTGGTGGTGGCCGCCGCGGTGGGCGTGCTGGTCGCGCTGATCTGGGACGCCGCGGCCCGCCAGGGGCGCCCGGCGGCCGACCGGGCCCGGGTGCCGGCCCCGCGGGCCGGCGAGCCGACGGCTCCCGGTGACGCGCCCGCACCGGTGGCGTCGCGGCGGCGGTGGCTGCGCCCGGTGGGGTACGCGGCGGTCGCCCTCGCTCTGCTGCCGCTCTTCCCCCGGCCGCTGCCGGCCCAGCCGGTGGACCCGCCGCCGCATTTCATCACCGCCGGTGGCTGGCGGCCGTACGTGCCGGAGGGCCGGACCCTGGTGCCGGTGCCGATCCCGAGCAATGTGCACGGTCTGCCGACGCTGCGCTGGGGTGCGCTGACCGGGCAGGAGTTCCCCGTTCCGGGCGGCTACTTCATCGGCCCGAACGAGGTGGGCGAGGGGGTCTTCGGCGCACCGAACCGGCCGACCAGCAGCCTCATCTACTCCACGATGGACGCGGGCGCGGTCCCCACGCTCACCGACGAGAACCGCCGCCAGGCCGTCGAGGACCTGCGGTTCTGGCGGGCGTCGGTGGTGGTGCTAGGGGCGCATCCGCGTGAGGCGGTGCTGCGTGAGCTGGTCACGGCTCTGATCGGGCCACCGCAGCGGGTCGACGACGTCTGGGTCTGGGACGTCCGCACGCTGGTGGGCTAGACGCGGTCCCGGACGTCCCACACCCAGGCGCCGTCGACGGGCCGGCCCGGGCCGAGCAGTTCCTCGACGGTCCGGCGGACCGGTTCGCCGTGCGGCAACCGGCCGAGCACCACCACCGCGGCCCGCCAGTGCCGCAGGTCCTCGACGGCCTGGCGACGGTCGGCGTCGGTGAGCACCGGCACCGCGCCGGTCTCGGCCACCCGGCGCAGCAGCGCGGCGGTGGGCCGGTCCGGCGCACCCCAGAGCGCCGTCGGGTCGTCCGGCCCGGTCGGGCCGATGAAGTAGCCGCCCGGCGCGCGGAAGGCCAGCCCGGTGCGGGCGGACCAGAGCATCACCGGGCTCAGCGCGGCACCGGTGACCGGGGGCACCGCCACCACGGTCCGGCCGGGTGGCACCAGCGGGCGCCACCCGCCGGCGGCGACGAACTCCGGCACCGGCGCGACCGGTACGGCCCGGATCGGCGTGGGGAGCAGAGGCAGCAGTGCGGCGGCCACCGCGCCGGTCCACAGCAGCCGCACCGGCAGTCCCGGCGCGGCCGACGGCCCACGCGCCGCCCGGACCCGGTCCAGGGAGAGCGCCATCAGCACACCCAGCACGGGCACGCAGACCAGCGCGAACCGCGCCGGGACCGCGAGGTCGAGCAGGGGCAACCCGGCGACCAGCCGGTACGGCCCGGGGATACCGGTGGCCGTACCGTCCACCCGCACCTCGGTGCCGAGCGAGAGCAGGGCGAAGACGGAACCGCAGCCGGCCAGCGCGCGGACCAGCGGCCGCCGCCACAGCCAGATCACGACCACCACGGCGAGCACCAGCAGCCCGGGACCGAAGAACGAGTTCTCCTCGGTCGGGTTCGGCGAGAGCAGCCCCGGCAGCCAGTCGTCACCCAGCACGGTCTGCCGGGCCGACGCGGTGAACGACGCCGCGTCCAGTTGGAAGCCGTGGGCGGCGAACGCCATCCCGGAGTAGTGCTGCGGGCCACGGAACTGGAACCACAACGGGTACGCCAGCGGCACCGCCGCCACGACGGCGGCCACCGCGAGCCGGCCGAGCAGGGCCGGCGCGAGCCGCCGGGCCGCCACCCGGTCGGCGAGCGCGTAGCCCAGCGCGAACACCCCGGCGGCGAGCGCCAGGAAGACCAGCACCTCCTCACCGATGAACACCTGCCAGACGAGCAGCAGCCCGAGGCCGACGCCGGGCCGCCACACCCCGCCGGGCCCCGGTCCGGGCCGGAACACCAGGGCGAGGATCGCCGGCACCAGGAACTGGGCGGCCACGTGCAGGTGCGCTCCCGCCTGGGCGATCATGCCGGGGGCGAAACCACAGATCAGTCCGCCGACCGCCGCCGCGGACCGGGCGGTGACCAGCCGGCGGCGCAGCAGCGCGTACCAGGCCGTGGCGGTGCCGGCGAGGCAGCAGACGACCGCCACGCAGAACGCCACCTGCGAGCCGAGGAGCAGGGTGACCGGGGCCAGCGGGACACCCAGGCCGAGCACCGAGGTGTTCGCCATCAGGTTGACGCCGTCCGGCGCGTTCAACGCCGTGCTGTAGAGGGGGTTCTCCCCCTCCACCACGGCACGGGCCGCGTGGGCCAGCATCCACTCGAACAGGACCTGATCGCCGGCCTGGCGGAACAGCCGCTCGGGGTGGCGCCACTGCCCGCTGGTCAGCAGCAGGGCCAGCCCCAGGTAGCCGGCCACCACCAGCGCGTCCGGCAGCCAGGCGGGCCGGGACCGGCGTGGTGCCGGCGGGACCGCCGTCGCCGGCTCTGGCGGCGCCGAGGACGCCGTCCCGGTGGTCATCAGACCGAGCGGTCGGTGAGCGTCCGGACGTCCCACACCCAGACGTCCAGCTCCTGGCGGCCGGGACCGACCAGCTCCTCGACGGTACGGCGAAGGGGTTCGACGTTCTGCTGCCGGACCGGCAGCACCAGGATCGCCGCCCGCCAGTGCCGCAGCTCGTCCATGAAACGGCGGCGCTGCCGATCGTCCAGCTTGGGCGTCCGGCCGGTGGTCGCCACCTCCTCCAGCAGAGCGCCCACCCCGCTGGGTCGGCCGCCGAACCGGCCCGGGTCACCGGTGTTGCCGTTACGCGGCGCGAGGAAGTACCCGCCGGGGATCTTGAAGTCGAGGTTGGTGGCCGCTGCCCACCGCATGCCGTGCGTGTTGCCCATGCTGGGCACCGGGACCGGCACCAGCGTCTGGTCCGGGCCGACGTACGCCCGCCAGCGGTCGGCGGTGATGAACTCCGGCACCGGCGGCCGGGACACCATCCGCAGCGGCATCGGTGCGACCGGCAGCAACGCGAACGCCAGGCCGGCGACGGCGAGCTTGCGCACCGTGCCCCGGTCGGCCGGGCGCAGCGCCCAGGCCCGTTCGACGGCGAGCGCGAGCAGCAGACCGACCGTCACGCTGGTGATCAGACCGAAGCGGGTCGGCACCACCGCGTCCAGCAGCGGCAGGTGGACCAGCCACTGCCAGGGCCCGGTGACCATCTCCCGGTCCCACCAGGAGACCCGCTCGCCGAGCGAGAGCACGGCGAAGAAGGCGCCGGTCGCCGCGAGCGCCCGGACGATCAGGTCCCGTCGCAGCCAGACCACGACGCCGATGGCGAGCAGCGACAGGCTCCAGCCGAAGAACGCGTTCTCCTCGGAGTAGTTCGGCGCCAGGTTGATGTTGGCCCGCTGGTTGCCGCCGAGGGTGGGCGAGCCGGGAGCGAAGAAGGCGGCGATGTCGTTGCCGTAGTCCTGCACCGCGTCGCTGAGCCCGTGGTACGCCATCGGCCCGGCGAACTGCACGTACAGCGGGTACGCCAGCAGCGCCCCGGCCAGCACCGCGCAGACCCCGAGGCCGGCGGCCAGCGGTCGCCACGCCGCCGACCAGCGGGCCGGCTGCTGGGCGAGCACCGCGAGCAGGAAGACCCCGCAGGCCATCGCCGTGAAGAGCAGGATCTCCTCGTTGATGAACGCCTGCGCGGTGACCAGCAACGCCAGCAGTGCCCCGTCGCGTACCGGCCGGTGCGACCGGGTGAGCACGAGCACCCGCCAGACGATGAACGGCAGCAGGAACTGGCTGATGATGTTCGGGTGCCAGCTCGCGTGCGAGAGCATCGCCGGGGAGAAGCCGCAGAACCAGCCGCCGACGACCGCGGCGAGCGGGGTGCGCACCAGGTGCCGGGAGAGCATGACGTACCAGGCCATGGCGGTGCCCGCGAGACCGAGCGTCACCAGGACCACGAAGGACACCGCCGGCCCGAAGAGCAGGGTCACCGGCACCATCGGGATGCCCAGCGCCAGCACCGCCGTGTTGGCCATCAGGTTGACGCCGTCGGGGTAGTTGAACTGTTCCGTGTAGAACGGGTACTCGCCGTGCAGCACCACGCGTACCGAGTGGGCGAGGAAGAACTGCACCTGGGCCGGGTCGCCGGTGTAGAGCGAGGCCACCCGGCCGGCGGGGTCCAGCCAGATCCGGCTGGTCACCCAGAGCGCGGTGAGCAGGAACAGCCCACCCACGGCCAGGTTCTGCCGCCGCCGGGTCCACCCGGTCCACCGAGGTCGACGCGTCGCCGCCGGCGCCTCCGCCGTCTCGTCCGTCCCGGCCTCGACGGGCGCGGCCGGCCCGGTGAGCGTGGCCGGCCCTGCGAGTGCGGGCTCGGCGACGCCGCGGCCCCGGGCGGGCGCGACGGGAGCGGCGGAACCGGCGGGAGCGCCTGCCGGATCGACCGGGACGGCGGCCGGAGTGCGGTGGCTCACTGTCTCGTCGAGGCCGGCCGCCTCCCGGTGCGGCGCGGACAGGGCGCGGGACTCGGCAGGCGTCACAGTCGGCGGAGTCTACCCGAGCGACGAAAAGGCACTAAAGCCCCGGTGCCGTCCAATGTGGTGGATGGATCGACGGCCACCTGAGGTGCCGCATCGGACATCTCGTACTATGACGCTTTCCCACAGCGACGACGAGGCGATCGGAAGCGGATCAGGTGACTCCAGCCCGCCGGCACCGCAGGACGCTCACCGTCCTGTTGACCGCCCTGCTGGCCGCCACGGCGTGCGGTCCGGTCGCCGACCGCACGCCACAGGACCTGCGGGTCGGGTACGACAGCCTGGACGGCACGCTCGCGGTGTGGCCGCCCCGGGGCGACCTGTCCGGCGACGCCACGGCGACGGCGGCGGTCACCGACGCCGTCCGCGACTGGCGGTCACCGGCGGACGACCGGGCACACCTGCCCTCGTCCGGCATCCTCTTCTCCGGCCGGGTCGACGGAGCCCCGGTGGCGCTGGTCGCCGCGGACGTGCCCGGCGAGAGCGCCTCCTGGCTGCTGCAACTCGCCCGCGACGGGGACCGGTACGCGGTCACCCGCGCCACCGAGTACACCGACCCCGGCTACCTGGTCTACTCCGACGTGCTGCCGGTGCAGACCGCCGGCGGCCGGCGCTACCTGGTCTCCGCGCGGGTGCAGCGGCTGCTCGGGCCGCAGGGCCGGGCGCTCACCGTCGCCGACGGCCTCAGCGCGCCGGTCGACGTGCCGGCCTGCACAGCGGTACCGGTGACCGCGTCGCTGCGGGCCACCGAGTCGCTGCCCCGGGGGCGGGCCGCCGACCGGCTGCTCGACCTGGGCACCGGCACCACCGATCCGCGCTATCCACTGGTACGCGACGAGTCCGGCACCGGCCGGCGGGCGCTCACCGGCCTGGACACCTGCGTGCTGGCCGGCGACCGGGGCCCCTTCGGCAGCATCCCGCGCCGGGTGGGCGACCGGGACGCGCCGCAGTCGGTGCCGACGTCCTGGCCGATGGCGAAGCTGACGGTCCGCTCGCTCGGCGAGGTCGCCCTCGGTGGCGGCGAGCCAGCCGAGTTGCAGCAGCTCAGCTGGGACACCGACGCCGGCACGATGACCGCGGTGGTCTACCGACCGGCGGACGGAAGCGCTCCGGTGGTCTCGCCGGCCGACCGGGCCACCCCGTTGCAGACGTACCAACTGCCGGTGCCCGGCCAGCCGCTGGTGGTGCTCAGCTGGCGGGCCACCCGGGACAGCTCGCTCTCCGTCCCGCCGGGCACGCCACTGCTGGTCGAACGCCCCGGCCTGGTGGTCGTCCCCGAACCGCGCCGCAGCCAGACCTTCAGCCTGGCCAACACCGACAAGACCCACTACCGCTCGATCACCCCCCGCTGACCCCACCCGCCGCCCGGCGTCGATCATGCACTTGTGGTGCTGCGCCAAAGGGGCACCCTGCGGATGAGCTGCCCACCACGACTCCATGATCGACGCAGCGAGGGGGTCACCCGGGCGGCGTGCTGCGCACGTACGGCGGCGGGCGCCCCTTCAAGGGACGCCCGCCGTCGCGATGCGGGTCAGTTCTGGGCTGGGGCCCGGGTGGGGGTCAGGCGGTCCGGGGTGGCGTCCAGACCCGAGATCCAGCCGGTAACGTCGCGGGCCACGTCCTGCGCGGTCAGGCCCAGGTCGGCGAGGATCTGGGCACGGGTGCCGTGCGGGTGCCAGTCAGCCGGTACGCCCAGGTCCTTGAGCGGCACCCGGACGTCGGCGTCGCGCATCGCCTGGGCGAGCGCGTCGCCCACCCCGCCGACCCGGACGCCGTCCTCCACGCTGACCACGAGCCGGTGGCCGGCGGCCAGCTCGACCAGCTCGGCCGGGACCGGACGGACCCAGCGAGGGTCGACCACGGTGACGCCGTAGCCCTGCTCGGCGACCCGCGCGGCCACCTCCATGCCCAGCTGGCCGAAGGAGCCGACGGCGACCAGCAGCACGTCGGTGCGGGCCGACTCGGCCAGCACGTCGACCGGGCCCACCCGGCGCAGCGCCGGCAGGTCCGCGGCGACCGCGCCGGTCGGGAAGCGCACCACGGTCGGGCCGTCGTCGACGGCCACCGCCTCGCGCAGCTCCTCGCGCAGCGTGGCGGCGTCCCGGGGAGCGGCGATCCGCAGGCCCGGCACCACGCCGAAGACCGACATGTCCCAGATGCCGTAGTGGCTGGGGCCGTCCGGACCGGTGATCCCGGCCCGGTCCAGTACGAAGGTCACCGGCAGCTTGTGCATCGCCACGTCCAGCAGGACCTGGTCGAAGGCGCGGTTGAGGAAGGTGGCGTAGACCGCGACCACCGGGTGCAGGCCGCCCAGCGCCAGCCCGGCCGCCGAGGTGGCCGCGTGCTGCTCGGCGATGCCCACGTCGTACACCCGCTCGGGGTACTTGCGGGCCAGCTTGGCGATGCCGGTCGGCTCGGCCATCGCGGCGGTGATGCCCACCACGTCCGGCCGCTCGTCGGCCACGGCCAGCAGTTCGTCGGCGAAGACGTGCGTCCACTTCACCGACGGGGCGGCCAGCAGTGCGCCGGTCTCCACGTCGAAGGCGCTGCTGGGGCCGTGCAGGCAGTCCGCCTCGTCCTCCTCGGCCGGCCGGTAGCCGTAGCCCTTCCGGGTGACCGCGTGCACGATCACCGGGCCGCCGAAGTTCTTCGCCGCGCGCAGCGCCGACTCGACCGCCGCCACGTCGTGCCCGTCGACCGGGCCGACGTACTTGATGCCGAGGTCCTCGAACATGGCCTGCGGGGCGACGGCGTCCTTGATGCCCTTCTTGACCGCGTGCAGGACCTCGTACATCGGCTTGCCGACCAGCGGCGTGGAGCCGAGGGCGTCCTTGACCGTGTCGAGGACCTTCTCGTAGCCCGGGTTGAGCCGCAGCGACGAGAGGTGGTCGGCCAGGCCACCGATGGTCGGCGAGTAGGAGCGGCCGTTGTCGTTGACCACGATCACCAGGGAGTTGCCGGCGGTGGCGATGTTGTTCAGCGCCTCCCAGCACATGCCGCCGGTGAGCGCGCCGTCACCGACCACTGCGACCACGCTGCGCGCCTCGCCGCGCAGGGCGTACGCCTTGGCCAGGCCGTCGGCGTAGGAGAGCGCGGTGGAGGCGTGCGAGTTCTCGATCAGGTCGTGCTCGCTCTCGGCCTGGCTGGGGTAGCCGGAGAGGCCACCGCGCTGGCGGAGCTTGTCGAAGCCGGCCTGGCGCCCGGTGAGGATCTTGTGCACGTACGCCTGGTGGCCGGTGTCGAACAGGAGCCGGTCCCGGGGCGAGTCGAAGACGCGGTGCATGGCCAGCGTCAGCTCGACCACACCGAGGTTGGGCCCGACGTGCCCGCCGGTGCGGGAGACCTTGGCGATCAGGAAGTCCCGGATCTCGGCGGCGAGGACGTCCAGTTCCTCGCCGGACATCCGCTTGACGTCCTGCGGACCGCGCACCGTCCCCAGCAGCCGACCGTGGTTGGCCGTGTCCTCTTCAACACTCATGACCGCAGAGTCTATCGGCCCTCCGGCACTCCGCAGCCCGGCCCGGCCAGGCCCGACCCGCGCCCGCTCGCTGAGCGCCCGGTCAGACGAGCGCCGGCCGGGTCGGCCGGCGACCGGCCGCGCGCCTGGTCAGGACCGGATCCGCAGCCGGCGCGGCGGGTCGGCCGGCGTGCCGGGGTACGCCGGCCCGGCGGGGGTCCAGGAGCCGAGCACCGCGCCCCGGGTGGCGCCGGTCACCGACGGGAGCGCCCCGGGCAGCCCGTGCCAGGACAGCCAGCCGAGCAGCGCGAAGGCGTACGCCTCCTTGGCCTGCGCGGGCACGCCCAGCTCGTCGGTGCCGCGCAGCCGCCACCGGCCGGCGCCGAGCGCGGCGAGCCGGCGCAGCAGGGTGGGATTGCGCACACCGCCGCCGGCGGCGACCACCTCGACCACGTCGTGCCGGTCGCACTCGGCGGCCACCACCCGGGCGGTCAGCTCGGTCAGCGTGGCCAGCAGGTCGTCCACCGGCACCGGCTCACCGAGCGCGGCGAGCCGCTGGTCCAGGTAGCCGGTGTGGAACAGCTCCTTGCCGGTGGACTTCGGTGGCGGCGCCGCGTAGTACGGCTCGGCCAGCAGCTCGGCGAGCAGCCCCGGGTGCACCCGGCCGGCGGCCGCCCGGGCGCCGTCGAGGTCACACGGCCGGTCCAGGAAGCGCCGGGCCGCCGCGTCCAGCAGGGCGTTGGCCGGGCCCACGTCGTACCCGAGCACCGGCGCCCCCGGTGCGACCACGGTGAGGTTGGCGATGCCGCCGAGGTTCAGCGCGGCGCGCGGGGCCGCGGCGTCGTCGGCCGGGTCCAGCAGCAACGCGTCGAAGGCCGGCACCAGCGGTGCGCCCTGCCCGCCGAGGGCGATGTCCGCCGAGCGGAGGTCGCTGAGCACCGGTACGCCGACCCGGGCGGCGACCCGGGCCACCGCGCCCAGTTGCAGGGTGCCCCGGGCGACCCCGTCGGTGACCCAGTGGAAGACCGTCTGGCCGGGTGAGACCACCGCGTCGGCCCGCCCGCCGGCCAGTTCCAGGCCGACCGCCGCCGCCTCGGCGAAGACCTCACCGAGCCGGTTGTCGAGCCGGCAGACCGCCTCGATGGTGGTGGCCGCCGGCGGGAGCAGCGCGGCGATCTCGGCGCGCAGACCCTCGTCGTAGTCCAGGCCGCGGTGCCCCAGCGGACGCAGCCAGAGGGTGTCCCCCTCGGTGGTGAACTCCGCGGCCACCACGTCCACCCCGTCGTACGACGTCCCCGACATCAGACCGACGATCCGCATGAAGGAAGGGTCCCCGGTCAACGCTCGGCCGGCGGGAGCAGCAGCCCGACCAGCTCGACGTGCTGGGTCATCGGGAACAGGTCGAACCCGCGCAGCGCCTCCAGCCGCCAGCCCAGCTCGGCGAAGGTCCGCACGTCCCGGGCGAAGGCGGCCGGGTCGCAGGCCACGTACGCGACCGCGCGCGGACCGGCGGCGGCCAGCGCGCGCACCACCGGTGCGCCCGCCCCGGAGCGCGGCGGGTCGAGGACCACCACGTCGACCGGGCCGGTGATCCGTCGGCGGGCCAGGGCCGTCTCCACCCGGGCCGACACCACCTCGACCCGGGGCAGGTCGGCAAGGTTCTCCCGGGCGGCGGCGACGCCCTGTGCGGCCGCCTCGACCAGGGTCACCCGGCCGGTCGCGCCGACCCGTGCCGCCAGCCCGGCGGCGAACAGCCCGGCACCGCCGTAGAGGTCCCAGGCGACCTCACCCGGCTGCGGGTCGAGCAGGCTCAGCACGGCCGTGGAGAGCGTGTCCGCAGCCGCCGGATGCACCTGCCAGAAGGCGGACGCGGGCAGCGCCCAGTCCCGCCCGGCGGCCACCTCGCGGACCACGGACGGCCCGCTCACCGGGGTCGCCACACCGTCGCGGACCTCCGCGACGGTCACGTCCCCGCCGGTGCTGGCGACGGTCTCCACCGCCTCGGCCGCCGGCCAGCGGGCGCCGGTCGGGGTGAGCACCGGCAGCTGCTGGATGGCCGGGTGGGCGATCCGGCAGCGGTCGATCGGCACCACCTCGTGCGAACGGTGCTTGAGCAGGCCGGCCCGGTCGGCGGCGTCCACCGCGTAGCGGACCCGGGAGCGCCAGCCCAGCGGCCCGCCGGGCAGCGCCTCGACCCGGACGCCGAGCCGGTCCAGCTCGGCGTCGGTCAGCCCGCCGAGGCGGACCAGTTGCTCGCGCACCACGGAGGCCTTCCAGGCCAGCTGCGCGTCCGGGGCGACGTGTTGCAGGTCGCAGCCACCGCAGGCGCCCGGCTTCGCGTACGGGCAGGGCGGCTCGACCCGGTCCGGCGAGGCTTCCAGCACGGTCACCGCGTCGGCCCGGACGAACCCCCGGTGCACCTCGGTGACCTCGGCGATCACCCGCTCGCCGGGCAGCGCGTGCCGGACGAAGACGACCTGGCCGTCCACCCGGGCAACGCAGTGCCCGCCGGGGGCGACGGCGTCGACGGTCAGCTCGACCAGCTCCGCCTCGCCCAGCCCGCGCTCCGGCGGCGGGGATGTCGCGGCACGCTGCGCGCCCGGCTCAGTCACGGCCGGTCCCGACCGGGCCGCCGTCGGCCGGGGCGCTGTCGCCGGACGGCGCGGACACCACCGGCGGCAGGGTGCCGCGCGGGGCCACCCGTGGTCCGCGCGCCGGGGTCCGGGACAGCGTGGCGTCCAGCCGGTCCAGGTTCTTGCTCGCGGTCGAGGCGAGCTGCCAGGGAACGCTGACCACCATCACCCCCGGTTCGAAGAGCAGGCGCCCCTTGAGGCGCAGCGCGCTCTGGTTGTGCAGCAGGTTCTCCCACCAGCGCCCGACCACGTACTCGGGGATGAAGACGGTGACCACGTCGCGGGGCGACGAGCGGCGGGTGGAGGCGACGAAGTCCAGGATCGGCCGGGTGATCTCCCGGTACGGCGAGTCGATCACGGTGAGTGGGATGGCCATCTCCCGCCGTTCCCACTCGGCCTGCAGGTCCCGGGTGTCCTTCTCGTCCACGTTGACGGTCACCGCGGTGAGCGTGTCCGGCCGGGTGGCCCGGGCGTACGCGATGGCCCGCAGGGTCGGCTGGTGCAGCTTGCTGACCAGCACGATCGCGTGGTTGCGGGCGGGCAGCACGGCGCGACCCTCGTCCGGCGGGGTCAGCTCCCGGGCGACCCGGTCGTAGTGCCCGCGGATGGCCAGCATCAGCACGTAGATCACCGCCATCGCGGCGATCGCGATCCAGGCGCCGAGCAGGAACTTGGTGACCAGCACGATCACCAGCACCGTGCCGGTCAGACCCGTGCCGAACGTGTTGATGGCCCGGGACCGGTGCATCCGGCGGCGCGCCTCCGGATCCCGCTCGGTTCGCAGGTGCCGGTTCCAGTGCCGGATCATGCCGGCCTGGGAGACGGTGAACGAGACGAAGACCCCGACGATGTAGAGCTGGATGAGCCGGGTCACCTCGGCCTGGAAACCGACGATCAGCACGATCGCGAAGAGGGCGAGGAAGACGATGCCGTTGGAGAACGCCAGCCGGTCGCCGCGGGTGTGGAACTGCCGGGGCAGGTAACGGTCCTGCGCGAGGATCGAGCCGAGCACCGGGAAGCCGTTGAAGGCGGTGTTCGCGGCCAGGAAGAGGATCAGCGCGGTCATCCCGGCGACGAGGTACAGCAGGATCGAGCCGGAGCCGAAGACCGTCTCGCCGAGCTGGGTGGTGACGGTCTTCTGCACGTACCCCTCGGGGCCGGAGACGATCTGCAGGGCCGGGTCCTCGACGAACTGCAGGTGGGTCAGCCGGGCCAGCCAGATGATCCCGACGAGCAGGCTCACCGCGATCGCACCCAGGAGCAGCAGCGTGGTGGCCGCGTTGCGGCTCTTCGGTGCCTTGAACGCCGGCACGCCGTTGGAGATCGCCTCGACGCCGGTGAGCGCGGCGGCGCCCGAGCTGAACGTCCGCAGCAGCAGGAAGACCAGCGCGAAACCGGTCACGCTGTGCTCCGCCTGGATCACCAGGTCGGCGCTCGGCGCGCGGAGTTCGTCGCCCAGCACGAAGACCCGGACCAGCCCGGTGAGCAGCATCCCGCCCATCACGATCACGAAGCCGTAGGTGGGGATGGCGAACGCGGTGCCCGACTCGCGCAGCCCGCGCAGGTTGACCGCGGTCAGCAGGACCACCGCGATCACCGCGATCATGACCTTGTGGGTGGCCACGAACGGCACCACCGAGCCGAGGTTGGCCACCCCGGAGGAGACCGACACCGCCACCGTGAGCACGTAGTCGACCAGCAGGGCGCTGGCCACGCCGACGCCGAACTTCGGGCCCAGGTTGACCGTGGCCACCTCGTAGTCGCCACCGCCGGAGGGGTAGGCGTGCACGTTCTGCCGGTAGCTGGCCACCACGGTCAGCATGACCACGACCACCGCCAGCGCGATCCACGGCGAGAAGACGTACGCCGAGGCTCCGGCGATGGACAGGGTCAGCAGGATCTCGTCGGGCGCGTACGCGACGCTGGACAGCGCGTCGGAGGCGAACACGGGCAGCGCGATGCGCTTCGGCAGGAGGGTGTGCTGCAGGCGGTCGGACCGGAACGGTCGACCGAGGAGCAACCGCTTCAGCAGCGAGGTGGGACTGGCCACGAACGCCAAGGGTACGACCACCACGGCGGGAACGCGGGGGTGGGCGATCACGGCCTGCCGGAGGCACGGGGTACGGTCGGTCCCCGCTTCCGACCCGGACGTGGCAGGCTCGCACTCGAAGGGCCACCGGTAACGGAGCGGTACGCACCTTGGGAGGGACAGCGTGCACGTCGTGATCATGGGATGTGGCCGGGTCGGGTCGACCCTCGCCCACAGCCTGGAGTCCCGGGGGCACTCGGTGGCGGTGATCGACCAGGACGCCGACGCCTTCCGCCGGCTCGGCCCCGACTTCGCCGGGATCACCGTGACCGGGGCGGGCTTCGACGGCGACGTGCTGCGGCAGGCCGGCATCGAGCGGGCGGACGCCTTCGCGGCCGTCTCCAGCGGCGACAACTCCAACATCATTTCGGCCCGGCTGGCGCGGGAGACGTTCGGCGTGTCCCGGGTCGCGGCACGCATCTACGACCAGCGCCGGGCGCAGGTCTACGAGCGGTTGGGCATCCCCACCGTGGCGACCGTGCGCTGGACGGCCGACCGGATGCTGCGGCACCTGGTGCCGGAGGGCAACGTGGAGATCTTCCGCGATCCCACGAGCACCGTGTCGATCGTCGAGGTCCCGGTGCACAAGGACTGGATCGGCCGACCGGTGCGCACGCTGGAGGAGGCCTCCGGGGCACGGGTGGCCTACCTGATCCGCTTCGGCATCGGCACGCTGCCCACCGGCTCCACCGTCGTGCAGGAGGGTGACCAGGTCTTCATGCTGGTCAGCGACGACATCGTGGCGACGGTCACGTCGGTGGCGGCCACGCCGCCGGAAGGGGGGCACTGAGCCATGCGGATCGCCATCGCGGGCGCCGGCAACGTGGGCCGCTCGATCGCCCAGGAGCTGATCGAGAACGGCCACCAGGTGATGCTGATCGAGCGCCAGCCGAAGATGCTGCGCCCGGAGCGGGTGCCGGCAGCCGAGTGGGTGCTGGCCGACGCCTGCGAGCTGGCCAGCCTGGAGGAGGCCAACGTCGCCGGCTGCGACGTGGTGGTCGCGGCGACCGGCGACGACAAGGTCAACCTGGTGGTGTCGCTGCTGGCGAAGACCGAGTTCGCGGTGCCCCGCGTGGTCGCCCGGGTCAACCGGGCCGAGAACGAGTGGCTGTTCACCGACCAGTGGGGCGTGGACGTCGCGGTGAGCAAGCCGCGGGTGATGGCCGCGCTGGTCGAGGAGGCGGTCACCGTCGGCGACCTGGTCCGGTTGATGACCTTCCGGCAGGGCGAGGCGAACCTGGTCGAGATCACGCTGCCGCCGACCGCTCCGTACGTCGGCCAGCCGATCCACGCCGTGCCGCTGCCCCGCGACTCCGCCCTGGTGGCGATCCTGCGCGGCAAGCGGGTCCTGGTGCCCAGCCCGGACGACCCGATCGAGGCCGGCGACGAGCTGGTCTTCGTCTGCACCGCCGAGGTGGAGGACGAGGTCCGCGCGGTGATCCTCGGCCCGGACAGCGTCGAGCGGACCCGCAGCTCCCGCTGAGCCTCGCCGGCTGCCCGGCGCTGCGCTCAGGCGCCGGGCAGCGGGGTCGGCTGCGGCTCCCGGGTGACCCGGCGCACCGTCCAGACCGTGATCAGCAGCAGCAGCGCGTACGGCGGGTAGCCCAGCGCCAGCCGGGCCACGCCCAGCGCGGTGTCCTGGTGGGCCAGGTAGAGCCCGGCCTGCACGCCCACCTTGGCGAGCCAGACCACGCCCCAGAGCACGGTCAGCTGGGTGAAGACGCGCACCAGCTTCGGGTCGTCCCGCCACTCCGCGCGGCCCTTGGCCACCAGCACCGACCAGATCCAGCCCACCAGCGGCTGCCGGATGGCCGCCGAGATGAGCAGGGCGACGCCGTAGCCGATGCCGTAGAGGATGCCGGGGAGGTAGAAGTCGCGCTCGTCGCCGGTACGCCAGGCGATGGCCGCACCGATGCCGATGCCGAACAGCCCGTTGATCGCGTGCCGGATCGGCCGGCGTTGGGCCAGCCGCAACCCGGCGATCAGCAGCGCGACGGCCACCGAGGCGATCACCGCGGGACGCAGCTCGCCGATGATGTTGGCGACCACGAAGACGACCACCGGGATGCTGGACTCGACCAGCCCCCGCCAGCCGCCGAGCTGGTCGGCCATCTGCTCGGCGATCGTCGGCAGCTGCTCGTCGTCCTGGGGGCCGGTCTCCGGCTGTGCCGCCCGGTCCTGTCCCGTCGTCATCGCCGGCCTTCCGTCCGCAACGCCGTCACTTCGGCGAGTCCAGCTCGTAGTAGGGGTTGTAGATCACCTTGCGGTCGTCGCGCACCGCGACCCGGCCGCGCGCGGTCAGGTGTCGCCCCGGCTCGATCCCGGCGATGTGCCGCCGCCCCAGCCAGACCAGGGTGACCACGTCGCTGCCGTCGTACAGGTCGGCCTCGAGGGTGGGCAGGTTCGTCCGCGGTGTGTAGACCACCGTGCGCAGCCGACCGGCGACCGAGACCACCTGGCCCCGGGAGCACTGCTGGGCCGGGACACCGCCGCACTCGGCGCTCTCCCGACGCAGCTCCTGCGCGTCGATCTCGGCCTCGCTGGCGGTGAGCCGTTGCAGGATGCGCCGCAGCGACACCCGGCTCTCGTCGGTCGTCATGACCTCCGTGTCACCCTCTCCACGCTCACCGGCCCCGGCCGGCACTGGGCCGGCCCCGGCGACGCCGGAACCGTGCCGCCAGCGTACGCCGACGGGAGCGGTTCCGGCGGGCCGGTGCGCGGCGGTCAGACCTGGCGCGATTCGACGGCGGACGCGTCCCCGGCCTCGGGGTCGGCCTGGTCGGCGATCTCCTTGGGCAGCCGCAGGGGCAGCGGCTCGCGGACCGGCTTCGCCTCCTGGCCCCGGTCGACCACCAGGCCGTCCAGGCACTCGGCGAGCGGCCCGGCGGTCGTCGGGTCGAGGGCCACCGGGCCCTGGAACACGCCACGGACCATCCAGCGCGGCCCGTCGATGCCGACGAACCGCAGGTTGGTCGGGCCGTCCGGGGTACGCACCTGGGCGTGCAGCTCGGGGCCGTACTCGCCGTCGACCTCCCGGGCGTCGGCGCCGTCGCGGAGCAGCGACTGGCGGATCTCCTCGCGCACCTCGTCCCAGATCCCCTCGGACCGGGGGGCGGCGAAGACACCGAGCTGCAGTGCGTTGTCCCCGTGCACCAGCACCACCTGCTGGATCACGCCCTGCGGGTCGGCCTGGACCCGCACCTCCACCTCGGCGACCGCCGGGATGTGCAGGCTGCCGAGGTCGAGCCGCTGCACCTCGTCGTCGACCTCGGAGATGTCGTACGGGCCGCGCTCCAACGTCGGCGTCGACTCGTCGACACGCTGGTCGCCGACCTCCGTGGTCCGCTCGTCACGGGTGTGCCGCCCGGCACCGGCCCGCTTTCGGGAGAAGATCACTGCGCCCACCCTCCGCTGTTCGCACTCACCCTGCCACCTCTTCCGTCCACCCGTGGCCCGGCTCGTTCAGCCGCTGCTCGATCCGGTCCAGGCTCGCCGGCGACGGCACCAGCCCGGCGTGGCCGCCGGTGGAACCGTGCCCACCGGTCCCGCGCTGGGACCCGGGCAGCTCGGCCACCGGCTCGAACCGCGCCCGCGCGACCCGCTGGACCACGAGCTGCGCGATCCGGTCGCCGCGGGAGATCTTCGCCGGCGTTTCCCGATCATGGTTGATCAGGTTGACCAGGATCTCACCCCGGTAGCCGGCGTCGACCGTACCGGGCGCGTTGAGCACGGTCACGCCGAGCCTGGCCGCCAGGCCGGAGCGGGGATGGACCAGCCCCACGTACCCCTCCGGCAGCGCGATGGCCACGCCGGTGGGCACCAGGGCCCGGCCGCCGGGTGGCAACTCGACGTCCGCAGCCGCCACCAGGTCGGCCCCGGCGTCGCCGGGATGGGCGTACGCGGGCAGCGGCAGCTCGGTGTCGAGCAGCCGTACGGACACGGGTACGACGTCGGTCACAAGTCTCCTCTTCCGTCCGGTTCATCGGGGTGTCCCTGCCATCCTGCCGGTTACCCGGGCCGTCGTGCGCCGTACCCTCGCAGGAGTGAGCATGTCGCCTTCGCCGTCCGCCGGTCAGCCGCCGGTCGCGGCCCGCACGGCCTACGCCGAACGGCTGGATCTGTCCTGGTGGCTGTGGCTGGCCGGGCTGGCGGCCGCCGCGCTGCTGGCCGTCGAGATCTGGATGGGCGCCGACGGCGTCCGCGCCTGGCTGCCGTTCGTGGTGCTGCTGCCGGCCACCGCGGCCGGGCTGTGGTGGCTGGGCCGGATCCGGGTCGCGGTCGCCGACGGCGAGCTGCGGGTGGACGACGCCCGGCTGCCGGTGCGCTTCGTGGCGGACGTGGTGCCGCTGGACGCGGCCGGTCGCCGTGAGGTGCTCGGGGTGGGCGCGGACCCGCTCGCCTTCGTGGTGCAGCGGCCGTGGATCGGCGGGGCCGTGCAGGTCGTGCTCGACGACCCGGCCGACCCGACCCCGTTCTGGGTGGTGAGCACCCGGCACCCGGTCGAGCTGGCCGAGGCGGTGCTGACCGCCCGGGACGCCCGGGCGCGCGTCGACCGCACGGCCGGCGGGCCGGGCTGACCGCACCGGGGCCACGCGCCGGCGGGTGAGCCGCTCAGGTGCCGGTCGGCGGGCCGGGCAGGGCCGGCGGCGGGGCCGGCCGGGCGATGCCGCGCCGGCGCAGGTCCACCTGGAGCTGGTCGGCCATCGAGCGGGTGGCCCGGCGGTTGAGGAAGCTGGCCACCGCCGCGCCGGTGAGGAACGGCCCGAGCGTGGTGAGGTTGCGCCCGAAGCGGCGGAGCAGGGTGTCCCGCAGCTCCTTGCGGGCGGCGGTGCCGAGCACCGCGCCCACCCCCACGCCGGGCATCATCGGGTTGACCCCGCGCTGGGTGGCCCAGGAGTGCACCAGGGCGACCGCCCGCTGGCTGCCGCCGGCCGGAAGCGTCACGCCGTGCACCTCGTGCAGCTCGCCGACCAGCTTCAGTTCCACCGCCACCACGGCGACCGTCTCGGCGGCGAGCAGCACCGGCGCGGAGAGCAGGGTCGGGGCGACCGTCCACTCGACGGCGGCGACGCCCCCGCCGGCCGCGCCGATCCCGGCGGTGGTCCGGGCCGCGTTGCGGATCAATCGTTCGGCCAGGGCGTTGTCGTCCAGGCCCGGGAAGTGTCGACGCAGGGTGGCCAGGTCCCGTACCGGGACGTGCGGTGCGATCTCGGCGACGGTGTCGACCATCCAGCGCACGGCGGCGCGGGGCTTGAACAGGTCGCCGATGCCACGGGCGCGGGCCTGCCCGACCATCCGGGTGAGCAGTTGGCGGCGCCGGGCCGGCTCGACGTCGTCGGCGGTCAACGCCGCGACGGTGGCGCCGAGGTCGTCCGCGCCGCCGCTGGTGTCACCTCGATCGCTCATGGGGTCGGACCTCCCGGTGCTGTGGTTACCCCCTACGAGTCAAGCAGGTACCCACACGTGCCGCACGGCTACACCGGCAGCGGCGGCCCCGATCAGGAGGCCGCCGCTGGTGTCGTGAGTGTCAGACGCACTCGCGGCAGATCAGCTCGCCGTTGCGCTCGACCGCCAGCTGGCTGCGGTGATGCACCAGGAAGCAGCGGGCGCATCGGAACTCGTCCTGCTGCATCGGTAGCACCTTGACCGTGAGCTCCTCGTCGGCCAGGTCGGCGCCGGGCAGCTCGAAGCTCTCGGCCACCTCGGCCTCGTCGACATCCACCGCGCCCGACTGTGAGTCGACGCGCCGGGCCTTGAGCTCTTCCAGGCTGTCCTCGCCGAGGTCGACCTCGTCGCGACGCGGGGCGTCGTAGTCGGTGGCCATCGGTTTCACTCTCCCATATCGATGTTGTCGCTTCCGGTTGTAACGCCGGACGACGCTGTTTCGGTTCCGCTGGCCGGCCACCAGTTGTGTCGGGCACCCGACCCGGGGACCGAACGGGTCGAGACCGCTGGGGCGACGCCCCTGCGAGCGCGGAACCTTACCCCCCCTTGGGCGAGGCATGTATACCGCCCTCGCGGCTGAGATGTACGCCCCAGCACGCGAAGTTGTTCCCAATGTGATTCAGGCGACACGAAGATAGGGGTAGTAGTACCCGGTCAGCGGTCGGCGCGCCGGCATGTCGGACTGTTTCCACGCGACGGCCGGACAACCGTTAACCTCAGCGGCGTATTCGACGGCCGCCGGTCAGTGCGATCGTCGGCGGCTGCCGCCACCCACCTGACGTCCGGGAGCGCCCAGATGAGTTTTGCGCGAGTGCGAGCACTCGTCGTCGTCGGCCTGCTCGGGGTGCTGGCCCTGGCCTTCGTGATCACCGCGCTGGTCCGCGACACACAGGGCAACGCAGGCACGGCCGAGGGCTGCCCGGACGGCTGGCCGCTGGCCGACGTCACCCTGCACGAGCCCAAGGACGTCAAGATCAACGTTCTGAACGCCACCGACGAGCCGGGCCGGGCGGCCGGCGTCGCGGACGACTTCCGCAACCGCAAGTTCCAGGTCAAGAAGGTCGACAACGCGCCCAAGGGGATCGACGAGGTGGCCGTGCTGCGGTACGGCCCCAAGGGCGTCGGCTCGGCGCACCTGCTCCAGGCGTACTTCCTCAACAACGCCGAGCCGGGCTACGACCCGAAGCGCACCGACGACACGGTGGACGTGGTGCTGGGCAGCCGCTTCCAGCAGCTCGCCACGACGACCGAGGTGAACCAGTCCCTCGGCGACCTGGGCTCCCCGGTGGCGCCCCCGGGCTCCTGCCCGGCCCCCGTCGAGAAGAAGTGACCGGCCGCGCCAGCGGGCGCTGACCACTCCGGCACCGGCGGCCCCCTGACCGACGATCAACCCCCGGACGCACCGGCGTGCCGCGGGGCGGAGCGTCGGTCAGGGCCCGCCGGCGGCGTCCAGGGCGGCCAGCCGGTCGTGCAGCGGCGCGAACAGCGCGGGCGGGGCCGCGAGCACCAGGTCCGGGCCGGGGGGACGGCCGTCCAGGCCGGTGACCCGCACCCCCGCCTCGGCGGCCACCAGCCCACCGGCCGCCAGGTCCCAGGCCGCCAGGCCCTTCTCGAAGTACGCGTCCAGCCGCCCCTCCGCGACCAGGCAGAGGTCCAGCGCGGCGGCGCCGAGGCGGCGGATGTCCCGCACGTGCGCGATCAGCCCGGTCACCACCCGGGCCTGGTGCGCCCGGCGGCCGGCGTCGTAGCCGAAACCGGTGGCGACCAGCGCCTGCCCCAGGTCGGTCTCGCCGGAACAGCGCAACCGGACGCCGTCGCGCCAGGCGCCCCCGCCGGCCGTGGCGGTCCACTCCTCGCCGGTGCTGACGTTGCGCACCACGCCGGCGACCACCACCCCGTCCACCTCGGCGGCGAGCGACACGGCGCTGTACGGCAGCCCGTACAGGTAGTTGACGGTGCCGTCGATCGGGTCGACGATCCAGCGCACACCGCCCGGCGCGACCGGCCCGGTGTCCCCCGTGCCGTACTCCTCGCCGAGCACCGCATCGCCCGGCCGCAGCCGGCGCAGCGCGTCGAGCACCTGCCGCTCGACCGCCCGATCCGCCGCGGTGACCACGTCGGTGACCGTACTCTTGGTCGCGGCCACGGCGACGCCCTCCGCCCGCATCCGGTACGCGGTGGCCGCGGCGTCCCGCGCCACGTCGACCGCCATGGCCAACAGATCCCCGGGTGGCGGCACCGAACGGTCCATCCCACATCCCCTTCCCGCACGACCGGGGCGTTCCGGGCCACGCGCGAGTATCATCCTTACAAAGTCCACATCTGCGCCGAATCGGCGGTCCCCACCGCCGGTACGCCGTGCGGCGCAGGATGATCGCCGCAGACGGCGTTACAATTCACCCCTGCCACCGCGCCACGGACCGCCGACCACCGGCCGGCCCGGGACACGGGGGTCCCTCAACCACATCGCCCGGCCCGGTGCCCCACGCTGTGCCGGACGACCCGGCCGTGCCCGCTCTTCGCCTCCGGAAGGTCATTCGTGACAGAACCCCGCCAGACCGGCGCCGACGTTCGCTCGCTCACCGACACCCTGATCGCCCACGCGCAGAGCGCCGGTGGTCAGCTCACGTCGGCCCAGCTCGCGCGCACCGTCGAGTCCGCCGAGGTGACTCCGGCCCAGGCCAAGAAGATCCTGCGGGCACTCTCCGAGGCGGGAGTGACCGTGGTGGTCGACGGCTCGGCCAGCACCCGCCGCCGGGTCGCCGCGGCCCGCTCGACCACGCCGGCGTCCCGAGCCACCACCGCCAAGACCACCAAGAAGGCCGCCGCGCCGGCGCCCAAGCAGGCACCGGCCTCCGACGAGGCCCCGTCGACGCCGGCCCCGCGGAAGGTCGCCGCGCGCAAGGCAGCCGGCAGCACCGCCGAGGTCGCCGCCGCCACGCCGGCGAAGGCCGCGACCAAGTCGACCCGCGCCACCAAGGCGACGGTCGCCGCGGCCGCCGGCGCCAAGCCGACCAAGGCCGGTGGCAAGAAGGGCGAGGGCGCCGAGGGTGAGATCGACCCGGAGGAACTGGCCGCCGCGATCGAGGACGTGGTGGTCGAGGAGCCGGCGGAGCTGACCCAGGCCGCCGAGACCGACGCCGCCGCCTCCGCCACCGACAACGACTTCGAGTGGGACGACGAGGAGTCCGAGGCGCTCAAGCAGGCCCGCCGGGACGCCGAGCTGACCGCCTCCGCCGACTCGGTGCGGGCGTACCTCAAGCAGATCGGCAAGGTCCCGCTGCTCAACGCCGAGCAGGAGGTGGAGCTCGCCAAGCGGATCGAGGCCGGGCTCTACGCCGCGGAGCGGCTGCGCGCCGCCGACGAGGGCGAGGAGAAGCTCAGCCGGGAGATGGTCCGCGACCTGGGCTGGATCTCCCGCGACGGCGAGCGGGCCAAGAACCACCTGCTGGAGGCGAACCTCCGCCTGGTGGTGTCGCTGGCCAAGCGGTACACGGGGCGTGGCATGGCCTTCCTCGACCTGATCCAGGAGGGCAACCTCGGCCTGATCCGCGCGGTCGAGAAGTTCGACTACACCAAGGGCTACAAGTTCTCCACGTACGCCACCTGGTGGATCCGGCAGGCGATCACCCGCGCGATGGCCGATCAGGCCCGCACCATCCGCATCCCGGTGCACATGGTCGAGGTCATCAACAAGCTCGGCCGCATACAGCGCGAGCTGCTCCAGGACCTGGGCCGCGAGCCCACGCCGGAGGAGCTGGCCAAGGAGATGGACATCACACCGGAGAAGGTGCTGGAGATCCAGCAGTACGCCCGGGAGCCCATCTCACTGGACCAGACCATCGGCGACGAGGGCGACAGCCAGCTCGGTGACTTCATCGAGGATTCCGAGGCTGTGGTCGCGGTCGACGCGGTCTCGTTCTCGCTCCTGCAGGACCAGCTCCAGCAGGTGCTGCAGACGCTCTCCGAGCGTGAGGCGGGTGTGGTACGCCTGCGCTTCGGCCTGACCGACGGCCAGCCGCGGACGCTGGACGAGATCGGCCAGGTCTACGGGGTGACCCGGGAGCGGATCCGGCAGATCGAGTCCAAGACGATGTCCAAGCTGCGTCACCCGTCCCGGTCGCAGGTCCTCCGGGATTACCTGGACTGATCGGGTTTCGTCAACCGAACGTGTCGTTTTGGCCACCTGGTGTGCAACACCAGATGGTGATCGTCCGGATGCACGAATGTGATCGTTGACGTGGCACCCTGGGTGCACGGCACACTGTCCCTGCCATGTGTGACCTCGGTCCCCCGCGGGCACACAGGGAAGGCAAGGCATGGCAAGGGTGTTGCACGATAGGTGAGCAACGACCGAAGAGATTGTTCATCGGTGACGACCAGAGGAGGAAGGCGATGACCCCGACCCTCACGCCGCCGCCCGAGACGGTGGCCCCCCCAGCCGCCGATGAACGGTGCGACCGCTGCAATGCTGCCGGCAAGCTCCGGATCACTCTGGCGGGTGGGAGCGAGTTGGTTTTCTGTGGGCACCACGCGAACAAGTACGCGGAGGATCTCGTGAAGATCACCGTCCGGTTCGCGACGGACCCCGAGTTCAGCTGGCGTGGCGCCGATCTGATGGCGAACTGAATCCGCAACCCGACATAGCCGACCGGAGGCACCCCGAGGGTGTCTCCGGTCGGCTTTTCTCTACCCACAACCCAATCCGCGCCCCGCGCGAAGATCGTGCACGATCCTGGTTGTAGTGGCGTCGGCGCGCCGGGAGACCACTACAACCAGGACGTTGCACGATCTTGGCGGGCTGACCCGCCAGAGAGCGCATTCCGCCGGTCGCGGCGGACGTGCCAGGGCCTGAAGCCCGCCGACGTCCCAGAAACGCGCGGCGCGAAGATCCGCACAACTTCCGGGAAAGTGCTGCCTCGACGCGCCCGGAGGCAGCAGTTTCCCGGAAGCTGCGCGGATCTTGCGGCACGGCCGCCGCAGGTGGTGCCGGTGGGGTCAGAGGGTCTGCACGGTGGCGATGCGTTCCTCTAGCTGTTCGATGGTGGCCTGGGCGCTCGGCGGGCCGCCGCAGAGCCGGCGCAGCTCGGCGTGGATCTTGCCGTGCGGCTGGCCGGTGCGGTGGTGCCGGGCGGCCACCAGAGCGTTCAGCTGCCGCCGGAGCGCCACCCGGCGCTGGGCGGCACTCATCGGTGCCGGGGGCGCCGCGGTGGGCGCACCGGCCGGCTGGGCGGCCCGCTCGGCGCTGCGGCGGCGCTGGGCGGCGAGCTGGTCGGCCTGTCGCTTCGTCAGCAGCAGGGAGACCTGGTCGGCGGTGAGCAGGCCGGGCAGGCCGAGGTACTCCTCCTCCTCGGGGGTGCCCGCCTGGGCCGCGGTGCCGAACGACGCGCCGTCGAAGATCACCTGGTCCAGTTCGGCGGTGGCCGAGAGCGCCGCGAACCGCTTTTCCAGCTCACCGCTGGCCTGATCGTCGCGCTGCGCCCGTTCCAGCAGGTCGTCGTCGAAACCGTCGGATTCCTTGGGCTTGCCGAGCACGTGGTCCCGCTCGGTCTCCATCTCGCTGGCCAGCCCGAGCAGGTGCGGCACGCTGGGCAGGAAGACCGACGCGGTCTCCCCTGGCCGGCGGGCCCGGACAAACCGGCCGATCGCCTGGGCGAAGTAGAGCGGGGTGCTGGCGCTGGTGGCGTAGACGCCGACGGCGAGGCGCGGGATGTCGACACCTTCGGACACCATCCGCACCGCGACGAGCCACCGCTGGTCGGACGCCGCGAACGTCGCGATCCGCGCGGACGCCCCCTGGTCGTCGGAGAGCACCACGGCCGCCTTCTCGCCGGTCACCTGCTCGATCAGCTTGGCGTACGAGCGGGCCGTCTGCTGGTCCGTGGCGATGATCAGACCGCCGGCGTCGGCCATCCCGGCGTTGCGCAGCACGGTGAGCCGGGCGTCGGCGGCCCGCAGCACCTGCGGCATCCAGTCCCCGGCCGGGTCCAGGGCGGTACGCCACGCCTGCGCCACCAGGTCCTGGGTCATCGGTTCACCGAGCCGGGCGGCCAGCTCCTCCCCCGCGTTGGTCCGCCAGCGGGTCTCTCCCGAGTACGCCAGGAAGAGCACGGGCCGGACCACGCCGTCGCGCAGCGCGTCGGAGTAGCCGTACACCGAGTCGGCTCGGGAACGCAGCAGCCCGTCACCGCCGCGCTCGTAGCTGACGAACGGGATCGGGTTGTCGTCGGAGCGGAACGGTGTCCCGGTGAGCATCAGCCGGCGTACGGCGGGCTCGAAGGCGGCCTTCACGCCGTCACCCCAGGACCGGGAGTCGCCGGCGTGGTGGATCTCGTCGAGGATGACCAGGGTGCGCCGGGTCATGGTGCGCCGCCGGTGCACCTGCGGGGCCATCCCGACCTGGGCGTAGGTGACCACCGCGCCGTGGAAGTCGGCCGCGGAGTGCACGTCGGCGTTGCGGAACGCGGCGTCGAGCTGGATGCCCACCCGGGCCGCGGCCTCGGCCCACTGGTTCTTCAGGTGCTCGGTCGGGGCGACGACCGTGACGGCCTCCACCGTGCCGTCCCCGAGCAGTTCGGCCGCGATCCGCAGGGCGAAGGTGGTCTTGCCCGCGCCCGGTGTGGCGACCGCGGTGAAGTCCTCGCTGCGCCGGCGCAGGTACTCCACCAGGGCCTTGCGCTGCCAGGCACGTAGTGCCGGGAACGTCTCGAGCACCGGCGTCCGGGCTGCCACGCGAAGCTCCTCTCCGACCGCACGATGGCGGACCCCGGGCGAGGGCCACGAGTACCGCCGCCCATGAAAACGCCTCCGCGCAGTAGCTGCCGCGAAGGCCGACTCAGCATAACCAGCGCCGGCCCCATGGCCCAGGCGACGCCACGCTGGTCACATCCACCACCCCGCCCGCGCCGTCCCGGGAAGCCCGGCAGCCCGTCGGCCGGCGGGCTCACCACTCCCGGTCGGTGCGCGGATCGGCCCCACCGGTACGTGGCGGGCGCAGCGTCGCCACCGGCGCCGACCAGCGCCGGCGCAGCGCGATGAGGCGCAGCCCAAAGACCAGCACGGCGGCGGCGGTGAGCGGCGCCGGCCCGGTCTGCCCGGTGACGTACAGCAGCGCCACCGCGACCGAGCCGACCAGGGCGGCCACCGCGTAGATCTCCCGGCGGAGCACCACCGGGATCTCCGCGGTGAGCAGGTCACGGCCGAGCCCGCCGCCGATCGCGGTGAGCATGCCGATCAAGCAGGCACCGACCGCCGGCACCCGGGCGTCGAGCGCCTTGAGCGTGCCGGTCACGGTGAACAGCCCGAGGCCCGCCGCGTCCAGCACCAGCACTGTGGTGCGCAGCCGGGCCAGCTGCGGGTGCAGCCAGAAGACGGCGAGCGCGGTGATCGCGGCGGTGGTGGCGTACCGCCAGTCGGCGAATGCCAGCGGCGGCACCTCGTCGATGACCAGGTCCCGGAAGATCCCGCCGCCGAGGGCGGCCACGAAGCCGACGAACGCGACGCCGAACAGGTCGAGCCGCTTGGCCACCGCGGCCGAGGCCCCGGACGCGGCGAAGACGGCCACCCCGGTCAGGTCGGCGAGGAGCAGGGCGGTGGAGGTGGTCACCGCCGCAGGCTACGTCGCCGGCCGGAACACCGGCCGCGATTCACTCGCGGTACGAGTCGTAGATCTCCTTGCACTTCGGGCAGACCGGCGAACCCGGCTTGGCCGCCTTGGTGACCGGGAAGGTCTCCCCGCAGAGCGCGACGACGAAGGTGCCCATGACGGCACTCTCGGCGATCTTCTCCTTGCGGACGTAGTGGAACATCTCGGGACCGGTGTCGGCGTCCTTCAGCTCCGGACGCTCGAGAACCTCTGTGCTCACGTCTGCACCTCCAACCGTCAAGTTTGGCAGGTCATCACGGCCGGGTCCACTTGAGGCCGGCGCAGGCCCCACCCCGTACCGTGGCCCCCCGTGACTGACTTTCGCATCAGCTACGGCACCGAGGTGGCCGACGCACTGCACGACGGCCGGCCCGTCGTCGCCCTGGAGAGCACCATCGTCTCGCACGGCCTGCCCCGGCCGGAGAACCTTCGGGTGGCTCGGGAGATCGAGCAGGCGGTCCGGGACGCCGGGGCGGTCCCGGCGACGATCGGCATGATCGGCGGCCAGCTGGTGGTCGGCCTGGACGACGCGCAGCTGACCCGACTGGCCACCGTCGATGGAGTGACCAAACTCTCCGTCCGCGATCTCGCGGTGGCGGCGGCGACCGGCGCGGACGGTGCCACCACCGTGGCCGCGACCAGCGCGGTGGCCGCCGCGGCCGGGATCGGCGTGTTCGCCACCGGAGGTCTGGGCGGGGTGCACCGGGAGGCGGCGCACACCTTCGACGAGTCGGCGGACCTGATCACCCTGGCCCGCACCCCGATCGCGGTGGTCTGCGCCGGCGTCAAGTCGATCCTCGACGTGGGCGCCACCCTGGAGCGGCTGGAGACCCTCGGGGTCGCCGTGGTCGGGTACGGCACCCACCGGTTCCCCGGCTTCTACCTCACCGACGGCGGCTTCGACCTCGACTGGTCGGTCGACTCACCGGAGCAGGTCGCCGCCGTGCTCGCCGCCCGTGACCGGCACGCCGTGCACGCCGGCGGCCTGATCGTCGCCAACCCGCTGCCGGTCGACGAGCAGCTCGACCCGGAGCTGCACGACCGGACCCTCGCCGAGGGCCTGGCCCTGCTGGAACGCGACGGGGTGACCGGCAAGGCCGTCACCCCGTACCTGCTGGCGCACTTCCACTCGGCCACGGAGGGCGCGAGCCTGGCCGTGAACGTGCGGATCATCCTGCGTAACGCCGACCTGGCCGCGCGGATCGCGGTTGCGGCCGCCCGCGCCGACGCCATTCCGGCATGACCCGACCGGCCCGGGTGGTCGTCGTCGGGGACGTGATCACGGATGTGGTCGCGGTGCTGTCCGGGCCGCTCGCGGCGGGTTCGGACACCTCGGCCGGTATCAGCATCGGCGGCGGCGGCCAGGCGGCCAACACCGCGGCCTGGATCGCCGCGCAGGGGGTGGACGTCACGCTCGTCGGCGCCGTCGGGGACGACGACGCGGGGCGCGACCGGATGGCCGAGCTGGACCGTGCCGGTGTCGACTGTGCGATCGAGCGGGTCGAGGGCGTTCCGACCGGCACGGTGATCGTGCTGGCCACCGACGGCGAGCGCACCATGGTGAGCCAGCGGGGCGCGAACCTGCGGCTGAGCGCCGAGCACGTCGAGGGGGCCCTCGCGGCGGTGCCCGACGCCGGGCACCTGCACCTGTCCGCGTACACCCTGTTGGACGCCGGGTCGCGCGGCGCCGGGCTGCGCGCGCTGGCCGCCGCCCGCGAGCGCGGGCTCACCACCAGCGTCGACGCAGCCTCCGCGGCGCCGCTGCGGCGGGTCGGTGCGGCGGCCTTTCTGGGTTGGGTACGCGACGTCGACCTGCTGCTGGTGAACGCGGACGAGGCGACGGTGCTGGCCGGCGGGCTGGACCCCGCGGCGCAGGGGCGGGCGCTGTCGGCGACGGCCCGGCGGGTGGTGGTCAAGCGCGGCGCGGCCGGGGCGGTCTGGGTGGACCGCGCGGCGGCGCTCTGCGCGGCTCCGGCACGGCGGGTGGCGGTGGTGGACGTCACCGGGGCGGGCGACGCCTTCGCGGCCGGTCTGCTCACCGCCTGGCTCGGCGGCGCCACCCCGACTGCCGCGCTGGGCCGCGCCACCGACCTGGGTGCCCTGGCCGTCTCCACCGTCGGCGCCCGGCCACTGCCGTGACCTGTCGGACCCTGGCCCGGGCGCGGGTCAGGGTTCGACGTCGATGACCTTGTGCGGACGTTCCTCGGCCGTGAGGCTCATCGGCGGGGTGTCGTCCCGCAGCCGGGGGCGGAACCGGTTGGCCAGTCGGTGCTCCTCCTTGGGCGGCCGGTCGTTGGCCAGCAGCACGGCCAGCCACGGGATGAGCACCATGCCCAGGGCGCACAGCGGCAGCCAGAGCCAGAGCAGTGGGGCGTTCGCGCCGACCAGGATCGCGCCGAGAATGATGCAGGCCACCCGGATGCCCATCATCAGGACATACCGGCGCTGACGGCTGGTCAGCTGATCGTTCTGGCTGCGCGAGGCGTCGGTGATCAGAATCGGCTGGTACGCCTGACGCTTCACCATGAACCTCCTCAAGGGGATTACGACTCATCCTGTCACCGCGCGACCGTGATCAGCGAAATTCAACTCATCCCGCTGCGTGTTACGTCCGTGGTACGCTGCGCGCGTGGGCAGCAGGTTCAGCTTCACCGACGAGGCGTTGGCCAACCTGAGGGTCTACGACGTCACACCCGGGGAAGTCTGGGAGGCGCTGCACAGCGCCCGACGGGTGATCCGCCACCTGGGCGACGACGTGATGGTGGTCTACGCCGCCTCCGGCGGGGCCGCCGACTGGCGGTGCTGCTCGCCGAGGCCGACGGCACCGACAACGACTGGGACATCCTCTCCGCCCGTGAGCTGAGCGACGTCGAGTCCAAGCGCTACGACGAGGCCGTGCGGAGAGATCGCCGATGAGGAGGCCGTGACGATGCACCGTAACGACGCGACCAAGCAGTTCCACAGCGGCGACGACCGGATCGCCGAGCTGATCGACGAGAGCCCGGCGGTGGACCTGCCCACCCCCGACACCGACGTGCCGATGGTGAGCCGGTCGGTTCGGCTGCCGCTGGAGACCTACGAGCGGGTGCGGGCTGCCGCCGACGCCCGCGGCATCGGGGTCACCACACTGATGCGGCAGTGGATCGAGGCCGGGCTTGCCGACCTGGACGACTCCGCCACCGTCTCGCTCGCCGACGTCCGGCGCGCGCTGGCCTCGCTGGCCCACCCGACCGCCGCCTGAGCGACACCCCGGTGCGGGTCAGCCGTCGGTGGCCTTCGCCTTCGCGGCCGCCTTCATCTGCTGCTTGTACTCCCGCACCCTGCGCAGCGAGTCGGCGTCGGTGACGTCGGCCACCGACCGGTACGCGCCCGGGTCGCCGTAGCCGCCGGCCGCCTCCCGCCAGTCCTGCGGGGTCACCCCGAACCGCTTGCCGAGCAGGGCCACGAAGATCTGCGCCTTCTGCTTGCCGAAGCCGGGCAGCTCGGCGACCCGGCGGAACAGTTCCGGCCCGTCGGCCACGTCGGACCAGAGCCCGGCGGCGTCGCCGTCGTAGCGATCCACCAGGACCTGGCACACCTCCTGCACCCGGGCCGCCATCGCCTTGGGGAACCGGTGCAGGGCGGGCGGGGTGGCGAAGAGCGCGATCAGCGCGTCCGGGTCGTACCCGGCCAGCTCGGCCGCGTCCAGGTCGTGGCCGAGCCGCTGCGCCAGCACGTACGGCGAGGAGAACGCCTTCTCCATCGGCACCTGCTGGTCGAGAACCATGCCGATGAGCCGGGCCAGGGGGCTGCGCTCCAGCAGACGGTTGGCCTCGGGGTCGATGGGCAGCACGAGCGTCATGGACACATCCTGCCCGGCCACCGACCCGGGGTGAACACCGACGCTCCGGGTTCGATCCGGCGGGTGGCGCCGACCGGGGGCAGGGCGGGGGGCAGGATGGCGGAGTGGACGAACACGACATGCTGCTCTCCCCTGCCGGCATCGACGCGCTGCGCACCGCGCTGACCCGGGCCGGGTTCACCAGCAACGGCATCGCGGGCCGGCTCGGCTCCCAGGCCACCGGCGGGGTCGCGCGCAACGACTACCGGGCCGCGCTGCGGGCCACCGAGGACCGCGACCCGCTCGGCACCCTGATCCGGGTGTTCATCTGCGACCAGACCGAGTCGGAGGCGACCGTGGCCGCCGCGCTGGCGCCGCTGGACCTGGCGGAGGCGATCGCCGGCGGGCTGGTCGAGCGGCACGGCGACGGCCTGCGCGCCGGCGTCGACCTGGAGCCGTACGGCGACGACTGGTGGGTGCTCGCCGACGTGCCGGCCAGCGCCCGGCCGGGCCGACCGCTGCACTCCGAGCACGTGCTCGGCATCGGCGGAGCCACCCAGACCCTGATCGGCGCGACCGTCCGCCGGCCGGTCGACACCGCGTTGGATCTCGGCACCGGCTCCGGCATCCAGGCCCTGCACCTGGCCACCCACGCCAGCCAGGTGACCGCCACCGACCTGTCGAAGCGGGCCCTGCGCTTCGCCGCGACGACCGCCGCGCTCAACGGCCAGGACTGGGAGCTGCTGCGCGGCGACATGGTCGCGCCGGTGGCCGGCCGCCGCTTCGACCTGGTGGTGAGCAACCCGCCGTTCGTGGTCGGCCCCGGCACCACCACGCACGTCTACCGCGACTCCGGCCGGGTGGGTGACGCGATCGGCGCCGAGCTGGCCGCCGCCGCCCCCGGCCTGCTCACTGAGGGCGGCACCATGCAGTACCTGGCGAACTGGGTGCACGTCGCCGGTGAGGAATGGGACGAGCGGGTGGCCGGCTGGTTCGCCGGCACCGGCCTGGACGCCTGGGTGATCCAGCGCGAGGTGGCCGACCCGATGGCGTACGTCAACCTGTGGCTCACCGACGTCGGCGAGAGCGCGGACCCGGAGCGGATGGCCGCCTGGCTGGACTGGTTCGACGCGCACAAGGTGGAGGCGATCGGCTTCGGCATCGTGTCGCTGCGCCGCAGCGGGCGCGCCGACCCGGTGGTCCGGGTGGAGGACCTGCGCCAGCGGGTGCAGCCGCCGCTGGGCGACCAGGTCGCCGCCTGGTTCGACCGTCAGGACTTCCTGCGGGTACGCGACACCGACGCGCTGCTCGCCGAGCGCTACCGGGCCGCCGACGGCCTCCAGCTCCGCCAGGAGGCCACCATGGGCGACGAGGGCTGGGCGGTGGACCGGCAGGTCCTCGCTATGCCGCACGGCCTGCGGTGGACCGAGGAGGTCGACCCGCTGGTGCTGGCGCTGGTCGGCGGGGCCGACGGTCGGCTGCCGCTCCGCGACCAGCTCGCCCTGCTGGCCGCGGCGCACGACGTCGAGCCGGACGAGCTGGCCGAGGCTGCCGGACCGATCGTCGCGCACCTGGTGGAGCGGGGCCTCATCGAGCCGGTGACCGGCTGATGCGGGCGGTGGTGCAGACGGTCGGCCGGGCCAGCGTGACGGTCGACGGCGCGGTGGTCGGCGCGATCGAGGACGGGCTGCTGGTGCTGCTCGGTGTGACCCACACCGACACGGCCCAGACCGCCGCGACCATGGCCCGCAAGGTTCACGAGCTGCGGATCCTCGACGACGAGCGGTCCGCGGCCGACACCGGTGCGCCGGTCCTGGTGGTCAGCCAGTTCACCCTCTACGGCGACGCCCGCAAGGGCCGCCGTCCGACCTGGACCGCCGCCGCCCCAGCCGAGGTGGCCGAGCCGTTGGTGACGGCGGTCGTGGAGGCGCTGCGCGAGCGGGGCGCCAAGGTCGAGACGGGCCGCTTCCGGGCCCACATGCTGGTCGAGAGCGTCAACGTCGGCCCCCGCACGATCCTCCTGGACCTCTGACCCGCCGCCACCCCCACCTCCGGACGCCGGGGCCGGGGCGGGGGTCAGGAGAAGAGGCCTCGGCGTTGGAGGGACTGGCGGAGCCAGCCGTCGAGTTCGGCGGCCCAGTCGGTGCGGTCGGCGGTGGCGTGGTCGACGGTGAAGCGGCCGAAGGCGTCCCGGCCCTCGGTGAACACGCCGCCGCGCTTGTCGACCTCCAGCACCACCTGCATCTGCTGAGAGTCGGCGATGAAGGTGACCTCCAACTGGTTGATCGAGCGGGCGTACTGCGGCGCCGGGCTGAACTCGATCTCCTGGTAGAACGGCAGCGTCTGCCGGACGCCGTAGATGTGACCGCGCTCCACATCGGCGCGGGCGAACCGGAAACCCAGCCGCAGCAACGCGTCCAGCAGCCGCTCCTGCGCCGGCAGCGGGTGCACCGACACCGCGTCCAGGTCGCTCTTGTCGACCGCGCGGGCCACCTCCAGCTCCGTACGCAGCCCCATCGTCATGCCGTGCAGGTGCTGCCCGTACAGCTCGGTGACCGGCGTCTCCCACGGCACGTCGAAGCGGAACGGGATGTCGTGGCGCTGCCCGGGATCCAGCCGGAACGCGCCGGTGACCCGCTGGCGGTGGAACTCCTGGGTGGTGTCGTAGTCGTTGTCGCCGCTCTCCACCTCGACCCGGGTGACCAGGCCGAGCGTCACGTGGTCGATGTCGACCTGGTGGTCACCGCCGACCACCTGGATGCGGCCCTCCAACGGGCCGCCTGGGCGGCAGTTCGGGTTGGCCAGCACCGTCTCCACCGACGGGCCGCCGACCCCCATCGCCTTCATGAGCCGCTTGAAGACCATGCCGTCCTCCCTCTCCTGTCGCCGCCAGCCGTGGGTGGCCGACCGTCGGCACGGTAGCCGGGGCGGGCAACGACCCACCGGGGCGACACACCGCGCCCGCGACCCGACCGGATTCCTGTCGGGTGGCCGATCGCCTCACTCCCGTTTTACGCCCCGCCCGCCAAGCTGTGTGTCACACCGGCACCACTGGGCCGGAGACACGGCACAGACGTGGACACGGGGAGAGACAGAGATGGTCCTGCAGATGACGGAAAACCGGACGCGACCGGCCGCCAGCACCGACACCGACGGGAGCATCGAGGTCCTCGCCGACCTGGACGCCACCGACGAGCGCGGCATCTCCACCGACCTGGTCCGGGCCTACCTCAACGGGATCGGCCGGACGAAGCTGCTGACCGCGGCGCAGGAGGTCGACCTGGCCCGGCGGATCGAGGCCGGCCTGTTCGCCGACGAGAAGCTGGCCACCTGCACCCCCGTCTCGCCCGAGCTGCGAGCCGATCTCGAGCTGATCGTCGCGGAGGGCCGGGCGGCCAAGGACCACCTGCTGGAGGCGAACCTGCGGCTGGTGGTCAGCATCGCCAAGCGTTACACCGGACGCGGAATGGCGTTCCTCGACCTGATCCAGGAGGGCAACCTCGGCCTGATCCGGGCGGTGGAGAAGTTCGACTACGCCAAGGGCTACAAGTTCTCCACGTACGCCACCTGGTGGATCCGGCAGGCGATCACCCGCGCGATGGCCGACCAGGCCCGCACCATCCGCATCCCTGTGCACATGGTCGAGCAGGTCAACCGGATGGTCCGGGCCCGCCGCGAGCTGGCGGTGACGCTGGGCCGTGAGCCCACGGTCGCCGAGGTCGCCCGGGCGCTGGAGATCCCCGAGTTCCAGGTCATCGAGCTGATCTCGTACGACCGCGAGCCGGTCAGCCTGGACCAGGCCGTCGGCGACGACGGCGAGAGCGCGCTCGGTGACTTCGTGGCCGCGGTGGACCCGCGTGCCGAGCCGGGCGACGCGGCCGCGCAGGGCGAGCTGCGCAACGAGGTGAGCATCGTGCTGGCCACCCTGTCCCAGCGGGAGCAGGCGGTCATCCGGCTCCGGTTCGGCCTGGACGACGGCCGGCAGCGCACCCTGGACGAGGTCGGCCGGGAGTTCGGCCTGTCGCGGGAGCGGATCCGGCAGATCGAGAAGGTGACGCTGCTGAAGCTGCGCGCGCCGGAGCGGGCCCAGCGCCTGGAGGCGTACGCCTGCTGACGCACCGGTTCCCATGGAAGGCCCCGGCGGTTCGCCGGGGCCTTCCATGCTGTCGCGGTGCTTGACTGGGGCACGGATCCGCGATAGAAACCACACGGTTATAAAACCAGGAGGTTATAAAGCGGTGGGCACCGAACTGTTGGACGCGACCTTCGCGGCACTGGCCGACCCGACCCGGCGAGCCATCCTCGCCCGGCTCGCGGCCGGTGAGGCGACCGTGACGGAGCTGGCAGCGCCCTTCGCGATGAGCCAGCCTGCGATCTCCAAGCACCTCAAGGTGCTGGAACGCGCCGGCCTGGTCAGCCGGGGCCGGGACGCCCAGCGCCGGCCGTGCCGGCTGGAGGCCCGCCCGCTGCGGGAGGCCACGGCCTGGCTCGCCGACTACCGCGACTACTGGGCGGAGAGCTACCAGCGTCTCGACGCCCTGCTCGACGAACTCCAGGCAGTCGAGCAGACCGACGCCGAGCGCCAGGGCGCCCAGGTGGACGGGGCCAGCGGATGACCGGCGTCGACGACCCGCTCGTCGTACACACCCCGGGCGACCGGGAGATCGTGCTGAGTCGACTGTTCGACGCACCGGCGCACCTGGTGTTCGCCGCCTTCACCGAACCGAGGCTGCTGGTCCGGTGGTACGGCGCGCGGGGCTGGCGGCTGGCGGAGTGCGACGTCGACCTGCGGGTCGGCGGGCGGTGGCGGTTCGTGTCACGAGGCCCGGAAGGGGCCCGGATGGTCCAGGCCGGGGTCTACCGGCGGATCGAGCCACCACACCGGCTGGTCTGCACCGAACTCTTCGACGACCAGTCCTACCCGGGCGAGACGCTGGTCAGCCACGAGTTCACCGAGCTGGCCGGCCGAACGACGGTCACCACCACGCTGCGGTACGCCACCCCCGAGGGGCGGGACACCGTGCTGCGCTACCCGATGGCCCGGGGCGTGGGGCAGAGCTACACGCGGCTCGCCGAGCTGCTGCACCCGACAACGACGATGCGAGGAGAGACACCGTGAACTGGACGTTGGAAGTCGTGATCGTGCCGGTCTCCGACGTGGACCGGGCGAAGACGTTCTACGCCGACCGGCTCGGCTTCGTCGTGGACCACGACACGGTCATCGGCGACGACGCGCGCCTCGTCCAGCTGACCCCGCCCGGCTCGGGCTGCTCGGTCGTGATCGGCAAGGGCGCCGTCCCGGACATGCCGCCGGGCTCGCTCAAGGGCCTGCAACTGGTGGTGCCCGACCTGGAGCGGGCGCGCGCCGAGCTGGTCGAACGGGGTGTGGACGTCAGCGAGATCCAGGTGCTGGGCGCCAACCCGAGCCCCACGCCGCACCCGCTGGACAACGTCGGCTTCGTCTTCTTCACCGACCCGGACGGCAACGCCTGGGCGGTGCAGCAGATCTCCAGCCGCGCCTGACGGGACGCGACGAAGGAGGGGATTCACAGGCGGCGCGGGCCGGTGTCGGGGCGGGCGGCCACGCCGCCGATCCGTACCTGCGCGTGCAGGACGGAGATGCCGTCCGGGCGGGCGAGCACCGGGTTGAGGGTCAGCGACCGCACCCGGGGCTGCTCGTCCGCGAGCTGACCGACCCGCAGCAGCAGGTCCGCCAGGGCCGCCCGGTCGACCGGGGCCGCGCCCCGGTGCCCGCGCAGCAGCGGCGCCGCCCGGGGCTCGTCGACCAGCTCGGCGGCGTCCCGATCGGTCAACGGCACCGCGCGCCAGGCCCGATCGCCGAGCAGCTCGGTGGCGACGCCACCGAGACCGAAGCCGACCACCGGCCCGAACGCCGGGTCCTCGACCAGCTCCACCACGCAGGCCACGCCGGGCGGAACCATCGGCTGCACCAGGACGTCCGCTCCGAAGACCGCCGCCAGCTCCGCGTACGCCCGGCGGACCGTCGGCTCGTCGGGCAGGTCCAGCCGGACCGCGCCGAGGTCGAGCCGGTGCCGCAGCCCGGGAGCGGCGGCCTTGAGTGCCACCGGGAAACCCAACCGCGCCGCCGCGTCGGCCGCGCCGTCGACCGAGTCGACCGGCACCGACGCCACCACGTCGATGCCGTACGCGGCCAGCAGCGCGGTCGGGTCGATGGTGTCGGCGCGCAGGGCGGCCTGCGCGGCGGCCCGGTCGATCCGGGGCAGCTCGGGTGCCACCCCGGGCGGCCGGCGCAGCCACTCGGCGTACCGGTGCACCCGGGCGAGGGCCCGCACCGCCTCCTCCACGCCGCCGTACGCCGGCACCCCCGCCGGCAGCCGGCCCACCAGGACGGTCGCCACGGTCGGCTTGCCCAACGCGAGGACGGCCGGCAGCGCGGCGGTGACGTCGGCGTCCACATCGGTCAGCTGACCGGGCAGCGGCGGGGCGAAGACCACCACCAGGGCGTCCACCTGGTCGTCGCCGGCCGTCTCGGCCAGCGCGGTCGCGAACTCGGCGGCGCCGGCGCGCGGCCCGACGTCGCGGGGGTAGCCGTCGACGACGGTGAGGCCCTGCCCGGCGCAGGCGGTGGCGGCCAGCCCGGTGAGCGCCGAGGAGTTGCCGACCACGCCGACCCGGCCACCGGCGGGCAGCGGCTGGTTGGCCAGCAGCACCCCCACGTCCAGCAGCTCCGGCACGGTGTCCACCCGGATCACCCCGGACTGGGCGAAGAGGGCGGCCACCGCCACCTCGTCCGGCCCGGCGGTGTCGCCCACCCCGGCCGGGCGGGCCGGTGAGGCGAGCGCCACGACCGGCTTGGCCCGACCGATCCGCCGGGCCAGCCGGGCGAACTTGCGCGGATTGCCGAAGGTCTCCAGGTACAACATGATCACGTCCGTGCCGGGGTCGTCCTGCCAGTACTGGAGCAGGTCGTTGCCGGAGACGTCGGCCCGGTTGCCGGCCGAGACGAAGCTCGACAGCCCCAGGCCGCGCCGGTCGGCCTCGGCGAGCAGCGCCACCCCGAACGCGCCGGACTGGCTGAAGATGCCGACCCGGCCGGCCGGCGGGAGCGCCGGGGCGAGGGTGGCGTTGAGGCGTACCGCCGGGTCGGTGTTGGCCACGCCGAGACAGTTCGGGCCGACCACCCGCATCCCGGCGGCGTGTGCCGCGCGGACCAGCGCACGCTGTGCCGCGGCGCCCTCGGCGCCGGCCTCGGCGAAACCGGCGGAGATCACCACCAGGCCGTGCACGCCGGCGGCCGCCGCGTCGGCCACCACCGCGGTCGCCGCCTCCGGTGGCACCGCCACCACCGCCAGGTCCACCGGCGCCCCGGCGTCGACCGCCGACGGGTACGCGGGCAGCCCCGCCACGGTCGACGCGCTCGGATGCACCGGCACCACCGCCCCGGTGAAGCCGCCGTCGCGCAGGTGACCGAGCACCGCCGCGCCGACGCCCTGCCCGGTCGCGCTCGCGCCGTAGACGGCGATGCCGCGCGGCGCGAGCAGCCGGGCGATCGAGCGGGCCTCCGTGCGGTGCTCCCGCCCGCGCTGCACCTCGAGGGTGGCCTCGGTGGGCGCGATCGGGAAGCTCAGGTGCACCACGCCGTCGGCGAACTCGCGCTGGACCTGGTAGCCGAAGTCGGCGAAGACCCGCAGCATCGGTCCGTTGGCCGGCAGCACCTCGGCGACGAAACGCATGATGCCGTTGCGGCGGGCGGCGTCCGCCAGGTGCTCCATCAACACCGAGCCGATGCCCCGGCCCTGGTGGGCGTCCTCCACCACGAAGGCGACCTCGGCCTCCGGCGCCTGCGGGCCGAGCCGCTCGTAGCGGCCGACCGCGACGATCCGGTCGCCGGCCAGCACCACGAACGCCTCCCGGTCGTGGTGGTCGACGGTGACGAAGCGGATCAGATCCCGCTCGGGGATGCGCGGGTACGGCGAGAAGTAGCGCAGGTAGCGGGTGCGCTCGGAGAACCGGCCGTGCATCGCCACGATGGCCGGCGCGTCCTCCGGCCCGATTGGTCGCAACTGGACGGTGCTGCCGTCGCTGAGCAGCACGTCCACCGGCTGGTCCACGGTGGTCACCGGCGTGGTCCTCCCCCGGCCCGCCTCAGTCCCGCGGATCGTGCGGGTCGAGCCCGAGCAGCGGGAAGACCGTCTTGCGGGTGGCCGCGATCGCCCGGTCCACGGCGTTCGGCTCGCCGGTCGGCTGCCACGGCTCGAACGACGGGTCCGCGTCGTCGGTCATCCGCAGCGGCACCTCCCGGCCGGGACGACGGGCGGCGGCCAGGGCCCGCCAGGCCGGCGGGGTGAGCGTCGCCGGATCGACCGGATCCCCGGTGGCCACCGCCAGCAGGTGACTCCAGGCCCGGGGCACCACCTCGACCAGCGCGTACCCGCCACCGCCGGTGGCCACCCAGCGGCCGCCGCACAGCTCGTCGGCGAGCGCCCGCAGCGCCAGGTAGGTGGCCCGCTGACCGTCGACCGTGAGGTTGAGGTCGGCGAGCGGATCCAGCCGGTGCCCGTCGGCGCCGCACTGGCTGACCAGCACCTGCGGCCGGAAAGCGCGCAGCACCGACGGCACGATCGCGTGGAAGGCCCGCTGCCAGCCGGTGTCGTCGACGCCCGGCGGCAGGGGCATGTTGACCGCGGTGCCGTGCGCGCCCGGCCCACCGGTCTCGTCCGGGAAGCCGGTGCCCGGGAAGAGCGCCAGCGGGGTCTCGTGCAGGCTGACCGTGAGCACCCGGGGGTCGTCCCAGAAGATCTGCTGCACCCCGTCGCCGTGGTGCACGTCCACGTCCACGTACGCGATCCGCTCCGCGCCCAGGTCGAGCAGGCGGGCGATGGCCACCGCCGGGTCGTTGTAGACGCAGAAGCCGGAGGCCCGCGCGGGCATCGCGTGATGCAGGCCACCGGCCACGTTCACCGCCCGCAGGGCGTCGCCGCGCCAGACCGCCTCGGCGGCGGCCACGCTGGCGCCGGCGATCAGGGCGCTGGACTCGTGCATGCCGTCGAAGACCGGGTTGTCGGAGGTGCCCAGCCCGTACCCGGCGAACAGGGGGTCGCGCGGCGCGGCGCGCACCGCGGCCAGGTAGGACGGGTCGTGCACCCGGGTGAGCAGGGCGTCGTCGGCGGGCTCCGGCTTGACCAGGCGGACCCCCGGACGGTCCAGGATGCCCAGCTCACGGGCGAGCGCGATGGTCAACTCCACCCGGACCGGGTCGAGCGGATGGTCACCCATGTCATAGGCGAGCAGCGACTCGTCCCACACCACCACCGTGTCGTCGGACATGAGCCCATCGTCGCACGAGGACCGTCCGCACGCGCTGGTCAGAGGTCGGGTGTCGGCCCGGAGGCGACCGGCCGGGTCGGGTCGGCCACCCAGTTGCTCCACGATCCGACGTAGAGAGCCGCGTCCGGTCGGCCCGCCAGGTGCAGTGCCAGCACGGCCTGCGCGGCGGTCACCCCGGAGCCGCAGTACGCCCCCACCGACCGCTCCCCGGTCACCCCGGCGGCGGCGAACCGCTCCCGCAGCACGTCGGCGGCCGGGAAGCGCCCGTCCGGGCCGACGTACTCCCCGGCGGGCAGGTTCGCCGCACCCGGGACGTGCCCGGCGACCGGATCGATCGGCTCGACCTCGCCCCGGTAGCGGGGCGCGGCACGCACGTCGAGCAGTACGGCGTCGTCCGCGGCCGCCATCGCGGCGGCCTGCCCGGCGTCGAGCACCGGAAGGTCGCCGGGGCGCACCTCGACGTCGCCGGGAGCCGGGGCGGGCGCCGCGGTGGAGACGGGTCGACCGGCGGCGACCCAGGCCGGGTACCCACCGTGCAGCAGGCGGACCGGGCGGTGCCCCGCCCAGCGCAGCGTCCACCAGGCCCGGGCGGCGGCCAGGCCGTCGCCGCCGTCGTACACCACCACGGAATGACCGGCCCGGACGCCGGCGGCCCGCAGCGCGGCCTGCAACGCCGCCGGGTCGGGCAGCGGATGACGGCCACCGGCGCCGGGCGGCCCGCAGAGCGCGGTGTCCAGGTCGACGAAGACCGCGCCGGGCAGGTGGCCGGTCAGGTAGTCGTCGCGGCCGGGCGGGCCGGTGAGCCGCCAGCGGACGTCGAGCAGGGTGGGCGGGTCGGCGCGGTCGAGCTCGACGGCGAGCCGGTCGACCTCGACCAGCGGCTCCTGGGTACCGGACATGGCGACCATCCAACACCATCCCGGTCGTCGGCTCGCGGGTCGGCGGAGGTCGATCGCCCTTTCCGCGAGGTAGCATCGTGCACCGGAGGGCCGCTGACGTCATGAAGTCTCACGACCTGGTCGACACGACCGAAATGTACCTGCGCACCATCCTCGAGTTGGAGGAGGAGGGGGTGCCGCCGCTGCGCGCCCGGATCGCCGAGCGACTCAAGCAGAGCGGTCCCACCGTGAGCCAGACCGTGGCTCGGATGGAGCGCGACGGCCTGCTCACCGTCGAGGGCGACCGGCACCTGATGCTCACCGCGCAGGGTCGCGGCACTGCGGTGTCCGTGATGCGCAAGCACCGCCTCGCCGAGCTGCTGCTGGTCAACGTCATCGGGATGCCCTACGAGGAGGCCCACGAGGAGGCCTGCCGCTGGGAGCACGTGATGAGCGACGCCGTGGAGAAGCGGGTGTACGACCTGCTCAACCGGCCGACCCGCTCGCCGTACGGCAACCCCATCCCGGGTCTGGAAGAGCTGGGCTCTCCGGAGGCGGAGACCACCGATGCCGGCGAGGGTGAGCGCAACCTGGCCTTCCCCGGCCTGTCCGGGCCGGTCGTGGTCCGCCGGATCTGCGAGAGCGTGCAGACCAACGCCGACGTGCTGCGCCAGCTGCACGCCGCCGGTGTCGACCCGGGTGCCACGGTGACCGTGGCCCAGGAGCGCGACGGGGTGTCGATCGACCGCTCCGGTGACCGGGTGCGGCTGCCCCGTGAGGTCGCGTCCCGGGTGTTCGTCGCCGCCAACTGACCAACCGCGGGCCAGGAGGGCTGGCCCCGGGCGTCACAACGCCCGGGTGTCCACCTTCTTGGCCAGCGCGATCAGGTCGCCGGCCAGCTTCTCGGCCGCCGCGCGCTCGGCGCCGCGTGCCGCCGTCCAGCTCAGCGTGGCCAGTCGCCCCTCGGCGGTCAGCCACCCGACCTCGGCCACCGGCCCCTGCCCGCTCGCCGCAGCGACGGTCCGCCGGTACGCCTGCTGACCCAGCCCGGTGACCTTCGCCGCCTTGTCGGGCACCACGTCCGCGCCGTAGGTGGTCTTGTCGATCTTGGCGTCGGTCACGCTCAGCGTCAGCTCCGGCAGCGTCGCGCGCTCGGCCCGGACGACGCACGTGTACGTGTCGCCCCGTTCGCTGGCCGCCGCCACGTCGAAGCGCACCTTGACCAGTCGCTCGATGACGGTGAAGTCCAGCAGGCGGCAGGCACCGCCCGACGACGCCGCCGCCACGTCCGCCGCGATCGGCGCCGGCGGTGGCACCGCCACCGGCTCGGCCTCGGCCCCGCAGCCACTCACCAGCAGCCCCGCCAGCCCGGCGACCACGATCCGCCCGCGCACACTCCACCCTCTCGCCGACCGACGGCGGAAGGCGCCCGCCGGATGTCCGTCGGACACCGTACGGGGTGTCCGGGCCGGGCGGAACCCCTCGTTCGGCGGGTCCGCCGCGACCCGGCCGACGCTCATCCGGCCGGCGGGTCATCCACGTACGGGCAGTGCCGGCAGCCGCGCCCGCAGCACGTGCCACGGCGGGCCAGGAAGCCGGCGCTGAGCACGAACAACCCGGTCGCCGGGTCGAGGTAGCCGGCCTCCCCGGCGGCCAGCGCGGCCGCGTGCGCGGCGAGAATCCGGGACCGGTCGGGGTGCTCGGGCGGCAGCCGGGACGGGTGCGGCTCGGTGAGCGGCCGGTCCGCCAGCGGTCGTCGCTCTCCGGTCACCGCAGCAGTCTAGGGACGGCGTCCGGGCTGGCCGAGGGACGGTACCCGCCCCGTCGAGCGGGCCGGCGACCCGACCGGGGCGCGAAATGCGGTGTCGTGTGCGAGCGCCGCCCCGATAGGGTCCCCGGGCCGCCGGCCGGCGGCCCACGTGACCGCACAGACAGGCTGTGATCGTGACCCAGCAGGTGACCCAGGCCCCGGCGAGCGCGACCAGCGCCGTCCCGTCGCTCTGGCGCAGCAGGAACTTCCTCCTGCTGTGGGGCGGTCAGACGGTCAGCGAACTGGGCACCCGGATCGCCAACGTGGCGGTGCCGCTGCTCGCCGCCAACGTCCTCGACGCCAGTGTGTTCCAGATCTCCCTGCTGACCGTCCTGGCCTGGCTGCCGTACCTGCTCTTCTCGCTGCCGGCGGGCATCGTCGCCGACCGGCTCGACCAGCGGCGGCTGATGATCGCGTGTGACCTGGGTCGGGCCGCGCTCATGCTGTCGCTGCCGGTGGCCGCTCTGGTCGGCCAGCTCACCCTCCCCTTCCTGTACGCGGTGGTCGGGCTCGGCGGGGTGCTGACCGTGCTGTTCACCGTGGCGTACAAGAGCCTGCTGCCCCGGCTGGTGCCGGCGGACCTGCTGGTGGACGGCAACGCCAAGCTCACCATCAGCGAGGATGCCGCCGAGCTGGTCGGCCCGACGGTCAGCGGCGTGCTGATCGGGCTGGTCGGCGCCGCCCGGACCTTCCTGACCAACGGGTTCGCCTTCCTGGTCAGCGCGCTGACGCTGATCCTCATCCGTGAAGCGCCGGTACGCCGCGAGCCGGCTCCCCGGGTGCCGCTGCGGGTGGAGCTGACCGACGGGCTCCGCTTCATCCGGCGGCAACCGATCCTCGTCAGCATCCTGGCCTGCACCACCTGGTCGAACTTCTGGGTGATGGCGTCCGGCTCGATCGAGGTGACCTTCCTGGTCCGCGAGCTGCACGCCGACCCGGTGCAGGTGGGGCTGGTCTTCTCGGTCAGCGCGGTCGGCGGGCTGGTGGTGGGGGTGCTGGCCGCCCGGCTGACCGCCTGGCTCGGCTCGGCCCGGGTGATCTGGGTGGCGATGGCCGCACCGGGCCCGTTCTACCTGCTCATGCCGCTGGCGCAGCCCGGCTGGGGGCTGCTGCTCTACGGGGTCGGGCTGGCCGCGTTCTCGGCCAACGCGGTGCTGTTCAACGTGGCGGCGATGTCGTACCGGCAGCGGATCACCCCACCGGCGATCCTCGGTCGGGTCAACGCGGCGTTCCTCTGGATCTGCCTCGGCGTGATCCCGCTCGGGGCGTTGACCGGCGGTGCGCTCGGCACCGCGCTGGGGCTGCGCGCCGCCCTCTGGGTATGTGTGCTGGGCACCTGGGCCGCGTGCCTCTTCGTGGTCTGCTCGCCGCTGCGCCGACTGCGGGACATGCCGCCGGTGTCGTCGGAGGGTGCGCCGGTTTCGTCGTAGGGTCCGATGATGCTCGGCTCGGCACCCATCGACGAGTACGGAGGGGACACGATGCGGAAGATTGTCGTGCACATGAGCCTGTCACTGGACGGGTTCTTCGAGGGCCCGGGCGGCGACCTCGGCTGGCATCAGGTCGACAACGAGCTGCACGAGCACTTCAACGAGGTGATCGCCCCGATGGGCGGGTTCCTCAACGGGCGGGTCAGCTACGAGCTGATGGCCGCCTTCTGGCCGACCGCCGACCAGGACCCGGCCAGCAGCGGCCCCGTGCGCGAGTACGCCCGCATCTGGCGGGACATGCCGAAAATCGTCTACTCCCGCACCCTCGACCGCGCGGACTGGAACGCCACCGTGGTGCGCGAGGTCGACGTCGAGCAGGTCCGCAAACTCACCGCCGAGCCCGGCGGCGACCTGGCTCTCGGCGGGGCCGACCTGGCCGCCACGTTCGCCCGGCACGACCTGATCGACGAGTACCGCATCTACGTCCATCCCGTGTTGCTCGGCCGGGGCCGCCGGCTCTTCCCCGACGCCAACGCCCCGACCGGCCTGCGGCTGGTGGAGAGCCGGACGTTCGGCAACGGCGTCGTCCTGCTGCGCCACGAACGGGCCCGCTGACCCACGTCGCCCGGACGGTTCCGCACGTGCCAACCGCCCTGGGAGGGTGTACTCATGGCCACCTTCGCCGCGCCCGACGGCACCACACTCGCGTACCGGATCATCGGCGGGGGTGACCCGCTGGTCTGCCTGCCGGGCGGGCCGATGCGAGACTCGGCGTACCTCGGTGATCTCGGCGGTCTGGGCGCGTACCGGACGCTGGTCGTCCCCGATCTGCGGGGCACCGGTCGGTCGGCCGCGCCGGCCGACGTCTCCACCTACCGTTGCGACCGCCTGGTCGACGACGTGGAGGCACTGCGCCGGCACCTGGGCCTCGATCGCCTGGACCTGCTCGGGCACTCCGCCGGAGCGAACGTGGCGTTGCGGTACGCGACCCGGCACCCCGAGCGGGTCGGCCGGCTCGCGCTGATCACACCAAGCACCCGGGCTGTCGGGCTGGAGGCGACCGCCACGCTGCGCCGGGAGGTCACCCGGGTCCGATCCGGCGAGCCGTGGTATCCGGCGGCAGCAGCCGCGTTGGACTCGATGGTGTCCGGTCGGGCGACCCCGGACGCCTGGCAGGAGATCGCGCCGTTCTTCTACGGCCGGTGGGACGCGGCCGCCCGCGCGCACCAGGCGGCGGAGCCGGGCCAGCGCAACCAGGAGGCGGCTCGGGTCTTCGGCGCCGAGGGCGCCTTCGATCCGCCGGCGACCCGCGCCGCGCTCGCCGCACACCGGGGTCCGGTGCTGGTGCTCGCCGGTGAGGTCGACCTCGGCGCCCCGCCGGGCCTGGTCGCCCAACTCGCGGAGCTGGCACCGGGCGCCGAGTTGGTCGTGCAGCCGGGCGCGGGGCACTACCCGTGGCTCGATGACGCCGACCGGTTCACCGCCACGGTCTCGACGTTCCTGGGCCGCCCGCCGCTGGTGTTGGCTTGAGTCTCCAGCAGGGGGAGACAGCAGGGTGGGGGCATGAACGGGGAGACGCGTTACACGATCGGCGAACTGGCCCGGCGGACCGGCCTCAGCGTCAAGACCATCCGGTACTACGCCGACCGGGGAATCGTGCCGCCCACCGACCGGAGTCCGGCCGGCTACCGCCGCTACGGCCCGGACGCGGTCGCCCGGCTGGAGCTGGTCCGGACGCTGCGCGACCTCGGCGTGGACCTCGCCGCCATCCGGCGGGTGGTCGACCGCGAGGTGCCGTTGGCAGAGGTGGCCGCCGCGCACGCCGAGGCGGTGGCGGTGCAGATCCGCGTCCTGCGGTTGCGCCAGGCGGTGCTCACCATGGTGAGCCGGCGCGGCGGAGGAGCCGAGGAGCTGGAGCTGTTCCACACCCTGTCCCGGCTCTCCGGGCAGGAGCGTCATCGGCTGGTCGCCGACTTCCTCGACGCGGTCTTCGACGGCCTGGCCACCGCGCCGGCGTACCCGGGGGTCATGCGGTCGCTGACCCCGGAACTGCCCGACGATCCCCGCACCGAGCAGGTGCAGGCGTGGGTGGAGCTGGCCGAGCTGGCCCAGGACCCGGGGTTCCGGGCCAGCATGCGACGTCTGGTGCGGGAGTACGCCGCCGACCACGACGTCCCGGGGCTGCCCCGCCCGGACGCCGTCGCGGTGGTGCGGGACGCGGTGGCCCCCGCCCTGGCTGCCGGGCTCGATCCGGCCGCACCCGAGGCCGACCCGGTGGTCAGGGCCGTCACCGCCCGCTACGCGGACCTGACCGCCAGCCCGGACGACGCCGACCTGCGGCAGCGGCTGCTGGACCGGCTGGACGCCGCGAACGACCCCCGCCGGGACCGGTACCTCGACCTGCTCGCGATGATCAACGGCTGGTCGACGGGCGGGGCGGTGGCACCGGCGCTGGACTGGTTCACCCGTGCCCTGCGCGTCAGCCGAACCAGGTGATCGCCTGGCCGTGGCCCCGGGTCCAGGCCAGCGGCGTGCCGTCCAACGCGAGGACGTTGTAGAGCCCCTCCTGCGGCGACTCCGGCAGCCCCTCGTACGGCAGCACCTCCGGGGCCTCGTTGGCGACCCAGTGTCCGGGCAGGCCACGGACCAGCCGGACGAACTCCTCCCGGCGTGGCCCGGGCACCTGGTAGAGCACGGAGGTGTGGAACACCACGAGCGTCGCGCCGGCCGGCGCCCGCGCGGCCAGCGCCGGCAGGTCGTCCACCAGATCACCGCGCACCAGCAGCGGCGGATCGGCCGCCGCGATCGCCGCCGCGGCCCGCAGCCGGGCCCGCCGGTGGTCGTGCTCCGGCCAGATCAGCGCGTCCAACCAGGACACGTCGTCGGGGTCGGTCACGTCGAGTGGGTTGAGGTCGAGGCCGGCCCGCCACACCACCTGGGGTACGCGTGCCGGCGGCACCAACCCGCTGGCCGCGCACTCCAGGACCGGCTCCCCGGAGCCGACCCGGTGCTCGCCGTAGCGGTAGCCGTACCGGTCGGGGTAGAGGCAGAGCCCGGCGGAGGCGCCGACCTCCAGCAGGGCGAGCGGCTGCGGCAGCGCGGCGAGCACCGGCAGCAGGACCGCGCACCGCCCGGCCTCGTTCGTCTGGGTGGCCCGGACACGCACCTGCGCCTCGATGGCCGGCCAGTTCGCCACCGCGTAGTCGTGGAACGCGGCCGGGTCCTCGACCGGGCCGCCCAGCCACCGGACGACACCGAAGAGCAGGTTCGGCTGCCGCTTGACCGGCGGGAGCCCGTCGAGCAGGGCGAGCAGTTCGTCGTCGCGCGAAACCGCCAGGGACAGCCGCTCGTACGCGGGTGAGATCCCGCGCACCTCGCGGCCGGCAAATCTGGAGTACGCCTCAGCCGTCGTCATGCCCTGATCGTCGCAGCCATTACCCGCCGGTTCAGCCCCCGTCTCCGGCCGCCGGGGCCGCGACTTCCGGGCCGGCCTTCCGGGAGGCGGTGCGCGCACGGGGAGCATTTACCCCGGTGAGCCGTATACCTCAGAGTCATGAATATGCCTCTGAGGTATACGCGGCTCGCGGCACATGTCCATCGTCCAGGCTCAGCACGGGCCGAAACGCCGCTGCCCCGACCTCCCATGAGGAGGCCGGGGCAGGCGTGCTTCTCGTACGTCAGCTGCAGCCGCTGGTGGAGCCGCAGCCCTCGCAGACGTAGCAGCTACCGGCCGGGCGCATCTTCGTACCGCAGGTGAAGCAGAGCGGCGCGTCGGCGGCCTTGCCGATCACGGCCTCCAGCAGTTCGGTGCTGGAACCCACGTTCGGGGCCGGCTTGGCGGCGGCCACCTCGGCCACCTCCTGCGCCGGCTGGGCGACGGCCTCCGGCTTGGCCGGGGCCTCCACCGGCGCCGAGGACGCCATCGCGGTGAGCTCCGCACCGGTCACGGCGGCGGCCTCCGCGTCGGCCTCGGCCCGCAGCTGGGCGGCCCGCTCGCTGGCGGTGAAGATGCCCAGCTCGGCGCGGCGCTCGTACGGCAGGAAGTCCAGTGCCAGGCGACGGAAGATGTAGTCCATCACCGAGGCCGCCATGCGCACGTCCGGGTCGTCGGTCATCCCGGCCGGCTCGAAGCGCATGTTGGTGAACTTGCTGACGAACGTCTCCAGCGGCACCCCGTACTGCAGACCGATGCTGATGGCCACCGAGAAGGCGTCCATCACACCGGCCAGGGTGGAGCCCTGCTTGGACATCTTGAGGAAGACCTCGCCGAGGCCGTCGTCCGGGTAGGACGACGCGGTGAGGTAGCCCTCGGCGCCGCCGACGGAGAAGGAGACCGTCTCGGACGGGCGCTTCTTCGGCAGACGATTGCGCACCGGCCGGTACTCGACGACCTTCTCGACGACCGGCGCGGCCTCGACGGCGGCCGGCTCGGTGGCCTTGTTGGACTTGGCCACCGAGAGCGGCTGGCCGACCTTGCAGTTGTCCCGGTAGATCGCCAGCGCCTTGAGGCCGAGCTTCCAGCCCTCGAAGTAGATCTTCTCGACGTCCTCGACGGTGGCCGCCTCCGGCATGTTGACCGTCTTGGAGATGGCGCCGGAGACGAACGGCTGGATGGCCGCCATCATCCGCACGTGGCCCATCGGGGCGATCGACCGCTCACCCATCGCGCAGTCGAAGACCGGATAGTGCTCCGGCTTGAGGCCCGGGGCGTCCACCACGTGGCCGTGGTCGGCGATGTGCTCGACGATCGCCTCGACCTGCTCCTCGGGGTAGCCGAGGCTGCGCAGGGCACGCGGGACCGTCTGGTTGACGATCTGCATCGAGCCGCCGCCGACCAGCTTCTTGAACTTGACCAGCGCCAGGTCCGGCTCCACGCCGGTCGTGTCGCAGTCCATCATGAAGCCGATGGTGCCGGTCGGCGCGAGGACGCTGGCCTGCGAGTTGCGCCAGCCGAACTTGTCGCCGATCTTGTTGCCCTGGGTCCACTGCCGGGTCGCCTCGCGGACGATCGCGGTGGCCACCGGGCTGGTCGGCTTGATCTCGTCGTTGGCCGCCGCGTGCTTGCGCATGACCCGCTTGTGCGGCTCCGCGTTGCGGGCGTAGCCGTCGTACGGGCCGACCACGCCGGCCAGCTCGGCCGAGCGGCGGTAGGCGGTGCCGGTCATCAGGGACGTGATCGCCGCGGCGACCGAGCGGCCCTGCTCCGAGTCGTACGGCAGGCCGGTGGCCATCAGCAGGGCGCCGAGGTTGGCGTAGCCGATGCCGAGCTGCCGGTAGGCGCGGGAGGTCTCACCGATCTTCTCGGTCGGGAAGTCGGCGAAGGAGATCGAGATGTCCATCGCGGTGATGACGAACTCGACGGACTTGACGAACTTCTCCACCTCGAAGCCACCGTCGGCGCGGAGGAACTTCATCAGGTTGAGCGAGGCCAGGTTGCACGAGGAGTTGTCCAGGTGCAGGTACTCCGAGCACGGGTTCGACGCGGTGATCCGGCCGGTCTCCGGGCAGGTGTGCCAGTCGTTGATGGTGTCGTCGTACTGCAGGCCCGGGTCGGCGCACTCCCAGGCGGCCTGGGAGATGGAGCGGAACAGCTTCTTGGCGTCGACGGTCTCGATCACCGAGCCGTCCAGCCGGCCGCGCAGGTCGAAGCCGCCGCCGTTCTCCACCGCCGTCATGAACTCGTCGGAGACGCGGACCGAGTTGTTGGCGTTCTGGTACTGCACGCTGACGATGTCGGAGCCGCCGAGGTCCATGTCGAACCCGGCGTCGCGCAGCGCACGGATCTTGTCCTCCTCGCGCGCCTTGGTGACCACGAACTCCTGGATGTCCGGGTGGTCCACGTCGAGGATGACCATCTTGGCCGCCCGCCGGGTCGCGCCGCCGGACTTGATGGTGCCGGCCGAGGCGTCCGCGCCGCGCATGAAGCTGACCGGGCCGGAGGCGTTGCCGCCGGAGGAGAGCAGCTCACGGGACGAGCGGATCCGCGACAGGTTGACCCCGGAGCCGGAGCCGCCCTTGAAGATCAGCCCCTCCTCCTTGTACCAGTCCAGGATCGAGTCCATCGAGTCGTCGACGGCCAGGATGAAGCAGGCGCTGACCTGCTGCGGCGACGGCGTGCCGACGTTGAACCAGACCGGCGAGTTGAAGCTGAACACCTGGTGCAGCAGCATCCAGGTCAGCTCGTGCCCGAAGATCTCGGCGTCGGCCGGGCTGGCGAAGTAGCCGTACTCCTCACCGGCGGTGCGGTAGGTGCTGACGACCCGGTCGATCAGCTGCCGGAGCGACCACTCCCGCTCCGGGGTCCCCACCGCGCCCCGGAAGTACTTGGTGGTCACGATGTTCGCGGCGTTGACGCTCCACGACTCCGGGAACTCCACCCCGCGCTGCTCGAAGTTGATCGAGCCGTCCCGCCAGTTCGTCATCACGACGTCGCGGCGCTCCCAGGTGACCTCGTCGTACGGGTGGACCCCCTCGGTCGTCCACACCCGCTCGATCTTCAGCCCTGCGCTCGCGCTGGCCTTGCTCCGTGACCTGCTTGTCGTCACACCATCCCCCGACATCTCATCCGCCCCCTCGTCCACGCGGCCACCCGCCGCGCTTCCACCTGTCAGCAACACACAATTCAGTTGGTACGGCCGGCGGTCCCCGCCGCCCCGGCCTCCGCCACGCCCTCCCGGGCGCGGGCGGCGGCCCGCAGTGTCTCGATCTCCTGCTCGAAGTCGGCGAGCGAGTCGAAGGACCGGTAGACGCTGGCGAACCGCAGGTACGCCACCTCGTCCAGGTCCCGCAGGGGGCCCAGGATCGCCAGCCCCACGTCGTGGCTGGGGATCTCGGCCGCGCCCTTGGCCCGCACCGTCTCCTCGACCTTCTGGGCCAGCAGCGCGATCGAGTCCTCGTCGACCGGCCGGCCCTGGCACGCCTTGCGCACCCCGCCGATGATCTTCGTGCGGCTGAACGGCTCGGTCACCCCGCTGCGCTTGACGACCGCGAGGACCGCCTCCTCGACGGTGGTGAACCGCTTGCCGCACTCCGGGCAGGACCGTCGCCGCCGGATGAGCTGACCGTCGTCGGCTTCCCGCGAGTCGACCACCCGGGAGTCGGCGTGCCGGCAGTACGGACACCGCATCGCCTACCTCCTAATCATGATCAACCACGGTCGCGCCGGGCACTCCCGGGCACGGCTCGCCACGACGGTGCCATCTGCGATGGCGCCCGCCGTGGTCGACGTTACGAGAGTGCGGTCGGTAGTCGGACCCAACCTGTAGGCAACTTACGCCCGTGTCACTACTACATCTAGGGGTTGACCGTATGTCGCTGGCGAACCCGGGTCAAGTTGGCGGGCGTGTCCGGCGCGTCACGGACCATCCGGTCATCCGCACCCACCGCTCCGCCGGAAGGCCCAACGCCGGGAGCCTGCCCGGGTTACCGGCCGGCGGGCCCGAATGGCCCGGAAAACGACCGAGGATCGAACACGCGTGCTATCCGACGTACCATTTATCAGAACATCCGTACGACAGGAGTGGTTTTTCACCCCGACACGCCGGCAAGAGGTCGTACAGATGTTTGAAAATGACCGATCTCACCTATACGGTCAGGAACAACCGGGCGCGGTGGATCTTCGCCACACCCGGCGACGCACCACCCTCAGCACCGTCGTGGCACCACCGCACGCACCACGAGCCGACGAGGCACCCAGCGCCGACCAGGGAGGACGGACGTGACCGAGGACCGGGCCAGCCGGCCGAAGAGCCCGCAGCAGATCACCGAGGCGGGCCCGCCGGCCACCCGACGCCGCAGCGCCGCGCGCAGCCGGACGGGTCAGCCCGCCGTGCGCCCGGTCACTCCGGTGGTCAGCACCTTCCCCGACCCGGCGACGGTCGATCTGACCGCCCGCCAGCGCCGCATCCTGGAGTTCATCCGCACCTGGGTGGAGCGCCACGGCTACCCGCCGAGCGTCCGGGAGATCGGCGAGGCGGTCGGCCTGGTGTCGCCGTCCAGCGTCGCCTACCAGCTCAAAGAGCTGGAGAAGAAGGGCTTCCTGCGCCGCGACCCCAACCGGCCGCGCGCGGTGGACGTCCGCGCCCCGAGCGAGGCCATCGACGACGAGCTGTCCCGCGCGCAACGGCCGACCCCGGCGTACGTGCCGATGCTCGGCCGGATCGCCGCCGGTGGGCCGATCCTCGCCGAGCAGGCCGTGGAGGACATCTTCCCGCTCCCCCGCGAGCTGGTGGGCGAGGGCGAGGTCTTCATGCTCCAGGTCAAGGGCGACTCGATGCTCGACGCGGCGATCTGCGACGGCGACTGGGTGGTCGTGCGGCAGCAGCCCACCGCCGACTCGGGCGAGATCGTGGCCGCCATGCTCGACGGCGAGGCGACGGTCAAGACCTACCGGCGGCGCGACGGGCATGTCTGGCTGATGCCACAGAACCCAGCCTTCGACCCGATCCCCGGTGACGACGCCACCATCATGGGCCGGGTCGTGGCGGTGCTGCGCCGCATCTGACCGGTGGGCGGGTGAGCGCCCACGGCACTCACCCACACCCGCCCGACGGCGGTCCGATCGTCCGGCGCGTTACGGTCCCCGGTCCCGGGGACGTCAGTAGCGGTCACCCCGGTGGCCACGACCGCCCCCGGGATACTGCCCGTACGGGTCGACGGGCGCGTCCTCGTCACGCCGGCGGCCGGGCCGCTGACCCCGGTAGTCCGGCTCGGGCCCACCACGCCGGGGCGGCTCCGCCCGACCGCCGCCGGGCTGGCCACCGCCGCCGTACACACCGGCGCCGGGACGACCGCCAGCCGGAGGACGACCGCCACCACCTGCCGGCCGGCCGCCACCCGCCGGGGGACGACCGCCGCCGTAGACGCCACCGCCGGCTCCGCCGCCACCCGCCGGCCCTGGGCCGTAGCCACCGCCGGCTGCCGCCGGACGGCCACCGCCGTACACCGCGCCGCCCGCCGGGGCGGGACCGCCACGGCCCGCGCCGCCGCCGTAGACGGCCCCACCGGCCGGAGCGCCGCCGCCGTAGACGCCACCCGGACGGTCACCGGCCGGGAACCCGTCGTCGGCACGGCCGCCGCGCGGGCCGAGAGGATCGTCGTCCGGGTCGGAGAGGTCGGACCCGTCGGCGGTCTGCGGTCGGCCACGGGCCCGGACGATGCCGATGATCCCGGCGGCGACCAGCAGCAGGCCGATCACGCCCACCGCGCCGACCAGGTAGGTGATGTCGTCGAAGCTCAGCCCGTCGAACCAGGACTGCGAGGCGGCGGCCTTGGGGGCACCCGCGTCGTCCGCCAGCGGTTGCGCGGTGGAGGTGGACGGCGTGTAGCTCAGGATGTCCACCGGGTCATCCTCACTGAACTGGCCGCCGTCGGAGACGGTAACGAAGGTCTTGCCGTCCGTGGTGTAGCTGATGGCCTCACCGAACGGGTCCTTGAGTGGCGTCACCCGGGGCTTGCCGGTGGTGAGCGCACCGACGATGTCGCCGCCGGCCACGTCGAACTCGAAGGCGTCCGCGTAGGTGCGCAGGACCACCCGGGCGCCGTCCGGTGAACGCGCCGCTCCGGTGATCGCGACCCGGCCGAACGTGTTGAGGGGGTTTTCCGTCTCCGTCCGGGGCAGCGCGATGTCGCCGACCTTGCGCATCGGCACCGGGTCGGTGTCGCCGTTCTTCAGCGCGGCCGCCGGGGTGTAGATCTCGGCCTTTCCGCTGGTCACCTTCGTGATGATCAGCGGCTTGCCGTCGTTGCCGATGAGCAGCGCCTCGGCGTCGTGCGGCTTGCCCTCCGGGTAGGAGAGCCGGTGCAGCACCGGCTGCTTGCTGCCGGTGACCGGCATCGACCAGAGCGCGACCCGCTTACGGCGTTCCTTGGAGGTGGCGTTGTCGCCGGTGTCCGCGATCCAGAGGGTCGCGCCGTTCGGCGAGAGAGCGAGGTCCTCGGTGTCGAACGGGCCCTGCCCCGAGTACTGCACCGGGTCCTTGGAGATCTTGCACTTGCTGTCCAGAAAGAAGACACGCTTGCGTGCCGGGATCTCGGTGCCGTCGTTGATGACGATGTAGCCACTCTTGGTCGCCACCAGCCCGGACAGCTCCCGCAGGCGCTCGTCGACGATCGTGCACCGCTTCTTGCCGGAAGTTGCGGCGGGTGCTTCAGAGGACGCGGGGGCGGGAGCGGCGACAGCGACTCCGGCGAGCGCCACGGTTGCCCCGAGCAGGCCGAGGGCAACCGTGACCGAGGAAACAACGCGGCGCATTCGGCCAGTGTCGCATGCCACGCGTTTCCGATGGATGACGCCGGGGCGGCTCAGCGCCGGCTGACGGCCGCCTGACCCTGCCGCTCGACGTCGAACGGCGCCAACTCGGCGGCGAGCGCCGTACTGACCCGGACGTGCAGCAGGGTGCCTTCCGGCAGGTGCGACGTGCTGAGCACCTCGCCGGTGCGGTGCACCCGTGCCACCAGGTCACCCCGTTCGTACGGCAGGACGGCCCGGACCTCCACGGCCGGCCGGGGCAGACGCTCCTCGATCGCCTCGCGCAGCCCGTCGATGCCCCGCCCGGTGTGGGCGGAGACGAAGATCGCGTCCGGCCAGAGCCGCTTGAGCCGCAGCAGCGTGTCCTCGTCGGCCGTGTCGGTCTTGTTGACCACCAGCAGCTCGGGGAGCCGGTCCGCGCCGACCTCGGCGAGCACCTCGTGGACCGCCCGCACCTGCTCCTCCGGATCCGGGTGGGTGCCGTCGACGACGTGCACCACCAGATCCGCCTCGGCGACCTCCTCGAGCGTCGAGCGGAACGCCTCGACGATCTGGTGCGGAAGGTGCCGGACGAAGCCGACCGTGTCCGAGAGGGTGTAGAGGCGCCCGTCGCTGGCGGTGGCCTTACGGGTGGTCGGGTCCAACGTCGCGAAGAGCGCGTTCTCCACCAGAACGCCCGCGCCGGTCAGCCGGTTGAGCAGGCTGGACTTGCCGGCGTTGGTGTAGCCGGCGATGGCCACCGCGGGAACGGCGTTACGGGAACGCCGGGCGCGCTTGGTCACCCGTACCGTCTTCATGCTCTTGATCTCGCGGCGCAGCCGGGAGATGCGGTGACGGATGCGCCGCCGGTCGGTCTCCAGCTTGGTCTCACCGGGACCACGCACACCCACGCCGCCACCGGCGCCACCGCCGCGACCGCTACCACCGGTCTGCCGGGAGAGCGTCTCGCCCCAACCACGCAGCCGGGGCAGGAGGTATTCCAGCTGGGCCAGCTCGACCTGAGCCTTACCTTCCTTGCTCTTGGCGTGCTGGGCGAAGATGTCGAGGATCAGCGCCGTCCGGTCGACGACCTTGACCTTGGTGCGCTGCTCCAGGTTGCGCAGCTGCGACGGCGACAGCTCACCGTCACAGATCACCGTGTCGGCGCCGGTGGAGAGCACCACCGCGCCGAGGTCGTCGACCTTGCCGCGGCCGATGTAGGTCGCCGGGTCGGGCCGCGTACGGCGCTGGATCAGCCCCTCGAGCACCTGCGAGCCGGCGGTCTCGGCGAGCGCGGCCAGCTCGGTGAGGGAATTCTCCGCGTCGGTCACCGTGCCCTCGGTCCAGACGCCCACCAGGACGACCCGCTCCAGCCGCAGCTGCCGGTATTCCACCTCGGTGACGTCGGTGAGCTCGGTGGAGAGGCCCGGTACGCGTCGGAGCGACTGCCGCTCCGACAGGTCCATCTCGCCCGTGGTGACGTCGTCGAGCTCGTCCTCGACGGGGACAAAGCTCTCCTGGTCTCGCAAGCGGTTCTCCTGTCCGTTTTGATAAGTAGAACGCAATCCTGACATGTTGCAACGCCGAACGCACCTGCTATATGCCCGTGCCGAAGGTCGCCAAAAGCGGGGCCGAATACCGGTCGACCTCGACAACCCGGTAGAAATGCTGGGCGGCGGCCGAGCGGCCGCACAGCCGTTACGGAGGGACCCCGTGGCCATCACCCGACTGCCGAGCGCCGGATTCTCGATCACCATTCGGATCGCCGTGACCGCGGACGCCTCCTCGATCGGCCGGCTCACCACCTCGGTCGGCGAAGCTGGAGCGATCGTCACCGCGCTGGACGTGGTGGACTCCGACCCGACCCACGTGATCGTCGACCTGACCTGCGACACCGCCGACGCCGGCCACGCCGACCAGGTGGTCGACGCGCTGACCGCGCTGGACGGCGTGGACGTGCGCAAGGTGTCGGACCGGACGTTCCTGCTGCACCTCGGCGGCAAGATCGAGGTGACCTCGAAGGTCGCGCTGCGCAACCGCGACGAGCTGTCCCGGGCGTACACCCCGGGGGTGGCCCGGGTCTGCATGGCGATCGCCGAGAACCCGGCGGACGCCCGCCGGCTGACCATCAAGCGCAACACCGTCGCCGTGGTCAGCGACGGCTCGGCGGTGCTCGGCCTGGGCAACCTGGGACCGGCCGCGTCGCTGCCGGTGATGGAGGGCAAGGCGGCGCTGTTCAAGCGCTTCGGCGGGGTGGACGCGTGGCCGGTGGTCCTCGACACCCAGGACACCGACGAGATCGTGGCCATCGTCAAGGCGATCGCGCCGGCGTACGGCGGGATCAACCTGGAGGACATCGCCGCGCCGCGCTGCTTCGAGATCGAGGCCCGGCTGCGTGAGCTGCTGGACATCCCGGTCTTCCACGACGACCAGCACGGCACGGCGATCTGCGTGCTGGCCGCGCTCACCAACGCGCTGCGGGTCGTGGGCAAGCAGCTCGCGGACGTCCGGGTGGTGGTCTCCGGTGCCGGCGCGGCCGGCACGGCGATCATGAAGCTGCTGCTGCGCCAGGGCGTCGGCGACATCATCGCGTACGACCGGCAGGGCGCCCTGCACCGTGGGCTGACCGGCCTCAACCCGGCCTGGCAGTGGCTCGCGGACAACACCAACAAGGAGAACTACGCCGGCGACCTGCCGGGCGCGATCCGGGGCGCGGACGTCTTCATCGGCGTCAGCGCGCCGAATCTGCTCACCGGGGACGACATCGCCCAGATGGCCAAGGACTCGATCGTCTTCGCGCTGGCCAACCCGGACCCGGAGGTCGACCCGCGGGAGGCGCGCAAGCACGCCGCCGTGGTGGCCACCGGCCGCTCGGACCAGCCGAACCAGATCAACAACGTGCTGGCCTTCCCCGGGGTGTTCCGGGGCATGCTGGACGCGCACGCCGAGGAGTTCACCGAGGAGATGGCGATCGCCGCCGCCCGGGCCATCGCCGACGTGGTCGGCGAGGAGAAGATCAATCCGACGGTGATCGTGCCCAGCGTCTTCGACTCGCGGGTCGCCCCGGCGGTCGCCGCCGCCGTGCGCGCCGCCGCCCAGAACCCCAGCCCGCGGCCGGCCGCCGACCCCGGCCCCGCCGACCTCCCCGAGATCGCCGCCAACGCCAGCGCCACCCCCTGACCGACCCCGGGCCCCGCGCCGTTGATCAAGAGGTCTGCGTCAGGATTGCCGACCAGGCCGACGCGGACCTCTTGATCAAGAGGCTCCGGGTGGGTGGGTGGCCCTCGGGGCTCCCGCGCTCACGCTGTTCAGGTCGCGGTCGGCCGGGCCGGGCTGCCGGCCGGCGGACGGGACCGACGTGGTGCGGATCCGCGCACCGAGGATGCGCAGGGTCCTGCGTACCTCGTCGAGGTCGCCCGGTCGCGGCAGGCGCATGTGTGACATGCGGTTCCGGACGGGCACGACCCGCTCCGAGAACTGTCGCCACTCCCGGCTCGAGATCCCGCCGAGCCGGACGTGCTGTGCGGTCTCGGCGGCCAGCGCGAACAACTGGTCGAGCACCAGCCAGTCGAGTGGTGAGTGCAGGTCCGCGACGCTGCCGACGTCGCTCTGCGTCTCCGCGCGGGCCAACGCCACGACCTTCGGCGCGAGCGGGCCCAGGCCGGCCTGCCGCCAGCCCTCCCCGTACCGGGCCTCCAACCCCTGCGACACGACCGACCGGACCGTCCGTTCCAACTCGAACAGGCTGGTCGCGATCTTCTGCCACGCGCTCGGGGGCTGCAACACGGCCCGCAACGCCTGCGAGAGGGCGAGCCGCGCGGTGTCCCGCCAGGACGGGTGGAAGAGGCGGACCAGCTCCGTGGAGTCGTCGATGGTGGCGAGCCCCGCGTCCTCCAGCGCGGCGATCCAGTGGTCACGCAGGTCCATCTGCGGCACGTCGACCACACCGCACTCGAGCACGAGGTGTTCCAGCAGCGCGAGGATCTCCGGGCCCAGCTCCGCGAACGCCTCCCGCAGCGTCGCCAGCAGGAGCGCCTCCGCCTCCCGGCTCTTCTGGTTACCCGAGGCCGTGGACCGGTCGACAAGGGCGTACCCCTCGGCGAGAGCGACGCAGCCCCGCGCCCGCAGGACGATCCGCTCGGCGGTGTCAGACGACAGGGACGGCACGACCCGTCGGAGCAGTGTCGCGGACACGGGCTGCGGGTGGACCTTGGCGGCGTCGGCGATGACGGACGAGCCGACCGGTACGGGGAACATCATCTGCGGCATCGTGGAGACGATGACCACCCGGTTGCCCTCCATGAGCGCCGAGTGCACGGGTGGACGCGCCTGCCTGATCAGATCCTCGAAGTCACTCCTTCTCAGAAGCGCCTCGGGACGCCAGATGACGTACAGGTTCCCGGACTGGCCGACCGGCAGGGCCGAGCGCCACCCGTTCCGCAGCACCTCCGCGCAGTCGACCAGAAGCGCGTCGAAGCCCCGGTCGCGCAGGTCCCCGAGGAGGTCGTCGACGAAGTTCGCGGACCGACGCAGGGCAGCCGCGTGGAAGAACGTGTAGTTGGCCGACGAGATCCTCTCCGCGACGTCGGCGTACCAGCCCGCGGTCACTTCTTCCCCAGAGCCAGGCGACTGAACGCCGTCAACTGGAACCCTCCGCCCTCCTCGGCGATGAGACCGAGGTTGATGAGGTGGTTCATCGCGGCCGGGTACGCCTCCTCCACCTCGTCGCTGCTGAGCACCTCCTCCCGGATGAGGCCGAGCACGTCCGCCTCCTCGGGATAGAAGCGCCGCATGCTGAGCATCATCTGGTGCACCTGCTCGGCGATGCCGCGCCGCCACGGCCGGGCGCACTGGAGCACCAGGTCCTCGGTCACCGTGCGTCCACTCAGATCCTTCGGCAACGCCCCGGCGATCCGGGCGCACAGGGTGCGGTGCAGGAAGACGTGCCCCTCGGTGAGGGAGTAGACGACGTCCAACGCCTCCGGCTTCCACTCCACCGCCATCCGCCGGCCCAACTCCTCGACCAGGTCGCGGGCGGACTCCATGCTCAGCGGCGGCATGAAGAACGGCTTGGCCCAGGCGAACAGCGGATTCTCCCGCCCGTACAGCAGGCCGGCTTCGAGCACCGCACTGGTCAGGCCCGAGATGAGCACGTTGAAGTTGTCGTTCTCCTGCACGAGTGACCGGAGGGCACCCAGCAACTCGGGGACGTGGGGCCGTTGATTGGCGTGCGCCGTCTCCGGACCGACGAACGACTCGATCTCGTCGAACGCGATGACGAATTGCACGTCCGCGGAACTCTTGTCGCCCAGGGTGGCCTGCAACGCGCGCCGGAACTCGCCGAACTCCGGTTCCTTCGGCAAATGGCGCAGTTCGTGCGTGCGTAGCCCGTGCTCGCGCAGCCTCGGAAGGAGACTGGTCGTCAGATCGGCGAGCAGGCTGGGCACGTGTCGCTCCGGCTCGGTGGGCAGGTCTTCGAGATCCCGGAGAATGAAAATCCGCTTGGTCGAGTTGGCCGATTCGAAGCGCCGGCCGAGTTCCTTCACCAGCGACGTCTTGCCCGTCTTCCGCAGACCGAAGACACCGCAGACCCGGCCCCGTCGAAGCTCCTCGGCCAGGCTGATCAACAGATCCTTGCGGCCGAAGAAGTCCCGACCCGTCACCGGGAGCGTCTCCTCGTACAGGTTCCGGGCGGCGAGACGGTCGGTGAGGGCGGCGAGAAGCCGGGAGGCGGCCTCGGCGGGCGTCACCCCGGCCAGCGGCAGGCCGACGACGGCGAACGGCTCCCGTACGGTCCAGTCGTCCAGCTTGCGCTCCGCGAGCGGATCGGGCGCGTAGATCATGAACAGGTCCTGGGTGGGGCGCCGGGGCTGGTCCTCCTGCACCCGCGGGAGCCGCTCGAAGGTGCGTAGCTGCAGGTCGTCGTACGGGCTGTAGTAGACCATCACCTCCCGTGTCAGACCGAACCTCCGTTCGATCACCTCGCCGAACCGGACCAACGCCGTCCAGCACCCACGCTCACTGGGCGCCTTGCGCTCCCGGGCGTCGATGAAGTCGGAGCCGAGCATTTGCAGCGCCTCGCGGTGTAGTGCCGCCACCGGAAAGACTTCCGTCAGCCGTTTGAGATGGCGAAGAAGTCGCGCGTCGCGGGACGTCACCGCCTTGTTCAGGAAAGCGGTGGGATCGAATCCGACCATGACTCCTCCTGCGGCCAGCAGAATGTGACCTTCGATCACATCGCCAGTTCGTCGACCTGAGCCGACGATACCGCCGGGCCGCGTCACGAAAGGAGGACGGAAGTACCGATCACCGCTCTTCCCGTTCGGATCGCTCGGACGAAAGGTCGAGTGACGACGAAGGGACGGCGAAACCGCACCTCCGAAGAGGCCCGTTAGGCGCTGTCAACCCTCATTCGCCGTTGTCCGATAAGCGACACCGAGGGTGCGGTGCAATTCCGGAATACGTTCTCGGATTCGAGCCGAAAAGACGTCAGCCCAGCACCGCGGCGAGATCGACCTCGCCGGTGGCCACCAGGAGGGCCGGGCCGGAGAGCCAGCAGGAGTCCTCGGTGACGGTGACCGTCAGCCGACCGCCGGGAACGTCGACGGCGACCGTGCCGGTGTCCAGGTCGGCGTCGCGCAGCGCCACCGCGGCCACCGCGCAGGCGCCGGTGCCGCAGGAGAGGGTCTCTGCGCTGCCGCGCTCGTACACCCGCATGAGGCTGTGTTCGTCGGCGCCGTCGACCGGCTCGCCCGCCACGATGAACTCCACGTTGACCCCGGCCGGGAAGAGCGCCGGGTCGAAGCCGGGCGCGGTGCTCAGGTCCAGCGCGGACAGCTCCACGCCGGCCGGCAGGACGCAGACCAGATGCGGGTTGCCGAGGTCCACGGCAGTGCCGGGCAGAGTCAACCCGTCGAGCGTGGCGGCGGAGTCGGCGTGCAGCCGTGGGCGCCGCATCTCGATGGCGACGGTGTCCCCCTCGACCCGCGCGCGCACGATGCCGGCCCTCGTGGCCACGGGCAGCGCCGCGCCGGTCGGCGTGGCGAGCCCGGTGTCGATCAGGTAGCGGACGAAGACACGGGCCCCGTTGCCGCACATCTCGGCGAACGAGCCGTCGGCGTTCCAGTAGTCCATGAACCACTCGGCTTCGCCGGCCAGCCCGGCGCCGTCCGGGTGCTTGGCCGCGCGGACCACCCGCAGCACCCCGTCCGCACCGATGCCCTGCCGCCGGTCACAGAGTGCCGCGACCAGCTCCGGAGTCAGGTCGAGCTGACCGTCCGGGTCGGGAAGGAGGACGAAGTCGTTGCGGGTGCCGTGGCCCTTGGTGAACTCCACTCCCCCATCATCGCGCAGCGGCGGGCACCAGACGCAGGGCGGCCTCGATCAGCCCCGGCGACGCCGAATCCAGCCAGTGGATCCGCGGGTCACGCCGGAACCAGGACCGCTGCCGGCGGACGAACCGCCGGGTCGCCCGGACCGTCTCGTCGCGCGCCTGCGCCTCGGTCAGCTCACCGGTGAGCAGGCGCAACACCTGCTGGTAGCCGAGCGCACGGCTCGCCGTGCGCCCCTCCGGCAACCCCTGCCCCACCAGTTCGCGCGTCTCGGCCACCAGGCCGTCGGCCCACATCCGGTCGACCCGCAGCGCGATCCGCTCGTCCAGCAGCCCCGTGTCCAGGTCGACCCCCACCTGCACGGACTGGTAGTACGGCACCGGCTCGGGCAGCGAGGCCGTGAACGGGGCGCCGGTGAGCTCGATCACCTCCAGGGCCCGGACGATCCGGCGGCCGTTGCCGGGCAGGATGCCCTCGGCGGCGGCCGGGTCGGCGGCGCGCAGCCGCGCGTACAGCGGGGCCGGGCCGACCTCGGCCAGCTCCCGTTCCAGCCGCTCCCGCAGCGCCGGGTCCGTGCCGGGGAAGTCGAAGCGCTCCAGCACCGCCCGCACGTACAGCCCCGAGCCACCCACCAGCAGCGGCACCCGGCCCCGGGACAGGATGTCGTCCACCGCCGCGCGGGCCAACCGCTGGTACTCCGCCACGCTGGCCGGCTCCGTGACGTCCCAGATGTCCAGGAGGTGGTGCGGCACCCCCTCCCGCTCGGCGGGCGTCAGCTTGGCGGTGCCGATGTCGAGACCCCGGTAGAGCTGCATCGAGTCGGCGTTGACCACCTCGCCGTTCAGGGCGTGCGCCAGCGCGATGCTCAACGCCGACTTGCCGGCCGCCGTCGGGCCGACCACCGCGACGACCGTGCCCACCGGGCGACCCTCGTCGCCACTCGCGCCGCCGCCGTGCCTGCTAGTTCGCACGCTCCGCTCGCTCACACCGGCTCCCAGGACGCCACGAAGTAGGCGACACCGTAGGGGGCCCGGTCGTACCGCAGCTCGCCGCGCCACGCGCCGCCGCTCGACCGGACCGCGCCGGCCAGCACCTGCCAGGGCGCCCGGCCGGCGGCCTTCAGCTCCGCCGACAGGCCGGGGTCGAGGTCGAGCAGGGCGTCCATGTCCGCCTCGGCCAGGGCTCTGGCGACCCCCTGGTCGTACGCGAGGGCGCGCGGATCGTCGTACCCCGGGGACTTCTCCCCCCGGCACGCCGACCCGTCCCCGAGCACCAGCAGCGCGATCCGGGCGCTCCCGGCGCCGACCTCGTCGGCGAGCGCGGCCAGCTCGGCGGGGCCGGCGTCGGCGGCCACCTGCACGGCGGCCACCGGCGGGCGTACGCCGTGCCGGGCCAGCAGCCACGCACCGATGGTCAGGCTCAACGGCAGCACCGCGCCCCGGCCGGGCTGGCCGGGGGCCAGCGGCACGTCCAGGTCGACGCCCCAGGGTTGCAGCGAGCCGGTGGCCGGGGCCGGAATCGGGCTGGTCACCGGGCCGGCACCGAGCAGCACCACGGCGTCCGGGTCGGCGGCCAGCAGCCCGCCGACGGCGGTGTCGCACGCCGCGCGCAGGTCGTCCAACTCCGGCGCGGCGGCGCCGGCCACGTCGGGCACGAGCAGGGGCGGATGCGGGCAGACTGCGGCGGCGACCAGGGGCACCCGTTCACCGTAGCGGGAATCCCCGGTGCGTCTCCGCGCTGATCCGGTCAATCGGGCCCTAGGACACCGTATGGTCACGGTCGGCGATAGGCGCTCGACGCGGACCGGGTCGGACCTGTGACAATGCCGGAAGCAACTTGGCTGCGCCGTGGCGGCGACGGGGGACGGTTCCCTCGACGCCGGGAGATCGAGGATGGGCACATGAGCGACTGGACTGCCTTCGGACGGGTGGACGCGGACGGCACCGTGTACGTCAAGACCGCCGAGGGCGAGCGGGTGGTCGGATCCTGGCAGGCGGGAGCACCGGAGGAGGGCCTCGCGCACTTCGCACGCCGCTTCGCCGATCTGGTGACCGAGGTGGACCTGACCGAAGCGCGGCTCAACTCGGGTGCGGCGGACGCCGGGCACTCGCTGAGCACGATCCGACGGATCCGCGCCACGCTGCCCGAGGCCCACGTGGTCGGCGACATCGACGCGCTCGCCGCGCGGCTGGACAAGCTGGCCACCCTCGCCGAGGAGAAGGCCGGCGAGGCGCGCGCGGCACGGGACGCCGCTCGCGGCGAGGCCCTGGCCCGCAAGACCGCGCTGGTGGAGGAGGCCGAGAAGCTCGCCGCCGAATCCACCGGCTGGAAGACCGCCGGGGATCGACTCAAGGAGATCCTCGACGAGTGGAAGACCATCCGCGGGGTCGACAAGAAGGCCGACGGTGAGCTGTGGAAGCGGTTCGCCGCCGCCCGCGACGGCTTCACCCGGCGCCGGGGCGCCCACTTCGCCTCCCTGGACGCGCAGCGCAAGCAGGCGCAGACGGCCAAGGAGGAGCTGGTCGCCGAGGCGGAGAAGCTCAAGGACTCCACCGACTGGGCGGCCACCGCCAACCAGCTCAAGGACCTGATGACCCAGTGGAAGGCCGCCCCGCGCGCCTCCAAGGAGGCCGAGCAGAAGCTCTGGGAACGGTTCCGGGCGGCGCAGGACGCCTTCTTCAGCAGGCGCAGCGAGGTCTTCTCGGCTCGGGACAACGAGCAGCGCGCCAACCTCGAGCGCAAGCAGGCTCTGCTGGCCGAGGCCGAGGCACTGGACATCGACGCCGACCCGAAGGGCGCCCAGGCCAAGCTGCGGGACATCCAGGCCCAGTGGCACGAGGCCGGCCGGGTGCCCCGGGAGGCCGCCGCCGGGCTGGAGCGCCGGCTGCGCGTCATCGACGACAAGGTCCGCGAGGTGATGGACTCGGCGTGGCGCCGCACCACCAAGGAGGACAACCCGCTGCTCGCCCAGATGCGGTCGCAGGTGGCGGAGGCCGAGGACCGGCTGGCCCGGGCGCAGAGCGCCGGGGACGCCCGCCGGATCAAGGAGGCCGAGCAGGCCCTCGCCGCCAAGCGGCAGTTCCTCCAGCTCGCCGAGCAGGCCGGCTGACCTGACCTGACATCGTCCGGAGCCCCCGGTCCCCTGACGGGACCGGGGGCTCCCGCATGTCCGCGCCCCGCGCCCCGCGCCCCGCGCCCCGCGCCAAGATCTACGCAACTTCACGGATGTTGCTGCCTCCGACGCGCGGGAGACAGCAACATCCCTGATCTTGTGGGGATCTTGGCGACGGGCGGTGTGTGCGACCGACCGGGAGCGGATTTCGGCGCCCGCGCCGGTCAAGGTCATGCCCGATCCAGGATGTAGTGGCCACGAGGCGCCCGGATGCCACTACATCCATGTTCGAGCGTGATCATGCGGGTGGACGCGCGGCCCGGGCGGGCGGGCGGCGCGGGCGGCGCGGGCGGCGCGGGCGGGCGGCGCGGGCGGGCGGCGCGGGCGGGCGGCGCGGGCGGGCGGCGCGGGCGGGCGGCGAGCGACGCCCCGTCCCTGCCGTCGGGGGGGTCGGTCACCGTGAGCTTCACCGCCAACGGCACCGCCAGCTCCCCGGGCACGGTGAAACTCAACGGCACCGGCTGCTGAGCCACCGGGACGACCGGCGCCGCCATCGCGGCGCCGGCCGTCCCGGCCCGGAGACACGGTCGACCGGGTGGGGCGCGCCAAACCGTCTCGCGGAGCGGCGGCCAGGTGTCCGAGCGCGACCTCAGTGGGCGGCGCAGCCGCCGGTGGGTGCGGGCGCGACCGCCGGGGCGCCGATGGTGGGCAGGCCGAGCAACACCCCGGGGGTACGCGGGGAGCGGCCCGCCTCGGCGGCGTCCCCGGCGCGGGTCCGGCGGTGCGACAGCGGCGCCCCGTCGGCGTTGAGGTGGTGCGGGGCGGCGTACGTGACGGCGGTGTGCACGATGTCACCGGGCCGGATCGACCCGGCGAAGCTGCCGGCGTCGAAGTGCACCAGCCGGCCGTCGCGGGCCCGGCCGGACATCCGACCGGTCTGCTCGTCCTTGCGACCCTCGCCGACCGCGACCAGCACCTCGACGGTCTCCCCCACCAGGCGCTTGTTCTCCGCCCAGGTGATCTCCTCCACCGTGGCGATGAGCCGCTCGTAGCGCTCCTGCACGACCTGCTTGGGCAGCTGCCCGTCCATCGTCGCCGCCGGGGTGCCGGGGCGCTTGGAGTACTGGAAGGTGAAGGCCGAGGAGAACCGGGCTTCGCGGACCACGTCCAGGGTGCGCTGGAAGTCGGCCTCGGTCTCGCCGGGGAAGCCGACGATGATGTCGGTGGTGATCGCCGCGTCCGGCATCGCCGCCCGGACCTTCTCGATGATCCCCAGGTAGCGGTCGGACCGGTAGGACCGGCGCATCGCCCGGAGCACGTCGTCGGAGCCGGACTGCAACGGCATGTGCAGCGAGTGGCAGACGTTCGGCGTCTCGGCCATCGCGGCGATCACGTCGTCCGTGAAGTCCTTCGGGTGCGGGCTGGTGAACCGGACCCGCTCCAGCCCGTCGATGTCACCGCAGGCGCGCAGCAGCTTGCCGAACGCGTACCGGTCACCGAACTCGACACCGTAGGAGTTGACGTTCTGCCCGAGCAGGGTCACCTCCAGCACGCCCTCGTCGACCAGGGCACGCACCTCGGAGAGGATGTCGCCGGGACGGCGGTCCTTCTCCTTGCCCCGCAGGGCCGGCACGATGCAGAACGTGCACGTGTTGTTGCAGCCCACCGAGATCGACACCCAGCCGGCGTACGTGGACTCGCGCCGGGTGGGCAGCGTGGACGGGAAGACGTCCAGCGACTCGAGGATCTCCACCTCGGCGGCGGCGTTGTGCCGGGCCCGCTCCAGCAGCACCGGCAGTGCACCGATGTTGTGCGTGCCGAAGACCACGTCCACCCAGGGCGCCTTGCGGACGATCTCGCCGCGGTCCTTCTGGGCCAGGCAGCCACCGACCGCGATCTGCATCCCCGGGTGCTTGTCCTTGACCGGGCGCAGGCGACCGAGGTTGCCGTAGAGCCGGTTGTCGGCGTTCTCCCGCACCGCGCAGGTGTTGAAGACGACGATGTCGGGGGTGTCGTCGGCCGGTGCCACGCGCACGTAGCCGGCCTGTTCGAGCAGGCCGGAGATGCGCTCGGAGTCGTGCACGTTCATCTGGCAGCCGTACGTCACGACGTTGTAGGTCCTAGCCACCCTCTTGGTGCCCCTTCCCCTCGGGCTACCAGGGTAGCGGCCCGGTCGGCGGGCCCAGCCGACCGGCATTGACCCGGTGGCCCATGGCGGGGGCCCACGGCGGGCAGTACGCTGCACAACAAGAATGTGTTCTGGGCGATTTCGGGGGCTTTGCACTCGGCGCCGCCGATGCGCGGCTCCGTACTCCGGGGAGCACATGACGACCCGCGGGAGGCAACCGTGACGCGACAACATGCGGCACAGCGCTCCGTCGCCACTCCGGACGGCCGGCGCCTCGCGGTGGAGACGTCCGGCTCGCCGGACGGGCCCGCGGTCTTCCTGCTGCACGGCACACCGGGCAGCCGCAGCGGCCCCCGCCCGCGCGGCATCGTCCTCTACCGCCTCGGCGTGCAACTCGTCTGCTACGACCGACCCGGTTACGGCGACTCCTGCCGGCACGAGGGTCGCCGGGTGGCCGACGCGGCGGCCGACGTGGCGGCGATCGCCGACGACCTCGGCATCGAGCGGTTCGCGGTGGTGGGCCGCTCCGGCGGCGGACCGCACGCGCTGGCCTGCGCCGCGCTGCTGCCGGACCGGGTCACCCGGGCCGCCGTGCTGGTGGGGCTCGCCCCGGCCGGCGCACCCGACCTGGACTGGTACGCCGGCATGTCCGAGACGAACGTCGAGGACTACGGGCGGGCCGACGAGGACCTGGCCGAACTCACGCTCAACCTGAAGGTCCGCGCGGATCAGGCCCGGCGGGACCCGATGACGCTGCTGGAGTTCCTCCGCCCCCAGTTGCCCGAGGCGGACATCCGGGTGGTCGACGACGTCGCGATCCGCCGGCTGCTGACCGACATGTACGCCGAAGCGGTGCGGCACGGCCCGGAGGGCTGGATCGACGACGTGCTGGCGATGCGGCGGGGCTGGGGGTTCGACCTCGGCGCCATCCGGGCGCCGGTCCGGCTGTGGCACGGCGAGCAGGACCGCTTCTCCCCGGTGGAGCACTCCCGGTGGCTCGCCGCGCAGATCCCGCGCGCCGAGGTCCAGGTGCAGGCCGGCGCCGCGCACTTCGGCGCGGTGGAGATCCTGCCGCAGACCTTGGCCTGGCTGGCCACGCCGGAGCTGGCGGCCAGCCCGCAGCTCTGACCCCGAGCCGACGGCCACGGCGGCGGCCCGGACGGCCGGACCGCCCACCGAGCCGCCTCCCGCCCCCGGTCAGAACGAGTGCGGGTCGATCACCCGGACGACGAACCGCCGCTCGCGCAGGGTCTGCACGGTCGGATGCTCCTGGCCGATCACCTCGGCCAGCCGGTCGGCCACCGCGGCGACGGCCTCCGCGGGAGTGCCGTCGTCGACGCGCCTGGACACCAGGGCGAGATCACCGAGGCAGCGCAGCGTGTCGGGATGATCCGCGCCGATCACCTGGGACAGCCGGTCGGCGGTCTCCCGCAGCCGGTCCCGCGCCGGCACCCACTCGCCCTCCTCGGCGAGGCACACCGCCTGGTTCACCTCCGCCGCCAGGGTGTGCGGGTGATCGGGGCCGAGCACCTTACGCAGCTCGCCGGCCGCCCGCCCGGCCGACGCGCGCGCCGCCGACCGGCGACCGACCGCACGTTCGGCGGCGGAGATGTTGCTCAACGTCGCCAGGGTGTGCGGGTGCGTGGCGCCGAGGCGCAGATCCTCCTCGTACGCCTGGACGACCGCGGTCATCTCGGTCAGCGCCCGAGCCGCGTCGCCGACGGCCAGCAGGTTCGCCGCCCGGCTCGACCGGCACGCCACCGTGTCCGGGTTGTCCGGCCCAAAGCGTTCGTCGAGCTTCCGGTAGGCGGCCTCGAACATCGGCGCGGCCTCACCCGCCCGACCGGCGCTGCGCAGCGACACCGCCAGGTTGACCTGGGCATTGAGGGAGAGTCCGTCGTCGGGCCCCAGCACCTCGCAGTACGCGTCGTAGATGGTGCGCAGCAGGCTGGCCGACCGCTCGTACTCGCCGGCCTCGCGCAGGTCGCTGCCCAGGCGGACAGCGGAGACCAGGGTGTACGGGTTGGTGGGGCCGAGCACCAGTCGCCGCCGCTGGTGCACCTCGTCGTCCCACCGGCGGGCCGACCGGTAGTCACCGACCAGCCGGTACGAGACGGCGAGGTTGTTGGCCGCGCTCAACGTCCGGGGGTGGTCCTCGCCGAACACCTGCAGCCAGGAGGCGTAGGTGGACCGGTCCCGCTCCAGCGCCTCGGCGTACCGGCCGAGGGCGCGCAGGTCACCGGCGAGACTGCCGGCGGTCATCAGACTGTGCGGGTGCAACTGGCCCAGCAGCCGGCGCTGCTCGGCCAGCACCGCCTCGTCCAGGTCGCGGGACTCGTCGAACCGGCCCAGGCTGCGCAGGATGTTCGCCCGGTTGAACCGCAGGTGCAGCAGTTGTCGGCCCAGCGCCGTGGCCTCACCCTCGTCGTCGAGATCCCGCAGCCGCGCCGACCAGGTGTCGTCCACCTGCTGGCTGAACGCGTCGGCCTGCTCAAGGCCGCCGCGCTGCCACAGGTAGCGGACGCGGTCGATCAGCAGCTGGCACACCGACTCGTCGGGGCAGGTCACCGCCTCGGAGACCTCCAGGTGCGGCCAGAGCATGCGCAGGCGGGGCCAGGTGGTCGGATCGTCCACGTCGCCGCGCGGTCGGGACGCGGCCAGCACCAGGTGCACCTGGTGCCGAGCGGTGACGATCTCGTCGTCGGTCATCCGGTCCCGGACCACCGCCTGCAACAGCCGGTGCACCTGGACCCGACCACCCTGCACGTCCAGTTTGAGCAGCGCCAGCCGGTTGATCTGCTGGATCAGGGCGCCGCGCACGAGCCGTTCCGACACCGACGGGTCGAACGGCACGAGGGCGGACGCCATCTCGTCGCTGTAGATCAGGTCGAGGGCGATCTCCGGAGCCAGCACCGAGCAGAGCTGCAACAGGCGGTACGCGGCGGGCGCCTGGTCGTGCAGCCGGTTCAACGACAGGTCCCAGGTGGCCTCCACGGAGAGCGCGCTGGGGCCGTGCCGCTCGATCTGCCGCAGGTAGTCGGCGACCGACGTGCCGGTGTCGGCGAGCCAGGCGCCCGCGGCGGCCACCGCGATCGGCAGGTCGCCGAGCGCCTCGGCCACCCGGTCGGCCTCCTCGGCGCTGATCGTGGGCACCCGCTGAGCGAGGTGGGCGACGCTCTCCGTCCGGTCGAAGACGTCGACCTGGATCGGGTTCGCCCGGTCACCCCAGGCGCGGTTGCGGGAGGTCAGCAGGACGTGCCCGGGCCCCTGGGGCAGGAACGGCTCGATCTGGTCGAGTTCCTCGGCGTTGTCGAGCACCACGAGCCACCGCTCGTACGGCTCGCCCCGGCCGAGCACCTGGAGCACCGACCGGACGGTGTCGGGCAGGGTCGGCCCGGTGGCGATGCCGAGCCGGGTGGCCAGGTCGGCCAGGGCGGTGTCGACGAACTGCGGCGGGTCCGCGACGATCCACCAGACCACGTCGTAGGCGGCCTTGAACCGGTGCACGTACTCCAGGGCGACCTGCGTCTTGCCCACGCCGCCCATGCCCTGCAGCGCGACCGGCAGGACCACCGCGCTGCCCCCGCTCTGCAACTGGGCGCGCAGTTGCGCCAGGTCGTCCTCGCGGCCGGTGAACCGGGCGTTCCGGTTGGGCGCGTTGAAGATCAGCGGCTCGGCGCCGGGGTAACGGGCACCCCCGCCCGCCGGGCCGTCCGCGGGCGACGGCACCGGCCGGCCGACCAGCCGCAACACCCGCTCCACCGCCGTCGCGGCGCTCACGTTGACCAGGTTGGTCGAGCTCTGGGCCGGGAACTCCGCCAGCGGGCGCAGATCGGCGACGTACACGGCGAGGGCCGTGGAGCCGGTGCTGGTGTCGCGGGCCGGCAGGCCGCCGGACGGCGTCGCCACGTAGGCCGGCGAGACCACCGTCAGCGTGCGCGGGGCGGGCGTACCGGCGGACCCGACGGCGGACGCCGGATCCACCACCCGCATCCCGGCCGAGCTGAGCACCCGCTCCAGCCACTCGGCCCAGATGGCGTCCTCCGGGGCGCAGCGGAGCACGATCTGGTCGTCGATCGCCTCGGTGCGCCGGCGGAAGCGGGCCTTGCCCCGTTCCCGCACCGACTCGTCCATCACCGGCAGCGCGGTCACCGCACCGTCGGTGAGGATCCCGGTCAGCGTCTCGAACGCGGACAGCAGCGACGTCGGGGAGCCGGGCGGGTCGCCGAACGTCGCCAACGTCTCCTCGTACGCGTAGAACGGCCGGTACGGGACCTCCACGGCCGCCCAGTACCGGCGTCGCTCCGCCTCGGTCATGCCGGTCGGCAGCCCGGCGAACCGGCGCATGGCCAGCAGGCGGCCCGCCTCGGCCCGCTCCTTCTCCGCCTGATCCACCCGCATCGGCACCGGCAGGACCCGGATGTCCCGCCGCCGGTAGCGGTCCCGCACCGAGTGGGCGACCCGGGCCGCGCCGTCGATGCCCTGGTCGCTGAGGGTGAAGCAGTCGACCAGGGTGTCCGGCAGGTGCAGGGTGCAGATGTCGGCGACGTCGCTCAGCCCCGTCCGGCTGTCGATCAGGGTGAAGTCGTACTGCCGCTTCATGTCCGCCCGCAGCGCCTCGAAGAACTGCGCCCCGCCCAGCCGGTTGTAGAAGTTGTCCCAGTCCAGCCCGCTCACCGAGACGGCGTAGTCGCTGTTCTGCCGGCCGGCGGAGAGGAAGTCGAGACCGCCGCCGTCCGGGAAGGTCCACCGCAGCGAGAACGCGTGGCGGCCGACGCGGGCGTACTGCTCCATCCACCGCTCCGGGCGGTCGTCGGCCCGGGTGGTCTCCCACTCGTAGTCGCGGATCAGGTCGATGACGCCGCTGGTGCCCTGGATCGCCTCGGCGTCGAGAAAGGGGTGGAAGAAGCGGTGCAGGCCGGGTGACTCGAGGTCCCAGTCGGCGACCAGTACCCGCCGTCCGCTGGCCGCCAGGATCCAGGCCACGTTGGCCAGAGCCATCGTCCGGCCCGTTCCACCCTTGAACGAGTAGAAGGTGACGACCTGACCTTCACGATCGTTGCTCATTGGTTCTCTCCGTGGGGACGCGGTGTCACCGGATCATCGGTCGGGGACGCGGGGTCGGCCGGGTTCGCCGGGCCGGGCGGCACGTCGCGCAGGCTGGGCACCGGCTCCGGCGGCGGAGGGAAGGCGACGACCGGGGCGTGCTTGAGGAACTGGCGGCGGGCCTCGGTCACCAGCGCCGGCATCAGGTCGACGAACTCCCGCATGGTGCACGCCCGCTTCACCTGGGGCAGGCCGGCGTCGTGGAGCAGCTCGGTCACCTCGGTGGCCCACCGGGCGCCGTCGGGCGCTTCGTCGTCGGTGACCACGAGCGGGACGACCCACTCCCGCAGGCCGTGCAGCAGGCCTTCGAGGGTGCCGAGCGCATCCGGCGCCGCCATGATCCACGGGTCGACGAGCAGCACGGCCGGTCGGCGATCGAGGAGCCCGGCGGCCTGCGCGAGATCCGCCGTGCGGGCCGACAGCCCGAGCCGCTCGGCCGTGCTGGCCGCGTACTCGGCGGCGGGCAGCTCCTGCCGGCTGCCGTACGGCCGCCAGAGCCGGCCGCTGGCGTCGTAGCCGGCGGGATCACGGTCGACCGGCAGGCGGTCCCGGGTGGGGGCCAGGACGGCGACGACGAAGTCCGGGTCGGTCGGCGCCGGGCGGGTGACCTCGTCCAGGCCGGGTGCCCGGGACGGGCCGAGCGGCCGCCGCTCGGCGGTGTGCACGATCCGGCCGGCCAACCGACTCAGCAGGAGTTCGTACTGTGCCCGGTAGGAGGCCAGCATGCAGAGCGCGCGCAGGCCGTTCTCGGCGTACTCCGGGACGTCCCGGCCCAGGTCCAGGGCGCCGTCCAGCTCCGGATGGGTCTCCCACGGAGGGAAGGGGATCCACAGCACCGGGGTGAGGTGGCCGGCGGCGGCCCTGGCCGGCCCGGCGGCGGCCAGCCGCGCCCGGAAGGACTCCTGCTCCCCCAGCGCCCACGGCCGGCTGAAGTAGCCGGGCGAGTAGAGCGGGACGAAGACCTCCGCGTCACCGAGCGCCTCCGCGAGGGCCGCCTTCCAGTCGGCGCCCAACGGGATGTGCTGGTCGAAGAACCCGATCCGCATCCCGGCCACCGGCCGCGCCTGGCGGGTCACCTCCGCGGCGAGGTCGGCGAAGAACTGGCCGACCCAGACGTCGGAGTCGGCCCGCGCGCCCTGCCGCGGCGCCGAGTGGGCGTAGCTGAGGAAGAAGTACGTCCCCCGGGCCGCCGCCCGGCGTCGGCCGGCCGGCGGGCTCATCCCGGTTCCTCGGCGAACCGGTTGCACAGCTCGTCCACGCTCGACGGCACCCACGGCTCCACCAGGTACGACCGGTGGATGGCCACGATCCGCTGCGCGAGCCGCCAGACCACCGCCCGATAGGCGTTCTCCCACTGCATGGTCAGCAATCCGTAGACCCCATCCCGCTGGTAGTGCGCCGCGATGTCCGGATCCGGCATCGCGGTCGGGGAGAACCGTTGGATGTCGCGGAGCACCCGTGGCAGTGGCGTGCCGTTCGTCGGCGACCAGGTGACCGGCACGATCGCCGTCTCGTGCGCCGAGGCGGCACCGGGTCGCGGGACGATCCGGCGGCGGGAGAAGGCATCCCACTCCCGGCCACACCAGTCGCTGCCGAGCAGCGCGCTGGACACGAGCGGAACGAAGACCTGGCAGGTGCCGGCGGCCTGGAGCAGCTCCGGGCTCCAGCGTTCCCCGCCCGCGATGGAGCTGTCCAGGAAGCCGGGGTCCACCCCGGTCACCGGGCCGACCAGTTCGCTGACGTGAACCGACAGGTCCTCGTAGAAACGGGAGACGTACTCGGCGGGGTTTCCGGTGGCCCGGCGGACCGGCGCCCGGGAGTAGCTAACGAAGAACAGCGGGGCACGCGTGCCGGAGGGCAGGTCCACTGTGGTCACCGCAGGCCCTCCGCCCTCCCCACGCGGCCGGACCATCAGCGTAGACCCCACGTCAACGTCCGACCGTCAGGCGGTTCGCGGCGAACCAACCGACCGCGAAGTCCACAGTGGCGCGCAGCGGCAGCAGTCGTGCTGGCGCCCCGCCGACGCGGCCCTGCCGGACGAACGGCTCGCCGTCGAGCGCGGCCCCGACGTTCGGGAAGTCGCTGTCGTCGAGATCGAGGGCGCGGAAGTCGAGGCGGACCCGACGGCCGTCGACGAGCCGGAAACAGTGGTAGTCCCGTTCCGGCGGCGGCACCGGCAGGCGGTACTCGGCCAGGTGCAGCGCGCTGCACGCCTCGTAGCCGAGGCCGAGCAGCAGGATCTGCCCGTCCGCCGCGTACAGGGCGCCCACCGGTGAGCGTTCGCCCAGGTGGCAGTCGAGGTCGTGGCCGTCGGTGAGCTGCCGCGCCCGGGGACCGAGCGCGGCGAACGAGGTCTGCGGATGATCGCTGCGCTCGGCGCCGGGGGCACACCGGACGAACTCGGCGAGCGCGCCCATCCGTTGCGACGGGGTGGTCCGGCGGTCCCAGCCCGGCAGGGCCGCCTCGTACCGGGCGAGCTGCGCCGCGTCCAGGCCGGCGGTGGCCGCCAGGTAGGTGCGGGAGGTGGTCGAGTTGCCGTCGGTCTGGGTGGGCACCAGCAGTGTGCCGGCCGGGCCGAGGACGTCGCGCAGCGCGCCGGCGAGCGTCGCGGGACCGTGCTCCAGCGGGCCCAGCCGGCGTAGGCCACAGTGCACGAGGAGGCACGCCCCCGCGCGGACGCCCAACGCGCGCAGGTCCGCGGCGAGGCGGGACCGACCCAGCGCGGGCAGGCGGGGCGTCTCATCCGGGCCCGACACGGATCTCCTCCAGGGCGTGCCGCATCCGGCCGACGAACCGTTCCCCGGCCGGGGTGAGCGTGCGGCTCGCCAGCAGAGCGTCGGCGCCGTCCCGGGTCCAGGACAGGTAACGGGCCGCGTGCGCCGACGCGTCCCGGTGCTCGGGCCGGTCGGCGTCCGCCCGGGACCGCCACACCCGGGTGACCGCCAGGTGCGCGTACACGCCCTGGAGCACTCCCTCCGGCGGCCGGGGGTCGGGGCGCCAGGGCACCCGGATCCGGGGGGCCGCGCTCGACTCGACGAGGTCGTACAGGTCGAGCACCGCACCGAGCTTCGCGTGCTGCCACTCGTGCACGAGCAGCACCGCCATCGTCTCCGGGTCCGGGATGGGGGTGACGGCGACCGCACCGAAGGCGCCCCGGGCGGTGGCGCTCCGCAGCGGTCTCGCCGGGTCGGGGGCCAGCGGCACGACGGTACGCAGACCGGCGTCGAGCGCCGCCGCGTGGGCCGGCACGTCACGGTGCACGACGCGCCAGGCGTCGGCCAGGACACGGCCCAACGCCCCCGTCGCCGCTTCGTCCAGGCGGGAGGCGACCGGTTGGCCGTAGCAGTCCCGGTACGGGTCGCCGTCCTCGACGAGCAGGTGGCGATCGGGCACCGGCACACGGCGCGTGGGCCGCCAGCCGGTCGGTGCCGGCCCGGCCGGATCGAGGGCCACCACCTGCTCCGCCGGCCCGCCACCGACCCGGAACCCTCCCGGGAGGACGGTCACGTCGGCACTCTCGCCGCTGCCGCTCGGCACCACCAGGCTGCCGAGCGTGGGCAGCGTGATCGTGCCGGCCCGCACCGGGACGCTCAGCGCTGTCGCAACGCCGGCCCGGAGGGCGGCGACGGTGGCGAGGGCCGGTAGCGGGTCGACCGCCCGGGCCGGCCCGGACCGGGTGGACGGGCCCAGGCAGTGCACCAGCCACGGGCGGACGAAGGAGTGCGTCAGGACCGCCCGTACCGCGTCCGGTGCCGTGCCGTCGAGGTGAGCGAGCAGCTCCCAGGCGGCGGTCGGCCCGGTCCTCTCCCGCCAGGCCGCCAGCAGCGCCCGGGTGATGGAGAGCTGGGTGGCGGCGAGCAGAGAGAGGACCTGCTCCGACTCGTGCCCGGCCGCCAGCTCGTCCAGCAGCTCGTCGACCGGCGAGTCGTCCCGCTCGGGTGGTGCGCGGTGGGTGGCGTGGCCCGATGGCGGGTACGCGGCCACCGTGTCGATCAGGCGGCGCAGATCGGCGCAGTACACCGAGGGGTTGTCGAAACCGGAGCCGGTCCGCCAACGATGGGCGTACAGGCCGCCGCCGCACCGGTCGACGACCGGGCAGGCCTGGCAGATGGCACTGAGCCCAGCCACGCCGGCCTGCCGGACGGCGACCCCCGGATGCCGGGCGGCCTCATCCACCGAGTGACCGAACACGTCGAATCCGGTGCCGGCCGCGCCGTGGTACGCGGTCTTCAGCGAATCGACCTGTTCCCAGGTGCCGTCGGCCTCGACCACGAGCACGTCGGCCGGGGCGAGGCCGAACGCCTCGGTGCCGCCCCCACCCGGGCGCAGGGCCTCGAACAGCCGGATCGACACCGGCCGCCCGTCGTCCACCCACCGGCGGTGGATCCGCCCCAGCCAGTCCGCGTACGGGGTGGCCGTGTCGCCGGGGCGGTCCGGGGGGCGGTCCCAGGTGGCGTGCGGCAGCAACAGGTCGACCCGGGGCGGGTGTTCGGCCAGCAGCGCCTCGTAGACCCGGTCGGGATCGTTGCGGACGTCGACCGTGCAGAGGATGCCGGCGTAGCTGGCGCGATGAGCCGGGTGACGGAGCAGGGCCAGAGCCCGCCGGACGTGGTCGTGACTGCTGCCGCCGTGGGCGAACACCCGGTGCCGGTCGTTGGCGGCGCGGTCGCCGTCGAACGACACGCCCACCTTCACGTCGTGGTCGACCAGCACGCCGCACAGCTCCTCGTCGAGCAGCACGCCGTTGGTCTGCATCCGCAGGTCGAGCTGCGTCCAGGGCGCGATCTCGGCCCGCAACGCGGCCACCACCTCGCGCAGCCCGGCAGCACCGAGCAGCAGCGGCTCGCCGCCGTGCAGCACCACGTGCACGACCGGCAGCTCGTGCTCGCGGGCGTGCTCGGCGATCCGCTTTCCCGCGGCCCGGACGGTGGCCGGTGACATCCGGACCGGGCGGCCACGCCAGGTCTGGTCGGCGTGCTGGTAGACGTAGCAGTGGTCGCAGCTGAGGTCACACCTGCTGTGCACCTTCAGCACGAACTGGCTGATCCGCCGGCAGGATCCGCCCGAACCGGACGAACCGCACCGGCAGACCATCGATCAGATGGACGAGTTGAACGCTGCGACGGGAACGGCGCCGGAGGGCGTCGACTCACCGGCGAGGACGCGCTGCCGAACCGTCGCGACCAGGTCGGCGTGCTCGACGGAGATCCGCTCCAGCGGGGTGTGCAGGCTACGCGTCAGATCGTCGAGCGCGGGACGGGATGGGCGGGTGGGGGCGTGGTCCACAATGAGTCTCCGGGGGCCCGGGGCGCGGGAGCGCGAGCGGCGACAATGGCTCGAAAGGCTCTGGTCCGTGACCAGGATAGACAAATATCGACCAAGTGTCACCGTCGGTACAGCCGCCGGCACCTGCGGTGGCAGCCGGGGCGTCGACAGAGAAGACGAGGAGTGCCACATGTGCCGGAGCATCAAGACGTTGCGTGAGCCGTTCACCCCTCAGGTGACCGACGCGGACATCGAGGCGGCGGCGTTGCAGTACGTCCGGAAGATCTCGGGCTTCCGGGCGCCCGCCGCGCACAACGCCGCCGCGTTCGACGCCGCGGTGGCCGCCGTGACCGAGGCCACCCGCACCCTGCTCGACCAGCTCGTGGTCCGGGGCGCCGGGGCCGCGGACCGGGCCGCCACCGCCGCCAACTGACCGGCGGCGGGCCACCGCAGACCGGGCCGGCCGGGCCTGACCGGGGTCAGGCCGCGGCCAGCGCCGGAGCGACCGTGTCGGGCGCCCAGCGCGAGCGGTGGCACTGCGACCAGCCCCGGCAGCCCGGGTCGGCCAGGGTGCAGAGCCGCTGCCTGCTGAGCACCTCGCCGTCGTCGGTGTCCCGGATGTCGAAGTGCACCGGGCGGACCGTGCCGTCCGGGGTGACCAGCAGGTGCCGGCCGGCGTCGAGCGTGTCGTCGCGCAGCAGGCAGTTGCGGTCCAGCAGCCGGGCCAACGCGGCGATGCTGGCGTGCTCGGAGAGCCGCTCCGGCACCCCGTAACAGTCCACGATCGTCGCGAACTCCCCCGGCGCCTGCCAGACGTCGCAGACCACCGCGTACGCCGGCAGCCGGGCCGGGTCGGCCACCGCCAGCGGCATCACCACCCGGCCGAGCGCCTCGGCCAGCGCCGGGTAGACCTCCACGGGTCGCACCCGTTCGATTCTCCAGTTCCACAGCTCGGTCATTCCGCCTCCTCGCTGCGTTCGTCCCACCGGCCTCCGGATCGGGCCTTACTGACGATGGTGGGGGGCATATGACCTCAGCCGGGGGCAAGTTACCGGTCTGTGACCATTCCGGGCAAAATTTCCTGAGCACCAATGCTCGGAGTAGCGGGAAGGTGACAGTTTATCGGGTATGGTGCGCCGTCCGCACGTTCGGCGACGCGTGTTCCGGCGGCGGCGGCGCGGGTCGAGAGCCGGTCAGCGCAGAACGACCAGGTGCTCGCCGCGCGGCAGCAGCTCACCCACCACGGGCGCTCCCGGCACCTCACCGGCGACGAGCAGGCCGCCGGAGGTCTGCGCGTCGGCCAGCAGCAGCCGCTCGCCCTCGTCCGCGGCGCCGAAGTCGGTCCACGGGGTGACCCAGTCCAGGTTGCGCCGGCTGCCGCCGCTGACGTACCCGTCGCGCAGCGCCTCCCGCGCACCGGTCAGGTAGGGCACCCGCGCCGTGTCGATGGCCACCGTCAGCCGGCTGGCCCGAGCCAGCTTCGAGGCGTGCCCGAGCAGGCCGAACCCGGTCACGTCGGTGCCGCAACGGACGCCGGCCGCGACCGCCGCCCGGGCGGCGTCCCGGTTGAGCGCGCTCATCGTGGCGACCGCCTCCGGGAAGACCTCGCCGGTGGCCTTGTGCCGGGTGTTCAGGACACCCACCCCGAGCGGCTTGGTCAACGACAGCGGCATCCCGGCCCGGCCCGCGTCGAGGGTGATCAGCTCCTCCGGCCGGACGGTGCCGGTGACCGCGAGGCCGTACTTCGGGCCGTCGTCGTCCACGCTGTGCCCGCCGGCCAGATGGCAGCCGGCCTCCCGGGCCACGTCCTGGCCTCCCCGCAGCACCTCGCGGGCCAGCTCCAGCGGCAGCACGTCGCGCGGCCAGCAGAGCAGGTTGAGCGCGACCAGCGGGACGCCGCCCATCGCGTACACGTCGGAGAGCGCGTTGGCCGCGGCGATCCGCCCCCAGTCGTACGCGTCGTCGACCACCGGGGTGAAGAAGTCGGCGGTGCTCACCAGACCGGTCCGCTCATCCAGACGGACCACCGCCGCGTCGTCGCCGTGGTCCAACCCGACCAGCAACTCCGCGGTGCCGGTGGCCGGGCCGAGACCGGCCACCATGATCTCCAACTCGCCCGGAGGGATCTTGCAGGCACAGCCGCCGCCGCGCGCGTACCGGGTCAGGCGTACCGGTTCGGTCATCCCCCTATGATCTCGGCAACGCGCCGCCGACGCCACCGCTGCGGCCCGCGTGGTGACCGGAATCGGACTCGCCGCAACGATCGTGACCGGTGTTACCGCTCCGTGACCCGCCGAGTTGCGTTCCGCCACATCACGCCGCCTACAGTGGCCGCACCGGGGGTCAACCGACCCCTATCCGGGAGACGACAGGGACGGTGGACGACGTGACGACGGGCGAACCGCTCATCGTGCTGGACGCGGTCAACAAGTGGTTCGGGCCGCTGCACGTGCTGGACGACGTCTCGCTGTCGGTGGGCCGGGGCGAGGTGGTCGTGGTCATCGGCCCGTCTGGCTCCGGCAAGTCGACGCTGTGCCGCGCCATCAACCGACTGGAACCGATCAACTCCGGCACCATCACCTTCGACGGCCAGCCGCTGCCGGCCGAGGGCAAGTCGCTCGCCAAGCTGCGCAGCGAGGTCGGGATGGTCTTCCAGTCCTTCAACCTCTTCGCCCACAAGACCATCCTCGAGAACGTCACCCTCGGCCCGATCAAGGTCCGCAAGGAGAAGCCGGCCGCTGCCCGCGAGCGCGGCCTGGCCCTGCTCGACCGGGTCGGCATCGCCAACCAGGCGGACAAGTTCCCGGCCCAGCTCTCCGGCGGCCAGCAGCAGCGGGCGGCCATCGCCCGGGCCCTGGCCATGCAGCCCAAGGCGATGCTCTTCGACGAGCCGACCAGCGCGCTGGACCCGGAGATGGTCGGCGAGGTGCTGGACGTGATGACCTCGCTGGCCCGCGACGGCATGACGATGGTTGTGGTCACCCACGAGATGGGCTTCGCGCGGCACGCCGCGAACCGGGTCATCTTCATGGCCGACGGCCAACTGGTCGAGGACGCCCCGCCGGCGGAGTTCTTCGCCAACCCGCGCAGCGAGCGGGCCCGGGACTTCCTCTCCAAGATCCTCACGCACTAGGCGTCCGTAGTGGAGCGCGCCGGCCACCGGCGGGCCCCGTTGAAGAAGGAGAAGAGTATGCGTATCAAGCGCGTTGCCGCGGTCGCCGCGGTCGCCGCTCTGGCGCTCGGCCTCACCGCCTGTGGTGGCGACGACGGCGGGGAGGGCACCGGCTCCGGCAGCAAGTCCTTCGCCGCCGGCAGCACCATGGAGAAGCTGAACAAGGCCCAGAAGATCAAGATCGGCACGAAGTTCGACCAGCCCGGCTTCGGCCAGAAGGGCCTGTCGGGCAAGCCCGAGGGCTTCGACGTCGAGGTCGCGAAGATCATCGTCAAGGAGCTCGGCATCCCCGAGGACAAGATCGAGTGGGTCGAGGCCCCCTCGAAGGTCCGCGAGGACGTGATCGTCAACGGCACGGTGGACTTCGTCGCCGCGACCTACACGATCAACGACAAGCGCAAGGAGCGGATCGCCTTCGCCGGGCCGTACTACGAGGCCGGCCAGAACATCATGGTCAAGAAGGACGACGCGACCATCACCGGTCCGGACTCCTTCAAGGACGGCACCAAGAAGGTCTGCTCGGTGACCGGCTCGACGCCCGCCGAGACGATCAAGCAGTACGTCAAGGACGTCGGCACCCAGCTGGTGCTCTTCGACACGTACGACAAGTGCCGCGACGCCCTCAAGGGCGGCCAGGTTGACGCGGTCACCACGGACAACGTGATCCTGCTCGGTTACATCGCCAAGGACGAGGCGTCCTTCAAGCTCGCCGGCGACAACTTCACCAAGGAGCCGTACGGCATCGGCGTGAAGAAGGAGGACGCGGCCTTCCGCACCTTCATCAACGACACGCTGGACAAGGCCTTCTCCGACGGCAGCTGGAAGAAGGCCTGGGACGACACCGCCGGCAAGTTCGGTGCCGAGCTGGGCAGCGCCCCGGCCGTCAACCGCTACTGATCTGATCGCGTCAATCTGGAGGGTGGGGAGGAAGACCGGCCCGTGAATGTTCTCATCGACAAGTTCGACGTCTTCGCGGGTGGTTTCTGGCTCACCCTCCAGATCTGCGTGCTCGCCGCGATCGGCGCCCTGATCCTGGGCGCCGTCGTGGCGGTGCTCCGGATCTCGCCGATCCCGCCGCTACGGGCGGTCGGCACCGGCTACGTGAACGTCTTCCGGAACATGCCGCTGACCGTGGTGATGTTCTTCGCCGCGTTCGGCCTGCCGGCGCTCGGTTCGAACGCGGACTTCCTCCGCGTCCCCGGCCTCGAGGCGGTCTTCAGCCGGCTCGACACCGACCTGCCGTACTTCCGCTTCGCGCTCATCGCCCTGGTGCTCTACACCGCGGCGTTCGTCTGCGAGGCGCTGCGCTCGGGCGTCAACGCGGTGCCGGCCGGGCAGGCCGAGGCAGCCCGGTCGCTGGGGCTGACCTTCGGCCAGAACCTGCGGTACGTGGTGCTGCCGCAGTCCTGGAAGGCCTCGATCGTGCCGCTCGGGTCGGTGATCATCGCCATGATCAAGAACTCGGCGCTGATCGGCTTCTTCGGGGTGGTCGGCGATTTGTCGGCCACGGCCGACCAGCTCACCGGGGCCGAGGGCTACGCCTTCATCCCGGTCGCCATCGGCATCTCGATCGGCTACCTGATCATGACCGTGCCGCTCGGCGCCCTCCTGGACCGGATCGAGAAGCGACAGGCGGTGGCCCGATGAGCCAGCAGACCGTCCTCTACGACGTACCCGGGCCCCGGCAGCGCCGGATCACCCTCGTCAGCAGCCTCGTGGCCACCGTGCTGCTGCTGATCGGCGCGTACTTCCTGATCTACCGGCCGCTCGATGCCAAGGGCCAGTTCTCGATGGAGCTGTGGGGGCCGCTGATCGACCCCTCCAACGAGAACTTCTCACAGGTCTGGGACCGGATCGGGCTCGGCCTCAAGAACACCCTCACCGCGGCGGTGCTGGCGATCATCTCCTCGCTGGTGATCGGCACCGCGCTGGCGGTGCTGCGGATCCAGCTCAAGAGCCTGACCCGGCGCCGGTTCACCGGCCTTGCCACCCCGGTGTCGTACCTGCTGCGCGGGCTGAGCGTCCTGCTGTCGGCGGTCACCCGGGTCTGCGTCGAGGTGTTCCGCGGCCTGCCCGTGGTCATCACGATCTTCTTCGTGGCCCGCGGCTTTCCCGAGTTCGGCGTCACCTTCGACACGCTCTGGTACCTGGTCATCGGCCTCACCATCTACAACTCGGTCGTGATCGCCGAGATCCTCCGCTCCGGCATGGAGGGCCTGCCCGGCGGGCAGGGCGAGGCGGCGGCCGCGATCGGCCTCTCCCCCGCACAGACCACCCGGATGATCCTGCTGCCGCAGGCGTTCCGGATCATGCTGCCGGCGCTGATCAGCCAGCTCGTGGTGGTGCTCAAGGACACCTCGCTCGGCTTCATCATCAGCTACGAGGAAACCCTGAACATCGGCAAGCAGATCATCGGCGCGCTGGGCAACCCGATCCAGGTTTACGTGGTGATCGCCGTCCTGTTCATCGCGGTCAACTACTCGCTGTCGAAGCTGGCCCAGTACGTCCAGCGCCGGCTCTCCCGGGGCCGCAAGACCGCCGGCACTGCGGGGCAGACCGCACCCCCGGCCGCGCTCATGTCGCAGTCCGAGGGTGCCGGCGGAGTCGGCGTCTGAGAATCAGCTCGCAAGGAAAGGGCCAGCCCGGTGTCCGGGCTGGCCCTTTCCGCTGAACACGCTACGCCGACGGCACCACCAGCGATCTCGTGCGGGCGTACGTCAACCCGGCTGTGCTCCTCTGCCGGGCCGCCGGAGTGGCGTGCACGGCACTGGCCGTACGAGCCGCCCGCAGCCCCGGCAGAACAGACCCGACGGCATCAGATCGTCAGGCCCACGCCGTCGACCAGGCGGGTGTGCCGGACTAGCGGGCGATCTCGGTGACCCGGGACTCGCGGACCACGGTGACCCTGATCTGACCCGGGTAGGTCAGCTCCTCCTCGATCTGCTTGGCCACGTCCCGGGCCAGCACGGCCGCCCCGATGTCGTCCACGTCGTCCGGCTTGACCATCACCCGGATCTCCCGACCGGCCTGCATGGCGAAGACCTTGTCCACGCCGAGCTTGCTGGCCGCGATCTCCTCGATCCGCTCCAGTCGCTTGACGTACGCCTCCAGGCTCTCCCGGCGCGCGCCCGGCCGGCCGCCGGAGCAGGCGTCGGACGCCTGGGTGAGCACGGCCTCGATGGTCTGCGGCGGCACCTCGTTGTGGTGCGCCTCGATGGCGTGCACCACGTCCTCGTGCTCGCCGTACTTGCGGGCCAGGTCGGCGCCGATGATGGCGTGGCTGCCCTCCACCTCGTGGGTGAGCGCCTTGCCGATGTCGTGCAGGAACGCCGACCGCTTGATGGTGGGCACGTCCAGGCGCAGCTCGGCGGCCATGATGCCGGCGATGTGCGCGGTCTCGACCAGGTGCTTGAGCACGTTCTGCCCGTACGAGGTGCGGTAACGCAGCCGGCCCAGCAGGTCGACCAACTCCGGGTGGATCTCGGTGATGCCGACCTCGACCAGGGCGTCCTCGGCGGCCCGGTGGCAGAGCTCCTCCACCTCGTGCCGGGCCAGGTCGTAGACCTCCTCGATCCGGTGCGGGTGGATCCGCCCGTCCAGCACCAGCTTCTCCAGGGTGAGGCGGCCGACCTCCCGGCGTACCGGGTCGAAGCAGGAGAGCAGCACCGCCTCCGGGGTGTCGTCGATGATCAGGTTGACCCCGGTCACCGACTCGAAGGCGCGGATGTTGCGGCCCTCCCGGCCGATGATGCGCCCCTTCATCTCGTCGCCGGGCAGGTGCAGGACGCTGACCACGCTCTCCGCGGTCTGCTCGCTGGCCACCCGCTGGATCGCGTCCACCACGATGTGCCGGGCCCGCTGCTCGGCGGTGTTGCGCGCGTCGGACTCGATGTCCCGCACCAGCAGCGCCGCCTCCCGCTTGGCCTGCGTCTCGATCGCCTCGATCAGCTCCAGCCGGGCCGTCTCGGCGGTGAGCCCGGCCACCCGCTCCAACTCCCGGCGACGCAGCTCCTCCGCCTCGGCCAGCTCGGCCTCCCGCCGGGTGAGCTCGGCCTCCCGGGCCGCGAGTGCGGCGCGGGCGGCGGTGAGCTGCCGCTCCCGCTCGGCGAACCGCTCCACCTCCTCGGTGTGCAGCCGCTCGCGCTCGTCCATCCGGGCCGCCCGGCGCTCCACCTCGGCCGCCTGCTCCCGGGTGGTGGCGGCCAGCACCGCGACCTCCCGCTCGCCGCTGCGCCGGGCCGTGGTGCGCAACTGCTCGGCGTCCGCCTCGGCCTGCTTGTGGGCCCGCTCCAGCACCGTGTCGGCCTCGGCGCGGGCGTCGTCGAGCACCCGGCGGGCCTCGGCCCGGGCGGCCTTCGCCTCCGCCTTCGCCGCCGCGGCCTCGGCGCGGGCCGCGGACGCCGCGGACTTCGCCACGTCGATCGTGCTGTTCGCCTGGTCGGCCGCGCTGCGCAGGGCGGCGAGGGACTGCTCCTGACGGTCCTTCTCGGCGATGAAGGCCGGATCCTCCGGCGCGGGGGCCGCGCCGACCTGGCGCAGCGTCCGGACGCCGAAGAGCACCGCGCCGACCACCACCACGGTCAGGATCAGGACGGCGGCGAGGAGCACCACGTCGAAGGTGCTCATGCCGGGACCTCGTGCGGACCGCCGGTGAACCTGTGCCGCCCCGCCATGGCCGCCTCCCCTGATACGTCTGCGCCGCAGCGACCGTGCCAAGGGCACGCTCCTGCGGCTCTGGACGCCCGACCGGAGCGACTGGCCGTGGATAGCTCTCTCCGCCGGCGGTGCCCGCGGGCATCGTCGGCGGCCGGGTGCAGTTGTCGCGCCGGCTCCGGACCGGCCTGCCCGGAGCTGCGATGAATGGCCGGTTGCGCTGGCCAAAGTGATGCTGTCTTGTTACGCGATCTATGTTGTGCGCTTAGCCTGCGCTTGGTCGGGCAATGTGAGCCTGTATGGCGAGGCTAGGTCGCCGGGGGCGGTCTGGTCAAGAACTCATGATCAAACCCCCCGAACGGAGAGAAGCGGTGACATCACCGAACGCTGATGTCGCGCCGGACAGCAGCGGACAAACTCCGCGAGGTGCCGGGCTCGCCGGGCGTGTCGGGCCTGCTCAGCCCGCCACCGTCGGTGACGGGGGCGACGATCGGCCGCTGAGCCGGGTGTGACGCATCCGTCCAGTTGCGGACACCCGCAGGCTCACCGCGCCGCGCAGCGGGCCGCGTCGGCTGCCAACTCCGCCGGGGTGACCGGCACAGCTGGGTGGGCGGCCGGGTCGCGTCCACCGTTCAGGCACGCCTTCAGCAGCGGGCTCGCGCTCCCGGACCGATCCGCCCCGGACCACCCACCGGGCCGCTCACTCGGCCGTGCGGTTGTCGCGGTCCAGCTCGCCCTCGGCGTCGGCGAGCGCGTCGGCGTCGATCTGCTCCGCGAACTCGGCCGCCTCGGCGCTCTGCGCGGCGATCGCGTCCTTCACCGCCCGGATCGCCACGCCGGGTGGGTAGCCCTTGCGGGCCAGCACGCCCACCAGCCGGCGGAAGACCGCGTCGGGCTCACCCCGGGCGGTGCGCAGCTTTCGCTCCACGAGGGCACGGGCGGTCTCCGCCTCGGTCTCCTCGTCCAACTCGCCCAGCGCCTCGGTGGCCACCTCGCCGTCCACGCCCTTCTGGCGCAGCTCGTTGGCGAGCGCACGGCGAGCCAGGCCACGCCCGGCGTGCCGACTGGAGACCCAGGCCCGGGCGAACGCGGCGTCGTCGATGATGCCGACCTCGTCGTACCGGTCGAGCACCTCGGCCGAGACCTGCTCGGAGATGCCCCGCTTGGCCAACGCCCCGGCCAGCTCGGCACGGGTGCGTGGCCGAACGGCGAGCTGCCGCAGGCAGATCTCGCGGGCCACCTCGGACTCGTCACGAGGTGGCGCCGGGGACTCGGCCGCGTCGGCCTCCTCGGACCGGCCACGGCGCCCCCGCCGGGGACGGGGCGGATCGCTGGCGTCGCCCGTACGGGGCGGGCTGGCATCCCAGCCCCGCCCCGTACGGGCGCGTCGTCCTGCCATGGGTCAGCGACCGGTCAGAAGTCGACCGGCGGCAGCTCCGGGCCACCGGCGGCGTCACTCGCGCCGACCCCGACGCCGAGCTTCTCCAGGATCTTCTTCTCGATCTCGGCCGCCACGTCCGGGTTCTCCTTCAGGAACTCCCGGGCCTTCTCCTTGCCCTGGCCGAGCTGGTCACCGTCGTAGGTGTACCAGGCGCCGGACTTGCGGATGATCGCCTGCTCCACGCCGACGTCGATCAGCGAGCCCTCGCGCGAGATGCCCTTGCCGTACATGATGTCGAACTCGGCCTGCTTGAACGGCGCCGCGACCTTGTTCTTCACGACCTTGACCCGGGTGCGGTTACCGACCACGTCGGTGCCGTCCTTGAGGCTCTCGATGCGTCGCACGTCGAGCCGGACCGACGCGTAGAACTTCAGCGCCCGACCACCGGTGGTGGTCTCCGGGCTGCCGAACATCACGCCGATCTTTTCCCGGAGCTGGTTGATGAAGATCGCCGTGGTGCCGGTGTTGCTGAGCACACCGGTGATCTTCCGCAGCGCCTGGCTCATCAGCCGGGCCTGGAGACCCACGTGGCTGTCGCCCATCTCACCCTCGATCTCGGCACGCGGCACCAGGGCCGCCACCGAGTCGATCACGATGATGTCGAGTGCGCCGGAGCGGATCAGCATGTCCGCGATCTCCAGCGCCTGCTCGCCGGTGTCCGGCTGGGAGACCAGCATCGCGTCGGTGTCGACGCCGAGGGCCTTCGCGTACTCCGGGTCGAGCGCGTGCTCGGCGTCGATGAAGGCGGCGATGCCACCGGCCCGCTGGGCGTTGGCCACCGCGTGCAGCGCCACCGTGGTCTTACCGCTGGACTCGGGACCGTAGACCTCGACCACCCGGCCGCGCGGCAGGCCGCCCACGCCGAGCGCGACGTCGAGCGCGATGGACCCGGTCGGGATCACGGCGGTCTGGATGACCGGCCGCTCCCCCAGCCGCATCACCGAGCCCTTGCCGAATTGCTTGTCGATCTGAGCGAGAGCAAGGTCGAGTGCCTTCTCCCGGTCAGGCCCTGCTGCCATGGTTGCCACCCCTGCCTTCGCCGGCGTCTTTGCTGAGCTTCGCGTCACGCGGACACGCTAGGCGCTGGGTCCGACAGAAAACCAGCCGACGGGCCGCGAGCTGTGGACGAGCACCCCGCTGTGGACAATAGCCGAACAGGTGTACGACTCGACAAGCGACACGCGGAAGCGGCGAAAAGGCTGCTCAGCGTAGTCGAGCGGGCACGCGGTCGGGATACGCGGCGCAGACCGCCCGCCAGACCACGTGCGTCTGCTCCCCCGACGCCAGTGCCTGCTCGATGGTCCGTCCATCGAGCTGCGACAGCACCTGGTCGCGGGCGATGCTGGCCGCGTAGCCGGGCCCGAACGCCTCCTCCAGCCGCGCCCAGAAGTCGGTCAGCCGCACGTGTTCAGCCCTCCTCGTCCGGTGCCCCGGTCGGCACCGGGCGCAACGCTAGCGCCACCAGGGGCACCGTCGCGACCGCCGCGAGCAGGGTGAGCACCGGATAACCGGCGAACTCCATGACAAACCCGCTGACCACGGCGGCACCGGCCCCGGCCAGCCCCATGGTCAGGTCGGACAGCCCCTGGACGCTCGGCCGCACGCCGGCCGACACCGACTCGGAGAGCAGCGTCGAACCGGCCACCATCGTCCCCGACCAGCCCAGCCCGAGCAGGACCAGACCCACCGAGAGCCGGGGCGTGTGGTGCCCGGCGGTGCCGGCGACCGCGCAGGCGGCCAGCAGCAAGCCGACCCCACCGAGGATCACCGCACGCCGGCCGAGCCGGTCGGTGAGCCAGCCGACCAGCGGCGAGAACGCGTACATGCCCGCGATGTGCAGGCTCAGCACGATGCCGACCAGCCGCAGCACGTCCGCGTCGGCGTGTGACTCCCCGAGCCGGACCGGGGTCATCGACATCACCGCCACCATCACCAGGTGGCCGACCGCCACCGCCGCGATGCCGAGCCGGGCGGCCGGCCGCCCACGTACCACCGACCAGGCCACGCGCATCCCGGCGCCGCGCGTCGCGCGCACCCCGACCGGCGCGGCGGTCGGTGCCGCACCGCCACCGACCGGGCCACCGTCCGCCGGCGCCTCGGCCGCCACGGCAGCCGCCGGCACGTCGGCGGTCGGCGGCGTGTCGGCCGCGGCGAGACGGCGCGCGGTGAGCAGCGGGTCGGGCCGGAGCAGACCCAGGAGTACGACCGCAGCCAGCACGAACGCGACCGCGCTGAACGCGAACGGGCCGGCCAGCGGCGGCAGCCCCCAGCCGGTGGTGACCCGGTCGGCCAGCGCGGCGAAGTTCGGCGCGGCCACCGCGCCGATGGTGGTGGCCCAGACGATCACGGAGAGCTGCCGACCCCGACGGGCCGGCTCGGCGAGGTCCACCGCCGCGTAGCGGGCCTGGAGGTTCGCGGCGGTGCCGCCGCCGAAGAACAGCATGCCGAGGAAGAGCAGCGGCACCCAGCGGGTGGCCGCGGCCACCACCACCAGCACGCCGCCGACGGCACCGACCGCGTACGCCACCACCAGGCCCGGCCGCCGGCCGTGCCGGGTCATGATCCTGGTGACCGGGACGGCGAGCAGCGCGGCGCCCACCACCCCGGCGCTCTGCGCCAGGCCGGCCACCGCCGTGCCGGCGATCCGGGCGGCGAGCAGCGCACCCACGGCGATGCCGATGGTCACGCCGATGCCGCCGACGATCTGGGTGGTGAAGAGCAGCCGCAGGGTACGCCGCTGGATCGGCGCGACGTCGGGCCGGACGGTACGCGGCGCGGTCAGGTCGGTGGCCATCGGCGCTCCTCGGGACGGGTTGACCCATCCTCGCGCACCCGCGCCGACCAGCGGCAGTGGGTTTCGCCAGCGGCCGAACCGACACCCGTCTCCCGAGGTGTGCGGATCTTGGGTCGGACCGGTCGGGCGTGGGCGGCGACGGTGCGGGCGCCACCCGCTAGTAGTCGTTCTACTCGCGCGGTCCTGGCGTGTCGGGCACGGCGAGCAGGTGTGTCAGCCGGCGGATCCGGGCCAGGGTGTGAGCGGCGACGGCCATGCTGACCACGGCGACCACGCCGAAGATCACCGCGAAGCCCTCGTTGTCGGTGGCGAGCAGACCGAGCAGGACCAGACCGAGGGACACGCTCAGGATTAGCAGCAGCGCCGCCCAGGTGGCCCGCCACTGCCCTGCCAGGTAGCCGGGCAGTTCGGCCCGCGCAGAGTCGTTCTGCGGCACGGTGCCGGAGCGCAACGCCTCGCGCAGCGCGTACCCGTCGGGGTCCCGCCGGGCAGCCTGGTCGCCCGCTACCCGCCGGCCCAGGTAGAACGCGGGGCCGATCCAGACGGCGCTCAGTGCCGCGCTCAGCACGGCCTCGACAAGGGACTCCTGCCGGTCGAAGAGCCAGCGCACCGGCAGCCCGATCAACAGCGTCACCGGCACCCAGTAGGCGGCCACCAGCTGCAGCCCGGTCGCCCGCTCGACGAAACTCTTCCATCTCCGGCGGCGGCCGGTAGCCTCGCTGTGCTCCCCTGCCCGATGCGCCCGGCTGTCGACGTCCATCGACCCTTGTTACCCGGTCGCGACGGCCACGCAATCCCGAGCGCACCGTCAATCTTGGACAGTTCTCGTGATCGGCGAACGGAAACCGTCCAAGATCTGGGCAGATCTTGGCGTCAGGCGGGCAGGGCGTGGGCGGCGACGGTCAGGTCGGCGACCAGCCCCTCGTACGCCTTGTCCTGGTCGTCGGCGCGCAGCACCGCGGACGGGTGGATGGTGGCGAGCAGCCGGGCCGGCGGCGCGTCGGCGACCCCGCCCGCGCTGTCCACCGGCACCCGGGTGAAGTCCTCCGGATGCTGGGCCGACGCCGGCCAGGGCAGCAGCTCCCCGCGCTGTCTCGTCACCCGGAACGTCGGCCCGAGCAGCGCCTTGGCGGCTGTCGCGCCGAGCACCACGACGATCTCCGGGTCGAGCCGGGCGAACTCGGCGACCAGCCAGGGCCGGCAGGCGGTGATGTGCACCCGGTCCGGGGTCTGGTGGATACGCCGCTTACCGCGCAGCTCGAAGCGGAAGTGCTTCACGGCATTGGTCAGGTAGATCTGCCCCGGGTCGAGCCCGGCGTCGTCGACCGCCTTGCGCAGCAGCCGCCCGGCCGGACCGACGAAGGGCAGCCCCTTCTGGTCCTCCATGTCGCCGGGCTGCTCGCCGACCAGGACCACCCGGGCACTCTCGTCGCCACGACCGAAGACCGTCTGCGTGGCGTCCCGGTACAGCTCGCACCCCTGACAGCCACCCGAGGCGGTGCGCAGCTCGTCGATCGTGTCCGCGCCCGGCGGGATGAACCGCTGGGCGCCCTGGGCGCTCCCGGTCTGCTCGGCCATGCCGACTGTTATATACCCGTTCGGTGCCCCCTGCCGGATCCGCCCCGACCACGGCCGGCCGGGTCAGTAACCGTTGCCGCCGCCGCCGCCACCGGACGCGAGCGCGATCAGCACGATGATGATGATGATGACCACCACCGCCACCGCGATCCAGAGCCCTTTGCGCGAGCCACCTGAAGCCATGTCATTCACCTCCGGCGCCCCGCATACCCACCCCAACCGCCCCGAATCGTCGTGATGCTGCACTTTCTCCCCCACAAGCCGGGGGAGCCGGCATGCCCGACGGTGGGGTCAGATGGGGAACCCGGGCGGCGGGGTGGGATGGACGGCGCGGGCCAGGGCGGCGGCCAGGGGGGCGAGATCCCCGGTCGCGAGAGGGCTGACGGTGATGCGCAGGGCGGGCGGGGCGGCGATCCGGTAGAGCGCTCCAGGTGCCACCGCCCAGCCGGCGTCGCGCAGCGCGGTGACCGCGCTGGTCTCGTCCGCCACCGGCAGCCAGACGTTGATGCCGCTGCTGCCGTGCGCGGCCAGGCCGTGCTCCGCCAGCGCGGCCAGCAGCCCCTCGCGCCGCCGCTCGTAACTCTCCGCCGCTTGCCGCACCGACTCGGCCACCGCCGGATCCCGCCACAGCGCGAGCACCAGCCGTTGCAGCACGGTGGAGACCCAGCCGGCCCCGACCCGCGTCCGGCCGGTCACCCGGGCCACCGTGGTCTCGTCGCCGGTCAGCACGGCCAGCCGCAGGTCCGGGCCGAAGGGTTTGCTCACCGAGCGGACGAAGGCCCAGCTCGCGGGCGCGCCGGCCAGCGGGTGCAGCGGTACGCGGGCCAGCTCGGCGGCGTGGTCGTCCTCGATCAGCAGCAGGTCCTGCCGACCGGCGAGCAGCGCCCGCAGCTCCCCGGCCCGGGCGGCGGAGACGGCCGCGCCGGTCGGGTTCTGCGCCCGGCTGGTGACGACCAGCGCCCGCGCACCGGCGGCCAACGCGGCGGCCACCCCGGCCACCAGCGGCCCCTCGTCGTCCAGCGGTACGCCGATCGGGCGCAGCCCCAGCGCGGCGACCAGGTCGAGCAGGTTGGCCCAGCCCGGGTCCTCCACCGCCACCGCGTCGCCGGGGCGCAGGTGGGCGCCGAGCAGCCGTTCGATGCCGTCCAGCGCCCCGCCGGTGAGGGTGAGCTCCCCGGCCGGCACGCCGTCGGCGCTCAGCCGGGCGCGTGCCGCCGCCGCCAGCTCGGGGAGCACGCCGGCGTCGGAGTAGCCGACCGGCGGGCCGGTGTCGGCGGCGAGTGCCGCCAGGTGCGGGCCGAGGGCGGGCAGCAGCCGGGGATCGGGCTCACCCCGGGACAGGTCACGGGCCCCGGGCAACGGCGCCGGACGCAGCGCGGAGCGGCGGGCGGCCACCGGCGGGCGGGGGCGGACCCGGGTGCCGTGCCGGCCGGCGGTGGCGAGCAGGCCGCGCTGGCGAAGCTCCTGGTAGGCGCGGGCGACGGTGGCCGGGCTGACGCCCAGCTCGGCGGCGAGCACCCGGACCGGCGGCAGGGCGGCGCCGGGCGGCAGGCCCCCCGTACGGATGCCCGACTCGATGCTGGCCGAAATCGCGACGGCCGACGACCCGGTGAGCTGATAGCGTGCTGACACAAACAAGAGATTGTACTAGAACAAAGGGGCGAGCATGTACCCTCCCACCGCCCGGACCACCCCCAACCGTTCCCGCGACCGGATGAGCTACGACCGGCCCGCCGCGCACGCGGTGCTCGACGAGGCGTACCACTGCGCGCTCGGGTTCACCGTGGACGGTCAGCCACGGGTGCTGCCCACGCTGCACGTGCGCATCGGCGACACGCTCTACCTGCACGGCTCCACCGGCAGCCGGCCACTGCTCGCCGCCCGGGGCGACGGCCTGCCGGTCTGCGTCGCGGTGACGCTGCTCGACGGGCTGGTCTACGCCCGCTCCCAGTTCCACCACAGCGCCAACTACCGCTCGGTGGTCGCACACGGCACCGCCCGACTGGTCACCGACGAGCGGGAGAAGAGCGCCATGCTCACCGCGCTGGTGGAGAAGGTGGGCGCGGGGCGTAGCGCGGACAGCCGCCCGCCCAACCGGCGGGAGCTGGCCGAGACCGCCGTGCTGGCGCTGCCACTGCGTGAGGTGTCCGTCCGGGCCCGCGTCGGTGGGGTACGCGAGGACGAGGCCGACCTGCACCTGCCGCACTGGGCGGGCGTACTGCCGCTGCGGCTCACCGCCGGGCTGCCGGAAGCCGCCGCCGGGGTCACCGCGCCGCTGCCGGCGTACCTGCGGGCGACCCGCACGCCCTGGCACGACCCGGCCCCGATGGCCGGCCAGCACGTCCGGCTGGAGCCGCTGGACCTCGCGCACGCCGACGAGCTGCACACCGCCACCGCCGACGCGGAGGTCTGGCGACACCTCAACGTCGCGCTGCCCACCACGCCCGCCGGCACCGGCGAGGTGATCGCCGCCGCGCTGGCCGCCCAGCACCGCGGCGAGCGGGTGCCCTGGGTGCAGCGCTGCGCGGCGACCGGGGCGGTGGTCGGCACCACCTCCTACTACGAGATCGACCCGGAGCGGCGCTCGGTGGCGATCGGCCACACCTTCCTCGGCCGGCCGTGGTGGCGTACCGGGATCAACACCGAGGCGAAGCTGCTGCTGCTCAGCCGGGCCTTCGACGAGCTGGGCGCGGTGCGGGTGGCCTGGCACACCGACATCCGCAACGTTCGCTCGCAGGCGGCGATCGAGCGGCTCGGCGCCACCCGGGAGGGCGTGCTGCGGATGCACCGGCAGCGCCCGGACGGCTCCTGGCGGGACACCGTGCAGTACGCGATGACCGTCGACGAGTGGCCGAACGCACAGGTCAGGCTGCGGGAAAGACTTCACCGAACGGCACCCGTGGCGTGATGATGGCGGGCGTGCTGGGGATCACCGACATCTGGACGTACGTACTGGGCACCGTGGCCATCATCCTGCTGCCCGGGCCGAACTCGCTCTTCGTGCTCTCCACCGCCGCCAAGCGGGGCGTGGCGGCCGGCTACCGGGCGGCGGGCGGGGTGTTCGTCGGCGACGGGGTGCTGATGTTCCTCTCCGCCGCCGGGGTGGCCTCGATACTCAAGGCGTACCCACCGCTGTTCCTGGTGATCAAGTACGCCGGTGCCGCGTACCTCGGTTATGTCGGGGTGACCATGCTGCGCGGGGCCTGGCGGCGCTGGCGCGACCGCAACGACCCGAGCACGCCGCGGCTCATCGACGCCGCGGAGCCGGCGGCGATGCGCAGCCCGTTCCGCAAGGCGCTGGTGATCAGCCTGCTGAACCCGAAGGCGATCCTGTTCTTCATCTCGTTCTTCATCCAGTTCGTCGACCCCGGCTACGCCTGGCCGGCGCTGTCGTTCCTGCTGCTCGGGCTGATCGCCCAGGTGACCAGCGCGCTCTACCTGACCGCGTTGATCTTCGCGGGCACCTTCCTGGCCGCGCAGTTCCGCCAGCGTCGCCGGCTCGCCGCCGGCGGGACCACCGCCGTCGCCGCGCTCTTCCTGGCCTTCAGCCTGAAACTGGCCACCGCCAGCGCAGGCTGACCCGCGCCGGTCAGGTGCCGTCGCCGCCGGAGCCGCCGCCACCGACTCCGCCGCTGCCGGCGGTGCCGCCGAGGCCGTACCCGTGCCGGACCGGCTCGTCCGGGTGGCGGCTGACGTGCGCGGACTCGTTGATCTGCGCGGACCAGTCGGCGTCTGCCGCCGCAGCGGCATGCCGGTTGATCGCCTGGCGCAGCCAGCCGTCCACGGTGGCGACCCAGTCCCGCCGGTCGGCGTCCGCGTGCCAGATCCGGAACCGGCTGATGCTCTGGTGGGTGATCCCCGCCAGCGCCAGCCGGCGGTCCATCCAGAAGATCGCCTCCAGGCCCGCCGAGTTGGTCACGAAGATCACCTCCAGCTCGGTGATCGGGCCGGCGTACAGCGGCGCCACCCAGTAGCCCCACCGCTGGTGCAGCGGCAGGGTGTGCGCCACCCCGGGCAACCCGCCCTCCTGGAGCCCGGCCTGGCGGATCGAGAAACCCAGCGTGTCCAGCGCCGCCAGCACGTGCTCCTGAGTGGGGATCGGGTGCACGAAGACCGGCACCATGGCGCCCTGATCCAGGTCCGGGTCGACGGAGACCTCGGTCCGCAGCCCCATCCGCAGGCTCAGCAACGGCACCCCGCCGAAGGTGGTCACCGGGGTCTCCCACGGCAGTGGCAGCGCGAAGTCGACCGCCCGCCGCCGGTTCGCCGGTACGACGAACCGGCCCGCGATGGGCAGCTGAAAGAACTGCACCAGGCGCTTGGCGGCGTACGGGTCGTCCGGCTCGGCCGTGGTGACCAGGCCGAGCCGGATGTGCCGCACCAGCACGTCGTCCGGCCCGGCCGCCAGCGTCACCCGCCCCGGCAGGCGCAGACCCGGACGGGTGCTCGGATTGGGCAGCGTGGTCTGCACCGACAGCCCGGTCCAGCCGGACTCCCGGGACACCCCCGTCAGCCGCACCGCGCGCCCCCTTCCGGGAAGGGACCCTACTGGTCCGCACCAGCCGCGCCTACCCGGTCGCGGTGACCTCACGCCCGCTGCGCCGCCCCGACCGCGCCAGCACGGCCGGGGCCGCGCTTCATCGCAACCGTCGGCCGCGCGGCACGGTGTCCGTCTCGTCGTCGAACTCGCCGATGACCTCCTCCAGCAGGTCCTCCAGCGCGACGAAGCCGATCGGCCGGGCCGGGCCACCGCCGTTGCGTACCAGCGCGAGCTGGGACTGCCGGGCCCGCATCGCGGCCACCGCCTCGGTGACCGAGGACGTCGCGGGCAGCGTGAACGCGGGCGTCATCAGCTCGCCCGCCGTGGCGGCGCGGCCGGTGGTGACCACCCGCACCGCCTCCCGCACGTGCACCAGGCCGCAGACGTCGCCCGCGGCGTCCAGCACCGCCAGCCGCGACCGGCCGCTGTCCCGGCTGACCTGTTCGATCCGCTCGGCCGGGTCGTCCCGGCGAACGGTGACCATGGTCGCGAACGGCTCCATCACCTGCGCCACCGACGTGCCCTGCAACTCCAACATGCTGGTGAGCAGTTGGTGCTGCTCGGCGCCGAGCAGCCCGTGCTCGCGGGACTGCTCCAGCAGGATCCGCAGCTCGTCCGGGCCGTGCACCTGGGCCAGCTGATCCTGCTGGTTGACCCCGACCAGCCGCAGGATCGCGTTGGCCAGCGCGTTGAGGGCGGAGAGCACCGGCCGGGCCACCCGGGCGAAGGCACGGAACGGCAGCGCGAGCAGCGTCGCCGAGCGCTCCGCGTCGGTGATCGCCCACGACTTCGGCGCCATCTCCCCCACCACCAGGTGCAGGAAGGTGACCAGACCGAGAGCGAAGACCAGGGCGACCAGGTGGCTGGCCGCGTCCGGTAGCCCCACCGCGTGCAGCAGCGGACTGAGCAGGTGCTCGATCGCCGGCTCGGCCAGCGCACCGAGCCCCAGCGTGCACAGCGTGATGCCGAGCTGCGCGCCGGCCAGCATCAGCGACAACTCGCGGACGCCGTCGAGCGCGGCCTGAGCCGCCCGGCCACCGCCGGCCGCCGCCTGCTCCAGGCGGTAGCGCTTGCTCGCCACCAGGGCGAACTCGGCGGCCACGAAGAACCCGTTCAGCGCCAGCAGGATCACCGAACTGAACAGCGCGATCCCGGGGCTCATGCGGCCACCCGCCGCTCGCCCGGCTCGGTCAGCTGCAACCGCACCGAGTCGGCCACGTGCCGGTCCACGGCCAGCACCTCGACCAGAGCCCGGGGTTCCGCCTCGCCGTCCTCGGCGTCGGCGCCGTCGGGCAGCAGGCTGATCTCCAGCCGGTCACCGACCTCCGGCACCCGGCCCAGCTCCCGCATCACCAGCCCGGAGAGGGTGTCGTACTCCGGGGCCTCGGGCAGCGCGATGCCGGTGCTGTCGGCGACCTCGTCGATCCGCCAGCGGGCCGGCACCACCCAGGACCCGTCGTCCTGCCGGGCGGGCGCCCGCTCCGGTGGGTCGTCCTCGTCCCGGATCGGGCCGACCAGCTCCTCGGCGATGTCCTCCAGCGTGATCACGCCGGCGAAGCCGCCGTACTCGTCGACCACGCAGGCCATCTGCCGATGCCCGGACCGCAGCCGGTCCAGCACCGTGGGCAGCGGCAACGTCTCCGGCACCAGCAGCGGCGGGCCGGCCACCTCGCTCACCGGGGTGGTGGCCCGCTCCCCCGGCGGTACGCCGAGCACGTCGGCGATGCCGACGACGCCGATGAGGTCGTCGACGCCCTCCGCGCCGCGCACCGGGAAGCGCGAGTGGCCGGTGTCCAGCAGCTCGACCACCCGGCTCACCGGCTCGTGCGCCCGTACGGTGTGCACGTCGACCCGGGGCACCATGGCCTCGCCGGCGGTCAGCTCGCGGAAATCCAGCCCCCGGTCGAGCAGCGTGGACATCTCGGCGTCCAGGCTGCCCTCCTCGCGGGACTCGGCGATGATCTGTTCCAGGTCGGCCGGGGTGGCGCCGCTGGGCAGCTCCTCGATCGGCTCGATGCCGACCCGGCGGAGCAGTCGCACCGACGCCCGGTCGAAGAGCCGGATCACCGGCCCGGCGACGGTGAGGTAGATCAGGGTGGACCGGCTCAGCGCCCGGGCCAGCGGCTCGGCCCGGGCGATGGCCAGGTTCTTCGGGGCCAGCTCACCGAGGACCATCTGGACCACGGTGGCGATGACCAGCGCCAGCGCCACCGACAGCGGCAGACTGACCGCCTCGCTGACGCCGGCGACGCCGAGCAGGTCGGCGAGGCCGCCGCCGAGGTACGGCTCGGCGACGTAACCGACCAGCAGGGCGGTGACGGTGATGCCGAGCTGCGCGCCGGAGAGCATGAAGGAGAGCCGACTGGTGACGGTCAGGGCCCGGGCGGCCGCCGGGTCGCCGTCATCGGCGAGCTGGCGGAGCTTGCCCCGGTCGACGGCGACATAGCCGAACTCCTGCGCCACGAAGTAACCGGTGGCGGCGGTGAGCACGATGATCAGAAGGAGACCGACGACGATCAACACGGGTCGCTCAGGGCTCCCGGGGTCGTCGGGACGGGAATATGCCGGGCACGACCCGGCTGGCTACTGCTGCCCTCCTGGGCAGAAGAGTCGATCATGTCTTCATTTTATCGGCGCTGGCTGGGACTCCGCTGAGGGTGGGCCGAAGGCGCCGATCGTCCGGTTCACGGGGAGGCCGTCCCGGGCCGTCACCCCGGCCCCGCCGGCCCGCCGCCCGGTCCGCGTCCGGCCAACTCGTCCGCGTCGAGCAGGTCCCGGTCCAGCCGGCCGGCCCGGTAGGTGGCCCGAGCGATCATCTGCGCCGCGACCGGCACGGTGGCCAGCTGGAAGACCGCCACCAGCAGGATCATGCCGAGGTCGGCGCGGGACCGCAGCCGCAGCGCGATGCCGAGCAGCAGCAGAAGCACCCCGAGCACCTGCGGTTTGGTGGCCGCGTGCATCCGGGACAGCGCGTCCGGGAAGCGCAGCACGCCGATGCCGGCGGCCAGGCCGAGCAGCGCGCCGGCCACCAGGCAACCGGCACCGACCCAGTCCGCGATCGTGGCGATCACGCCTGCTCCCGGACGGCGAAGCGGACCAGCGACACCGAGCCGATGAAGCCGAGCAGGGAGAGCACCACCAGGACGGGCAGCGTGGTGGCGTGCCGGTTGACCGCCGCCTCGGCGCCCACCGCGCCGACCATGGTGGCGAGCAGCACGTCCGCGGCGATCACCCGGTCCAGCAGCGACGGGCCCCGGTAGAGCCGGGTCAGCGCGAGCAGCGCGGTCACCGAGAGCAGGGCGGTGAGGACGACGGCCAGGAACGTGGTCACGGGAGGGTTCCCTTCTCGACTGGATCGGTCTCGACGCGGCGCAGTTCCGCGGCGGAGCCCACCGCGCGGACGATCCGCCGCTCGATGGCGAGGGTGCGCTCCCGGGCGAGGGTCAGCTCCGCCGGCCCGTGGGTGTCCAGCACGTGCAGGTAGAGGGTGCCGGAGTCCCGGTCCACCTCGAGGATCAGCGTGCCGGGCACCAGTGAGACCGCCTCGGCGGTGAGCGCCAGGTTGAGGTCGGTGGGCACCCGCAGCCGCACCGCGATGATCGCCCCGCGCGGTTGGTAGCCGGGCTGCACCGCGATCCGGGCCACGTGCAGGCTCGCGCTGACCAGTTCGGCGCCGAACCGGACCGCGAACACCAGCAGGGCGCGGGGGCGCAGCCGGCCGGCGAAGGTGACCGCCGGGAGCGGGAAGAACAACAGCACCACGCCGCCCACCAGCAGGCCGCCGGCCAGGTTCGCCCAGTTGATCTCGCCCCAGAGCAGGTTCCAGACCACCACCAGCCAGCCGAGCGCCAGTGCCTGGTCCCGCCAGCGTCCGAGCCGGCTCCGTGGCTCGGCCGGCCCGTCGGCGCCGCCCGGGGCTGCCCCGCGCGGGCCGGTCACGGTGCACCAGCCGGCAGCACGGCCCGCACGTACGGGGTGCGCGAGCGCAGGTCGGCGGCGGCGTCGGCGGTGACGTCGAAGAGCGGGCCGGCCAGCACGGTCAGCGCCAGCCCGAACGCGACGAGAGCCACGGTCGCACCGACCATCAGCGCGGGCAGCCGGACGGCGGACTCGGCGTCGGCCAGCCGGGGGGACCGCCAGAAGGCGATGTTCCAGACCCGGGAGGCGACGTAGAGGGTGAGCAGGCTGGTCAGCGCGCCGGCCGCGACGAGCACTCCGGGCAGCGGCCCGCCGGCCGCCACCCCGGCCTGGAGCAGACCGAGCTTGCCGAGGAAGCCGGAGAACGGTGGCACGCCGGCGAGGTTCATCGCCGGGACGAAGAACAGCACCCCGAGCAGCGGCGCCATCCGGGCCAGCCCGCCGAGGCGGCGCAGGTCGGTGCTGCCGGCCCGTATCTCGACCAGTCCGGCGACCAGGAACAGGGTGGTCTGGATGGTGATGTGGTGCACCACGTAGAAGATCGCGCCGGAGAGCCCGGCCACGGTGCTCAACGCCACCCCGAAGATCATGTAGCCGATGTGGCTGACCAGGGTGAACGAGAAGAGCCGCTTCATGTCCGACTGGGCCACCGCGCCGAGGATGCCGATCACCATGGTCAGCCCGGCGACGACCATGAGCAGCGTGTCGGTCTGGCCGCCCGGAAAGAGCAGCGTCTGGGTGCGGATGATCGCGTAGACGCCCACCTTGGTGAGCAGCCCCGCGAAGACCGCGGTGACCGGCGCCGGCGCGGTGGGGTAGCTGTCCGGCAGCCAGGCCGAGAGCGGAAAGACCGCCGCCTTGATCGCGAACGCGAGCAGCAGCGTCACCTCCAGGGTCAGCCGGACGCCGGCGGGCAGGTCGTCGAGGCGCTGGGCGAGCTGGGCCAGGTTGAGGGTGCCGGTGGCCGCGTACACCAGCCCCACCCCGGCCAGGAAGATCATCGAGGAGAGGATGCTGACCACGACGTACGTCGACCCGGTGCGGATGCGGACCTCGGTGCCGCCCAGGGTGATCAGCACGAAGCTGGCGGCCAGCAGGATCTCGAATCCGACGAAGAGGTTGAACAGGTCGCCGGCGAGAAACGCGTTGGTGACACCAGCGGTGAGCACCAGGTACGTCGGGTGGAAGATCGCCACCGGCGCGGTCTCACCGGTCTCGCTGCGGCCCTGGCCGATCGAGTACAACAGCACGCAGAGGGTGACCGCCGAGGACACCACCAGCATCAGTGCGGCCAGCTGGTCGGCGACCAGGACGATGCCGACCGGCGCGGGCCAGCCGCCGATCGCCAGAACCACCGGCCCGTGCCGGTACGCCTGCACCAGCAGCACCAGCGCCACGGTGAGGGTGCCGCTCAGGCAGAGCACGCTGACCCCGCGTTGGAGACGGGGCCGGGCCGCCAGCAGCAGCGTCAGCGCCGCTCCGAGCAGCGGCACCACCACCGGCAGCGGCAGCAGCCGGCTCATCGCGTCCCCCGCGGCGGCCCGGTCATCACGCCTCGTCCCCGCGCCGCAGCCGCCGCCGGGCGGGCTCGGGATCGACCTGCTCCGGGTCCTCGTCCGGGCCCTCCCCGCCGAGGTCGGCGGTGGCCACCTCGTTGCGCTCGGCCCGGCGGATGATCTGCCGGTCCTCCAGGTCGTCGGGCACCTCGTCGTCGCCGGTGAGGTACCAGCTGCGGTACGCCACGGCGAGCAGGAACGCGGTCAGCCCGAAGGTGATCACGATGGCGGTCAGCACCATGGCCTGCGGCAGCGGGTCGCTCATCCGGTCCACCGCGACGGTGCCCACGACCGGCGCCGCGCCGGACCGACCACCGAGCAGGATCAGCAGGTTGACCCCGTTGCCGAGCAGGATCACGCCGAGCAGGATCCGGGTCAGGCTGCGCTCCAGCAGCAGGATCGCCCCGCAGCCGACCAGCACCCCGACGGCGAGCACCAACACCAGCGCGGGCCCCGTGCCGTTGGCCGTCATGGCCGGTCCCCCTTGTCGACGGTGAGCCCTCCGCTGGCCGTTCCGGCCGCCTCGATGTGCCGGTCCACCTCGGCCCCGAGGCTGCGCAGGATGTCCAGCACCAGCCCGATCACGACCAGGTACACGCCGATGTCGAAGAAGAGCGAGGTGACCAGGTGGACATCGCCGACCAGCGGTAGGGATCCGTCGAGCTTGGCGCTCTCCAACACCGATCCACCGGCCAGCAGCGCCACCACGCCGGTGCCCACCGACACGGCCAGACCGGTGCCGAGGATCGTGCCGGCGCCGACCGGTGCGGCCTCGGCCAGCTCGTACCGGCCGCCGGCCAGGTAGCGGACGACCAGGGCGAGGCCCGCCACCAGCCCGCCGGTGAAGCCGCCGCCCGGCGCGTTGTGCCCGGAGAAGAGCAGGAAGAGGGAGAACAGCACCACGGTGTGGAAGATCAGCCGGATGACCACCTCCAGCACGATGGAGCGGCGCTCCTCGTACAGCGTGGGCCCGCCGCGCAGCCACACCGACCGGTCGGTCTGGCTCGCCCGCCCGGCCGGCTCGGGCCTGTGCGGCCGGGGCCCGGTGCGGGATCGCTCGAAGATCAGGCTCGCGACCCCGGTCGCGGCCACCACCAGCACGGCCAGCTCGCCCATGGTGTCCCAGGCGCGGATGTCGACCAGGGTCACGTTGACCACGTTGCGGCCGTACCCCTGGGCCACCGCCAGGTCCGGGAAGGCGGCGGAGATGTCCGGCGCCCGGCGGGCGCTGGCGGCGACGAGGGCCAGGCCGGCGGCCACCACCCCCGCCGTCACCCCGATCGCGCGGCGGGCCCACCGGCTGCGGCGCAGCGGACGGGCCGAGAACCGGTCCGGCAGGCGGCGCAGCACCAGGGCGAAGACCGCGATGGTCGCGGTCTCCACCAGGAACTGGGTGAGGGCGAGGTCCGGGGCGCCGTGCAGGACGAACAGCATGGCGCTGCCGTAGCCGGTCATCCCGACCAGCAGCATCGCGGTCAGCCTGCGGCGGGCGCCGACCGCCAGCACGGCGGCCACCCCGATCACCAGCACCACGACCGGTTGCAGCGGGCTGTCCCAGAGTGGAATCCGGGCCCGCCACGGGCCGACGGCGAGCATCGCCGCGCCGGGCAGCAGCACCAGGGCGACCAGGATGATGCCGAGGTACTGCGGCAGGGAACCGCGCTGGGTCGCCCCGGTGACCTCGACCGCCAGCCGATCGAACCGGCCCACGATCCACTCGTAGCCCTGGTTGCCGCTGACCGGCGAGCGGAGCCGGGCCAGCATCGGCGCGAGCGGTCCGCGCAGCGCGAAGAGCAGGCCGCCGGCGGCGAGCACCAGCCCGGACAGGCCGAGCGCCGGGGTCGGTCCGGACCAGAGCGCAAGGTGCGCGTGGACGCCCCCGAACAGCTCGGCGTACGGGCGCAGCAGGTCGTCCAGCACGGTGGCGGCCGGGCCTGCGAGCAGCCCGAGGCCGGCCAGCAGCGCCGGTGGCGCCAGCAGCGACCCGGCGATCGGGCCCGGCTCGACCGGTGCCACGCCCGGCCGGTCGGCGAACGCGCCCCAGACGAAGCGGGCGCTGTACGCGACGGTGAGCACGGTCCCGGCGACCAGCCCGGCGAGGAGCACCGGCCGGTCGCTGAACGCCGCGAACACCGCCTCCTTGGCCACGAAGCCGACCAACGGCGGCACGCCGGCCATCGACGCCGCGGCCAGCACCGCGACCACGAACAGCGGTCGGGACCAGCGCCGCAGCCCGGACAGCTCGCGCAGGTCGCGGGTGCCGGCGCCGTGGTCGATGATGCCGACGACCAGGAACAGCGCCGCCTTGAACAGGGCGTGCGCCAGCAGCATCGCCGTGCCGGCCAGCGCGGCGTCCGGGGTACCGGACCCGGTCACCGCGACCAGCAGGCCGAGTTGGCTGACCGTCCCGTACGCCAGCAACATCTTCAGGTCGGTCTGCCGCAGCGCCGCCCAGCCGCCGACCAGCAGGGTGGCCAGGCCGGCGATCTGCACGACGGGCCGCCAGGGGCCGACCACGGCCAGCACCGGCGCGAGCAGCCCGACCAGGTAGACGCCGGCCTTGACCATCGCGGCCGCGTGCAGGTACGCGCTGACCGGGGTGGGCGCCGCCATCGCGACCGGCAGCCAGGAGCTGAACGGCAGCACCGCCGACTTGGACAGCGCACCCGCCAGGATCAGCAGCACCGCGGTGGCCAGGTACCCGCCGCCGGGCAGCGGCTGAGCCACGACCTCCGACCAGCGGTAGCTGTCGGCGTGCTCGCCCAGCAGGATGAACCCGACCAGCATGGCCAGCCCGCCCAGCGTGGTGACCGTCAGCGCCTGCGCGGCGGCCCACCGGCTGGACCGCCGTTCGGTGCTGTGCCCGATCAGCAGGTACGAGAAGATCGTGGTCAGCTCCCAGCCGACGTAGAGCAGCAGCAGGTCGTCGGCGAGGACCAGGAGGAGCATCGCGCCGGCGAAGGCCACCAGGACGGCGGCGTACTGCGCCAGCCCGATCGAGCCGGCGGCGAAGTACCGGGCGCTGTAGATCAGCACCAGCGCGCCGACGCCGCCGATCAGCAGGGTCATCAGCCACGACAGTGTGGTGAGCCGCAGCGCGATGTCGAGGCCCAGTTGCCGGATCCACGGGTACGTCTCGACCACCGCCCCGCCGCGGCCGACGGCCGGGGTGCGGGCCAGCGCCCAGCCGAACGCGGCGGCCGGCGCCAGCGCCAGCGGGTAACACGCGCGCGGACCCCACCACCGGACGAGGAGCGGCGCGGTGAGGGCCGCCACGAGATGGAGGATGAGCAGTACCAGCACCCGCGCTCCCGGTCGAGGTGGCCGACGCCGCCGTCCAGCGGTGGCGCCCACCAGCGATCAGACGCCAGTTAGTCGCCTGTCGGGCGGTTTTGCCGGAATTCGTGCGCGCTGCGGTGAGGGGTGCACGGCCGGCGGGCGGGTGCGGCCGGTGTCAGCGCAGCAGGGCGTCCCCGACGGGTAGCGCGTCGTCGGCGGCGGGGCGGTCGCGGCGCAGCTCGGCCAGCAGGTCGACGCGGCCGAGCTGGCGGGCGACCTTGCCGACCACCCGCTCCGCGGCGGCCAGCGACCGCACCGAGAGCAGCCGGCCACGGCTCTCCCGACGGAGGACGAAGTAGTGGACGGCGACGCGGACCTGGCCACGGTCGGCGGCGCTGGCCTGTGCGGTGGAGACGACCAGCTCCCGTAGGCAGCGGGCGAGGCGTTCGGCGAGCTCCAGCTCGGGCCCGTGCAGGCCGCCCCGGAGTGCGGCGAGGTGGCTGTCGACCTTGCGGATCAACACGTCGGTGCCGGGTTCGACATTCCGCTGCTCGCCGGCCATCCGACCCCTCCACCCCGGTTCGCGTTGCGAGTGAAGTTACTTTATGTTGCTCTGCACAAGCAAGCAGTTAAGTGAGACTTAACGTATTAAGCACGCATCCCGTGCTTATGGCTTTGACTCGGACACGTTCCACCGCCGGCCGCTCGTGGTTGTCGTACCGGCGGGGCACGATGGAGCGGTGACCGGCGCAGACGCAGACACGGCCGGTGCGCTGGCCGGGTTCGGCCCGGCCACCCGTGCCTGGTTCGACGCCGCCTTCGCCGCCCCCACCGCGGCCCAGGCGGGCGCCTGGCGATCGGTCGCCGCCGGTCGCAACGCGCTCGTGGTGGCGCCCACCGGCTCCGGCAAGACGCTCGCGGCATTCCTCTGGTCTCTCGACCGGCTGGCCCGCGAGCCCGCCCCGGCCGAGGCTCGGCAGCGCTGCCGTGTGCTCTACGTCAGCCCGCTCAAGGCACTCGCCGTCGACGTCGAGCGCAACCTGCGCGCCCCGCTGGCCGGCATCCGGCAGGCGGCGACCCGGCTCGGCGTCGCCCCGCCGGACATCACCGTCGGCATGCGCACCGGCGACACCCCGGCCGACGAGCGGCGGGCCTTCGCCCGCACCCCACCGGACATCCTCATCACCACGCCCGAGTCGCTGTTCCTGCTGCTCACCTCCGCCGCTCGCGATTCGCTGCGCGGCATCCAGACGGTGATCGTCGACGAGGTGCACGCGGTCGCCGGCAGCAAGCGCGGCGCCCACCTCGCTCTCTCGCTGGAGCGCCTCGACGAGCTGCTGCCCGCCCCGGCGCAGCGGATCGGCCTCTCCGCCACCGTCCGGCCGATCGACGCCTGCGCCCGGTTCCTCGGCGGCGCCCGGCCGGTCGACGTCGTGCAGCCGGCCACCCCGAAGACCATCGAGGTCAGCGTGCAGGTCCCGGTGGAGGACATGACCCGCCTCGACGAGCAGGAGCAGCCACCGGAGGACGACCTCGGCGGCCCCGGGCCGCGCCGCGCCTCGATCTGGCCCGCCGTGGAGGAGCGCGTCTTCTCGCTGATCGGCGAGCACCGCTCGACCATCGTCTTCACCAACTCCCGGCGCAGCGCCGAGCGGCTCTGTGCGCGCCTCAACGAGCTGGCCGCCGAGGAGACGGTGGCGGACGGCCCGGCCGGGCCGATCGGCAACCGGCCACCGGCGGAGGTGATGGCGCAGTCGGGCGCGGCCACCGGCGCGGCACCGGTGATCGCCCGCGCGCACCACGGCAGCGTCTCCCGCGAGGAGCGCAAGCACATCGAGGAGGCGCTCAAGTCCGGCCAGCTCCCCGCGGTGGTGGCCACCTCCAGCCTCGAGCTGGGCATCGACATGGGCGCGGTCGACCTGGTGGTGCAGATCGAGGCGCCGCCGAGCGTGGCCGCCGGCCTGCAACGGGTCGGCCGGGCCGGGCACCAGGTGGGCGCGGTCTCCCGGGGCGTCGTCTTCCCGAAGCACCGGGGCGACCTGCTCTCCTGTGCCGTGGTCGCCGAGCGGATGACCGACGGCGCGATCGAGGAGCTGCACTACCCGCGCAACCCGCTGGACGTGCTGGCCCAGCAGATCGTCGCGATGGTGGCGCTGGAGCCGTGGCGGGTCGGTGATCTGGCCGTGCTGGTCCGCCGGGCCGCGCCCTTCGCCGAGCTGCCCGACTCCGCGCTGCACGCCGTACTGGACATGCTCTCCGGCCGCTACCCGTCCACCGCCTTCGCCGAGCTGCGCCCCCGGCTCGTCTGGGACCGGTCCACCGACGTGCTCACCGGCCGCCCCGGCGCGCAGCGGCTTGCCGTGACCAGCGGTGGCACCATCCCCGACCGGGGCCTGTTCGGCGTCTTCCTCGCCGGCGCCGAGCGCGCCGCCCGGGTCGGCGAGCTGGACGAGGAGATGGTCTACGAGTCGCGGGTCGGCGACGTCTTCCTGCTCGGCTCCTCCTCCTGGCGGATCGAGGAGATCACCCCCGACCGGGTGCTGGTCTCGCCAGCCCCGGGGCAGGCGGCCCGGATGCCGTTCTGGAAGGGCGACCAGCTGGGCCGGCCGGTGGAGCTGGGCCGGGCCATCGGCGCTCGCGTACGCACCCTGCTGCGGCAGAGCGACGAGGCGGCGCTGGCCACGCTGCGCACCGGCGGGCTGGACGACTGGGCCGCGGCCAACCTGATGGCGTACCTGCGCGAGCAGCGGGAGGCGACCCGCTCACTGCCGGACGACCGCACGATCGTGGTCGAGCGGTTCCGCGACGAGCTGGGCGACTGGCGGCTGGCCGTGCACAGCGTCCTCGGCGCCCGGGTCAACGGGCCGTGGGCGCTCGCGGTGGGCCGCCGGCTCGCCGAGCGGTACGGGGTGGACGCCCAGGTGATGCCCTCCGACGACGGCATCGTGGTGCGCCTGCCGGACACGGCCGACGAACCACCCGGCGCCGACGTGGTGATCTTCGAGCCCGACGAGATCGCCCAGCTGGTGGAGGAGTCGGTCGGCACGTCCGCGCTCTTCGCCGCCCGGTTCCGGGAGTGCGCCGCCCGGTCACTGCTGCTGCCCCGGCGCGACCCGCGCCGCCGCCAGCCGCTCTGGCAGCAGCGGCAGCGTGCCGCGCAGCTGCTCGACGTGGCCCGCGAGTACGCCGACTTCCCGGTCACCCTCGAGGCCGCCCGGGAGTGCCTCCAGGACGTCTTCGACCAGCCGGCGCTGGCCGGGCTGATGCGTGACCTGGCCGCCCGCAAGGTGCGGCTGGTCGAGGTGGAGACCACCCAGCCGTCCCCGTTCGCCCGGTCACTGCTCTTCGGCTACGTCGGGGCGTTCCTCTACGAGGGCGACGCGCCGCTCGCCGAACGGCGCGCCGCCGCGCTCGCCCTGGACTCCACGCTGCTGGGTGAGCTGCTCGGCCGGGTCGACCTGCGCGAGCTGCTCGACCCGACGGTGCTCGCCGAGACCGAGCGGCAGCTGCGCTGGCTGACCGAGCAGCGCCGCCCGCGCGACGCCGAGGACGTGGTCGAGCTGCTGCGGGTGCTCGGCGACCTGAGCGACGCCGAGCTGACCGAGCGGGGCGTACCGGAGAGCTGGCTGACCGAGCTGGAGGCCACCCGCCGGGTGCTGCGGGTCCGGATCGCCGGTGAGCAGCGCTGGGTCGGCGTCGAGGACGCCGCCCGGCTGCGCGACGCGCTCGGCGTGGCCCTGCCGGTCGGGGTGGCCGAGGCGTACCTCGCCCCGGTGGCCGATCCGCTCGGCGACCTGGTGGCCCGCTACGCGCGCACCCACGGGCCGTTCGCCGCGGCGAGTTGCGCGGCCCGCTTCGGGCTCGGTGTGTTCGTGGTCGAGCAGGCGCTGCGCCGGCTCGGCGCCACCGGTCGGGTGGTGTCCGGGGAGTTCACCCCGGATTCCGCCGGTGCCCAGTGGTGCGACGCCGAGGTGCTGCGGCTGCTGCGCCGCCGCTCCCTCGCGGCGCTGCGCCGGGAGATCGAGCCGGTGCCGCCCCGGGCGCTGGCCACGTTCCTGCCCCGCTGGCAGCAGGTCGGCTCGTCCGCCCGAGGGGTGGAGGCGCTGGCCGCCACGGTGGAGCAGTTGCAGGGCGCGGCGGTGCCGGCGTCCGCGCTGGAGCGGCTGGTGCTGCCCGGCCGGGTCGCCGACTACTCCCCCGCCCAGCTCGACGAGCTGTGCGCCAGCGGGGAGGTGGTCTGGGCCGGGTCGGGGGCGATCTCCGGCGGCGACGGCTGGGTCACACTGGCGTACGCGGACACCGCGCCGCTGCTGCTTCCCCCGCCCGACGAGGCGTTGACCCGGACGCCGCTGCACGAGGCGGTGCTCGACGCGCTCGGCGACGGGCAGGCGCTGTTCTTCCGGCCGCTGGCCGACCGGGTCGGCTCGACCGACGACGCCGCGCTGACCGCGGTGATCTGGGACCTGGTCTGGGCCGGTCACCTCACCAACGACACCCTGGCCCCGCTGCGCGCGGTGCTCGGTGCCGGCGGCGCGCACCGCTCCCGGCCGTCCGCGCCGCGCACCCGCTACCGGCGGCCCGGCAGGGTGGCGCTGCCCACCCGGGGCGGCCCGCCGACCGTAGCCGGCCGCTGGTCGCGGCTTCCGGAGCGGGACCTGGACCCCACCCGCCGCGCTGCCGCTCTCGCCGACGTGCTGCTGGAGCGGCACGGGGTGGTCACCCGGGGCGCGGTCATGGCCGAGCAGGTCGTTGGCGGGTTCGCGGCGGTCTACCCGGTGCTGTCGGCGCTGGAGGAGCGCGGCGCGGCCCGCCGGGGCTACTTCGTGGAGGGGCTGGGCGCGGCGCAGTTCGCGGTGCCCGGCGCGGTGGACCGGCTGCGTGCGCTGGCCGAGCCGGCCGACGGTGCCCGGGCCCGGGGCGGGCCGGCGACGGTGCTCGCCGCCACCGACCCGGCCAACCCGTACGGCGCGGCGCTGCCCTGGCCGGACAGGGCGATCGACTCCGGGGACGGGGCCGCCCCGGCCACCGGGCACCGGGCCGGCCGCAAGGCGGGCGCCCTGGTGGTACAGGTCGCCGGCGACCTCGTGCTCTACGTGGAACGCGGCGGCCGCACGCTGCTCTCCTTCACCGACGACGGCGACACGCTCGCCGCGGCCGGCAAGGCGCTCGCCGACGCCGTCCACTCCGGAGCGTTGGGCGCGATGTCGGTGGAGCGGGCCGACGGCGAGGCGGTGCAGTCCTCGCCGCTGCGTGACGCGCTGACCGCCGCGGGCTTCCGGACCACCCCGCGCGGCCTGCGCCTGCGCGGCTGACCCGCCCCACCTGCCGGACGGCCAACGCCCGGCAGGTCGCACCCTTCTCCGCGCCATACCTGTGCGTCATATCCATGACTCACAGGTATGACCCGCAACAGACAGACAGCTCCCCGGCGCCACGGGCTCGGTGTTCAGCGGAGGTCGGCGAGGACCTTCTCGTAGCGGACGCGGTCGGCAGCCGGGGTCTTCGCCTCCAGGTAGTTGAGCACCACCGCGCCACGCCGGTACGACTGGCCGCCCCAGGTCTCCGCGATGTCACCGGCGCTGGTCTCGTCGGGGAACACGTACACCGTGACGGCGTCGGTGGCGATCAGCTCGGAGCAGCCCAGGCCGAGCCCGTCCGGTCCACAGTCGACAGACCGGTCCTTCGGATGCGGCACCTTCAGGCCGGCGGCCTTGAACGCGTCGACCACCTGCTTCGCGCCGGGCGCCCCGGCCGGCCTCTTGGGCAGCACCACCGGCGGCGGGCTGGCTGGCCGGCGCTCGGTGGGCCCCTGCGCGGCCGCGGGCGGAGCCGGCGGAGAGGCGGCCCCGCTGGCGCTGGACGGGCCTGCCGAGGGCGTCGGCGCGCTCGGCAGACCGGTGGCCGTCGGGGCCGGGAGGGACGAGGCCGCGTCCGGCTGAGCGGCGTCGTCACTGCCGCAGCCGGCGGTGAGGGCGACGGCGACCATGAGTACGCCGAGGGCGGGCAGGCTGCGATGTGTCACCAGGGCAGTCTGCCCAACGGCGACCGGGGGCGGGAGTGGCCGGTCGGCCAGTGCGATGTCCCATATCCGCCACCGGCCGGTCGACCGTGTGTCGAGGGATGGACCTGCTAGGGGTGGTCCCGGGCGACCTCCTGCGGGTCGCGGGCTGATATTCGACTGTGGAATGCTTCCCCGGTGGGTGAACACGTAGTTCCCGTGGCCTGTCCCTGCTGCGCCTCCCGGACCGGCGGCGGGACCTGCCCGGTCTGCTTCTGGACCGACGATGGTCAGTCCGACGTCGACGCCGACGCGGTCCGGGGTGGCCTCAACGGCGACCTGAGCCTCTCGCACGCCCGACTCAACTACGCGGTCTACGGGGCCAGCCACCCTCGCTACCAGGACATGGTGCGCCCGGCCCGCCCCGACGAGCGCCCTGACGGCGCCCGCCGGGGTTGAGCTCGGGTCAGCAGACCGGCACGGAGCCGCCGTACACCGCGGAGATGTACGCGTGGCTGACGTACTGCCCGGTGGCCAGGCGGTTCCAGCGGGTGGTGGTGCGGTACGGGCCGGCCACCGACTGGCCGGTCACGTAACACTGGATCGGCACGTTGGCGAACCGGGCGGCGAGGCCACGGGCCGGGTACGACGTGCTGGGCCCGGTACGGATGTTGAGCGGTCCGTCGCCGACCACCCCGCGCGGCCCGCCACCGGTCCACAGGTAGGCCACGTCCACCCAGGCGTTGGTGGTCAGTTGCAGGCCGTCCCAGAAGGTGCCGTCGGCCAGGTCGATGCCGGCCGGGTTGAGCACCGTACGCCCGAACTGGTCCCGCCCACCGTTGTAGCCGGACTGGTACGCGGCCTGCGCCTCGGGTCGCCCCTGCGGCAGGTTCTTCCAGTTCTCCCGCACGGCGGACGGGTTCCAGTAGTCGTCGCGGGTGTTCCACGGCCCGACGTCCCAGACCGGGGCGTACTCGCAGCGGGAGCCGGTGGTGGTGCAGACCCGCACGGTGTAGTCGCCGCTGTTGAGCGGGGCCAGCCCCCGGCGCGACGGCAGCGCGGCGAAGTGGTCCCGCGGCTGCACCGTACGGCCGTTGGCGGTGACCTCGCCGACCAGCCCGATCCGGGTGGCGTACACCCGGTAGGTGAGGCCGGGCGTGGCGGCGGAGACGGCGGCGGTCGCGTCGGCGGCGAGTTGGACGCCGCGTACCGTCGCGGTGGCCCCACCGGCCGGCGCGGTGAGCACCACCCGGGTCTGCACCCGGCTGACCGGCCGGTCGAAGACGGCACCGGCGGTGGCGGCCCGCCATTCGGTCCAACCGCTGGCCCGCCAGCCGCGGACCTGCGCCTCCACCGTGGCACCGGAGGGGACGTCGGCGGTGATCTCGGCGCGGACCCGGGTGGCGGGTCGGATCAGGGTGCGCGGAGCGGTCAGCAGCATCCCCTCGGCGACCGCGCTGTGCGGGCTGCGCGGGCTGTGCCCGGCGGCCCGGGCCTCGCGCAGGCGGAGCCCGGCGGCGCTGCGCCGGACGTTGACGTCGTCCCGGTCGACGACGGACAGGTCGGCGTTCCACCGTTCGCCGCCCGCACCGGCGGCGGTGAGGGTCAACGTGTGGCCGGCGGCGGGGGTGGTCGGGACGGGGCTGGTGGCCGGCACGAGCGCGGCGGTGAGCGCGAGGACCAGGGTGGAAGCGAGGACGACGGAGCGAGTACGACAACGAGGTCGTGACATGGGCATTCTCCTCAGAACTTACCGACCCTCGCATGTCGGGAGATCAGGAGGAACCTGAGTACAAATGGCGACACATGCGAATCTTGCTCGAACGAGGGAGGATGGCGAGGTGCCCGAAGGCGACACCGTCTGGAACACCGCGCGCGTGCTGCACCGCGCGCTGGCTGGCGCGCGCCTCACCGGCAGTGACTTCCGGGTGCCGCAGCTGGCCGCCACCGACCTCACCGGTTGGACCGTCCGCGAGTCGGCCAGTCGGGGCAAGCACCTGCTGCTCCGCCTCACCGCCCCGCCCGACGGGCCTGGGCTGGACGGGGCGCGGTGGACGCTGCACTCGCACCTGCGGATGGACGGCGCCTGGCGGGCGTACGCGCCGGGCGAACGCTGGAGCGGTCGGCCGGCGCACCTGATCCGGGTGGTGCTGCGCAGCCCCGGCGCGGTCGCGGTCGGCTACCACCTGCACGAGCTGGCCCTGGTGCCCACCGCCGAGGAGGACGGCCTGGTCGGCCACCTCGGCCCCGACCTGCTCGGCCCGGACTGGGACCCGGCCGAGGCGGTCCGCCGGCTCGCCGCCCACCCGGAGCAGACCATCGGTGAAGCGCTGCTCGACCAGCGCAACCTGGCCGGGGTGGGCAACCTCTACAAGTGCGAGCTGCTCTTCCTGCGCGGGGTGTCGCCCTGGACGCCGGTGGGCGCCGTGCCCGACCTGGCGGGCACCGTGGCGCTGGCGCAGCGGCTGCTCGCCGCCAACCGGGGCCGCTGGACGCAGAGCACCACCGGCTCGCTGCACCGGGGGCAGACCAGCTACGTGTACGGCCGCCGCGCCCAGCCCTGCCGCCGCTGCGGCACCGCGATCCGCAAGCAGGAGCTGGGCGAACGGGTCACCTACTGGTGCCCGGTCTGCCAACCGGAGCTTCCGGGGACCCCACCGCCCGCCTGACCGCCCCCTGCGGACCGAGGTCATCCCAGATACGGACGATTGGGTAATTCCTAACCGGCCGTCGGAGTCGCATGCTGCGGTTGAGTGCTCACCGATCGTCAGAGTGCCGGGCCCGACCAGGTCGCCACGCCGGGGTGGCGACCCTCGTGCCCCGACCCCGGGGAGAGCCATGGCGATTTTCCGCAGACTCCGCTCCACCTGGTTCGAGCGGACCGCCCGCGAGAGCAACGGCAGCGCCAACGGGCGGGTGGCGTCCGTGCCGGCCGCGCGGACGGCCGAGGAGGCCGCCCCGGCGCCCAGCCTCGACCCGGCCGTCCTGCCCCACCGCTTCGGCCCGGTGCCGAACTTCGCGCACAGCCCCCGCCCGGCACGCGACCCGGACGGCCGGGTGGTGCCGGGCACCGGGCTGCGCAAGTTCGTCGACCCGCTGCCCACCCCGGGCCAGCTGGGCCGCAGCGGCCTCGGCGGGTACCTGCCGGTGGCGGTGCCGGACACGATCAGCTATCCGGGCTGCGACTACTACGAGATCGGCCTGCAGGAGTACGCCCAACGGCTGCACCGGGACCTGCCGGCCAGCCGGCTGCGCGGCTACCGGCAACTGAACCTGGGCACCGACGCGTCGGGCCACAACACGGTGGCGCCGCCGGAGCGGCCCTGGCACCTCGGCCCGATGATCCGCGCACGCCGGGGCCGGCCGGTCCGGGTGAAGTTCATCAACCAGCTCCCCACCGGCCGGGCCGGCGAATTGTTCCTGCCGGTCGACGACACGGTCGAGGGGGCCGGCACCGGCCCGCTGGACGGCCCGGCGCCGTACCCGCAGAACCGGGCGGTGCTGCACCTGGCCGGGGCGCAGACCGGCTGGACGAGCGCCGGCAACCCGGGGCAGTGGATCACCCCGGCTGGGGAGATCACCCCGTACCCGACCGGGACCGGCCTGACCCACGTGCCGGACATGCCGCCGCCCGGGGCCGGCGCCACCACGCTCTACTACCCGAACGAGCAGAGCGGCCGGCTGATGTGGTTCCACGACAACACCCTCGGCCTGGCCCGGCTCACCGTCTACGGCGGACAGCTCGCGCTCTACCTGCTCACCGACCCGGCCGAGGACCAGCTCGTCGCGGACGGGGTGCTGCCGGCCGACCAGTTGCCGCTGGTGATCGAGGACAAGACGTTCGTGCCGGACGACACCCAGCTCGCCGCCGAGGACCCGACCTGGGACCGGGAACGCTGGGGTGCCCGGGGCAGCCTCTGGCATCCACACGTCTACCAGCCCCGGCAGAACCCGTACCGGTCCGGCGGGCGCAACCCGACCGGCCGGTGGGACTACGGCCCCTGGTCGCGCAACGCGGCCCCGGACGGCACCCGTGGCGACAGCTGGCCCGCGGTGGACGCCTGGCCGACGGCGGACGGAGTCACCGGCGGGCCGCCGCTGACCGGGCCCGGCCCGGTGCCGAACCCGCATCACGACCCGGTCGGCGCGCCGGACGAGCCACCGCTGACCCCTGGCACGCCGCACCCGTCCGCGGTGCCCGAGGTGTACGGGGACACCCCGCTGGTCAACGGCGTCGCCTACCCGTACCTGGACGTGGAGGCGCGCACGTACCGGTTCCGGGTCCTCAACGCCTGCCTGGACCGCAGTCTCAACCTCCAGCTCTACCGGGCCTGCTCGGACTCCCCGATGTGGACCGACGACGGCGGCCTGGCCGACGCCGACGCCGGCGAGGTGCCGATGGTGCCCGCCGTGCGGGCCGCCGGCCGGCCGGCGGACTGGCCGACCGACGGGCGCGACGGCGGCGTGCCGGACCCGCGCGCCGCCGGACCGGCGTTCATCCAGATCGGCAACGAGGCCGGGTTGCTCCCCGCCCCGGTGGTGTCGCCGAACCGGCCGATCGGCTACCGCTACGACCGCCTCGACCCGACCGTGCTGAACGTCGACGGGCACACGCTGCTGCTCGCCCCCGGCGAGCGGGCCGACGTGCTCGTCGACTTCTCCGCCGTACCGCCGGGCAGCACCCTGATCCTGTACAACGACGCCCCGGCCCCGCTGCCCGGCTTCGACCCGCGCTACGACCAGCACACCGACGCGCCGGACCGGACCGCCGAGGGCGGCCCGCCGCCGACCGAGCCGGGGTACGGCCCGAACACCCGTACGCTGCTCCAGTTCCGGGTGACCGGAGTGGCGGCGCCGCCGTACGACCTGGCGCGGCTGCGCCGCCGGCTGCCCCTCGCGTACGCGGCCTGCCAGCGGCCACCGATCGTGCCGCAACCGGCGTACGACGCGTCGTTCGGCACCCGGACCGCGCGGGAGACGACCGTGCCGGTGCACGCCGCCACGGTCACCTTCACCCCGGCGGGCGTCGCCGGACCGGTCACGCTGCCCGTCGCGGTGAAGGCCGCGCAGCAGGTCTTCTCGCCCGACCACGGCCGGCTGGCCGGTCGGCTCGGCGTCGGGCACCCGCACGCCGGGCCGCTCACCCCGGCGACCCTGCCGCTCGGCCCGACCGACCCGGCCACCGAGGTGCTCTTCGCCACCGATCCGGCCGTGCCGGTCGGCGCGCCGACCGACGGGACGCAAGTCTGGCGGATCAGCGGCAACGTGCGGCAGACCGAGCCGCTGCGCTTCGGCGGCTGCGACGTGCAGCTGATCAACCGGGTTGGCTGGGACGGGACGCTGCGGCCCCCGCACGGCGCCGAGCTGGGCTGGAAGGAGATCGTCCGGGTCAACCCCCGGGAGGACGTGGTGGTGGCGCTACGCCCGGTCGCCCCGACGCTGCCGTTCAAGCTGGGCGACAGCGTCCGACTGCTCGACCCGGGCCGCCCGGCCGGCACCCGGACCGGCTCGACCCCGGTCAGCCCGGCCGACGGGCGACAGGCGCTGGTGGTGAACCAACTGGTCAATCTCGGCTGGGAGTACCGCTGGCACAGCCAGCTCGCCGGCCACCGCGACCTGGGGATGAGCCGGCCGTTGGTGCTGCGGGTGGCGCCGAAGGCACCGACCGGGCTGACCGCCACCCCGGTGCCCGGCTCGGCCACCGCGCTGCCGGCGATCGCGCTGGCCTGGACCGGCAACGGTGGCCTACCGCCGGCCACCAGCCACCTGCTGCACCGGGCGACCGACTCGACCTTCGCCGGCGAGGTCACCACCATCACCGTCGCTGCCACCGCCACCCGCTACACCGACGCGACGGTCACTCCCGGGGTCACCTACCACTACCGAATCCGGGCGGAGAACGCCGTCAGCTACTCGTCCTGGTCGAACAGCGTGCCCGCGTCGGTGCACCTGGCCGCCCCGAGCGCGCTGGCCGCGGCGATCCCGCCGGCCGCGCCGTTGCGGGTGGCGCTGCGCTGGACGAACCGCTCCTTCGCCACCGGCATCGACGTCCAGCGGGCCACCAACCCGACCTTCACCAGCGGCCCGGGCACCACCGCGATCGGGGTCGGTGACAACCACCTGGACGTCGCGGTCGCCCCCAACACCACGTACTACTACCGGGTCCGGACCACCTACCTGGGCGCCGCGTCGGCCTGGTCGACGGTGGCCGCGGTGAGCACCCCACCCGCGCCGGTCACGCCGAGCGGGGTGAGTGTCACCGCCAGCGCGCCGGGGCCGGACACCGCGACGGTGATCCTGGGCTGGGCGGCGAGCACACCGGCCGGCCCGGGGGCCGGGTTCATCGTGCAGCGGGCGCTGGACCCGACCTTCGGCCGGGAGGTGGCCACCTTCACGGTGACCGGTCGCGGCTTCACCAACACCGGGCTCGCCCGAGGTGTGACCTACCACTACCGGATCCGGTCGTTCAACGTCGTGGGCAGCTCGCCGTACACCGACGCGATCCAGGTCACCACCCCGCCGTGACCGCACGGCCCGGGCCGTGCCGGATCAGGGGAGGGGCGTGCTCAGCGGGTGGGTGCCCGCAACGGGGTGCCGACCGCGCGCAGCTCGGCCAGCGCCGACGCCACGCCGTGCAGCAGGTCGGTCGCCTCGGTGAGCCGGGCGGCGGCCGGGTGGGCGGTCTCCGGGTGGGCGTCCTCGGCCAGGTAGCCGGCAGCGGCGACCACCAGCCGTTCGTAGGCCGCCACCCCGCTCTCCAGTTGGGAGGTCAACGCGCCGTGCGCCTGGGCCAGCGGCGCCCGGGCGTCGGTCGGAGCCAGCCGCAGCGCCCGTTCGACGCTGGCCACCCGACCGGCCAGGTCACGTAGCGAGTGGTCGGCGGCGGCTGCCTCCAGCACCGCCGGCTCGGCCAGCCCGGTCAACCGGGGGGCCATCCCGGCCAGGGTGAGCGCCGCCCGGTCGAGTCGGGCCCACGGCTGCCCCGCACTGGTGCCGCGAAGCGCGACCCGGGTGCGGACCCGGCGTACCTCGGCCAGCACCCCCGGGCCAACCGGCAGCCGCTCGACCGCGGCCACCAGCCGGGCCCGCGACCGGGCCGCGGCCTCCGCCGGGTCCAGCGCCGGGGGCGCCGGCCGGGCGGCCAGCGCGCGCAGGTCGACCCAGCGCCAGGCGGCGAGCGCCACCGCACCGCCCGCGGCGCCCGCCCAAGCAGCGTCGGGCAGACCGAGGCCGGCGTACGGGGTCAGCACCGCAGCGGCGCCGCCGAGCCCACCGGCCAGCACGCTCCACCGCCGGGCGGACCGGCGCAGCCGGCCCAGCCGACGGAAGTACCGCGTCCGCTCGTCTGCCACCCTGACCTCCTCGGACCGTTCGTTCAGCCGGCGGCGGTCGGGTCGCCGGTGCCCCGTTCGCGGGCCATGCTGGCCCTAAGCTCGTCCAGCCGGGCCGCGGCGGCCGGGTCGCTGGCCGGGGCGGCCACGCCGGTCGTCTCGCCCTGCGGCACGGCCGGCCGCTGCGCCGCGCCGCCGAGCTGCTCCCCGGCCATGCTGGACCGGATCTGCTCCAGCCGGGCCGAGCCGGCCGAGTCGATGGTCGCCTTCTGGATCTCCAGCATCCGGCCCTCGACCGAGTTGCCGGCCAGCTCCGCGCGACCCATCGCGTTGGCGTACCGCCGCTCGATGCGGTCGCGCACCTCGTCCAGGGACGGGGTGGTGCCGGGTGCGGTCAGCGACGACATCGACTCCAGCGAGCGGGCCACCGTCTCCTGCATCTTGGCCTGCTCCAGCTGGCTGAGCAGCTTGGTGCGCTCGGCGAGCTTCTGCTGGAGGATCATCGAGTTGTTCTCCACCGCCCGGCGGGCCTGCGCGGCGGCGCCCAGCGCCTGGTCGTGCAGGGTCTTCAGGTCCTCGGTGGCCTGCTCGGCGGAGACCAGCTGGGTCGCCAGGGTCTGCGCGGACTGCTCGAACCGCCCGGCCTCGGCCTCGTCACCCTTGGCCCGGGCCTGGTCGGCGAGCACCAGGGCCTGCCGGGCGTTGCCCTGCAACCGCTCGACCTCGGACATCTGCCGGGACAGCTTCATCTCCAGCTGACGCTGGTTGCCGATCACCGCGGCAGCCTGCTGCACCAGCCCCTGGTGCTGCCGCTGGGCATCCTCGATGGCCTGCTGGATCTGCACCTTCGGATCGGCGTGCTCGTCGATCTTGGCACCGAAGAGCGCCATCAGGTAGTTCCAGCCCTTGACGAACGGGTTCGCCATTTCCGCCGTATCCCCTCAGTAGCGTCGCTCCACCGCGGCCCGCCGGATGGACCGGCCGACCACGACCCGGCCGGTCTCCATCGTCCCAGCCGAAGGCCAGTGAGGCATCCGTACCGGGCGGTCGACGGCACCGGCAGCTCCTGCCGGCCACCCTACGCGGCCGGGGCCAGCTCGCCCATGGTCAACCGGAAGGACGGGCTCAGGCGGCGCAGACCACGTCCCGGTCGCGCTCGGTGGGGCGGACCCGGGTGCGGCGAAGCGTCGCCTTGAGCGGCGACTCCTGGCGGACCGAGACGGCGACCTTGCCATCGGAGGTGACCTGGCGAACGCCCCGGTTGGTGTTCTTGCGCACCGCGGGAGCGGCGCCGACGGGCACGGCCTCGGCCGACTCGTCCTGCATCGGGACCAGCACCCCGGGCATCTGCTCGGCCAGCGCCACCGTGTCGCTGACCTCGCGCAGCAGCTCGGACAGGCGGGCGCCGAGCGCGTCGCAGATCGCGGCGAGCAGCTCGCTGGACGGCTCCTTGTGCCCACGCTCGATCTCGGAGAGGTAACCGAGGCTGACGTTGGCGGCGGTGGACACCTCGCGCAGGGTGCGCTGCTGCCCCTGCCGGCGCGCCCGCAGTGCGTCACCGATCACCCGGCGTAGCAGGACCATCGCACCTCCCCCTGAGGGATACCTCTCGCCCGGCGGCTCACAGCCGGTCGCGGCGGACCGCGCCGACCCCGAGCGCCGGAGCCTTCCCGCAACCGTACCCGGTGCGGGCCCGGGCGACATCCCGCCCCGCCCGTCGGTTCGCCGGCGACCGCTCACCGTCGCCCGGCCCCGGCCGTACCCGCCTCCGCCGCGCGGGCGGTCCCGGCCGCCTCCTCGGCCTCCGCGTCCTCGGCGTCCGCCGCGCGGATCCGCTCGGCGAGCAGCCGCAGCGCCTCGGTCACCGCCGCCGAGCGGACGTGGTCCCGGCCGCCGTCCAGGTCGAGTTGGCGGACCTCACCGCCCTTCGGCCCGGCGACCGCCACGTAGACCAGACCGACCGGCTTGCCGTCCTGCGGTTCGGGACCGGCGACCCCGGTGGTGGCGAGCCCCCAGTCGGCGCCGCAGCGCCGCCGGCCGCCCTCGGCGAGCGCGGCCGCCACGTCCGGGTCCACCGGCCCCCGCTCGGCCAGCAGTTCCGCCGGTACGCCGGCCAGCTCGGCCTTCAGCTCGGTGGCGTAGACCACCAGCCCGCCCTGGTAGACCCCGCTGACGCCGGCGATCTCCACGATCGAGGCGGCGAGCAGCCCACCGGTGAGCGACTCGACGGTGGCCAGGGTCTCGTGCCTCTGCGACAGGCTGTGCACCACGCCCGCCGCCGGACTACCGACTTCCGGGCCACCCACCGCCCGCTCCCGACCCTCATCCTGCTCCATGCACCCGTCCTTCCCTACCCATCCCGACCCAACCCTCCCCGACCCGATCGCGTCGATCATGAAGCTGTCGCCCCGACACGCCGCTTCCGGCAACTTCATGATCAGCCGAGTAGGGCCACCGGGGGTGGGATCAGCGGGGGCGGCGGAGGCGGAGGGCCTGGGCTATGTAGTCGAAGCCGGTGGCGACGGTGACCAGGACGGCGGCGGCCATGATCCACGGGCCCACGGCGGCGAGGGCTGCCGGCATCGGCCAGAGGTACCAGGCGATGGCCAGGATCTGGAGCGCAGTCTTGATCTTTCCGCCGCGGCTGGCCGCGATGACGCCGTGCCGGATCACCCAGAACCGCAGCCCGGTGATGCCCAGCTCTCGGACGAGGATCAGCGCGGTCACCCACCAGGGCAGTTGGTCGTACCAGGAGAGCAGCACCAGGGCGGCGCCGGTGAGCGCCTTGTCGGCGATCGGGTCGGCCACCTTGCCGACGGAGGTGACCAGCCCGAACCGGCGGGCGATCCAGCCGTCCACCAGGTCGGTCGCGGAGGCCACCGCGAAGATCAGGCAGGCCGCCATCCGCCAGCCGGCGTGGCTCATCCCGGACATGATCACCGAGGCCGCGAAGACCGGCACCAGCACCAGCCGCAACGCGGTCAGCGCGTTGGCGGCGTTGAGCACCGGCACCCGGGGAACCACCCGGGCCGGCGTCGACTCGGTCGCCCCGGTCACCGCCTCACCCCGCTCGGGCCGCCGTGGCGTTCCCGACACCGCACCACCTGGCTCCCCCGCTCCGCTCGGGCCCGCCGTCACCGTGCCGCGCCGGGCGCCGCCGAGATCATCTCATCCGGCACGGCGAGCAGGTCCACGCCTTCGGTGCCGGTCACCCTGGCCCGCACCAGATCACCCGGACGCAGCGCGGCCAGATCGACCCCGCCCTCGACCGGGGCGACCAGGGTGGTGGAGCCGTCCACCTCCGGCGCCTGGTGCGCCGCCCGGCCCTCCACCACGCCGTCGGCGATCGAGTCGACCAGCACCTCGACCGTCGAGCCGAGCCGGTCCTCGGCACGCTGCGAGCACAGCTCGTCGGCGAGCGCGCTGAGCCGGTCGTAGCGCCGCTTGATGGTCGCGGCGGAGACCTTGCCGGGCAGGCCGACGGCCTCGGTGCCGTCCTCGTCGCTGTAGTCGAACATGCCGATCGCGTCGAGCCGGGCCTCGGTCAGGAAGCGGACCAGCTCATCGACGTCGGCACGGGTCTCGCCGGGGAAGCCGACGATGAAGTTGCTCCGGGCGCCCGCGTCCGGGGCCAACGCCCGGGCACTCGCCAGCAGCTCCAGGAACCGGTCGGTGGAGCCGAACCGGCGCATCCGGCGCAGCACCGGCTCGCTGGAGTGCTGGAACGACAGGTCGAAGTACGGGGCCACCCCGGGGGTGCCGGCGATCGCCTCGACCAGCCCGGGCCGGGTCTCGGCCGGCTGGAGGTAACTCACCCGGACCCGGACGATGCCGGTCACCGCGGCGAGCTGCGGGAGCAGCTTCTCCAGCGCCCGGGGGTCGCCCAGGTCCTTGCCGTACGAGGTGGAGTTCTCGCTGACCAGCACCAGCTCCCGTACGCCGGACTTGGCCAGCCACTCCGCCTCGGCGAGCAGCTCGTCTGGCGTACGTGAGACGAACGCCCCACGGAAGGCCGGGATGGCGCAGAACGCGCAGCGGCGGTCGCAGCCGCTGGCCAGCTTCAGCGAGGCGACCGGGCCGGTGTCCAGCCGGCGGCGCAGCACCTGGCGCAGGTGCGCCGGGGTGTGCTCGTCGGTGTCGACGGCCGTGCGGGTCGGGCTGCCGTGCCCGGGCAGCGACACCGCGGCGTCGCGCCGCTTCACCGGGGTGAGCGGCAGCAGCTCCCGCCGGTCGCGGGGGGTGTGCGCGGTGACCTGCTCGCCAGCGACGACCGCGTCCAGTCGGGCGGCGATGTCCGGGTAGTCGTCGAAGCTGAGCACCGCCTGCGCCTCGGGCAGGCTGTCGGCCAGTTCCCGGCCGTACCGCTCGGCCATGCAGCCGGCGGCCACCACCTTCGCGCCGGTCTCGGCGGCGGCGAGCAGGGTCTGGATGGAGTCCTGCTTGGCCTTCTCCACGAAGCCGCAGGTGTTCACGACCACCACGTCGGCGCCCTCACCGTCGGTGGTCACCTGCCAGCCGTCGGCGTGCAGGCGGGCGGCCAGCTCCTCCGAGTCGACCTCGTTGCGGGCACAGCCCAGGGTGAGCAGGGCGACGCGACGGCCCTCGGCGGGGTTAGGGGAGGTGGCAGACACCATCCGAGGGTACCGGGCCGGCCGGGGATGCCCGCGCACGCGGGCTGGCCGCACCGGAGCCGCGCCGTACGCCCCCCTCAGCCGGCGCCGCTGTGCTGTGGCGCGGGCTCGCTCGGAAGCCGGGAGACGGCGGCGGCGAGCAGTCCACCGAGCTGGGCGGCCTCGACCCCGCCGGCGCCCGGCCCCCGGACCAGCAGCAGCACGAGATCCCCCCGCCGGCCGACCACCCGGTCGGGCCCGGCGTACGCCTCGTCACCCACCCCGGGCAGCGGGACGCCCGTGCTCCGCCCGACGGTCAGGTTGAACCGGGCCATCATCCCGCGGGTGACCTGGAGCGCGAGGACCGTCGTCCCGCTGCCGTCGACGAACGACGCCATGCCCCGCACCTGGCCGCTCCCGGCCGGTCGCACCAGCGACACCCGACGCCCGGTCGCGGCGCCCACCTCGGCGGCGCTGAGCAGGCGCTCCGGCTGGACCGCGCCGTGGGTCGCGGTGCCGGGCAGAGCGGTGCCGGACGGCAGGTCGTCATCGGCGTACGCGGCGTCGTCGGCCGGCTCGGGGGCGGCGCGATGGACGGTCACACCGAGCACCCGCCGGGTCCACGGCCGGACCCGTGCGGTGACCACGTCACCGAGCCGGCACTCCCCCGCGATCTGCTCCGGGATGATCCACGCGCGGAGCCGGTCCGCGTGACCGTCGTCGATGACGAGGTAGCGGTTGATGATGCGGCCCGGCCCGTCGTCGGACGTCTGGCGCTGCCACACCTGGTGCCAGAGCACCTCGCCGGTGACCGTGGTCGGGGCGGCCAGGTCGACCACGGCCCGGAGCAGGAGGTATCCGGCAAGGACGAGCAGCGCGAGCCCGAGCAGCACGAAGCCGAGCGTGACCGGGCCGAGGTCGGTGAACCGCGTCCAGGCGATCGGCGACCCCCCGATCACCCGGGCGAACGTCCCGCCCAGCAGGCCGGCGATGAGCGCCCGAAAGACGATCCAGCCCAGCGGCTGGCCGTACCGGGGAAGCCCGCCCGGATAGCTGACGCTGACCTGCCGCCACCGGCCCCCGTACGACGACCAGAGTCGCCGACGGTCGGCCATGCCCAGGTCGATCACCTGCGAGGCCACCCGGGTGACGCCGAGCGCGGCCCCGTACGGCAGGTAGCGGTCCCAGACCGTGACGGCGGCGGGCGGCAGGTCGGCGAAGCTCTCGTGCCCGGCGAGCCAGGCGCGCAGTCCGAGCCAGCGGGCAGCGGCGGCCCGGCCGGCGGGGGTGTCGCGCTCCCCCAGGTCCCGGCCGGCGAGGCTGGCGAGCACCGCCATGGTGACGAGGAACGCGGCGACGCTGCCGAAGGTGTCCTCGCCGACGCGGGTCACGTAGTGCCAGCTGCCGACACCGACCCCGGCGGCGACGACCGCACCGAGCACGGTGAGCAGGATGACCACCGGGCGGGAGAACCGCCTGCGGGAGAGCCCGCGCCGCTGGGCGTCGGCCACGACGGCCCGGCGCAGCCGTTTTGACCAGGCTGTGGACCGGTTGGCGTCGGAGAAGCCCAGTGCGGTCAGCGGCACCATCCCGTCGACCGCCCGGGCGGCCACCCGGTCGAAGACCTGCCGCTCGTACCGGTTGAGGTCGTCGGTGGCGCGGCCGGTCAGGTGCACGGTGGTGTGGCGGGGATCCGGGTCGGCCTGGCGCAGATCCAGGTAGTGGCGCGCGGCGAGGTCGAGCAGCGTGGATTCGGCGGCGTCCACCGTGTACCGCCACCGGTTGACGAGCAGGCTGACCACGGCCGGGGGCTCCGCGCCGGGAAGGTCCATGGCGGCCGGAGCCGGATTCACGGCGGAGGGTCGGCTGGCCAGCCGGGTGATCCCGTAGACCACTGCCCAGAGGGCGAGACCCGCCACCGGCAGGCCGATCTCGATGACCCGATGGGAAACGTTCATCGCGGCGGGAGGCTAGAACCGGACGGAGACGTCGGCGCGCTCGCCGCCGGTCGCCTCGAAGTACGGCTCCGGACGGACGCCAGCCAGACCGGCGATGACGTTGGTGGGCAGCGTCTGCACGGCCGTGTTGAGCGACTGGACGGCGGCGTTGTAGAACTGCCGCGCGTACGCGATCTTGTCCTCGGTGGCGGCCAACTCGCGCTGCAGCTCGGCGAAGGTGTCACTCGCCTTCAACTGCGGGTACGCCTCCGCGACGGCGAACAGCCGACCGAGCGCCTCGGTCAGCGCGCCCTCGGCGTCGACACGTGGTGGCCCACCGCCCGGCACCGTTGTCGCCGCGACCCGTGCGGCGGTCACCGCCTCCAGCGTCGCCCGCTCGTGCCCCGCGTAGCCCTGCACCGTCGACACCAGGTTGGGAATCAACGAATGGCGTCGTTTGAGCTGGACATCCACCTGCGCCCAGGATGCCTGGACCTGGGCGCGCAACCGGATCAGCCGGTTGTAGCCGCCGATCGCGGCGACCAGCACGGCGACGAGGAGCACCAACAGGACAGTTACCAGCACCAGCCCGAGGACCATGGCACCTCACGTTCGGGTTACTCCGCCAGCGATCGCGACGGTCACCCTCATCATGATCGGTTCGCACAACCGGCGACCCGCCCGGTCGCCCATGCGACGGTCCGCTGTTCGGTCAGTCCCGCCCGCGTTCGGGTCAGCGCGCGGTGGCGGCCACCCGGGTCAGCGCGTCGAGGAGGAACACCTCGGTGCCGGCCAGGCCGGTGGAGCAGAAGACGGAGAGCTGGTCCGCGGTGGTCCGGCCGGGGACCGCGCCGGCCAGGATGCCACCCAGGTCGCGCAGCCGCCCGGCGTACGGGGGCGTGGCGGCGAGCATCGGCGGCCGGTAGTCCGCGGCCTGGGCCGGCGAGTCGGTGACCAGCAGATCGGCGACGTCCAGCAGGTCGGTGCCGAACTCGCTGCGGTCGCGCTGCTTGAAGCCCACGGCGTTGACGTGCGTGCCGGGGCTCAGGTCGGCGGCGCGGAGCACCGGGGTGGGGCTGGTGGTGGCGAGCACCACCAGGTCCCGTCCGGTCACCGCCGTGCCGGGGTCGGCCACCGCGCGGGCCGGCACGCCCAGCTCGGCGCGGACCCGGGCGGCGAACGCGTCCCGGCGGGCGGCGGACCGGCTGTGCACCACCACCTCGCGCAGGGAGCGGACCGCGGCGGTGGCCCAGACCTGGGTCCACGCCTGCCGGCCCGAGCCGATCACGCCGAGGGTCGCCGCGTCCGGTCGGGCCAGCGCGTCGACCGCCACGCCACCCAGACCGCCGGTACGCCGGGAGCCCAGCTCCTCGCCGACCGCCACGGCCCGGATGGCGCCGGTCTGGGCGTCGTGCAGCACCACCAGCTGCTCGCCCTGCGGATGGCCGAAGGTGTCGTACGAGCGGTAGCCGTACCACTCGCCGACCAGGTGCCCGGCGGTGAGCACCATCCGCGCACCGCCCAGCGGGGCGGCGGCCCGGGGCGGGGCGACCAGCCGCCCGTCGTACGCGGCCAGCAGGGCGGCGCGCATGGCGTCGACCGTGGTGACGGCGTCCAGCACGGCGGCGACCTCGGGGTCGGCGTAGAGCAGGGTCATGACGGCCATACTGCAAGTTGAACTCAGGTGCAGGTCAACGTCGCGTGGTGGGGGTCACCGCGTCGCGGCGTTGACCGGCTCCGCCGTCGGCGGGCGACCGGTGCTAGCGTCGGCACCGGTGGCCCGGTCGCCCGTGGCCGCTCCGGACGAGTGGTGGGCGTACCCGGTCAGGCCAAGACGCCCCGTGCGACGTGCAGACTCGACTCGTCCCGGCGCGATGGCCGGGTGCTCCCCGTGAGGTGGACGATGGCCTGGCTGGTGTTGGTGATCTCGGGACTCCTGGAGACGGCCTGGGCGATCGCCCTGGACCGTAGCGCCGGCTTCAGCCGGCTGGTCCCGTCACTGGTGTTCGTGGTGACCCTGGTGCTCAGCATGGGCGGGCTGGCGTACGCGCTGCGGGAGATCCCGGTCGGCACCGGGTACGCGGTCTGGGTCGGGATCGGCGCGGTCGGCACCGCCCTGGTCGGCATGCTGGCGCTCGGTGAGTCGGCGAGCCTGCCCCGGATCCTCTGCCTGCTGCTGGTGGTGGCCGGCGTGGTCGGGCTCAAGATCTTCCACTGACCTCCTGCGGCACGCGTGGCCGACGCCCACAGTGGGTAGTGATCGATCCGTCACGACAGGCTCTCACCCGGAGGCAGACATGGCCGACATGCCCAGCACCGCCCGCCCGCGCAGCAACGCCGCCCGGATCCTCACGATCGTGGGCTTCGTCTTCGCGGTGCTCGCCCTGTTGCTCAACCCGATCATCTTCGGCGTGCTCGGCGTGATCGCGGGCATCGTCGGCGCCGTGCTCGGCGACAAGCCGCTCGGCTGGTACGCCGCCGCCGCCAGCGTCGTCGCGGCGGTGATCAGCCTGGTGGTCATCTCCGCGCTGATCAACAACTGACCACCGTCCCCCGACGCGGGCCCGCCGGCTTCCGGCGGGCCCGTCGTGGTTGCCGGCCCGTTCGCCCGGTCAGTCGGCGTCTCCGCGCAGGCCGACCAGGACCTCCTCCAGCTCGTCCGGCTTCACCAGCACGTCGCGCGCCTTGGAACCCTCCGAGGGCCCGACCACGCCGCGGGTCTCCATCAGGTCCATCAGCCGGCCCGCCTTGGCGAAGCCGACCCGCAGCTTGCGCTGGAGCATGGAGGTGGAGCCGAACTGCGAGGTGACCACCAGCTCGACCGCCTGCACCAGCAGGTCGAGGTCGTCGCCGATGTCCTCGTCGATCTTCTTCTTGCTCTCCTGGGCGGGGGCCAGCACATCCGGGCGGAACTCCGGCTCGCGCTGGTCCTTGCAGAACTTCACCACGTCGGCGATCTCGCGCTCGGTGACCCAGGCGCCCTGGATCCGTACCGGCTTGGAGGCGCCCATCGGCAGGAAGAGCCCGTCGCCCCGGCCGAGCAGCTTCTCCGCGCCCGGCTGGTCGAGGATGACCCGTGAGTCGGCCAGCGAGGAGGTGGCGAACGCCAGCCGGGACGGCACGTTCGCCTTGATCAGGCCGGTCACCACGTCGACCGAGGGGCGCTGGGTGGCCAGCACCAGGTGGATGCCGGCGGCCCGGGCCAGCTGGGTGATCCGGACGACCGAGTCCTCCACGTCGCGCGGCGCGACCATCATCAGGTCGGCCAGCTCGTCCACGATCACCAGCAGGTACGGGTACGGACGCATCTCCCGTTCGCTGCCCGGCGGGGCCTTGATCTCGCCGTTGCGCACCTTGCGGTTGAAGTCGTCGATGTGCCGGACCCCGTTGGCGGCGAGGTCGTCGTAGCGCATGTCCATCTCGCGGACGACCCAGTCCAGCGAGTCGGCAGCCTTCTTGGCGTTGGTCACGATGGGCGTGACCAGGTGCGGGATCCCCTCGTAGCCGGTCATCTCGACCCGCTTCGGGTCGATCAGCAGCAGCCGCACCTCGTCCGGGGTGGCCCGGGTGAGGATGGACACCAGCAGGGTGTTGAGGCACGACGACTTTCCGGCGCCGGTCGCGCCCGCGATGAGGATGTGCGGCATCTTGGCGAGGTTGGCCACCACGTAGCCGCCCTCGATGTCCTTGCCGAGCGCCACGACCATCGGGTGGTGGTCGCTCGTCGCCGCCCGCGAGCGCAGCACGTCGCCGAGCGCGACGTTCTCCGGGTCGGTGTTGGGGATCTCCACGCCGACGGCGCTCTTGCCCGGGATCGGGCTGAGGATCCGTACGTCCGGCGACTTGACCGCGTACGCGATGTTGCGGGAGAGCTGGGTGATCCGCTCGACCTTGACCCCGTGCCCCAGCTCCACCTCGTACCGGGTGACCGTCGGGCCGCGGGTGAAGCCGGTGACGGCGGCGTCCACGTCGAACTGATCGAACACCCCGGTCAGCGCGGCGATCACCTCGTCGTTGGCCTTGCTGCGGGTCTTCGCGGCGGCACCGGCGCTGAGCATGTTGGCCGGCGGCAGGGTGTAGTCGCCGGCCAACCCGGTCAGCGCGAGCTGCTCGGCCCGGGTCGGTGGGGGCGAGTGCTCCGGCGGCTCGGCCGGCTTGCGGCTGGCCGGCACCTTCGCCGGCGCCTTGCGCGGCAGCACCATGGTCTCCTGGAAGTCCGCGCCGTCCAGGTCGTCGAAGTCGTCCGGGTCCACCGGCGGCGGCATCCGCTTCGCCTGTCGCTTGCGCGCCGGCCGGAGAACCGTCTCGTCCGTCTCCTCCTCGGTGGCGTCCGGCGGGGCGACCAGCCCACCGGCGAGCAGGCCCAACCGCTCGGGGATCTTGTTGATCGGTGTCGCGGTGACCACCAGCAGGCCGAACAGGAGCAGCAGGATCAGCAGCGGCACCGCGACCCACGCGGTGACCGCCCGCTCCAGCAGACCGCCGACGCCGGCGCCGACCAGGCCGCCGGCGAAGTCACGCTGCACCGGGCCCGCCGGGTCCTGGCCGATCTGGAGCAGCGCGGCGGTCGACACCAGCAGCGAGCCCCAGCCGATCAGCCCCCGGCCCCGGTGTGCCGGATCGGCCGGCTGGCGCATCAACCGCCAGGCCCCGATCATCAGCAGCACCGGCACCACCACGGAGATCGCGCCCAGGAACAGCCGCACGGTGTCGGCCAGCCGCACGCCGACCGGCCCCGCTCCGGAGAACCAGAGCGCGACGGCGCTGAGCAGGGCGAGGCCGAACAGCAGCAGCCCGCCGCCGTCGCGACGGTGCTCCGGGTCGAGGTCACGGGCCGAGGCGGCCTGCCGGCCGGCGGCCCGCACCGCCCAGCCCATGCCGTGCGCCAGCCCCATCCACAGTGCACCGATCGCCCGGCCCACGTAGACGGCCGGGCCGGGCCGGGCGGCCGTGGTGCGGCGCCGAACCGGCGCCCGGGTCTTCTTCGCCGGTTGGCGGGCACGACTGTTGGTGCCACCGCGCGGCGACGCGCCGCGTCGCCGGCTCGCCTGAGAGGTACGGCCCGCCATAGAGTCACGGTAACGGCGGGACCCGGCAGATCGCCGCTTTTCCGGGTCGTGTCCGCGCGTCGCAGCACGGACCGCGCCGCCGGTCGTGATATCCGCCTCAGAAGGGATGCCCGATGGCGTCGCCGGGATTCGAGGACGGTCCGGACGATCCGCTGGCCGGGCACCCTGACGTGTTGCGTCCGCTGACCGGTGAACTCGTCGCGGCGGTGCTCGCGGCCCGCGGCCGCACCGTCGGTCGCGCCGTCAACGGCGACCTGGTGGGCCGCTTCGACGACAACCTGATCTGGTTCCTGCGCCTCGGCGGGGACGGCGAGCTGCTCCAGGTCCGCACCATGGTCGCGCCCACCTTCTCCATCGAGCAGGTCCCCGCGCTGTACGCGTTCTGCAACTCGTGGAACCACGACCGGCTCTGGCCGAAGGCGTTCGTGCACGTCGACGACGACGGCCGCGCCCGCGTCTGCGGCGAGGTGATCACCGATCTGGAGCGCGGGGTGACCCCGCACCAGCTCGACCAGTTGCTCGACTGTGGCATCTCGGCCGGCTGCCAGCTCGCCGTGGCGGTCCGCCGGTTGCCCGGCGCGGTGCCGGCATGACCGGCCGGGAGGAGTCCACGAGCAGCCGGACCGACGATCCCGGCGCGCCGGCCGCCCGGCCCGCCGACCCGGTCGCCGTCCGGCGCGTCCCGGCGCTGGTGACCGCGCTCGCCGACACCCGGGACCTGCCCGACGGGCCCGGTCGGCTGGTGGCCCTGGAACGGCTCGCCGAACGGGCCGACGCGGCCGGCGACGCACGGTCCGCGGTGGACGCCCGGTTCGCGCTGATCGAGGCGTACCTGCTGAACGGGGAGCGCTGGCGACTGGTCGAGCCGGTACGGCGCTGCCGGGCCGCCGCCGACCACCGGTCCGAGCTGCTCGATGACGCCGAGGCCGGGTTGCTGCTGCGCTACCAGCGGTACGCGGTGGAGGCCCTGCTCGGCACCCCCCGGGTCGGGCTGGACCAGACCCGGTCCCTCCTGGACGATCTGGCCCACCGCGTCGGTGCCGACGGGCCGGACGCGTCGACCGTCGCGGAGCTGCGCTGCCGGATCGCCGACCATCTCGGCGACGAGCCCACCGCCCGCCACTGGTACCAGCGGTGGGCGGGGACGCGTCCCGGGCCGACCGGCGGGTGCCCGGGCTGCGCCCCGGCCCGGCGCGCGGAGCTGCTCGCCGGCTGGGGCGAGTGGCGAGCCGCGCTCGCCGAGCTGCGGGAGTGCGCCGGTGACCCGGAGGACTGCACCGATCAGCCCGAGCGGGCGCTGGTCGCCGAGCTGCTGCCCGGCCTGCGGGCCGGCGAGCCGGAGCGGGCGGCGGCGGCACACGTGCGGGCGTACCGGCGGCACCGGCGCGAACGTGCGGCGTTCCCGTACCTCGCGGCGCACCTGCGGTTCTGCGCGCTGGGCGGGCACCTGGAACGCGGGCTGGAGATCCTCGCCGAGCAGCTGCCCCGACTGGACCGGCCCACCGACGATCTCGCCGCGATGGAGTTCGCCGCCGCGGGGGCGCTGGTCTGCGGGCTGGCGGTGGAGGCCGGCCTGGGCGGGCGGACGGTGCACCGCCCCGCGTACGGTGACCGGCCGGCAACCGAGCCGGACGTGGCCACGCTCGGCGCGCTGCTGGGCGAGATCGCCAGCGAGCTGGCGGGCAGCTTCGACGCCCGCAACGGCACCGGCCACCACTCTGGTCGGATGGCTGCCTGGCTGGCCGAGCGGCCACTCGCGGAGCCGGTGCCGCTGCCCGCGGACGAGCCCACCGAGGATCCCGGCGACGCCGACGTGACCGGTGACAGCCGGGCCGGTGACGAACGGACCGCGGACGGGCCGGGCGAGCGTGAGCTCGTGACGCTGACCCTCGACATGATCACGATGGCACTGGACCGGCGCGGCGACCGCTACCGGGTGGACGAGGGTGGCACGGTGGTCGGCCGCTGGGGCGCCGCGGTGATCCAGTTCCGTCGGGCGGGTGAGCGCGGCGAGGTGCTGCACGCGCGCACGATGGCGGCCCGCCGGCTGCCGGTGGCGCGGCGCGCCGAGGCGTACGCCTTCTGCAACGCGTGGAACCACGACCGGCTGCTGCCCAAGGCGTACGCGCACGACCTCGGCGAGGAGCTGGTGCTGGCCGGCGACGTGGCCACCGACCTGGCGCACGGGGTTGCCCCGGCGCAGCTGCTGGTGCTGGTGGACGCCGCCATCGCGACCGGTGTCGCGTACGCCGAGGCGGTCGCCGCGTTGCCCTGACGCGCCCCGGACGCGGCGACGCCGGCCCACCCCGTTCGGGTGGACCGGCGTCAGCGGGAGTTGCTCAGACCTCGACGACGGTGGGCACGATCATCGGCCGACGACGGTACGCGTCGTTGACCCACCGCCCCACGGTGCGCCGGACGATCTGCTGGAGCTGGTGCGGGTCGGTGATGCCGTCGGCGGCGGCCCGGTTGAGCGCCTCGGTGACCAGCGGGATCACCGGGTTGAACGCCTCCGGGTCCTCGGAGAAGCCCTTCGCGGACAGGGTCGGGCCGGCGACGACCTTGCCGGTGACCGAGTCGACGACCACCGTGGTGGCGATGAAGCCGCCGTCGCCGAGGATCCGTCGCTCGGTGAGCAGGGACTCGCTGACGTCGCCGACCGCGAGGCCGTCGACGTAGACGTACCGGCTCTTCACGTGCCCCACCAGGCTGGCCCGGCCCTCGACGAGGTCGACCACGTCGCCGTCCTCGCAGAGCACCACCCGGTCGGCGGCCACGCCGGACTCGACGCCGAGGCGGGCGTGCGCACGCAGGTGGCGCCACTCGCCGTGCACCGGCATCAGGTTGCTGGGCCGTACCACGTTGAGCAGGTAGAGCAGTTCACCGGCCGGGGCGTGCCCGGAGACGTGCACCTTGGCGACGTCCTTGTGCACGACCACCGCGCCGGCCCGGGCCAGCCGGTTGATCACCCGGTAGACCGACGTCTCGTTGCCCGGCACCAGCGAGGAGGCCAGCACGACGGTGTCGCCGGGGGCGATGGTGATGTGCCGGTGGTCTCCGCTGGCCATCCGGCCCAGCGCGCTCATCGGCTCGCCCTGCGAACCGGTGGACATCAGCACGATCTGCTCCGGCGGCAGCGTGGTCGCCTCCTCGATCCCGATGACCAGGCCGGCCGGGATGTTGAGCAGGCCGAGGTCCCGGGCGATGCCCATGTTGCGGACCATCGACCGACCGATCAGCGCCACCTTGCGGCCGTGCTCCGCGGCGGAGTCGAAGACCTGCTGCACCCGGTGCACGTGCGAGGCGAACGAGGCCACGATGATCCGGCCCTTCGCCTTCGCGAAGATCGAGTCGAGCACGGGCCCGATCTCCCGCTCCGGGGTGACGAAGCCGGGGATCTCCGCGTTGGTGGAGTCGGACAGCAGCAGGTCGACGCCCTCGGCGCCGAGCCGGGCGAAACCGGCCAGGTCGGTGATCCGGCCGTCGAGCGGGAGCTGGTCCATCTTGAAGTCGCCGGTGTGCAGCACCAGGCCGGCCGGGGTGCGGATGGCCACGGCCAGGGCGTCCGGGATGGAGTGGTTGACCGCGAAGAACTCGCACTCGAACGGGCCGAGCCGTTCCCGGCCGCCCTCCCGCACGGTCAGCGTGTACGGCTGGATCCGCCGCTCGGCCAGCTTCGCCTCGACCAGCGCGAGGGTGAACTGTGAGCCGACCAGCGGGATGTCCGGCTTGTGGGCGAGCAGGTAGGGCACCGCGCCGATGTGGTCCTCGTGGCCGTGGGTCAGCACGATCGCCTGAATGTCGGCCAGCCGGTCCAGGATGGGGCCGAAGTCGGGCAGGATCAGGTCCACGCCCGGCTGCTCGACGTCCGGGAAGAGCACCCCACAGTCGACGATCAACAACTTGCCGTCGTACTCGAAGACGGTCATGTTCCGACCGATGGCGCCGAGCCCGCCGAGCGGGATGATCCGCAGGCCACCTTCCGGCAGCGGCGGGGGCAGTTCCGCCTCGATGTGCGCCTCGGTCACGCGTTCACCTCATTCTGCGACGCCGTCACTCGGCGCCCATCGTGTCGTTCGTTCATTCGGGCAGCTCCAGGCCCGCTGCCGCGAAGTCCGCGCGCAGTCGGGCGATCTCGTCGTCGGTGGCGTCCACCAGCGGGGGTCGCACCGGGCCGGCAGGCAGGCCCAGCGCCGCCAGGGCCGCCTTCACCAGGATGGTGCCCTGGGTGCGGAAGATGCCGGTGAACAGCGGCAGCAGCCGCCGGTGCAGGGCCAGCGCGGCCGGCATGTCCCCCGCGTCGAACGCCTCGATCATCTGTGCGGTCAGCGCCCCGGTGAAGTGCGTCGAGGTGCCGACCAGGCCCACGCTGCCGACGGCCAGCGCCGGCAGGGTGAGCGCGTCCTCGCCGCAGTAGAAGGCGAGGCCGGTCCGGCTGGTCACCCAACCGGTGGCGGTCAGGTCACCCTTGGCGTCCTTGACCGCGACGATCCGGGCGTGCTCGGCGAGCCGGACCAGCGTCTCGGTCTCGATCGGCACGCCGGAGCGGTGCGGGATGTCGTACAGCATCACCGGCAGGCCGGTGGCGTCGGCCACCGCCGTGAAGTGGCGCAGCAGCCCGCTCTGCGGCGGCTTGTTGTAGTACGGGGTGACCACCAGCAGGCCGTGCGCGCCCGCCTTCTCGGCGGCGGCGGCCAGCTCGATGGTGTGCCGGGTGTCGTTGGTGCCGACGCCGGCGACCACCTTGGCGCGGTCACCGACGGCCTCCGCGACGGCCCGGATCAGGCGTTCCTTCTCCGCGTCGGTGGTGGTCGGCGACTCGCCGGTGGTGCCGTTGACCACCAGCGCGTCGTTGCCCTGCTCGTCGACCAGGTGGCTCGCCAGCCGGGCGGCGCCGTCGAGGTCGAGCGAGCCGTCCGGGGTGAACGGGCTCACCATGGCCGTGAGCAGCCGCCCGAAGGGGCGGGACACCGGTCGGGTGGCGGCGTCAGGGTGGTCGTGCGTCATACCCTCCAACCTAGCGGACGACCAGCCGGGGCCTGCCGGGGAAGGCCTCAGGACGCCTCGTGCGGGCTGGCCGCCACCTCGGTGCCGTCCGGCAGGGCGGAGATCACGAAGTCGGCGAACACGTTCGGGGCGACCTCCTGCAACTGGCGCAGGCACTCCACGGCCAGTTCACGGATCTCCACGTCGGCCTGCTCGGTGGCGCGCATAGCGATGAAGTGCCGCCACGCCCGGTAGTTGCCGGTGACCACGATCCGGGTCTCGGTGGCGTTGGGCAGCACCGCGCGGGCCGCCTGCCGGGCCTGCTTGCGGCGCAGCGTCGGGTTGGGCTCGTCGGAGAACCGCTGCTCCAGCCCCTCGAGCAGCTCGTTGTACGCCCGCACGCTCGCCTCGGCGGCCTCCACGAAGCGCTTGTGCAGCTCCGGGTCCTCGGCGATCACCGTCGGCTCGACCATGGCCGCGTCCCGCTCCGGGACGTACCGCTGGGAGAGCTGGGAGTACGAGAAGTGGCGGTGCCGGATCAGCTCATGGGTGAAGGAACGCGACACCCCGGTGAAGTAGAAGGTGACCGACCCGTGCTCCAGCACGCTCAGGTGCCCCACCTCGAGGATGTGCGCGAGGTAGCCGGCGTTGGTGGCGGTCGCCGGGTTCGGCTTCTTCCACGACTGGTAGCAGGCCCGGCCGGCGAACTCGGCGAGCGCCTGGCCACCCTCCGCGTCCGTCGACCACGGCACGTCGTCCGGGGCCGCGAACTGGGTCCACGCGATCAACTTGACCTGGGGCTGCACCATCTCCGGCATGCCTGGGACTGTAGTGGTCGGCGGCCCCGCACCCAACTCGGGCTCGCGGTGCAGAAACCGCCCAGCTGCAGCCAATTCACCGACGCTCCCCCGACCAGGGCGGGCTGCGGGTGTCCAAGATCTCGACAAGCTCGCCCACGCGCGCCGGTCCCGGACATGTGCTCGGTTGCCTGTAGAGCTGCCCCAGGTGTGGGGCAGGCACCGGCGCAGTCCGGGCTCGGGTCCGCGCCGAGCCGCCAGGTCCGCGCCGAGCCGCCGGAGCCGTTGCGCCGAGCCTGCCCGGAAACCTGCCCCACATCCGCGGCAGCTCCACAGGCGCACGACCAGGTCCTACTTCGTCCGCGCCGGTCCAGGCGGGGAGCCCACGGGCCGCCGAGGCCCACCGGTCCGCCGGGCCGCGCCCGGTTCCGTAGGGAAGAGCCGACCGGATACCTGCCCCACATCCGGGGCAGCTCTACAGGGCCACGACAAGGTCCTACCTCGCACTGGTGGACCCGCGGGGCCTGCAGAAGGGGCGCTTCCGGCGCGCCGGCCCCGCCCCGCTCGGGCGGGGCTCAGACGTAGAGCGAGGTGAACGGCGCCCAGGGCAGGTTGCGCAGCACCGAGAAGGCGAGCCACGCCGCCAGGAAGCCGCCGATGACCTTGGAGCTGATCCGCAGCTCGGGCAGCCGCCAGCCGAAAGCCTGGTTGCCCGCCCAGGCCACGAAGAGGTACGCCAGGAACGGCAGCGCGAAGACGAAGAGGAAGTGGTGCCGGGCGGCGGCCGGCAGGTCGCCGTGCAGCACGTACCAGAGCGCGCGGGTGCCGCCGCAGCCCGGACAGTCCAGCCCGGTGGTCAGCTTGAGCAGGCAGGTCGGCGCGGCGTCCGGGTTGGCGTGGGTCGGGTCGCTGAGCAGCGCGTAGCCCATGCCGGCGGCGACGCAGCCGACCGCGGCCAGCGGCACGGCCCAGCGCGGCGAGCGCTCGTAGAGCCGCAGCACGAAACGGGTGAGCCGGTCCGGCTCGGCGACCGGGTAGGCGCCCTGCGGGCTCGTCGCCACCGGCTGGGCGCCCGGCCAGGGGTCGACCGCCCCGGGTGCGGGCTGCGGCTGGTCCACCGGTCCGGGAGCGCTCGTCACGCGCTCACGGTACACCGGACACGCCGGCCAACGCGGCGGTGAGCGGACCGGCCAGGTCGCCGGCCGAGGGCGGCGCCACCGCGTCCAGCCCGAGCCAGCCGGCGAGCCGGTACAGCTCGGCGGCCAGCGCCACGGCGGTCTCCCCCGGGTCGGCGCCCGGTTCGATCCACGCGGCCGGCACCAGCAGCACCCCGGCCTTGCGGTCGGCCTTCAGGTCGACGCGCGCGGTGAACCGGTCACCCTGGAGGAAAGGCAGCACGTAATAGCCGTACACCCGCTGCGGCGCCGGGACGTAGATCTCGATCCGGTAGGTGAAGTCGAAGAGCCGCTCGGTACGGCTGCGCTCCCAGATCAGCGGGTCGAACGGGCTGACCAGGGTGTTGCCCCGCACCCAGCGCGGCAGCCGTGCGCTCGCGTGCAGCCAGGCCGGCTGCCGCCAGCCCGGCACGGTGACCGGCACCAGCTCACCCGCCTCGGCGAGCTCCGCGACGGCCTGCCGGGCACCGGCCAGCGGCAGCCGGAAGTAGTCGCGCAGCTCCGGCTCGGCGGCCACCCCGAGGGACCGCGCGGCGAGGGCCACCAGGGTGCGGTACGCCTCGGCGTCGGTGGGGGTGGGCGCGGCCAGCACGGTCGGTGGCAGCACCCGCTCGGGCAGGTCGTAGCGGCGGGCGAAGGAGGTGCTGCGCTCGGCGGCGGCCACCTCGCCGGCCCAGAACAGGAACTCCAGCGCCCGCTTCACGGCCGACCAGTTCCACCCCCAGTTGCCGGTCTCCCGGGGCGCGTCGTGCTCGATCTCGGCGGCGGTCAGCGGACCACGGGCGGCCACCTCGTCACGCACCCAGGCGACCAGCTCCGGCTGCTCCTGCGCGATCCGCCGCATGCCACCCCAGGACTCGCTGTGCGCCCGGGCCATCCGCCAGCGCAGCACCGGGTGCAGCCCGACCGGGACCAGCGACGCCTCGTGGCCCCAGTATTCGAACAGCTCCCGGGGGCGGCGGTAGGCGGCCTGGTCGAGCAGGGTGGTCGGGTACGGCCCGAGCCGGCTGTAGAGCGGCAGGTAGTGCGCGCGTTGCAGCACGTTGACCGAGTCCATCTGGATCAGCCCGACCCGGTCGAGCACCCGGCGCAGATGCCGGCGGGTGGGCACCCCGGTCGGCGCCGGGTCGGCGAAGCCCTGGGCGGCAAGCGCCACCCGCCGGGCCTGGGCGAGCGAGAGTGATTCCGGTGCGGCCATCGTCGGCGACCCTAATTCATCGGTACGACGCCGGTGCGGGAAGCTGGACGCGACGGCCACCGGGGCATAGAACGGTGCAATGCTGACCATCCGCCGGGAGGAACCGGACGACGCCGAGGCGGTCGCCCGGGTGCACGTGCACGGCTGGCAGGCGGGCTACGCCGGCTTCATGCCGGACGAGGTGCTCGGACGGCTCAACGTCCTGGCCTGGGCGCAACGCCGCCGCGACATCGGCACCGCCGACCCGGAGCACCCGTTCACCACCCTGCTCGGTGAGGTGGACGGGCTGGTGGTCGGCTTCACCACCTTCGGGCCGTACCGCCGCAACCAGGACCGCGACGACCTGGACCCGGCGGTCGGCGAGGTGCTGGCGCTCTACGTGGAGCCGGCGTGCTGGGGCGACGGGACCGCCTCCGCGCTGCTGGCGGCCGCCCGAGCCGGGCTCATCGAGCGGGGCTGGACCGGCTACCGGCTCTGGGTGCTGGCGGAGAACCGGCGGGCCCGCCAGTTCTGCGAGCGGGCCGGGCTGTCACCGGACGGTGAACGGTCGACCTACCAGGTGCCGCTTGCCGGCGGGCGACCGCACGTCGGGCTGCTCGAGCTTCGCTACGCCGGGCGCCTCGACGACTGACCCGCCCGCCGCCAGCCATCGGCGGATCGGCAGGAAGGCCAGCAGCGCCAGGCTGATCCAGACGTAGGCGTTGCTGCCCACGAAGCCGTCGACGCCGTTGAAGTCCTTCTCCCAGAACCAGACCGTCCGGCTGATCAGCAGCACGTACCCGATGGTGGCGGCGACCAGCAGGACCCGCCGGCGACGACCGGCCGGCGCGGCCATGGCGTTGTCGACCAGCAGGATCAGCGCGGGCAGCAGCCAGACCAGGTGATGCACCCAGGTGACCGGGCTGACCAGGCACATCACCGCGCCGGTCAGCGCCAGGCCGGTCGCCTCGTCGCCCACCGCCACGGCGGCCCGGGACCGCCACGCCCAGAGCGCCAGGGTGCCGAGGACCAGCAGCAGCCAGAGCAGGGTGCTCGGGTGCTCCGGGTCGAGGCGGGCGACCACCCCGCGCAGCGACTGGTTGGAGACGAACGCCAGCTCGCCCACCCGACCGGTGTTCCACAGCGCCTCGGTCCAGAACTCGCGGGAGGCGTCCGGGAAGAGCGCACCGGCCAGCAGCGACACGCCGGCGGCGGCGCCGCTGGCGGTGAGCGCCGCCCGCCAGCGGCCCGTGACCAGCAGGTAGACGATGAAGATGCCCGGGGTCAGCTTGATCGCGGTGGCCAGCCCGATGCCCACCCCGGCCCACCGGTTGCCGGTCGGCAGCAGCCGCAGCAGGTCCACCGCGACCAGGAAGAGCAGCAGCGTGTTGACCTGGCCGAAGTTGACCGTCTCCCGCATCGGCTCGAACGCGGCGGCCAGGCAGAGCGCCACGGCGAGCGCGAACCACCGGGTCCAGCCCGCCCGGCGGGCGATCGGGTCGACCAGCCACCAGATCAGCACCGTGGTGGTGACCACGCTGGCCAGCACGCTCACCACGATCGCGACCGTCCACGGCAGGTACGCCATCGGCAGCATGACCAGCGCGGCGAACGGCGGGTAGGTGAAGCCGTACTGGGTGCCCGGCTTGAGGTAGTCGTAGATCTCCCCGCCGTCGTGCACCCACCACGTCAACGCGCCGTAGTAGACCTTCAGGTCGAAGAAGCCGTGCCGGACGGCGGCGACGGCGAGGAACGCGGTGACCGCCGCAGCGAGCACCACCACCCCGACGACCTGCGCGGCCGTCCTGTTGGCACCCTGCGCCACCGTCGCCTCCCTGGCCCTGCGTAGGCTTCCGTCCCATGGCTCTCGGGTACGTCCGCCCGGCGCGTCCCGAGGACGCCGGCGAGATCGCACGCATTCAGCTCGCGACCTGGCGGGTCGCGTACCGCCGGATCCTGCCTCGGCACGTGCTCGACAACCTGGACGAGGCGTTCCTCGCCCGGCGGTGGAGCGCCGCGGTGCAGGAGCCGCCCTCGGGCGCGCACCGGGTGCTGGTCGCCGTCGAACAGGCCGAGCAATCGTATCTGGTGGGGTTCGTCGCCTCCGGGCCGGCCGACTCGGAGGCGCTGGCGCCGGGCGAGCCGGCCGACGCGCTCGGCCCGGACGTCGCCGCCGTGACCGACCTGCTGGTCGAGCCGCGCTGGGGTCGGCGTGGGCACGGCAGCCGGCTGCTCGCCGCCGCCGTCGACCTGTGGCGCGAGGACGGTCTGACCCGGGCGGTGGCCTGGGCGTTCGAGGGCGACGAGGCGACCCGGACGTTCCTCACCAGCACCGGCTGGGAGCCCGACGGCGCGGCCCGCGCGCTGGACGTCGACGACATGCTGGTGCCGCAGGTGCGCCTGCACGTGGGCGTTCCGGCCGAGAAGGTGCCGGCCGACGACGACCAGCCCGGCGACTGACGCCCGCACCCGCCAGGTAACAGCTCGGCGCTTCCGGGCCGTCGCGGGTGCCGATGTCGGACCGGTCGCCTACCGTCGGCCTCATGAGCGCAGCGACCGCGCCGGTGACGGCGCCGACCGCGGACGGCCGGCTGGAGGAGTTCCGGGTCGAGCTGACCGGCTACTGCTACCGGATGCTCGGCTCGCTGTTCGACGCCGAGGACGCGGTGCAGGAGACGCTGCTGCGGGCCTGGCGCGGGTGGGACGGCTTCGACGGCCGGTCCAGCCCGCGCACCTGGCTCTACCGGATCGCCACCAACGTCTGCCTGGACCTGCTGCGTGGTCGCCGCCGGCTCGCCCTTCCGGTGGACCTCGGTGACCCCTCGCCGCCGGTGGCGGCGGCGCTGGGCGAGCCGGAGACCGGCTGGGTGGGGCCCGCTCCGGACGCGTCGGTGCTGCCGACGGCGACCGATCCGGCCGAGCTGGCCGTGGTGCGGGAGTCGGTCCGGTTGGCGTTCGTGGCCGCACTCCAGCACCTGCCGGCCCGGCAACGCGCGGTGCTGATCCTGCGGGACGTGCTGCGCTGGCGCGCCGATGAGGTCTCCGGCCTGCTCGACACCACCGTGCCCGCGGTCAACAGCGCGCTGCAACGAGCTCGGGCCACGCTGGCCGACCGGGTCGGTGACGCTCCGGGCCAGCCACTCGATCGGGCACACCGTGACCTGCTCGACCGCTATGTGCAGCTCTTCGAGCGCTACGACGTCGACGCCCTGGTGGGCCTGCTGCGCGCCGACGCCGTCCAGACCATGCCGCCGTACCGGATGTGGCTGCGCGGTCCGGGCGACATCGGCCGTTGGCTGGTCGGGCCGGGGGCGGCCTGCCGCGGTTCCCGGCTCGTCCGGGTGGCGGCCAACGGCGGCCCCGCCTTCGCCCAGTACCGGCCCGACCCGGCGGGTGGGCACCGGCCGTTCTCGATCCAGCTGCTGGACGTCGCCGGTGGCCGGATCACCCGTCTCACCCACTACCTCGACCCGGGGCTCTTTCCGCGCTTCGGCCTGCCCGCCCGTCTCGACCCCTGACCGTCCGGGCCGGTCGGGCGATGAGTTCCGGCCGGCGACATCGTCCACCCCTCGTACGCCGACAACGAGGAGATCACCGTGTTCACAGACACCAAGGCGTTCAGCGCGTTCTCGGTGGACGACACCGGCCGCGCCGAACGGTTCTACGGCGAGACGCTCGGCCTGCGGGTCACCCGGGACGACGCGATGGGCGGTCTGCTGACCCTGCACATCGCCGGGGACCGGCCCATCCTGGTCTATCCCAAGGACGACCACGTCCCCGCGACGTACACGGTGCTCAACTTTCCGGTCGACGACATCGACCGGGCGGTCGACGAGCTGATCGCGCGCGGGGTGCGGTTCGCCCGCTACGACGGGATGCCACAGGACGAGAAGGGCGTCATGCGCGGGCAGGGGCCCGCGATCGCCTGGTTCACCGACCCGGCCGGCAACATCCTGTCCGTCCTCCAGCAGGGCTGACCGGTGTGGCGGCTCCGCCCGTCGGGGCCGCCACACCGGTCGGGTCAGCCCTTGTCCGAGCCGTCGTTGGCGTCCCGAACGAAGTACCGCTGGAACACCACGAAGATGATCGCGACGGGGATGGTGGCCAGCAACGCGGCACCCAGCTTGAGCGGATACTGGGTGCCCTTGCCAAGCGAGCCGCTGACCAGGTCGGCCAGGCCACGGGGCAGGGTGAACAGGTCCGGGTCCTGCACCGACACGAGGCTGTGCGGGAACTCGTTCCAGGAGCTCTGGAACGACAGGATGGTCAGGGTGATCAGCGCCGGTCTGGCCATCGGCAGCACCACCGACCAGAAGGTGCGGAAGATGCTCGCCCCGTCGATCCGGGCGGCCTCCTCCACGCTCAACGGGATCGACTCGAAGAACTGCTTCATGATGAACACGCCCGCCGCGTCGGCCAGCAGCGGCACCACCAGACCGGCGTAGCTGTTGTAGAGGCCGAGCTGGTTGAGCACCAGGAACTTCGGGATCAGCAGCACCACCCCGGGCACCGCCAGCACCGCCACGATGGCGGCGAAAAGCCCGCCCCGACCCCGGAACCGCAGCCGGGCCAGCGCGTACCCGGCGAGCGAGTCGAAGAACACCCGGCCCAGGGTGACGAGCACCGTCACCAGCAGCGAGTTGCCGAGCCAGAGCGGGAAGTTGGTGCCGGCGAAGATCCGCTCGAAGCCGGACAGCGTGAGCGGGTCGGGGAACGGCGAGAGCGGGTTGGCCGACGCGTCGGGCTCGGTCTTGAGCGAGTTGCCGAGCTGGATGACGAACGGGTAGAGGAACACCAGCCCGAAGAAGATCAGCGTCGCGTACCCCAGGAAGCGGGTGGCCAGGGTGCGGGCGGCGCGCTGGTCGCGCCGCGGGGGCGCCGCCGGCGGACGGTCGGTGAGCACGGCCATCTCAGGACCTCTCCGGTACGCGCCGACGCCGCCAACCGCGTCGCGGACGGTCGGTGTCCCGCTCGGCCAGGACCCGGCGCTGGATCAGCGTGAGCACGATGATGATCAGGAACAGCACGAAGGAGATCGCCGCTCCGGAGCCGTAGTCGAAGTCCCGGAAGGCGGTCCGGTACGACAGGTAGGCCGGGGTGAGCGTGGTCTTGGCCGGGTCTCCCGAGCTCATCACGTACACCTGGTCGAAGACCTGCCAGGAGCCGATCAGGCCGAGGGTGAGCACCAGGAAGGTGGTCGGCCTGATCAGCGGCAGGGTGACGTGCCGGAACCGCTGCCACCGGGACGCGCCGTCGAGGGTGCTCGCCTCGTCCAGCGCCACCGGCACGTTCTGGAGGCCGGCCAGGAACATCAGCATGAAGGTGCCGGAGGTGGTCCAGACCACCAGCGTGATGATCGACATCATCGCCACGCTCGGGCCGGCCAACCAGTCCCACCAGCTCAGCCCGAACGGGCCGCCGTCGGTCAGCGCCGCCGGGGGCGAGTCGACGCCGACCGCGCCGAACAGCAGGTGCAGCACGCCCCGTGAGTCGGCGAACCACTCCGGTCCGTCGATGCCGAGGATGCTGAGCAGCGCGTTGACCGCGCCGGAGTTGGCGAACAGGAACAGGAACACCACGCTGATCGCCACCGAGCTGGTGACCGAGGGGAAGTAGAAGGCGCTGCGGAAGAAGCTCTTGCCCTTGAGCATCCGGTTGTTGACGACCAGCGCCAGCCCGAGCGCGAGCAGGGTCTGCGCCGGCACCACGATCGCCACGTAGTAGATGTTGTTGCGGATGCTGGTCATGAAGTCGCGGCGGGCCAGCCCGTCCTCGGTGAACAACTGGGTGTAGTTGTGCGCGCCGACGAGCGGCACGTCGCCGGTGAAGGGGCTGCCCTGGCCGTTCCAGTCGGTCAGGCTGACCCAGAGCGCCATCAGGATCGGCAGCAGCATGAACAGCCCCAGGATGACGATCACCGGCGCGACGAAGAGCCAGCCGGCGACGGTCTCGTTGCTGCGGATGCCGCCCCGGCCTCGGCGGGGACTCCTGCCGGATGCGGTCGCCACGGCGCTCAGTGTTTCGGTTGCCATCTCCCCTCCCTCCCTGTCTCGAGCCGACGGTGCGGCGGGGGCCCGCTGCCACCCGGGCCCCCGCCGTCACCTCAGCTGGCGCCGAGCGCCGCCTTGGCGTTCTTGTCGAAGTTCTGCAGCACCGTCTTCGGGTCGCCGTTGGCCAGGCCCTGCAGGCTGGTGTCCAGGTCGGAGAGGACGCTGTCCATCTTCGGGGCGTTCACCGGGCCCTGGGCGTACGCGGCACCGTCGATGAACGGCTTGTCCGCCGGGAAGGCGCTGGTGTACTGGTCGCGCACCGACTGCCGGGACGGCATCACGCCGAACGCCTTGGCGAACGCCATCTGCTGCTCACCACTGGTCATCGCCTCGACGAACTTGGTCGCCTGGTCCTTGTACTTGCTCTTCGCCGCGATGCCCCAGCACTGGGTGAAGGAGAGTGTGCCCTGGCCCTTAGCGCCGGCCGGCAGCGGGACGACCTTGTACTTGACGTTCGGGAAGTCGTTCTGCAGGGCTCCCTTGATCCAGTTGCCCTCGATGGTCATCACGGCCTTGCCCTTGCCGAACGCCTCGCCGGACCAGCCGGCGTCGAGCTGCTTCGGGTACTTGGCGAGGCCCGTGGTCAGCATGGTCTTGACGTACTGGAGGGCGGCCAGGTTCTCCGGGGTGTCGGCGGTGGCCTGCTTGCCGTCCTTGCTCATCAGCCAGCCACCGTTCTGCACCATGAAGGCGCCGATCCGGTCGCGGGTGTCACCGAGCGCCAGCGGGACCTGCCCCTTGGCCTTGATCTTCTGGGCGGTCGCGGTGAGCTGGTCCCAGGTGGTCGGCACGTCGGCGTCGGTCAGCCCGGCCTTCGTCCACAGGTCCGTGTTGATCTGCAGGGCCAGGGTCGAGAAGTCCTTGGGCGCGCAGTAGAGCTTGCCGTCGTAGGTGAACGCGGTGCGCAGGCTCTCGTAGAAGTCGCTCGTGTTGCTGACCTTGTCGCCGTACGGCTCGAGGGCGCCGACGCTGGCGTAGTCGGCGAACCGGGCAGCGTCCACGTAGAACACGTCCGGCGGGGTGCCGCCGGCCAGCGCCTGGCCGAGCTGCTGCGTGAGGTCCTGTGCCGGGGTGACCGTGGCGGTGTTGCCGGAGCTGCCGGCCCACTTCGCCGCCGCGTCCTGGACGGCCTTGGTCTCGGCGTCGCCGGAGGAGCCGATCAGGATCTGGAGGCTGGCCGGGCCACTGGACTGGGTGGCGTCGCCGGAGGAGTCGTCGAAGCCACTGCCGCAGGCCGCGGAGCCGAGGAGGGCGACGGCGGCGAGGCCGGCCACCGCCGCCCGGGTGAGGGTTCGAGGTGCCATGGGTTTCTCCTGGTGGGGGGAAGGGACTACGCGGTGTGCCGGAGCGCCAGCGCGGGCTGGAGCAGCACGTGGGTGGGGGTCTCGTGGTTGCCGTCGAGGACCCCGGTGAGCAGGTCCACGCAGCGGGCGGCGGCCTCACCGAGCGGTTGGCTGACGCTGGCCAGCCCGACGGCGGCGGCCACCGGCGTGTCGTCGAAGCCGATCACCGACACGGGCGGGTGGATGCCGCGGAGCGCCTGGAGGGCGCCGAGGGCGAGCGAGTCGCTGGCGCAGACCACGGCGGTCGGCGCCACGGTGACGAGCAGGTCGCGCATCAGCCGCTCGCCCTCGGCGATGCCGTCCTCGGTCTCCCGGTGCATCCCCGTCGGGTCGACGCCGGCGGCGCGCAGCGCCTCACCCCAGCCGGCCCGGCGGTCGTCGCCCACACCGGAGCCGAGTGGCCATCCGATGAACGCGATCTGCCGGTGGCCGGCGGCCAGCAGGTGCCGGGTGGCCTGGGCCGTGCCGGCGGCGCCGTCGACGTCCACCCAGGGGTGGGCGTCGAGCGCGTCCCACGGCCGGCCGAAGGTCACGAACGGCACGTCCCGGCCGGCGAGCCAGGCGGTACGCGGGTCGCCGTACTTCGTGCCGACCAGCACGAACGCGTCCAGCTCGTACGTGCCGAGCAGGTCGCCGTACGTGGCGATCTCCCGCTCGTCGTCGGTGGCGGTGTAGAGCAGCACCCGGTAGCCGGCGGCGTCGGCGGTCTCGGTGAGGCCGTGCAGGAAGCGGTCGAGCACGGAGCCGTTGATGCCGTCGCGGGTCGGCTCGATGCGGGCGGCGATCAGCCGGGACCGGCCGGTGCGCATCTGTCGCGCGGCCTGGTTGGCGCGGTAGCCGAGGGCGCTGATCGCGTCCTGGACCCGCAGCCGGGTCTCCTCCCGCACGATGTGCGGGGCGTTGAGCACGTTGGACACCGTCTGGCGGCTCACTCGGGCGTGCCGGGCCACCGTCGCGATGGTCACCTTTTCGGCCACTAAATCCCTCTCGCCATCTTGAACGATCCAATCTGGATAAGGCAGGATTAGATCGTTCAAGTTTCTGGAATGTTTCGCACTTTGCACCGCCAGGGGCGCGTTGTCAAGACGTCCGCCCCACACCCTGAGGATCTGGAGCCACACCGTGATCGAACGCCAGCTGCAACCCCTCCTGCACGAATTGGTGGGGGTGGTCCTCGCCCCGACCAGCGCACTGGGGGACGCGACCGGGCAGATCCGCCCGACCGGCGTCCAGGGCGTCTTCCACGCCGACGCCAGGGTGCTGTCCCGGGCCGAGCTACGGGTCGACGACCGCGAGCTGGAAGGGTTGACCCGCGGTGACGACGGCCCGCACGGCGCCCGCTTCGTGAGCCTGGCGCGCTGGCTCGGCGACCCCGTGCCCGACCCCACCGTGCGAGTCGACCGGCTGCGCCGGGCCACCCGCAACGGCCTCACCGAGGAGCTGCGGGTCGTCTCCACCGCCACCGTCGCGGTCCGCGCCACCGTCAGCATCGACCTCGGCTGCGACCTGGCGCCCATCGAGGTGGTCAAGTCCGGCGGCGCTGCGGCACCGCTGGAAGCGAAGACCGGCCAGCCCGGCGTCATCACCTGGTCGGCAGAGGGGATCACGGTCACCGTCACCGGCGCAGGCGCCGACGTGCTCGCCTCCGCCGAGCGGGTCACCACGCCCCGGCTGGCCTGGCCGGTCGACCTGCCGCCCGGCGGCGAGACGGTGCTGCGCTGGCACCTGACCGTCGAGGATCCGCGTGCCGTGGTGGTCGGCCCGGCCGGCGAGCCGGACTGGTCCCGCCCCGAGGTGACCGCGGACGACCGGCGGCTGGTCCGGCTGCTCCACCGCAGCCTGGACGACCTGCGCGGCCTCCGACTGGCCGAGACCGGCGCACCCGGGGACGTGTTCCTCGGCGCCGGGGTGCCCTGGTTCCTCACCCTGTTCGGCCGGGACAGCCTCTGGGCCGCCCGGATGATGCTGCCGCTCGGCACCGACCTGGCCGCCGGCACCCTGCGGGTGCTCGCGCGGCGGCAGGGCACCCGGGTCGACCCGGCCACCGGCGAGGCCCCCGGCAAGATCCTGCACGAGCTGCGCCGGCACGCGTTCGCCCTGCCTGACAACGGCCTGCGCCTTCCGCCGGCGTACTACGGCACCGTCGACGCCACCATGCTCTGGGTCAACCTGCTGCACGACGCCTGGCGCTGGGGCCTGCCGGCCGAGCAGATCGAGCCGCTGCTGCCGTCCCTGGAAGCGGCGCTGCGCTGGCTCGGCGAGCACGCCGACCCGGACGGCGACGGGCTCGTCGAGTACATCGACACGACCGGGCACGGGCTGTCCAACCAGGGCTGGAAGGACTCCGGCGACGCCGTCCGGTTCCACGACGGCTCGCTGGCCACCGCGCCGATCGTGCTGGCCGAGGTGCAGGGGTACGCGCACGAGGCGGCCGTGAACGGCGCCGCCCTGCTGGACGCCTTCGGCCGTCCGGGAGCGGACCGCTGGCGGGAGCACGCCGCCGCGCTGGCCCGCCGGTTCCGGGACCGCTTCTGGGTCGACGGCCGGTACGGCCCGCAGCCCGCGCTGGCCCTCGACCGGGACAAGCGGCCCGTCGACTCGCTGACCAGCAACATCGGTCACCTGCTCGGCACCGGCCTGCTCACCGGTGACGAGGAGGACCAGGTCGCACGTCTGCTCACCACGGACACGCTGGCCGGCGGCTTCGGGCTGCGCACCATGGCCACCGACGACGCGGGCTTCAGCCCGCTGTCGTACCACTGCGGTTCGATCTGGACGCACGACACCGCCATCGTGCTGGCCGGGCTGGCCCGGGCCGGGCACCGGGACGCCGCGCTCGGCCTGGCCGAAGGGTTGCTCGCCGCGGCCGAGGGGTTCGACTACCGGCTGCCCGAGCTGTACGGCGGCGACGACCGGTCACTGGTGAACCGCCCGGTGCCGTACCCGGCGGCGTGCCGGCCGCAGGCCTGGGCCGCGGCCAGCGCGGTGCTGCTGCTCCAGGCCGCCACCGGGCTCTACCCCGACGTGCCGGGTGGCACCGTCCGGCTGGCGCCGCTGGCCGGAGCCGAGCTCGGCGCGCTCGCGGTCAGCGGGTTCCGCCTGGCCGGCGCCTCAGTGGACATCTCGGTCGACCGGAGCGGCCACCCCACCATCAGCAACCTCCCCGCCCCCCTGACCCAGACCCCGACAGTCCCCACCCAACGCCACCCCACCGCAACCCGGCGTTGATCATGAGGTTGGCGGGCTGTTCGATCTTCCGACCGCCCGTCAACCTCATGATCACGGAGGACCCGGGGTCGGGTGGGATCAGCGGGTTTGTTCGGCTGTCAGTTCTTCGTCGTTCGTGGCGCCTGTCGGGTGGAAGCCGAGGGCCGTGTAGAGGGCGGCGGCTTGGGTGTTGTCGGGGTGGTACGAGAGGCGGACCGGGGGGTTGCCGTCCCTGGCTGCCAGCCAAGCGGCCAGGGTCTGCACCGTGGCTCGGCCCACGCCCCGGTTCTGCTCGGTGGCGTCGATCAGCATCCCGCCGATCCAGTGCGAGCCGTCGTCGTCCACGCCCCACATGACGTGGCCGACGACGGTCTCGTCGGCGTACACGGCCAGCGAGGTCCAGACCTCGGAGTGGATGCTGAGCAGCAGGTAGCGGGCGCCCAGCGCGGCCACGAAACGCCGCTGGTCGTCGCGCGGGGCCACGTCGGCCACCGCCCGCCAGTTGTCGTCGTCCACCGGGCGCAGGGTGACCCGGCGTCCGGCCCGGTCCAGGTGTCCACCATCGATCATGGCGGCAGCCTAGGACCGGCCCGACCCACCCGCGACCAGGTTTCCGCCCACTCCGGCCACCCACCCCGGCCGGGTCAGTCGAGCAGGGCGTCCAGGCCGACGGTGAGACCGGGGCGGTTGCGCACCGCGCGTACGGCCAACAGCACACCCGGCATGAACGACGCCCGATCGTACGAGTCGTGCCGGATGGTCAACGTCTCGCCGGTGGTGCCGAACAGCACCTCCTGGTGGGCGACGAGCCCGGTGGCGCGCACGGCGTGCACGCGTACCCCGTCGATCTCGGCGCCCCGCGCGCCCGGCACCTCGTCCCTGGTGGCGTCCGGCACCGGGCCGAGGCCGGCCTCGGCCCGGGCCTGGGCGATCTGCCGGGCGGTGTGCGTGGCCGTGCCGCTCGGGGCGTCCAGCTTGCGCGGGTGGTGCTGCTCGATGATCTCGACGGACTCGAAGTGCCGGGCGGCCCGCGCGGCGAACTGCATCATCAGCACCGCGCCGATGCCGAAGTTCGGGGCGATGACCACGCCCACCCCCGGCTTGCCGGCCAGCCAGCCGCGCACCTGCTCCAGCCGCTGCTCGGTGAAGCCCGTGGTGCCGACCACCGCGTTGATGCCCTGCTCGATGCACCACTGGAGGTTGTCCATGACGACGTCCGGCGTGGTGAAGTCGACGACCACCTCGGCGTCGGAGACGGCGGAGCGGCTGTCACCCTGGTCGATCGACGCCACCAGGGCGAGGTCGGCGGCGGCGTCGACGGCCTTGCACACCTCGATGCCCATTCGGCCCCGGGCACCCAGGACGCCGACCCGCAGCGGTTCGTTCGGGCTTCTCTCCTGCTCGTCAGTCACGGGGCACAACCTATCCCAATCGGGACGCGGACCCCCGGCGGGATCCGGGACCGCACCATTGTTCGGGACGTGGTCCGGCCAGCGGCGGGACCGCCTGCCCGCCCGTGCGCGGCCGCCGTCAGTCGGCGAAGTCGTTGGCGCCGAACGGGCCGACCACGGCCAGCGACATCGGCCGGCCGAGCAGCTCCGCGGCGAGTGCGTTCACGTCCGCCGCGGTGACCTCGTCGACCCGACGGAGCAGCTCGTCCACCGGCATCAGGTCGCCGTAGAGCAGCTCCCCCTTGGCCAGCCGGCTCATCCGGGAGCCGGTGTCCTCCAGGCCGAGCACGAACGAGCCCTTGCTCATCCCCTTGCCCCGGGCCACCTCGGCCTCGGTCAACCCGTCGGCGGCCACCCGGGCCAGCTCCGCGCGGGTCAGTGCCAGCACCTCGTCCACCTTGCCCGGCGCGCAGCCGGCGTAGACGGCGAACAGGCCGCTGTCGGCGTACTGGCTGGCGTAGGAGTAGACCGAGTACGCCAGCCCGCGCTGCTCGCGGATCTCCTGGAACAGCCGGCTGGACATGCCGCCGCCGAGCACGTTGTTGAGCACACCCAGGGCGAAGCGCCGCTCGTCGAGGCGGTCGATGCCGGGGCAGCCGAGGATGACGTGCGCCTGCTCGGTCTCCTTCGGCTCCACCAGGGTGGTCGCCGGCTTGGTGCGTACCGCCGGGGTCGCCGCGCGGTGCGGCGCCGGGGTCGCCGGGTCGCTGTCCAGCGGGGTGCCGCGCACCGCCTGGCGGACCAGCTTGACCACCGCGGCGTGGTCGAGGTTGCCGGCGGCGGCGATGACGATCTGCGGCGCGGTGTACCGACGCCGGTAGAAGCTCTGAATCTGCCGCCGGGTCATCGGCGTGACGGTCTCCTCGGTGCCGGAGATCAGTCGGCCCAGCGGGTGGTCACCGTAGACGGCGCGGGCGAAGAGGTCGTGCACCTCGTCACCGGGCTCGTCGTCGTGCATGGCGATCTCTTCAAGGATCACGCCGCGCTCGGTCTCCACGTCCGCCGGTTCCAGCAGCGAGTCGGCGACCAGGTCGCACATCACGTCGATCGCCAGCGGCAGGTCCTCGTCCAGCACGCGGGCGTAGTAGCAGGTGTATTCCTTCGTGGTGAAGGCGTTGGTCTCGCCGCCCACCGCCTCGATCTGCGAGGAGATCTCCAGGGCGGTGCGCTTGTGGGTGCCCTTGAAGAGCAGGTGCTCCAGGAAGTGCGCGGCGCCGGCCTGCGGGCCGGTCTCGTCCCGCGAGCCCACCGACACCCAGATGCCGAAGGAGACGCTGCGCATCGCCGGGATCGCCTCGGTGAGCACGCGCAGGCCGCTGGGCAGCACGGTACGACGTACCGTGCCGCCCAACGGATCGTCGCTGAGCGTGCGGGTCACCGCCCGGGCGGTGCCGCCGGAGCGGCCCGCCCCGGTGTCCCGGGACGCGGCCACCCCCCGTCGATCCGGCGGAAACGGCGCACTGAAGGCCCGACTCACGTACTGCTCCCAGATCGACGAGGGGTGGGTGATGCGATGTGTGACGGTCAGCTGTGCCGGGTCCGGCGGCGCGGACGCTCGCCGCCCTCGCCACCCTCGCCGCCGCCGCCGCCCTCGCCACGGTCGCCGCGCTCGGGGCCACGGCCACCCCGGTCGCCGCCACGCTCACGGTCACCCCGGTCACGCGGGCCCCGGTCGCCCCGGTCCCGGCTGGCCGGCCGGTCGCCACCGGCGGCCTCACCGGCGGCCGGCGCCTCGGCGCCCTCCGGACGGACCTTGTCCAGGTAGATCTTGCCGCGGGCGTCGATGTCCGCGATCTCGACCTCGACCCGGTCGCCGACGTTGAGGAAGTCCTCAACACGCTCGACCCGCTTGCCGTCGCCCACCTTGGAGATGTGCAGCAGGCCGTCACGGCCCGGCAGCAGCGAGATGAACGCCCCGAACGCGGCGGTCTTGACCACCGTGCCGAGGAACCGCTCGCCCTGCTTGGGCAGGGTCGGGTTGGCGATCCCGTTGATCCGGTCCACCGCCGCCTGTGCCGACGGGCCGTTGGTGGCGCCGACGTAGATCGTGCCGTCGTCCTCGATGGAGATCTCGGCGCCGGTCTCGTCCTGGATCGCGTTGATGGTCTGCCCCTTCGGGCCGATCACCATGCCGATCTTGTCCACCGGGATCTTGACGGTGGTGACCCGCGGCGCGTAGTCCGACATCTCGGCCGGAGCCTCGATCGCGGCCTTCATGACCCCGAGGATGATCTGCCGGGCCTCGTTCGCCTGCTGCAGCGCGGCGGCCAGCACGTCCGACGGGATGCCGTTGAGCTTGGTGTCGAGCTGGAGCGCGGTGACGAACTCCGGAGTGCCGGCGACCTTGAAGTCCATGTCACCGAACGCGTCCTCGGCACCGAGGATGTCGGTCAGCGTCACGTACTGGGTCTTGCCGTCCACCTCGTCGGAGATGAGCCCCATCGCGATGCCGGCGACCGGCGCCTTCAGCGGGACACCCGCGGAGAGCAGGCCCAGCGTCGACGCGCAGACCGAGCCCATCGAGGTGGAACCGTTGGAGCCGAGCGCCTCGGACACCTGCCGGATGGCGTACGGGAACTCCTCGCGCGACGGCAGCACCGGGATCAGTGCACGCTCGGCGAGGGCGCCGTGGCCGATCTCGCGACGCTTCGGCGAGCCGACCCGGCCGGTCTCACCGGTCGAGTACGGCGGGAAGTTGTAGTTGTGCATGTAGCGCTTGCGGTTCTCGGGGGACAGCGTGTCCACCATCTGCTCCATGCGGAGCATGTTCAGCGTGGTGACGCCCAGGATCTGGGTCTCGCCCCGCTCGAACAGCGCAGAACCGTGCACCCGGGGCAGCACGCCGACCTCGGCGGTCAGCGACCGGATGTCGCGCGGGCCACGCCCGTCCATGCGGACCTGCTCGCGCAGCACGCGGTTGCGCACCTCGGACTTGGTCAGCGAGCGGAAGGCGGCGCTGAGCTCCTTCTCCCGACCCTCGAACCGGGCGCCCAGCTCCTCGGCGACCCGGGCCTTGACCCGGTCCAGGGCCTCCTCGCGGTCGGCCTTGCCGGCGATGGTGATCGCCTCGGCCACCTCGGCGCGGGCCAGGTCGGCGACCGCGTCGTAGACGTCGTCCTGGTAGTCCAGGAAGACCGGGAACTCGGTGACCGGCTTGGCGGCGACCTCGGCCAGCTCGCTCTGCGCGCGGCACAGCTCACGGATCGCCGGCTTGGCGGCCTCCAGGCCGCTGGCGACGATCTCCTCGGTCGGGGCGGTGGCACCGGCCGAGATGAGGGCGACGGCGTTCGGCGTGGCCTCGGCCTCGACCATCATGATCGCGACGTCGCCGTCGTCGAGCGTGCGGCCGGCCACGACCATGTCGAAGGTGGCCCGGGCCAGCTCCTCCAGGGTCGGGAACGCGACCCACTGGCCGTCGATGTGGGCGACACGGGTCGCACCGATCGGGCCGGAGAACGGCAGGCCGGAGAGCTTGGTCGACATCGAGGCGGCGTTGATGGCCACCACGTCGTACGGGTGCTGCGGGTCGAGCGCGAGGACGGTCTCGACGACCTGGACCTCGTTGCGCAGGCCCTTGACGAACGACGGGCGCAGCGGCCGGTCGATCAGCCGGCAGGTGAGGATCGCGTCCTCGCTGGGCCGGCCCTCACGACGGAAGAACGAGCCGGGGATCCGGCCCGCGGCGTACATCCGCTCCTCGACGTCGACGGTCAGCGGGAAGAAGTCGAACTGCTCCTTCGGGTGCTTACCGGCGGTGGTGGCGGAGAGAACGACCGTCTCGCCCAGCTGGGCGACGACGGAACCGGCGGCCTGGCGAGCCAGCCGACCGGTGGAGAAGGTGATCTCGCGGGTGCCGAAGGACCCGTTGTCGATCACGGCGGTGCGGGATTCGGTGCCGAGGTTGGTCTCGGTCATGTGCTGTCGTGCTCCTTCGCGTCGTGGGCCCCACGACACGGGGAACTGCTCAGCCGGCCGGTCTTCGATCGAAGCGCCCGGGTGGCCGGCATGATGCCGGGATTCCCGGGGGCCACTACCGGAGACCGGTACGCTGACCGGCTCCCTTGTCGGGTGGTCGCGCGGCCCGTGTTCTTCAGGTGGGACGCCGATCGGGGGAGCGGCCGGTCGGCCACTCCCCCGTCACGTCACCGGCGCAGGCCGAGCCGCTCGATGAGCGACCGGTAGCGGGCAATGTCCTTCTTCTGGACGTAGTTGAGCAGCCGACGGCGCCGGCCGACCAGCAGCAGCAGCCCACGGCGGCTGTGGTGGTCGTGCTTGTGCACCTTCAGGTGCTCGGTCAGCTCAGCGATCCGCTTGGTGAGGACCGCGACCTGCACCTCCGGCGAACCGGTGTCGCCCTCGGCGGTCGCGTACTCCGCGCGGATCGTGGCCTTGGCTTCCTGGTCGAGCGCCATGTTCTCCCTGTTTCAGTGGGTTGATCAAGTGGGTGTCCGTCGTCCTGATGAACCGGGAACGGACCGGTACCTCGCACCCGCGGCGTCGAGCAGGCACGCGAGGCCCCACGCCGGTCACCCGACGTTTCCGCAAGACTACCAGCACCGGCCGGCAACAACCGGTCAAGGGCCTCGGCGGAGGCCGCGCCGCCCGGGGCGATCAGCCCAGAGCGCGCCGGGTGCGTTCGACGTCCTGTTCCATCTGGGCGATCAACGGCTCGATCGAGTCGTACCGGATCTGCCCCCGCAGGTGCGCCACGAAGTCCAGGGCCAGCCGCTCGCCGTAGAGGTCGCCGTCAAAGTCCAGGGCGTACGCCTCGACCCGCCGCTCCCGGCCGGAGAAGGTCGGGTTGGTGCCCACCGACACCGCCGCCATCAGCGGCTCGCGCTGCCCGCGGCGGATCAGCCGGGCCGCGTACACGCCGTCTGCGGGCACCGCCGCGTACCGGTGGCAGAGCAGGTTGGCGGTGGGGAAGCCCAGCTCCCGCCCCCGCTGGTCACCGCGGACCACCACACCCTCCAGCCGGTGCGGGCGGCCCAGCGCGGCCGCCGCCGCGCCCACGTCGCCCGCGTCGACGCAGGAGCGGATGTACGTCGAGGAGAAGACGGTGCCCGCCTCGGCGACCAGCGGGCCGCCCTCCACGGCGAAGCCGAAGGTCTGACCCAGCCGCTCCAGCAGCGCGACGTCGCCGGCCGCCCGGTGCCCGAAACGGAAGTTGCTGCCGACCACCACCAGCGCCGCGTGCAGGTGCTCGACCAGGACGTCGTGCACGAACTGCTCGGCGGGCAGCCGGGAGAACTCCGGGGTGAACGGCACCACGCAGAGCACGTCCACGCCGAGCGCCTCGATCAGCTCAGCCTTGCGGGCCGGCTCGGTGAGCACCGCCGGATGCGAGCCGGGGCGGACCACCTCGGCCGGGTGCGGGTCGAACGTGACCACGACCGACTGCACGCCCAGCTCCCGGGCCCGGGCCACGGCGTGCCCGATGGTCGCCTGGTGCCCCTTGTGCACGCCGTCGAAGACGCCGATGGTGACGACCGAACGGCCCCACCCCCCGGGCGCCGCGTCGTACCCCCGCCACCGCTGCATACCGCTCCTCCCCGAAGGAAGGGCCCCCTCCCGACGCCTCGCGCTCAGGAAGGGCCCTCGTTGACACTCGCCCGGTGGATCCGCGCCGCCGACGCTACCGGGGCGCACCAGCCCCCACCGTCAGGCCGGGGCGAGCACGATCTCCGCGCGGGCCCGCCCGTCCCGCTCGCTGACGATAGCGATCAGGCCGCCGGCCGGCCCGAAGACGGCGTACGGTCCGGCAAGGCCGGCCGGGTCCAGCGGCCCACCGTGGGCGAGCACCCGCGCCTCGTCGGGCGTGGCCTCCCGGCGCGGAAAGAACCGGTCGGCGGCCGCGTCGAGCGGCAGGTTGACCACGTCGGGGGCGCGCTGCTCCAGCTCGTCGAGCGTCGCCGCCTCGGCGAGGGTGAAGCCACCCACCGCGGTCCGGCGCAGCGCGGTCAGGTGCCCACCGACCCCGAGCGCCAGGCCCGCGTCCCGGGCGATGGCCCGGATGTACGTGCCGGAGGAGCAGGTCACGTCGATGTCCACGTCCACCACGTCCGGCTCGGTACGGCGGATCGCCAGGACCTCCAGGCGGGAGATGGTGACCCGCCGCGCGGGCAGCTCGACGCTCTCCCCGTCACGCACCCGCTTGTACGCCCGCTGCCCGTCGATCTTGATGGCGCTGACCGCGCTCGGCACCTGGTCGACCTCCCCGGTCAACCCGGTCAGCGCGGCCCGGATCGCGTCGTCGGTGACCTGACCGGCCGGGGTGGTGGCGATCACGTCGCCCTCGGCGTCGTCGGTGACGGTGGCCTGACCGAGCCGGATGGTGCCGGTGTAGCTCTTGCTCGCGCCGATCACGTAGGTCAGCAGCCGGGTGGCCCGCCCCACGCCGATCACCAGCACGCCGGTGGCCATCGGGTCGAGGGTGCCGCCGTGCCCGACCCGGCGGGTCTTCGCCAGTCGGCGGATCCGCGCCACCACGTCGTGCGACGTCATGCCGCCGGATTTGTCGACCACGATCAGACCATCGGTGCTCACGTCGCCCAAGCCTGCCAGACGCCCCCGACGCCGACGTGTGTGGGCGGGCCCCGCCTCAGCGGACCGCGCCGACGACGGCCCAGCCGCCGCTGCGCAGCCGCAGCAGCAGGGCGACCAGCCGGATCACCACGAACAGGGTGAGCCCGGCCCAGATGCCGCCCAGCCCGAGGTTGAGCCCGTACGCCAGCCAGATGGCCGGCAGGAAGCCGCCGAGCGCGGCCACGATGGTGAGGTTGCGCAGGTAACGCACGTCGCCGGCGCCGATCAGCACCCCGTCGAGCGCGAACACCACCCCGGCCAGCGGCTGCATGGCGACGAACCACGGCCAGGCCACCATGGCCTGCTCGCGTACCTCCGGGTCGGAGCTGAACCACGACGGCACCACGCCGGCGCCGGCGGCGATCAGCAGCGCGAAGGCGACGCCGCAGACGCCGCCGAGCAGCCCGATCCGGCGGGCCAGCGCCCGGGCGCCCGCGTCGTCGCCGGCTCCGAGCGCGGCGCCCACCAGGGACTGCGCGGCGATGGCCAGCGCGTCGAGCACCAGCGCGGTGAAGAACCAGAGCTGGAGCGCGATCTGGTGGGCGCCGACGGCGGCGGCGCCGAAGCGGGCGGCGACCGCGGTCGCGGAGAGGAAGCTGGCCTGGAACGCCAGACCCCGGATCAGCAGGTCCCTGCTGAGCGCCAACTGCTGGCGGATCAGCCGCGGCCGGGGGCGCAGCGACACCCGCTCGCCGACCAGGGCCGCGGCGAAGAGCACCCCGGAGAGCGTCTGCGCGACCGCGTTGGCCACCGCCGAACCGATCAGGCCGAGACCGCCGGGATAGACCAGCAGCGGGCAGAGCAGCGCGGAGAGCAGGTTGGGGCCGAGTACGAAGGCCAGCGGGCGGCGGGTGTCCTGCACACCGCGCAGCCAGCCGTTGCCGGCGGCGGCGAGCAGCAGGCCGGGGGCGCCGAGCGCCGCGATCCGCAGCCACTGCGCGGCGGCGTCGGCCACCTCCCCACCACCTCCGGCGAGGGTACGGGCCAGCGCGCCCCCGCCGATCTGCATGCCGATGGCGACGAGCAGCCCGACGCCGAACGCCAGCCACGACGACTGGACGCCCTCGGCGACCGCGGCGGCCCGGTCGCCGGCACCGAAGCGACGGGCCGAGCGGCCGGTGGTGCCGTACGCGACCACGGTGCCGAGCCACGCGGTGAGCGTCATCACCGTGCCGCCGATGGCGAGCGCGGCGAGCGGCACCCGGCCCAGGTGACCGACCACGGCCGTGTCGACGAGGACGTAGAGCGGCTCGGCGGCGAGCACCACGAGGGCGGGCAGGGCGAGGCCGGCGATCCGTCGGGGGGACGCGGCGAGCGTGCTGGTGTCCATCGCCGGCGATCCTGTCACGGGGTCGGTAAGGATCGCAAGGGTGCCCAGCACTTACCGGCAGCGGCCGAGGAGGTTATCCGGACGAGGGGCGAGAAAGCAGGAGGTGGACGCGGCCCGGCGTGGCGGTGCCGACGCGGGACGCGGTCGGGCGGTGACGCGGTCGACGGAGGACGTCGGCGGCGTCACCGCCGGCCGGGTCGGATCACTGGCGGGTGTCCATCGAGGTCTGCAGCGCGCGGCGGGCCTGCTCGCGGGCGTCGTCGGTGGTCTCCGGCTTGGGCTTGTTCGGCATGGTGGCGCTCCTTCCAGGGTGCGAGCCACCGACACGCGGCGGCCCTCACGGGCGGTCGTGCTGAGCGCGCCCACGGCAGCCCGGGGTTACCGGAGCAGCCGGCCGGGCGGCGTGAGCCCGGGTCGGTCCGACCCTGGAGGGAGGCGGCGCGAGGTGTGGCACCACCGCCCACGACCTGCACCGCAACGCGGCGCCGGCCGTCTCCCAAGCTATCGTTCAGGTCCACATGCTGCCCATGGTTCCCGCCATCTGGACAGACCGGTACCTGGTTCAGCGGGCCAGGAAGTGCCAGCCCAGCCACCACCAGAAGCCGAACAGACCGATCCGGCCCACCGGCACCGGGCCGACCTCGTAGCGCATCACGTACGCGCAGACCTCGCCCAGGGTGGGGATCCGGGAACCCTCCCGGCGGGCCAACCACTCGACCACGCCGAAGAGGGCCAGCGCGGTGAGGAAGCCGCCGATCGCGAGCACCCGCATCATCGCCGCACCAACCCCCAGAACGCGGCCAGCCAGGCGAACCAGGCCGCCGACCGGGTCAAATGATCTTCCAGCAGGGGGTCGGCCAGCCGGGAGAAGGTGGGGAAGTCGTCACCCACCGCCAGCACGAAGGTGGCGCCTTCGAAGACCCCGAAGACCACCACCGGCAGCGCCCACCAGGCCGCGCCCGCGCCCAACCGGCGCGGGGCCGGGCGACGGGGCACCCGGTTGCTCAGACCGAGCCAGATCAGCACCCCGCCGGTGCCGAGGGTGTACAGATTGGCCTCGGTGGAGAAGGACGCGAACCGACCACCGACGAGCGACAGACAGACGAGGACCGGTACGGAGACGGCGGGCCGGTCCCAGGTGCGGGGGGCCTCCACGGTGAGGTCGTGCGGCTGCTCCATCCCGCAATTCTTCCCGGTCTCACCGAACGCGGGAAGACCAACACTCCCCGGAGTTACCCCTGATCTCCCGCTCGGCAGGAGGTGGTGGCCGGGCTGCGCACCGCGTGTGCGACACCCGGCGGCGCGGGCTCCCCGGTCAGTCGCCGGTACGGATCAGCGCCGCGTCCAGCTGGCCGCGGATCGCCTCGACCACCTGCTCGACGGTGCCCCGCCCGGTGAACCCGGCCGCGAACCGGTGGCCGCCACCGCCCAACGCGACCGCCACCCGGCTGACGTCGACCGCGCCCTTGCTGCGCATCGACACGGCCCAATCGCCGGCCGTGGTCTGCTTCAGCACGCAGCTCACGTCCGCCTCGGCCGTGCACCGCACCGAGTCGATCAACGCCTCCAGCACGTACGGCCGCTGGTCGTGTCGGGCCAGGTCGTCCAGGGTGGCGAAGGTCCACACCAGCCCCCGACCGTCGGCCTCGGCCGGCTCCAGCCGCGCCCGGCCCAGCACCTCGCCGAAGAGCCGGACCGCGCCGAACGGGCGGGTGTCGAAGACCCGCCGGGAGATGTCACCGGGTGAGAGGCCGGTGGCCAGCAGGCGGGCGGCCAGGTGGTGCACCGCCGGGGTGGTCGCCTCGAACCGGAACGAGCCGGTGTCCGTGGTCAGCGCCACGTACAGGCACTCCGCGATCGCCCGATCCAGCGCCACGCCGAGCCGGGCCAGCAACTGCTCGGCGACCACCGACGTCGCCGCGGCGGCCGGGTCGACCAGGTTGACCGTGCCGAAGCCGGTGTTGGAGGCGTGGTGGTCGAGCACCAGCGCGGCGCGGGCGGACGACAACCGCCCGGCCAGCTCACCGAGGCGCGACTCGCTCGCGGCGTCGAAGCAGATCACCAGGTCCGGGTCGGGGTCCGCGGCGCTCGCCGGCACCAGCAGGTCCAGCCCGGGCAGCCCGCGGAACGGCTCGGGCACCTCCGGCGGCCCGGGGAAGGTCGCCTGTAGCTGGCGTACGCCGAGCTGGCGCAGGCCCAGGCCGAAGCCGAGCATGCTGCCCAGCGCGTCGCCGTCCGGGTTGACGTGGCAGATCAGCAGCACCCGGCCCGTCGGCGGAAGAGCACGCACCAGCGCCTCGGCCGCGGCCCAGTCCGCCTCGGCCGGGCCGGCGCCGACCGCCGTGGCGAGTTGAACACCGGCGGTGCCGGTCACCGCGCTTCCCCACCCCGGGGGGTCTCGTCGGCGTCGGTGGCCTCGTCGGCCTCATCCGTCTCGTCGTCGACCCGGTACGGCTGCGGCTCGCCCGCGTACTCCGCCCGGGCGGCGAGCCGTTGCACCTCGGCGTCGGCGTTGCGGGCCGCGGCGAGCAGGTCGTCGATGTGCTTGACCTGGTCCTGGACATCGTCCAGGACAAACGTGAGGGTCGGCGAGTGCCGCAGCCCGAGCGCCTTGCCGACCGTGCTGCGCAGCAGCCCCTTGGCGCTCTCCAGCGCCGCCGCGGTGTCCGCCTGGGCCACCGCGTCACCGAGCACCGTGTAGAAGACCGTGGCGTCGCGCAGGTCGGCGGTGATCCGGGCGTCGGTGATGGTGATCATGCCGAGCCGCGGGTCCTTGATCTGGCTCCGCACCACCGACGCGACCAGCTCACGTACCCGTTCCGCGTGCCGGCGTACCTTGGCCGGATCAGACATCTCGCCACCTCCACGGCGTCCTGCTCCCGGCCGGCCCGACGACCCGGGGGTCGCCGGCCGACCGGCCAACATCTCGACACTACATTCGCGGCCGGAGCGGTTGCCCGGCACAGCGGCACCCCGGTCAGTCGTCGTCCACGCCGTACAGCCGGCGGCGGACCGACAGCAACTCGACCTCGGGGCGAGCGGCCACCATGCGCTCGCAGGAGTCCAGCACCTCACGGACATGCGTCGCCTCGGCGGCCACCACGGCCACCGCTATCTCGGCTCGACCGTGCAGGTCGAGCGCTCCCACCTCGGCGGCCGACACCTCGAAGCGGCGCAGCGCCGCCACGATCGGCCGTACATATGATCTCTTTGCCTTGAGCGACCGTGAGTCGCCCGGCAGCAGCAGGTCGAAGACCGCGTTTCCGGTGAACATCGCCCCGGACGATACCGGCAACCCGCCCCGCATGATCAAGGGGTTTACGCCGAGCGGCGTAAACCCCTTGATCAGCGTGTCACCGCCGGATCAGGCGCGAACCTTCTCCCGCATCTCGAAGGTCTCGATGATGTCGCCGACCTGGACGTTGTTGTAACCACCCAGGGTCAGACCACACTCGAAGCCCTCGCGGACCTCCGTGGCGTCGTCCTTGAACCGCTTCAGCGAGGTGATCGTGAGGTTGTCCGCCACGACCGTCCCGTCCCGAAGCAGGCGCGCCTTCGCGTTGCGCCGGATGACACCCGACCGGACGATACAACCGGAGATGTTGCCGATCTTGGACGAGCGGAAGACGTCGCGAATCTCCGCGCTGCCCAGCTCGACCTCCTCGTACTCCGGCTTGAGCAGGCCCTTGAGCGCAGCCTCGATCTCCTCGATGGCCTGGTAGATGACGGTGTAGTACCGGATCTCCACGCCCTCGCGGTCGGCCATCTCACGGACCTTGTTCGAGGCCCGCACGTTGAAGCCGATGATCGTGACCGGCTCGGACGAGGCGCTCGCGAGCATGACGTTGCTCTCGGTGATCGCGCCGACGCCCCGGTCGAGGACCTTGAGCTGGACCTCCTCGGGAATGTCGAGGTTGAACAGCGCGTCCTCCAGGGCCTCCACCGAACCGGAGACATCGCCCTTGAGGATGAGGTTGAGCGACGTCTTCTCGCCCTCCTTGAGCTGCTCCATGAGCGTCTCGAGGGTGGCCCGACCACGGGAGTTGGCGAATGCCGCCGCCCGCCGCCGCGCCTGGCGCTGCTCGGCGATCTGCCGCACCGTACGGTCGTCCGCCGCGGCGAGGAACGTGTCACCAGCGCCGGGCGGCGCGGTCAGACCCAGGACCATGACCGGACGTGCCGGCCCGGCCTCGGCGACCTGGTTGCCGTTCTCGTCGAGCATGGCGCGGACCCGGCCGTGCGCCCCACCGGCGACGATCGAGTCGCCCGCCCGCAGGGTGCCCTTCTGCACCAGCACCGTCGCCACCGCACCGCGGCCCTTGTCCAGGTGCGCCTCGATGGCCACACCCTGCGCCGGCCCGTCGATCGGAGCGGTCAGCTCCAGCGACGCGTCGGCGGTCAGCAGGACAGCCTCGAGCAGCTCCTCGATGCCGATGCCCGGCTTCGCGGCCACGTTGACGAACATGGTCTCGCCGCCGTACTCCTCAGCGACCAGGCCGTACTCGGTCAGCTGCTGGCGGACCTTGTCCGGGTTGGCCTCCGGCTTGTCGACCTTGTTGACCGCGACCACGATCGGCACGTCGGCCGCCTTGGCGTGGTTCAACGCCTCGATCGTCTGCGGCATCACGCCGTCGTCGGCCGCGACCACCAGGATCACGATGTCCGTCACCTGGGCACCACGAGCACGCATGGCGGTGAACGCCTCGTGACCCGGGGTGTCGATGAAGGTCACCGCCCGGTCCTCGCCCTCATGCGGGACGTGGACCTGGTAGGCACCGATGTGCTGGGTGATGCCACCCGCCTCACCGGCCACGACGTTCGCCTTGCGGATCGCGTCGAGCAGCTTGGTCTTACCGTGGTCGACGTGACCCATGACGGTCACGACCGGCGCACGGCTGACCAGACGCTCCTCGGCCACCTCCGCGTCGAGGTCGATGTTGAACTGCGCGAGCAGCTCGCGGTCCTCGTCCTCCGGGCTGACGATCTGGATGTCGAAGCCCAGGTGCTCACCCAGCAGCTGCAGGGTGTCGTCAGAACAGGACTGGGTCGCGGTGACCATCTCGCCCAGGTTGAACATCTCCTGGACCAGCGAACCCGGGTTGGCGTTGATCTTGTCGGCGAAGTCCGACAGCGAAGCGCCACGGGAGAGCCGGACGACCTGACCCTGACCCCGGGGAGCACCCGAGCTCATGGTCGGAGCCGACAGGTTGTCGAACTCCTGTCTGCGCTGCTTCTTGGACTTGCGACCGCGCGTCGGCCGGCCACCCGGACGCCCGAAGGCACCCGCGGCGCCACCGCCACGGCCACGACCGCCCGCACCCGGACGACCGCCACCACCGGCCGGAGCACCCGGACGGAAACCGCCACCGGGAGCACCGCCACCGCCGCCGGGACCGCCACGGTAGCCACCGCCACCGCCGGCACCCGCGCCGCCACCGGGGCCGCCGCGGTAACCGCCACCGCCGCCGGCGCCACCGCCGGGACCGCCACGGAAGCCGCCGCCACCGCCACCGGGACGGCCTGCGCCGCCACCGGGACGACCGGCGCCACCGGGACCGGGACGACCGGTCGCCGGACGCTGGCTCGGCATGGACGCCGGGCTGGGCCGCGGCGGCATGGAGTTCGGGCTCGGCCGCGGCGGCATGCCCGCCGGGCTGGGCCGGGGGCCACCCGCACCCGCGGCCGGCGGCCGCTGCTGCTGGCCACCCTGGATGCCGAACGGGTTGTTACCGGCGCCGCGCGCCGGCGGGCGACCGCCCGGGCGGGCACCAGGACCCGGAGCCGGCGTGCTCGGACGAGCGGCCGGCGAACCGGGACGGGGCGGCATCGCCGCGGGACCCGGCCGGGGGCCGGGCCGGTTGCCGTCGGCCGGGGGCTCCCGGCGGACGTTGTCCCGCTGCTGCTGGCGGGCGGCCTGCGCGGCCTTGACCGCGGCCTCCTGCTCAGCCTTCAGCGCGGCGGCACGCGCCTCCGCGGCCGCCACCTCGATGTCGTGGGCACTCGCCGGCTTGGCGACCGGGGCCGGGGCCGCGGGCTGCGGCGCAGCGGGCACCGGACCCTTCGGCTTCGGACCCGGGGCCGGCGCGGCCGGCCGCCGAGGCGGCATCGGCTTGGCCGAGACCCGAGGCGCGCCCGGGGTCGGGGACGGCGTCGGGGTCGAAGCCGGCGTCGGCGCGGGCGCCGACGGGGCGGCCGGCGCCGGAGCACCGGCGGACGCGACGAATGCGTTACGCAGCCGCCGGGCGACGGGCGCCTCGACGGTGCTGGACGCGGACTTCACGAACTCGCCCATTTCCTTCAGCTTGGCGAGAACGGTCTTACTCTCGACCCCGAGCTCTTTTGCAAGCTCGTGTACGCGGGCCTTGCCTGCCACTGCACTCCTCACTCCGAGGTCGTGCGGGCAGCACCCGCAGCGACCTCACTCGTGCACTTGAAGCCTGGTCATTTCAGGGACTTCATCGTGTGCTCATGTCGGTCGTCCTACCTTGCTAGCGACCCTCGCCCGGTCGGGCTGACCGGACGTAGTGGTTGGCGCATCGACGTGCTCCGCCAGCACACCGTGGTCGAGGACCTCGGTGATCCGCAGCGCACGCCCGAAGGCGCGGCGCCGCACCGCCAGCGCGAAGCAGGCCGGATCCGGGTGCATGTTCGCTCCCCGACCCGGCAGCCTGCGGAGCGGATCAGGCCGGAGGCTGTAACCAGCCTCGTCCCTGATCGCGACGACCCGCAGCAATTCGCTGGCCGGCGCACGTTGCCGGCAACCCACACAGGTGCGCTCCGGCTGCGCGCGTCGTACCACTGGAGGAAGTCTACCCCTAGCTGCCCGAGATCGCGCCGCCCGGTTCCGGCACGTGATCAGCTGCCCCGCGTACGGCCGGGGTGGTCTGCTCCGCGTCGGACCGAATGTCGATCCGCCAACCGGTCAACCGGGCCGCGAGGCGGGCATTCTGCCCTTCCCGCCCGATGGCGAGGGAGAGCTGGAAGTCCGGAACGGTCACCCGGGCGGCCCGGGCGGCAAGATCCACCACCTCGACCCGCAACGCCTTGGCCGGCGACAACGCGTTGCCGACGAAGGTGGCCGGGTCGTCCGACCAGTCGATAATGTCGATCTTCTCACCGTGCAGCTCGCTCATCACCGCGCGCACCCGCTGGCCCATCGGGCCGATACAGGCGCCCTTGGCGTTCACCCCCTGGATGGTGGAACGCACGGCGATCTTCGTACGGTGACCTGCCTCACGGGCGATCGCGCCGATCTCGACCGTGCCGTCGGCGATCTCCGGCACCTCCAGCGCGAACAGCTTCTTGACCAGCGCCGGGTGCGACCGGGACAGGGTGATCTGCGGGCCGCGCATGCCCTTGGCCACGTGCACCACCACGCAGCGGATCCGCTCGCCGTGCGCGTACCGCTCGCCCGGCACCTGCTCGGACTGCGGCAGCACGCCCTCCAGCTTGCCCAGGTCGACGCTGACGATGCCCTTCTCGGTGCGCGTCTCGTGCGCCTGCACCACGCCGGTGACCAGGTCACCCTCGCGGCCGACGTACTCGCCGAAGTGCACCTCGTCGGTGGCCTCCCGCAGCCGCTGAAGGATCACCTGCTTGGCGGTCATGGCAGCGATCCGGCCGAAGTCGTGCGGGGTGTCGTCCCACTCCCGCACCAGGGTGCCGTCCTCGTCCATCTCCTGCGCGTACACCAGGGCCGCGCCGGACTTGCGGTCGATCTCCACCCGGGCGTGCGACTCGGCGCCGTCGGTGTGCCGGTAGGCGGTCAGCAACGCGGTCTCGATCGCCGCGAGAATCGTGTCGAACGGGATCTCCCGCTCGCGCTCGAGTGCGCGCAGCGCCGCGAGGTCGATGTTCACCTCTCCTCGTCCTCCACATCATCTTCGTCGTCGATGTCGTCTGAATCGTCGATCTCGTCCGCGTCGTCGAACTCGTCCGGCTCGCCCAGCTCGGCGAGCCTGGTGAACTCGACCTGCACCCGGCCCGGGCCCAGCTGGGCGTACGCCCAGGAGGCTCGGCCGTCGTCGGTCTCCAGCTGCACGCCCTCGTCGTCGGCGCCGACCACCCGACCGGTCAGCTGCCGGTCACCGGTGGGCTGCTCGCCGCGCTGGCCGGGCAGTGCGGCCGCGCCCCGGACGGTGACCTTGACCAGCCGGCCCACGTTGCGCCGCCAGTGGCGGGGAAGGGTGAGCGGCCGGTCCACGCCCGGAGAGCTGACCTCCAGCTGGTACTCCCCGGCCACGATGTCGCCGCCGGTCTCCTCGGCGGCGTCCAGCGCGGCCGAGACCGCGCGGGAGACGTCCGCGACGGCGTCCAGGTCGATCCCGCCGTCGGCGTCCACGATCACCCGCACCACGTGCCGTCGGCCGGCCCGGGAGACCGACAGGTCCTCCAGGTCGTAGCCCACGCCGTTGACCACCGGCTCGATCACAGCCCGCAACCGGGTACGCCGCGCGGCGAGGTCACCACCGCGGGGACCCGCGCCGTCGCGGGGTCGACCTGTCGACCTGGTGGCACGGCCACGCTGCGTCATCTCCGCACCCTTTCCCTGGTCGACGGTCCCGCTCGTCCCGCCATGCCGGCACGCCACCGGAGCGGACGCGCCGGTGGCTGCGCAGAGCGTAACGCGCCTGCCCGTCGGCGGACCGGGCGGCGCACCGACGGTGGTGGCCCCCGGAGCGGCGCGAATGGTGTTGACTTGCCCCGTGGGGATCGGCAGAACGACACAGCGCAACCAGGCATCCGGGCATTCCCGGCGAAAGCTCCTGCGTGCCGGGGTCCTGCTGGCGCTCGGCGGCGCCGCGGCGCCGCTGACCGGCTGTGATCTTTTCGACCGTGACGACGAGCCCGCGCCGTCACCGGACTCGCTGCGCCCGATGGTGGACGAGTCGCTCGGGCTGGCCGCGGCGCACCGGGCGAGCGCGGCGGCGCACCCGGAGCTGGCCGACCGGCTCGACCCGATCGCCGAGGCGCACACCGCGCACGCCACCGAGCTGGCCCGGGTGATCGGCGTCGCGTTGCCGTCGCCGTCCGCCGCAGCACCCACCATTCCCCCCGCGACCGACCCGGCCGGCGCGCTGGCCGCCCTTCGGGCGTTGGAGAAGGCCGGCCAGCGGTCCGCCACCGTCGCCTGCGCCGCCGCGCCGGCGGAACGGGCGGCGCTGCTCGGGTCGATCGCCGCCGCGCGGGCCACCCATCAGGAGGCACTGAAGTGAGGCAGCCGTCCGCCGGGGAGGCGCTCGCCGCCGCCCTCTCCGCCGAGTACGCGGCCATCTACGCCTACGGGCGGATCGGCGTCCGGCTCAGCGGGGCGGCACGCGACGCCGCGCACCAGGCGGAGGCCGCGCACCGACGCCGGCGCGACGCACTGGTGGTGCAGCTCAGCACCGCCGGCAGCACGGTGCCGCCGGACCGGGCCGGGTACGCGCTGCCGTTCCCGGTCACCGACCGGGCGAGCGCCCTGCGCCTGGCCGTCGAGGTGGAGGAGCGCACCGCGGCGCACTGGCGGGCCGCGCTGGCGTCCACCACCGGCGCCGACCGCGACCAGGCGTTGGCCGCCCTGGTCGAGTACGCCGTGCGCGCCACGCGCTGGCGGAAGATCGCCGGGCTCACCCCGCCGACTGTCGCGTTTCCCGGCCGCCCCACCTGAACCGCGCCGCTCCGGTTGCGGTGCGCATACCAGGTATGCATACTCCGTTGCCATGTCCATCCGTCACGGGTTGCTCGCCCTGCTCGAACGCGGCCAGATGTACGGCTACCAGCTGCGCGCCGCGTTCGAGGAGTCGACGGGTTCGACCTGGCCGCTGAACATCGGGCAGGTCTACACCACGCTGTCCCGCCTGGAACGGGACGGTCTGGTGCGCCCGCTGCCGGAGAGCGAGGCCGGGCAGCGCCCGTACGAGATCACCGACGCCGGCCGGGCGGACCTGGCGCTGTGGTTCGCCACCCCGATCAGTCGCAACGACCGTCCCCGTGACGAGCTGGCGATCAAGCTGGCGCTGGCCCTGACCACCCCCGGCGTGGACGTCCGCTCGGTGGTGCAGGCCCAGCGCAGCGCGACGATGCGGGCGTTGCAGGAGTTGACCCGGTTGAAGTACGGCAGCAACCGGCCGGAGGACCTGCCCTGGCGGCTGGTGCTGGACTCGATGGTGTTCCAGGCCGAGGCTGAGGTGCGCTGGTTGGACCACTGCGAGACCAGCCTGGTGCGGCACCAGCCCGGCGCACCGGGGCCGCCCAGCCCCAGACCGGGCGACAGCGCCGCTGCCGACGCGGCGCGGTGGGCTGACGAGGAGGCACGACGGTGAGCGGAGCGGACGACGCGGTGCTGGAGCTACGCGCCGTCCACCGCACCCACGGGGCCGGCCCCGCGGCGGTGCACGCCCTGCGCGGCGTCAGCCTGGCCGTGCGGCCGGGCGAGCTGGTCGCCGTGATGGGCCCGTCCGGCTCCGGCAAGTCGACGCTGCTGGCCCTCGCCGGTGGGCTGGACCGCCCGACCGGCGGCGAGGTCCGGGTCGAGGGGCAGCCGCTGGGGACGTTGGACCGCAGGGGGCTGGCCCAGCTGCGCCGTCGCCGGATCGGCTACATCTTCCAGCAGCTCAACCTGCTGGGCAGTCTGAGCGCGGTGGAGAACGTCGCGCTCCCGCTGGAGCTCGACGGCACCGGCGGGCGCCGGGCCCGTGCCGCCGCCCTGGCCGCGCTGGCCGAGGTGGGCCTGCCGGCGCTGGGCGACCGCTTCCCCGACCAGCTCTCCGGCGGCCAGCAACAGCGGGTGGCCATCGCCCGCGCGCTGGTCGGCGAGCGGCGGCTGGTGCTCGCCGACGAGCCGACCGGTGCGTTGGACTCGCAGACCGGCGAGGCAGTGCTGCACCTGCTGCGCCGCCGGGTCGACGCGGGCGCCGCCGGCGTGCTGGTCACCCACGAGGCGCGGCACGCCGGTTGGGCCGACCGGGTGGTGTTCCTGCGCGACGGGGTGCTGGTCGACACGACGGCGCCGCTGGGCAGCGTCGAGCAACTGCTGTCCGGCAGCGACCGGTGACCGTCCGCCGGGCGCTGCGGTCCCCCGGCCGCGCCGACGTCCCGGCGGCCCCGCGGGCCGTGCCGCCCGCGCCGCCGGGCCGGCGGCGGTTCGCCGAGCTGACCGGTTCCTGGCGGGCGGCGCTGCGGATCGCCCGACGGGAGTCGCGCCGGGCCCGCCGGCGAACCGCCCTGGTGCTCGCGATGATCGCCCTGCCGGTGCTGGTGCTGACCTTCCTGGCCGTGAGCTACGACATGGCCGAGCTGACCCCGCAGGAGCGGATCGACCGCCGGCTCGGCGTCGCCGACGCCGAGCTGCGCTGGTTCGCCGACTCGCCGATCGGCCAGGACGGGTGGGGCGACAACTGGTACACCCGGGGGAACGACCAAGGGTCGGGCCGCCGGCCGGCCACCGCGTCCGAGATCACCGCGCTGCTCGACCCGGGCAGCCGGGTCACCGAGGTACGCGCCCCGCTGTCGCTGACGGTGCGCGGCCCGCAGCGCGACGAGAGCGTGCGGGGGCGGGCACTGGACCTCACCGACCCGATGGCCCGGGCGCTGGTGCGGTTCCGGGCCGGACGGGCACCGCTGCAGCCCGGCGAGGTCGCGGTCAGCCCGGCAGCGCTCCGCCGCCTGGATCTGCGCCTCGGCGCCGCCATGGCCACCGCCGACGGGACGAGGGCGTACACCGTGGTCGGGGTGGTCGAGTTCCCCGAAGATCTCGGCTCGGTGGTGGCGCTGCACCCGGCTGCCGTGCCACGAAGCGATCCCGAGCCGGACAGCATCTGGCTGGTCGACGTGCCGGGCAGCGTCGACGCGGAGCTGACGTCCCGACTCAACGATCGCGGGGTGGTGGTCGCCCCACGCCACCCGACCCTCCCCACGACGGAGACGTCCCCCCGGTGGCTCGGGTCCATCGGTCCGGCCGACGCGGCCGATTTGAGCACCGGCGTGCTGATCGCCGGCCTCGGGCTGCTGGAGGTCGTGCTGCTGGTCGGGCCGGCCTTCGCGGTCGGCGTCCGGCGCCGACGACGTGACCTGGCCCTGGTCGCGGTCGCCGGTGGGGACGCCGCCCAGCTTCGACGGGTCGTGCTCGCCGACGGCGTGGTGCTGGGTCTGCTGGGCGCAGCCACCGGCCTGCTGCTCGGCGTCGGCGCCGCGTTCGCCGGTCGCCCGCTGATGGAGCAGTACGTCTTCGGCGCCCGCTTCGGCGGGTACCGCTGCTGGCCGTCCGCGCTGGTCCTGCTCGGCGGGGTCGCGGTGCTGGCCGGCGTCCTCGCCGCCCTCGCACCGGCCTGGACCGCCGCCCGGCAGGACGTCCTCGCCGGGCTGGCCGGGCGTCGCACCCCGCCCCCGCCCCGGACCCGGTGGCTCATCCTCGGGCTGACCCTCGTGGGCGGCGGGGCGGCGCTCGCCGCCTTCGGGGCCACCCAGACCTCACCGGCGGTGATCCTGACCGGCCTGATCCTCGGCGAACTGGGGCTGGTCTGCTGCACGCCCACACTGATCGGCGCGCTCGCCCGCCTCGGTCGGGTGCTGCCGCTGGCGCCCCGGATCGCGCTGCGCGACGCCAGCCGCAACCGGGCTGCCGCGGCGCCGGCCATCTGCGCCGTGATGGCGGCGGTGGCCAGCAGCGTCGCGCTCGGCGGGTACCTGGCCAGCGACGACGTCCGCGACGAGCGCGCCTACCAACCCATGCTGCCGGCCGGGCACGTCCTGGTCACCGCGAACGAGCCGACCCGGCCCGGACCGACACTGGCCCAGGTCAGCGCGGCGGCCCGCGCCGAGCTGGGTGCCGACGGCGTGGCGCCGGTGCAGGCGGCGGCCTGTTCGTCAACCACCCCGGGCGGCCACTGCTACGTCACACCGGAGCTGCCGGCGGCACAGGCCTGCCCCTGGCAGCCCGGGGACGGCCTCTCCGCGGCGGAGCGGCGGCGGGCCCGGGCGGACCCGCGCTGCCTGGTCCGGGGCATGGACTACTACGGCAGTTACGTGCAGACACTGGTGGACGACGGCAGCGCGCTGCCACTCCTCACCGGCGCGGATCCGGCGACGACCGCCGCCGCCACCGCCGTACTGCGCGCCGGGGGTGCGGTGGTGACCGACCCGCGCTACCTGCACGACGGCCGGGTGACCGTGCAGGTGGCGCGGGTGGAGACCGACTCGGACGGGCCGGTGGTCGTCAGCCGTGACCTGCCCGGGTACGCGTTGCCTCCGACGGTCGGGCAGCCCAGCCTGCTGGTGTCCGTGCCCGCCGCCCGACAACTCGGCCTGACGACATCCCCGGTCGGCTGGGTGATCGGCACCCCGGCACCGCCGGACATGCACAGTCAGGAGCGCTTCACCGACGCCCTGCGGGCCTTCGGGACGTTCTCGCTGAGCGTGGAGCAGGGGGCCGGCCCGCGCGACAACTCACCGCTGCTGCTGCTCCTAGCCGCGGCGGCCGGGTTGATCACGGTGGGCGCGGCCGGGATCGCCACCGCGCTCGCCGCCGCCGAGGGCCGCGCCGAGCTGTCCACCCTCGCGGCGGTCGGTGCGGCCCCGGCGGTACGCCGGCTGCTGGCGATCTGCCAGGCCGGGGTGATCGCCGGCCTCGGCTCGGTGCTCGGCATCGTGGCCGGGCTGGGCACCGCCGCGATCGTGCTGTTCTCGGTCAACCGGCAGTTCGCCACCGCCTGGCCGGTACGCGAGCCGTACCCCTTCCTGGTGCCGTGGCCGGCGCTCGGCGTCCTGGTGCTGGTGCCGGTGGTGGCGATGCTCGGCGCGGGCCTGTTCACCCGCGCCCGGCTGCCGATCGAGCGGCGGCTGGACTGAGCGGGGCGCTCCGGCGCGCCATCGGGGGGTGCCCGTGGAGGACGACAGCCGGCACACTGTCCGCGTGTCAGTGCTGGGAGCCCTCACCCGTCGAGTCGGTCACCACCGGTGGTTCGGCGCCGCCGCCCGTTTGCTCGTCCCCGCCGACCGGATCGTCGGCCGGCTCACCCGGGGCCGGGTGGTGGCGCTCGGCCTGATCCCGTCCCTGGTGGTCACCACCACCGGCCGCCGCTCCGGCAAGCCGCGCAGCAATCCACTGCTCTACGTGCCGGACGGCGACGCGTACGTGGTGATCGGCTCCAACTGGGGGCAGACCCACCACCCCGGCTGGGCGATGAACCTGCTCGCCGAGCCGGCCGCCGAGGTGGACGTGAAGGGCCGCCGGGTGCCGGTACGGGCCGAGCCGGCCACCGGCGCCGAACGGGACCGGTTGTGGCAGCTCCTGGTGACCGAGTGGCCGGCGTACCGCACGTACGTGCAGCGTGCCGGGGGGCGGGAGATCCGCATCTTCCGGCTGGTGCCGGCCGGGCGCGGCGCGCCCGCCGGCCCGCCCCCGGCTGGCTAGGCTGACGCTCAGTCGCCAGGCGGGGTTGGTCCGGTGAGCGCGAGCCGGTCCTGCGAGCCCGAGGTCGGGAACGAGAGGTGGCCCGGTGAGCGCGAGGAGTGAGCCGCTGTTGCGAGCCCCGCAGTCGCGAACAGAGGTGGCCCGGTGAGCGCGAGCAGCGAACAGGCCGGTGTCGGCCGGGGCCTCGACGATCGACGGTGGACGGTGGCGGAGCGGGTCGCCGAGGCGGCCCGGCGGCGTTTCCCGGCCGACGTGCTCGCGGTCGCGGTGCACGGGCCGCTGGCGCACGGCGACGACGACGGCGGCGGGGACCGCGAGGTGGGGATGCTGGTGGTCACCTACCGGCCCGGCACCGGCCCGCCACCGGCGACCCGGCGGGTGGACGGGGTGCTGGTCGACCTGACCGTGGCCGCCGCCGAGGACTACCTCGGGCAGGCTCGGGTGCTCTCCCCCCTCTGGCCGCTGACCGCCGACCGGTACGTCACCACGCGGGCGTTGCACGACCCGACCGGCTGGCTGCGGACGCTGCGCGACGAGCACCTGGGCCGGCTGGCCCGGGCGCGGCCGGCGGAGTTCAGCACCGCCGCCCGGCAGGCCTGGTACCGGGGCAGCGCGGCCCACGCCCGGGCCGCCCGGCTGGCCGAGTGGTACGAGACCGACCAGGCGTTGCTGATGCTCGGCGAGGCCCGGCTGGCCGCGGCAACGGTGACGGGCCTGCTCAGCCGCACCTACTTCCGCGACCCGGGGGACGCGGTGCGGCGCACCGGGCTGGCCGGGGCGGACATGACCGAGGTGGGGTTGGTGCTGGCCCGGCAGGCCGAGGAGCTGACCGCCCGTGGCCGCCCGGTCGACGGCACGGTCGACGACCTGCTCAGCGGCTGACCGGCGTCACAGCCCGCCCTGTACGCCGATCAGCGAGCCGATCAGGTAGGTGGCGCCGGCCGCGGCGGCACCCAGCAGCAGTTGGCGCAGGCCGCTGGTCCACCAGGGCCGGTTGGTGAAGCGGGCCACCACCGCACCGGCGGCGAACAGCCCGAGCCCGCCGACGGCGAGGGCCAGCCAGAGCTCGGTGGCGCCGAACAGGTACGTCAGCAGCGGCACCAGGGCGCCCACCGAGAAGAACAGGAACGACGAGATGGCCGCCGCCCACGGGCTGGGCTGGTCGTCGGGGTCGACGCCCAGCTCCTCGCGGACGTGCACCCGCAGCGCCTCCTCCGGATCGCGCCGCACCGCTTCGGCGACCTGGGTCGCCAGGTCTCTCGGCAGGCCGCGGGCCACCCACGCGTCGGCCAGCTCGCGGGCCTCCGCCTCGGGGTGCCGCTCCAGCTCCCGCCGTTCCTTGGCCACCTCGGCGGCGACCTGCTCGTTGGCCGAACGTACGCTGGTGTACTCGCCCAGCCCCATCGAGATCGCGCCGGCCACCAGGCCGGCGGTGCCGGTCAGGACGATGTTGTGGGGCGAGACCCCGCCGCCGCCGACCCCGGCGATCAGGGCGATGTTGGTGACCAGCCCGTCCATCGCGCCGAAGACGGCCGGGCGCAGCCAGCCGCCGGAGACGTCCGCGTGGTGTGCCTCGCGCAGCGCGGCCGGGGTGTCGGTCACGGCAGGGTCAGGATCTCGTGGCCGTCCTCGGTCACCACGATGGTGTGCTCGAACTGCGCCGTCCACTTCCGGTCCTTGGTGACCACGGTCCACCCGTCGTCCCACATGTCGTACTGGTAGGTGCCGAGGGTGATCATCGGCTCGATGGTGAACGTCATTCCCGGCTCCATGATGTCCGTGGGCCGCGGGCTGTCGTAGTGCGGCACGTAGAGCCCGCTGTGGAAGGACTCGCCGATGCCGTGGCCGGTGAAGTCGCGGACCACCCCGTAGCCGAACCGCTTGGCGTACGACTCGATGACCCGGCCCACCACGTTGATCTGCCGGCCCGGGGCGACCGCGCGGATGCCACGCATCATGGCCTCGTGGGTCCGCTCGACCAGCAGCCGGGCCTCCTCGCTGACCTCGCCGACGCAGAAGGTGGCGTCGGTGTCGCCGTGCACGCCGTTGATGTACGCGGTCACGTCGACGTTGATGATGTCGCCGTCCTTCAGGACGGTGGAGTCGGGGATGCCGTGGCAGATGACCTCGTTCAGGCTGGTGCAGCAGGACTTGGGGAAGCCCCTGTAGCCCAGCGTCGACGGGTACGCGTCGTGGTCGCAGAGGAACTCGTGGACCACCCGGTCGATCTCGTCGGTGGTCACGCCGGGCTTGCAGTGCTCACCGGCGAGCTGGGTCGCCTGGGCGGCCAGCCGGCTGGCGATCCGCATCTTCTCGATCGTCTCCGGCGTCTGCACGTGCGAGCCGCGCCACTCCTGGGGGCGCTTCTTGCCCACGTACTCCGGTCGGGGAATGTGGGCGGGCACCGGTCGCATCGGGGAGAGCGTGCCTGGGGTCAGCGGCGGACGGACGGTCATGTCACCAGCGTATCGCCGGACCCGCTGGTGACCCGCGCCACCGCCGGTCCGCACCGGTTGTTGCCCCGCCAGGTCGGCTGTGCCATGGTGTCTGCGTGGATCAAGGAGGAGCACCACCCGTCTTCTCCGCCAGCGCGGAGATCGACGGTGACCACCTCCACGTGGTCGTGGCCGGCGAGGTCGACATGTCGACCGCCGACACCATGCTCCAGACCGCGCTCCGCGAGCCCGCCAAGCGGGTCACCCTCGACCTGAGCGCGGTCACCTTCTTCGACTCGGCCGCCATCCACGCCCTGGTCCGGCTCGCCCAGCAGTTCCCCGGCACGCTCACCGTGCTGCCGTCCCGGCAGGTGCGCCGGGTGCTGGACATCTCCGGCCTGGGCGAACAGCCCTGGCTCAACCCGGCCTGAGCGGCCGCCCTCGCACCACCCCCTCGGCCGGTTCAGGTCTGCAACTGCCGCCGCAGCGTCACCTCGGTGCCCTCGTCGGTACGCCGCACCGACAGGTCACCCAGCGCCTTGATCAGGGCCAGCCCGCGCCCCCGGAACCCGGAGCCGGTCGACTCCCGCCACTGCCCGGTGTCGCGCACCGTGGCGGTCACCGTGCGGTCCGCGATGGCCACCTCCACGCTGATCATCGACTCGGCGGGCTGGACCGGGTGCTCGATGGCGTTCGCGGCGGCCTCGGAGACCGCCACGGTGAGGTCGAACAGGTCCGTCTCGCCGACCCCGTGCGCGACCAGGAAATCCTCCAGGCGCTTGCGCAGCACGCTCAGCCGGGTCGGGTCCGCCGGCAGCCGCAACGCGAAGCGGTTCAGCTCGGCCGCCTCCAGGGCGAGCACCGCCACGTCGTCGCGGCGCGGCCGGCCGGCGACCCCCTCGACCACCGCGTCGATCAGGTCCTCCACGTGCTCGCCCGGGGTGGTCGCGTCGACGCGCAGCTGGGCCAGCGCGTGGTCGATGCCGTGCTGGCGGTCCTCGATGAGCCCGTCGGTGTAGAGCAGCAGCCGGCCGCCGACGGGAAGGCTCCCCTCGACCGTCCGGTACGTCGTGTCGGGGATGGCGCCGACCGGTGGGCCGAGCGCACGGTCGTGCAGGAACACCGCGTCGCCTCCTCGAATCAGCAGTGGCGAGGGGTGGCCCGCGCTGGCGTACCGCAGCCGGCCGGTACGCGAGCTGAACAGCAGGCAGACCACGGTCGCGAAGGAGCGCCCCTCGGTGGAACCGACGAGCCGGTTGAGCCGGGTCAGCGACTCACCCGGGTCGAAGCCCTCCAGTACGTACGCCCGCAGCGCGTTGCGCAGCTGCCCCATCGCCGCCGCGGCCCGGACACCCTTGCCGACCACGTCACCGATGACCAGCACCAGCTCATCACCCTCCAGCGCGATCACGTCGTACCAGTCGCCGCCGACCTCGACGTCGGCGCTGCCGGGCAGATAACGGCTGGCCACCACCGCGCCGGGCAGCTGGGGCAACGACCGGGGCAGCAGGCTGTGCTGCAAGGTGGTGGCGATGCGGTGCTCGGCCTCGTAGAGCTGGGCGTTCTCCAGCCGCACCCCGACCAGCCGGGCCAGCTGGGTCAGCGCGGCCTCGTCGGCCTGCGCGTCGTCGCCCGGGGGCCGCCAGACCCGCAGCTCGCCGAGCTGCTGGCCGGTGGTGCCGGTCAGCTCGGCCCGGAAGGACGGGTCGGCGGCCGTGACACCCCCGGCATCCGCCTCGGCCCGCGCCCCGGCGGTGGAGACCACCACCCGGGCGGCCTCGGCGAGGCTGAGCGCGTGCCCGGCGGCGACCTGGAGCACGTCGGCGGTGGACCGGGCGGTGTTCACCGCCACCGCGGCGTCGGCCAGCGCCCGGAGCCGGCGGATGATCTGCCCTCGCAGCTGGCCCAGCTCGACGTTGGCCCGGACCCGGGCGATCAGCTCCTGCCCCGAGAAGGGCTTGGTGAGGTAGTCGTCGGCGCCGGCGGAGAGGCCGGCGACCGCCTCCGCGGAGCCGGCCCGGGCGGAGAGCAGCACGATCGGCACATGCCGGGTACGCGGGTCCGCCCGCAACGCGCCGACCAGCCCGAACCCGTCGAGCCGGGGCATCATCACGTCGGCGAGCACCAGGTCGAACCCGCCCTCCCGGGCCAGCGGCAGGGCCACCAGCCCATCGCTGGCGGTGACCACCTCCCAGGTCGGGGAGAGCAACCGGGTGACGTGTTCGCGCAGGTCCACGTTGTCGTCGACGACCAGGATCCGGCCGGCCGGGGCGGCCCCCGTCGGCTGGCTGCCGAACTCCACCGGCGGCTCGGCGCCGGTCCACAGCGCGGTCTCCGCCACGTAGAGCCGGGCCTGGTCGGGCTCGCCCGCCGACAGGGGGGCGGAGGCCGCCACCCGGTCGGCGGGCAGGTGCGCCGATCCGAACGGGATGGTCACCGTGAACGCGCTGCCCTCGTCGACGCGGCTCGTCGCCCCGACCTCGCCGCCGTGCATCTCGACCAGCTCACGGACCAGCGCCAGGCCGATCCCGGTGCCCTCGTGGGTGCGGGCGCGCACCCCGGGCACCCGGTGGAACCGCTCGAAGACGTGCGGCAGCTCGTCCGGCACGATCCCCACGCCGGTGTCGGTCACCTCCAGCCGGGCGGCGCCGTCCACGGCCCGGACCCGGACCCGGATCTCGCCGTCGAAGGTGAACTTGACCGCGTTCGAGACCAGGTTGAGGACGACCTTCTCCCACATGTCCCGGTCGACGAAGACCGGCGCCGGCAGCGGTGGGCAGTCCACCACCAGTCGCAGCCCGACGCGGTCCGTGGCCGAGCGGAAGGTGCTGGCCAGCCGGGCGGTGTAACCGGCCAGGTCGGTGGGCTGGTAGCGGGCGGCCAGCCGACCGGATTCCAGCCGGGAGAAGTCCAGCACGGTGTTGACCAGCTTGAGCAGGCGCAGCGCGTTGCGGTGCATCATGGTGAGCCGGTCGGTGTAGCCGGCGGGCAGCGCCGAGTCGGCCAGCAGGTCCTCCAGCGGCCCGAGCACCAGGGTCAGCGGGGTCCGGAACTCATGGCTGACGTTGGCGAAGAAGCTGGTCTTCGCCCGGTCCAGTGCGGCCAGCTCGGCGGCGCGGGCCCGCTCCTGCTCGTACGCCCGCTGCTGGCCGACCGCCCGGGAGATCTGGGCGGCGACCAGGTCGAGGAAGTTCCGGTACTCGTCGTTGAGCGGCAGCCGGCGGGCCACGCCGACGACCAGCGCGCCGACCCTCTCGTTGGTCGCCGTGACGGGCAGCACGAGGGCCTGGTCGGCCGCGTCGACCGGCGGCGGGTCGAGCAACCCGGCCGCGTCGATCGTGGCGGGTATGCCGTCAGCGACCACCCGGGCGAGCACCTCGTGATCGACGTCGACGGCGGCCTGGCCGGTGCCGTCGGAACCGGCCAGGGTGAGCCGGCCGTCGCTGTCGGCCAGGTAGATCAGCGCGAACGGCACGTCGGCCCGGTGCCGACCGAGCACCCCGGCGGCGGTCCGGCCGAGTTCGGCCGCGCTGCCCACGTCGGCCAGCTCGGCGCCCAGCTCCGCCAGCGCCCGCAGCCGGCGCTCGCCGAGCACCCGCCCGGTGGTCTCGTTGACGATGCAGTACACGCCGCTGACCGAGCCGTCGGCGCCACGGATCGGGTCGTACGAGACGTCGAAGTAGGTCTCTTCCAGGAAGCCGTGGCGGTCCAGCAGAAAGGGGTGGTCCTCGCCCCGGTAGGAACGCCCGCTGCGGCGTACGCCCTCCAGCAGGGGGCCGAGCACCTCCCAGGTCTCCGCCCAGTGCCGCGCTGCCGGTTGACCGAGCACGGCGGGGTGCTTCCCGCCGATCGTCGGGCGGTAGGCGTCGTTGTAGAAGGCGAGCTGGTCGTCTCCCCAGAACATGACGACCTGCGCGCTGGAGGTGAGCATCATGCCGACCGCGCTGGTGAGCGCCGGTGGCCAGCAGGCCGGGGTGCCCACCGGTGTCACGGACCAGTCCACGGCGCTCAGCCGCTCGCCCAACTCCCCACCGTCCGCGAACGCGGCCGCCAGCATCGGGGGGAGCTCCGCGACGGCCGCGAAGTGATCCTCCGCCTCCGCGCCCCCCTGGCCCGAGCTCATACAGCCTCCCACTCCGGCTGCGCCCCAGCCGTTGACCTCCGCCTGCCGTGCCACGATCTGTACCCCGGCGGACCAGCAACGTAACGCATGAGGCCGCTCGGACGCTGCTTGCCAGCACGTACCCGTCGACCACCCGTCGGTGCGGCGGACGCGGTGTCCGGGCGGCGGCGGTGGACCGGCCCCGGCGGCTCAGAAGACGGGCAGCCCGTCGATACTCGCGGCGTTCCTGGTGGCCCGGTAGACCACCAGGTCGTCGGCGGTGCGGCGCGAGTGTGACGAGAGCAACAGGTCGCGTTCCGCCCGGTAGTCCATCAGCGGCACCGCGTACCCGCAGGAGTCGCTGACCCGGTCCACCTCGACGGTGATGACGGCCCGCACGCCGTGCACGTCCGGCGGCTCGGGAAACTCGGCCAGCCGGTCGGCGAAGGCGTCCTCGGTCACCGCGACGCTGGTGCCCCGGCCGTGCAGCCGGACGATCTTCGGCGGCCCGTCGAAGGCGCAGAACATCAGGGTGATCCGGCCGTTGTCCCGCAGGTGGGCGATGGTCTCCGCGCCGCTGCCGTGGTAGTCCAGGTATGACACCCGCTGCGGACCGAGGATCACGAAGGTGCCCCGCATGCCCTTCGGCGAGACGTTGACGTGCCCCTCGGCGCCGGACGGTGCGGTTGCCACGAAGAAGACCGGTTGGGCCGTGATGAAGGCGCGCAGCCGACCGTCGATCTCCGGATAGACCTTGCCCATGCGCTGATCCTCCCACCGGCCACCCAGCCCGGCGGGTGCGACGTGCGTCACGTCGCCGGTGGCCTCCCGAGCCGTACCGCGGCGTCGGGCGCGCGCTGACGGGCGGCGCGGACCAGCGCGGTGATCGGGCGGGGATCCGGCTCGTTCTCCGGATGCCACTGCACACCGAGCACGAACGGTCGGCCCGGATCCTCGACCGCCTCGATCACACCGTCCGCCGCCCAGCCGCTGACCACGAGCCGCCCCGGGTCGGCAACAGCCTGGTGGTGGTACGAGTTGACCCCATCCACCCCGGCCAACACCGTCGCGGCGAGACTGCCCGGCGCGAACCGCACCGGATGCGTGCCGTAGACGCCGGGCGCCGGGCGGTGCTCCTCGTGACCGACCACGTCCGGCAGGTGCTGGTGAAGGGTGCCGCCGTACGCGACGGCGAGCAGCTGCATCCCCCGGCACACGCCCAGCACCGGCAGGTCGGCGGCGAGCGCCGCGGTCAGCAGCGTCAGCTCGCCGGCGTCCCGGTCCGGCCGGTCCTCGGTCCTGGGATGCGGGGGCTGGCCGTACCGCCCCGGGCCGACGTCGGCGCCGCCGGCCAGCAGCAGCCCGTCGAGGACGGCCAGCACGTCGCCGTCCCCGTCGTCCGGCGGCAGCACCACCGCCCGACCGCCGGCGACGGTCACCGCCCGCACGTACGCCTCGGGCACCAGCACGGCCGGCACACCCCGCCAGACCGCCCAGTCGGCGGGCTCGACGTACGCGCTGATCCCGATCAGTGGCCGTCTCACAGCGGAGTGACGTACGCGCCGGTGATGCCGCCGTCCACCACGAACTGCGTGGCGGTCATGAAGGAGGCGTCGTCGCTGGCCAGGAACGCGACCGCGGCGGCGATCTCCTCCGGTTGCCCGAACCGGCCCATCGGCACGTGCACCAGCCGGCGGGCGGCCCGCTCCGGGTCGGCGGCGAACAGCTCCAGCAGCAGTGGGGTGGCCACCGGGCCGGGGCAGAGCGCGTTGACCCGGATGCCCTCGCGGGCGAACTGCACGCCGAGCTCCCGCGTCATCGCCAGCACCCCGCCCTTGCTCGCGGTGTACGCGATCTGCGACGTCGCCGCGCCCATCAGCGCCACGAACGAGGCCGTGTTGATGATCGAGCCCTTGCCCTGGCGGCGCATGTGCGGGATGGCGTACTTGCAGCAGAGGTAGACGCTCGTCGTGTTGACCCGCAGCACCCGCTCCCAGGCGTCCAGGCCGGTGTCCAGGATGGAGTCGTCGTCCGGCGGCGAGATGCCGGCGTTGTTGAACGCGATGTCCACCCGCCCGTGCCGGTCGGCCACCCCGTCGAAGAGGTCGCGCACCGCCGACTCGTCGGCGACGTCGGTGGCCACGAACTCGCCGCCGCATTCCTCGGCCGCCCGCTTGCCGGCCGCCACGTCGATGTCAACGCAGACCACCCGGGCCCCCTCGGCGGCGAACCGCCGGACGGTGGCCAACCCGATCCCACTGCCCGCTCCGGTGATCACGGCCACCCGGTCCTGCAATCGACCCTGCACTGTGTCACTCCTCTGTCGCGATGAACACGTTCTTGACATCGGTGAAGGCGTGCAGCGCGTCCGGGCCGAGCTCCCGGCCCAGGCCGGAGCGCTTCATTCCGCCGAACGGGGTCCAGTAGCGCACCGAGGAGTGCGAGTTGACGCTGAGGTTGCCCGAGTCGACGGCCCGGGCGAGCCGGAGCGCACGGCCCACGTCCCGGGTCCAGATCGAGCCGGAGAGGCCGTACTCGGTGTCGTTGGCGAGCCGGACCGCGTCGGTCTCGTCGTCGAACGGGAGCACCGAGACCACCGGGCCGAAGATCTCCTCCCGCCAGTGCCGGTCGGCCGGCGAGTCGGCCAGCAGCACCGTCGGCGCGTGCCAGAAACCCGGACCGTCGGGGCAGGAGCCGGTGAACGCGACCCGCGACCCGGCCACGTAGCCGGCGACCCGGTCCCGTTGGCCGGCGGAGATCAGCGGGCCCATCTCGGCGGTGTCCCGGGCCGGGTCCTCCACCCGCACGGCGCGGACGGCCGGTTCGAGCAGTTCCAGGAAGCGGTCGTACACCGGGCGCTGGACCAGGATCCGGGACCGGGCGCAGCAGTCCTGGCCGGCGTTGTCGAAGACCGCGCCGGGCGCGGTGGCGGCGGCGCGTTCCAGGTCGGCGTCGGCGAACACGATGTTGGCGCTCTTGCCGCCCAGCTCCAGGGTGAGGCGCTTCACCTGGGCGGCGCAGCCGGCCATGATCCGGGTGCCGACCTCGGTGGAGCCGGTGAAGCAGATCTTGCGGACCGCCGGGTGGCTGACGAACCGCTCCCCCACCACGGCGCCCTCGCCCGGGACGACCGTGAACACGTCGTCGGGCAGGCCGGCCTCGCGGGCCAGCTCGGCCAGGCGCAGCGCGGTGAGCGGGGTCAGCTCGGCGGGCTTGAGCACCACGGTGTTGCCGGCGGCGAGGGCCGGGACGAAGCCCCAGGCGGCGATGGGCATCGGGAAGTTCCACGGCACGATCACCCCGACCACGCCGAGCGGCTCGTGGAAGGTGACGTCCAGCCCGCCGGGCACGGGGATCTGCCGTCCGGTCAGCCGCTCGGGCGCGCCCGCGTAGTAGTCCAGCACGTCCCGGACGTTGCCGGCCTCCCAGCGGGCGTTGCCGATGGTGTGCCCGGAGTTGCGGACCTCGAGCGCGGCCAGCTCCTCCAGGTGCGCGTCGACCACCGCGGCGAACCGCCGCAACATCCGCGCCCGGTCCCCCGGCCCCACGGCCCGCCAAGCCTCGAACGCCGCAGCCGCCCGGGAGATGGCCGCGTCGACCTCGTCGACCGAGGCCCCCGCGACCTCCCGAAACCCCACCCCGGAAGCCGGATCCACCACGAGCGTCACGCCGGCACCCCCATCCCTGCGTTGTCAGAGGCGTTCGAAGCCACGGGTCAGCTCCCAGTCGGTGACGGCGGCGTCGAAGGCGGCGATCTCCACCTTCGCCTGGTTGGCGTAGTGGGCGACCACCTCGGGGCCGAAGGCGTCGTGGGCGGCCGTCGACTGCTCCCAGAGGGCCAGGGCGTCGCGCAGGGTGCCGGGCACCCGCTCGGCCTCCGGGTCGTCGTACGCGTTGCCGGTGCACTCCGGGCCCAGCTCCAGCTCCCGCTCGATGCCGTGCAGCGCGCCGGCGACCAGCCCGGCGATCGCCAGGTACGGGTTGACGTCGGCACCGGGCACGCGGTTCTCCACCCGCATGCCCTGCCCGTGCCCGACCACCCGCAGCGCGCAGGTGCGGTTGTCCACCCCCCAGCGCAGCGCCGTGGGCGCGAACGACCCCGGCTGGTAGCGCTTGTAGGAGTTGATGTTCGGGGCGAAGAGCAGGCTGAACTCCCGCATCGTGGCCAGCAGCCCGGCGAGCACCCGCTGCCCGGTCTCCGACAGGTGCGCCGGCCCGTCGCCGAGCATCGCCGAGGCGCCGGTGGTGTCCCGCAGCGAGAAGTGGATGTGGCAGGAGTTGCCCTCGCGCGCGTTCGGCTTGGCCATGAAGGTAATCGCCATGCCCTCCTGGGCGGCGATCTCCTTGGCACCGTTCTTGTAGATCACGTGATGGTCGGCGCAGGCCACCGCCTCGTCGTACCGGAAGGCGATCTCGTGCTGGCCGAGGTTGCACTCGCCCTTGGCGCTCTCCGGGGTCAGACCGGCGCCGGCCATCTCGGTGCGGATCCGGCGCAGCAGCGGCTCCACCCGGGCGGTGCCGAGCAGCGAGTAGTCCACGTTGTACTGGTTGGCCGGCGTGAGATCGCGGTACCCGCGCTGCCAGGCGTCCTCGTAGGAGTCGCGGAACAGCACGAACTCCAGCTCGGTGCCGGCGTACGCGGTCAGCCCGTGCTCGGCCAGCCGGTCCAGCTGCCGGCGCAGGATCTGCCGGGGTGAGGCGACCACGTCACCGGAGCCGTCCAGCCAGGTCAGGTCGGCGAGCAGCAGCGCGGAGCCCGGCTGCCAGGGCATCCGGCGCAGCGTGCCGAGATCCGGCACCATCGCGAAGTCGCCGTAGCCACGCTCCCAGCTCGACATCGCGTACCCGTCGACGGTGTTCATGTCGACGTCCACGGCGAGCAGGTAGTTGCACCCCTCGCTGCCGTGCTCGACCACCTGGTCGAGGAAGAAGGGCGCGTGGAACCGTTTGCCCTGCAACCGGCCCTGCATGTCGACGAGAGCCAGCACCACCGTGTCGATCTCACCCTCGGCGACGGCGACCCGCAGTTGTTCCAGCGTGAGCGGAGCTTTCCTCATTCGCGGGCCTCCATCACCAAGGTCTACTGGCAAACCGGATCACCGTCAATGCCCCCGGCGGTGCGGGCGGCAAACCCGGCGGGACGGCAGCGGCGCCCGTCCCGCCGGGCGCGGGTCAGGCCGGGCCGTCGACCGGCGCCGGGTCGGCCGCAGGCCCAGGCGTAGGCTCCTCGACGGTACGGATCGGGCCGGCGAACCACTTCCGGGCCGAGGCGTACCACCAGACGGCGACCACCAGCAGCACCCCGCCCACGGCCAGCGGCGCGTAGTTCACCGCCGACCAGGTGAACCCGTCGTTGCCGGGCACCCCGGCGGGCACGATCGGCAGCACGAAGTAGACCGCGATGACCGCGATCTCGATCACCGCGATCCAGCCGAGCAGCTTGTACTTCCGCCCGAGCGTCCACGGACCCGGTACGAAGCGGTCGCCCATCCGCAGTCGCAGCGCGATCGGGATGAGGAAGGACAGGTAGAGCCCGAGCACCGCGACGGAGACCACGGCGTAGAAGGCGATCGGAATGCCGGCGGAGCTCTCGTAGAGCGCCGGAAGCGTGAGCACCAGGCCGGCCAGCGTGGCGCCGATGATCGCGTTGACCGGGGTGCCGTTGCGGTCGACCTTCGACCAGAGCCGCCAGCCGGGCACGGCGCGGTCGCGGCTGAACGCGTACGCCATCCGGCTCATCGACGTCACGCAGCTCATCCCGCAGAAGAACTGCCCGATGGTGGAGATGATGATGACGATCTTGAAGAAGACCGGGGTGAGGGCGGACTCAAAGATGGCCCCGGAGAAGCCGCCGGCGGCGTTGACGGCCTCGACGTCGGTGGCCGCGAAGAGGAACGCCAGCAGCAGGATCCAGCCGCCGACCGCCGAGTAGAAGATGGACTGCCAGAGCCCGCGGGCGGCGGCCTGCGAGGCGCCCCGGGTCTCCTCGGAGACGTGCGCGCAGGCGTCGAAGCCGGTGATCGTGTACTGGGTGAGCAGGAAGCCCAGCGGCAGCACGTAGAACCAGAAGGTCAGGCCGCCGGTGTCCCCGTCGCCGAAGCCGGAGTTGTTGAACCGCTCGGTGAACACGAACTGGAAGCTCTGGTGGTTGTCCGGGACGAGCACCAGGATGGCCACCACGGCGGCCGCTCCGGCCACGTGCCACCAGACCGAGACGTTCTGGAGTACGTCGATGATCCGGTGCCCAAAGATGTTGATCAGGCCGTGCAGCGCCAGGATGATCACGAAGAGGATGAACGCCTGCCGCAGCGTCCCGGCCCAGCCGTCGAAGAGCGCCGACAGGGTGAGGTTGAGGAAGGTCGCACAGCCGTAGTCGACCGAGGCGGTGACCGCGACGAGGCCGATCAGGTTCAGCCAGCCGGTGAACCAGCCGTGCACCGGGCGGCCCATCGTCGCCGCCCACCAGTAGATCCCGCCGGCGGTCGGGTACGCCGACACCAGCTCCGCCATGCAGAAGCCGATGATCAGGATGAACAGTGAGATCAGCGGCCAGCCCCAGGAGATGGCGACCGGCCCGCCGTTGTTCCACGCCTGACCGAAGGTGGTGAAACAGCCGGCCAGGATCGAGATGATCGAGAACGAGATGGCGAAGTTGGAGAAGCCGCTCCACTTGCGGCGCAGCTCCTGCTTGTAGCCGAGTTCAGCGAGCCGTCGGGCGTCGTCGTCCATCGGATGCTCGGCGGTCGGCACGGGCGTCGTGGCCACTGCACACCTCCCTGAGGTGATTCCGCGTACGAGTGCGCAAAGTGTCGTCCCGCTGATCAAGGCGGTCAATACGATGACGGTGGGAATCTCGCGGTCGTCTTGGCTAATTGCGTTGCCGTGTGGCCGGCCCGCCCGCATCCTTGACGTCGTGACCAGCCCGTACACGACGGGCTCACCACCGGGCGCTCGGACCGCCCGGCACCGCGGCGGCGCGGGGGCACCCACCTCTCTCTCACGTACGGCCTGCTCCGCCGTACCCGACGGGTGTCCCCCGCCGCCGCGCCCGACCCGCCCCCGGATGACCGGGCAGGGGATCACGTCAGCAGCAGACCGGCCAGCCAGAGCGCGGCGATGACCACACCGGCGGCGAACTCGACGAGCATCGACAGGCCGGCCGCCTTGACCGCCTGCTTCGTGGACGGCCAGGCGAGCCGGGAGTCGCCGAGCCGCAGCCGCTCGGCCGCCCACACCCCGAGGACGAAACCGAGCACCGCCCCGACCACCGGGATCACGAAGAAGCCGACCAGCCCGAGCAGCCCGCCGGCCAGCAGCGACGACGTCGGCACGCCGGTGCGTTTCAGGTTCCGCCCGGGCCAGGCGTACTTGACGACCGTGCCACCCGCGGCGACGAGCGTCGCGGCGGCGAGCACCGCCCACCGGCCGGCGCCGGCGCCACCGAACAGCGCCCAGACCAGCACAGCGCCCCAGCACAGCGGCAGCGCCGGCAGGCCGGGGACCACCACGCCGGCCAACCCGGCCAGGATGGCCAGCCCGGCGAGCACGGTGACCGCCGCCTCGGTGTCGCTCACGCTCATCGCATCGCCTCTCCACCACGCAGCCGGTCGGTGATCCGGTCCGCCGGAGCCGGGCCACCGAAGTAGCGCCCCTGCCCGGTGTCGCAGCGCAGCGCCCGCAGCCGTTCCGCCTGCACCTGGGTCTCCACCGCCTCGGCGGTGACCCACAACTCCAGCGCGTGCGCCAGCCGGACCAGGGCGTCGACGATCCGCTCGTCGCGGTGGTCGGCCACGACGTCCGTACCGTCGGCGCGGATGCCCTCGACGAACGGGCCGGCCAGCTTCAGGCAGTGGATCGGCAACCGCCGCAGGTACGCCAGATTGGAGTATCCGGTGCCGAAGTCGTCCACCGCCAGACGGACGCCCAGCGCGGCGAGCCGGTGCAGGTTGCGCAGCGGTTCGCCCGCGCTGCCCATCACGGCGCTCTCGGTCAGCTCCAGTTGGAGCAGCTGCGCCGGCAGCCCGCTGGTGGCCAGCGCGTCGGCGACCGTCTCCACGATCGCCGGGTCGTCGGCCTGGCGGGCGGCCAGGTTGACGCTGACCACCAACTGGGCGTCGGGGAACTCCCGCCGCCACCGCTCGGCGTCGCGGCAGGCCCGTCGCAGCACCCACTCGCCGAGCCGGACGATCAGGCCGGTCTCCTCGGCCAGGGCGATGAACCGGTCCGGCCCGATCAGGCCCAGCTCCGGGTGCTCCCAGCGGACCAGCGCCTCCACGGCGAGCATGGTGCCCTCCAGCAGCGACACGATCGGCTGGTAGTGCAGCACGAACTCGCCCCGGTCCAGCGCCGCCGGCAGCCCGGCGACCAGCGCCGACCGGGCGATGTCCCGGGCGCTGCGCTCCGGGTCGTAGACCGCCCACCGGCCCCGGCCCGCCGCCTTGGCCCAGTAGAGCGTGGTGTCCGCGGCCTTCATCAACTCCGAGACGGTGGTCGCGGCGGCCGGGCCCTCCACGATGCCCACGCTGGCCGAGACGGCCAGTTGGTGGTCGCCGACGTGCACCGGGGCGGCGACGGCGGCCAACGCGGCCTCGGCCACGGCCACCGCGTCGTCGAGGTCGTCCCCGCCGTCGACCAGGATGACGAACTCGTCCCCACCCATCCGGGCGACCAGGTGCCCGTGGTCGGCGACGCACTCGGCCAACCGCCGGCCGATCATCACCAACAGCCGGTCACCGAGGTCGTGGCCGAGGCTGTCGTTGATCGCCTTGAAGCCGTCCAGGTCGAGGAAGCACACTGCGACCCGCCGCCCGGGCCCGGCGCCGTCGAGGACCCGGCCCAGCGTCTCGAAGAACAGCGTCCGGTTGGGCAGCCCGGTCAGCGGGTCGTGCAGCGCCTGGAAGCGGAGCCGCTGCTGGAGTTCGTACCGCTCGGTGATGTCCTCGATCATCGCGACGGTGAACCGGGGCCGGCCGTCGTCGTGCCGGATCAGCGAGACGGCCAGATCCGTCCAGACCACGCTGCCGTCCTTGCGGTGGTAGCGCTTCTCCACCCGGGCGGAGTCCTGCTTGCCCTCGATCAGCTCCTGGTACAGCTCCCACATACCGGCGGCGTCGTCGGCATGGAAGAGCGCCGACACGTTGCTCTCGCACAGCTCGGCGATCGAGTAGCCGAGCATGTCGGCGAACGCCTGGTTGACGTCGATGATCCGGCCGTCCACCCCGGCGATGCCGATTCCGATCGCGGCGCCGGTGAAGACCGCCCGGAACCGCGCCTCGCTGTCGCGAAGCGCCTGCTCGACCTCGTCCCGGGCCTGCCAGGCCGACCGGGCGATCCGCTCCTGCTGGCTGAAGGTGCGGTCGCGCAGGGCACGGGCGAACCCGGCGGCCAGGCCGGCCTGCACCGCGGCGATCCGCTCGGTCAGATCCTTCGGCCACGTGTCGACGGCCAGCACCCGGCGGGGAAAGTCCGCACCGAGGGCGCGCAGCGACCACTCCAGCGCCCGGGGCTCGGTGAGGTGCGCCTCCACCAGTGCCCGCCCGACCTCCTCGGCGGGGCGGGCCGAGAACGGCTCGGCGCGTACCGCCTGAGCCAGCCGGACGGTGTGCACCAGCAGCAGCCGCTCGGTCTCGGCCGCGCTGAGCGGCACGAAACCGAGGCGGCGTACCGCGCGGGCCCAGTCGGCGGCGAAGCCCTGGGCATCGGCACCGCCGACGTCGACCCCGGTGGGATCCGGGACGGCGGCCACGGGATCAGCCCGCGGGCTGGTCGTACCGGGCGACACCCCCGAAGGCGCCGAACCGCTCCGGGTGCTCGTCCACGTCGGACGGCGAGTCGGGACGCCAGAGCGGCATGTGCACCACGCCCGGTTCGAGGACGGTCCAGTCGCCGAAGAAGCCGGTGACCTGTGCGCGGGACCGCAGCGTGATCTCGGTGTCCGTCCGCGCGGAGAGCCGCTGGGCGTCCAGCATCTCCTGCGGCTGGTCCTCGAAGGTGGAGTGGGAGATGACCAGGAAGCTGCCGGGCGCGGCCGCCGCGCGCAGGGTGGCCAGGATGTCCTCGGGCCGGTCGGTGTCGGGGACGAAGTGCACGACCCCGGCCAGCAGGATGCCCATCGGTCGGCTGAAGTCGATCAGCCCGAGCTGGCGGGTCTCGGCGAGGATCCGTTCCGGATCGCGCAGATCGGCGTGGATCACTCCGGTCAGGTCGTTGCCGGCGAGCAGTTCCCGGCTGTGCGCGACGGCCACCGGGTCGATGTCGACGTAGACCACCCGGGCCTTGGGGTTCGCCCCCTGCGCCACCTCGTGCACGTTGCCCACGGTGGGAATTCCGGAGCCGATGTCGAGAAACTGGTCGACGCCGGCGTCGAGCAGCGCCCGAACGGCCCGGCGCAGGAACTCCCGGCCGGAGCGCATGGTGGCCGCGAGATTCGGGGTCATGCTGGCGATCTGCTCGGCCAGCCGACGGTCGATCTCGAAGTTGTGCGCCCCGCCCAGGAAGTAGTCGTACACCCGGGCCGCGCTCGGCCTGGTCAGATCGATCTCGGTCGGCAGTCCGTCCGGCATCAGCGTGCTCCCCAGTTCATCGCCGCGGCGCGGGACGGCACCGGCGTCGGCGGGCACGCGCGACCACCGGTCGACCCGCGGGTCGTGTGGTGTGGACCACTCTAGGCCGCCGACTCCCGCGTCCGGGAGATCCGTTCACGCTCTTTCCGCGCTCAGCCGGCCGACTCCAGCAGCAGCGAGATGCCCTGACCGACGCCGATGCACATGGTGGCGAGGGCCCGCCGGCCACCGCGGCGACGCAGCTCCAGAGCGGCGGTCAGCGCCAGCCGGGCGCCGCTGGCGCCCAGCGGGTGCCCCAGCGCGATGGCGCCGCCGTTCGGGTTGACGTGCTCGGCGTCCACGGGCAGCCCCAGCTCGCGCAGCACCGCCACGGACTGCGCGGCGAACGCCTCGTTCAGCTCCACCACGTCCACCGCGCCCAGCTGGACGCCGGCACGGTCGAGCAGCTTGCGGGTGGCCGGCACCGGGCCGATCCCCATGATCCGGGGCGGGACTCCGGCCGCCGCCGCGCCGCCGATGCGGGCCAGCGGGGTCAGGCCGTACCGGGCCACCGCTGCCTCGCTCGCAACCAGCAGGGCGACCGCACCGTCGTTGACGCCCGAGGAGTTGCCGGCGGTCACCGTGCCGCCGTCGCGGAACGGGGTGGGCAGCGCCGCCAGCTTCTCCAGCGAGGTCTCCCGGGGGTGCTCGTCGACCTCGACCAGCCGGGTCTCCCGGCGGCCGGCCGGCACCCGGACCGGCACGATCTCCTCGGCGAACCGGCCGTCGGCCTGCGCCTTGGCCGCGCGCTGCTGCGAGCGGTACGCGAAGGCGTCCTGCTCGGCCCGGCTGACGCCGTACTCGGCGGCCACGTTCTCCGCCGTCTCCGGCATCGAGTCGACCCCCCAGCCGTCCCGCATCAGCGGGTTGACCAGGCGCCAGCCCAGCGTGGTGTCGTACACCTCGGCGGAGCGGGAGTACGGCGAGGTCGCCTTCGGCATGACGAACGGCGCCCGGCTCATGCTCTCGACCCCGCCGGCGACCACCAGCTCCGCCTCCCCGGCCACGATGGAGCGGGCGGCGGTGGCGAGGGCGTCCAGCCCGGAGCCGCAGAGCCGGTTCACCGTGCTGCCCGGCACCTCCTCGGGCAGGCCGGCCAGCAGCGCCGCCATCCGGGCGACGTTGCGGTTGTCCTCGCCGGCCTGGTTGGCGCAGCCGAGCACCACGTCGTCCACCCGGGCCCAGTCCACCGACGGGTGCCGGGCGACCAGCTCGCGGATCACGTGCGCGGCCAGGTCGTCGGGGCGGACGCCGGCGAGGGCGCCGGCGTACCGGCCGATCGGGGTGCGGACACCGGCCACCAGGTATGCCACGGTCATCGCGAGTCCTTCGGGGTGGAGACGGCGGGGGGGTGGAGGCACCCGCAGGGGTGGCGCGGGCTACCGGCCGCCAGGATATCCGCGCCCGCAGCGGATAGGTTGACGGCATGGCTCGGGCCCAGTTCAGCGCAGAGACCAGCGGCGGCGGCGCGTTCGTCCGCCAGCCCAACCGGTTCACCGGCCGGGTCACCCCGGACTCGACCTCGCCGCCCGGCGGTGGCCCGGACGAGCAGGACCGCTGGCCGCTGGAGGCCGGCCGCTACCGGCTGATCTGGTGCCGCGCCTGCCCCTGGGCACACCGGGCCCGGATCGTGCGCGGCCTGCTCGGGCTGGACGACGCGATCTCGCTGGGCACCGTCGACCCGATCCGGGACGAGCGGGGCTGGGCGTTCGCCCTCGACCCGGACGGCTTCGACCCGGTCCTCGGCGTCAGCTTCCTCTCCGAGGCGTACCTGGCCACCGACCCGGACTACACCGGCCGGGTGACCGTGCCGGCGCTGGTCGACACGCTGACCGGCCGGGTGGTCACCAACGACTACCCGCGGCTCACCCTCGACTTCTCCACCGAGTGGCGACGCCTGCACGCCCCCGACGCGCCGGATCTCTACCCGGTCGAGCTGCGCCCCGAGATGGACGCGCTGATGGCCGAGATCCACACCGACGTCAACAACGGCGTCTACCGCTGCGGCTTCGCCACCTCCCAGGAGGCGTACGACGAGGCGTTCCGGGCGCTCTTCGCCCGCCTCGACGTGCTCTCCGATCGGCTGGCCGGGCAGCGCTACCTGATGGGCGACGCGATCACCGAGGCCGACGTGCGGCTGTTCACCACGCTGGTCCGCTTCGACGCCGCGTACCACGGGCACTTCAAGTGCAACCGGCAGAAGCTGACCGAGATGCCGGTGCTCTGGGCGTACGCCCGGGACCTGTTCCAGACCCCCGGCTTCGGCGAGACGGTGGACTTCGACCACATCAAGCGGCACTACTACGGCACCCATCGGGAGATCAACCCGAGCGGCATCGTGCCGCTCGGGCCCGACGAGTCCGGCTGGACGACGCCGCACGGGCGTGGCTGAGCGGGGGCGGCCCGGCACCACGACCGCACCCGCCGTCCGGGCGGACGTCGCGCGCCGGGTCGCCGGGTGGGCCGCCGCCGGCTGTGGGCTGGCCGGAGCGGTCGCGGTGACCGTCGCGGTGGTCGCCGGTCCCGGCCCGGATTTCACCCGGTACGTCAGCGAGACGGGCATCGACGGCAGCGGTCACGCCGCCACGTACCGGATCGGGATCCTCGCCCTGGCCGGCTCGCTGCTGCTGCTCGCCGCGGCGCTTCCCGCCGGGGTGTGGGCGGCGCCGGCGCTGCTCGCCGCCGGTGCCGTGTGCACCGCCGTGTCCGGGACGGTGACCTGCTCCACCGGCTGCCCGCTGCCGCCGTTCGAGCGCGCCACCCTGGCGGACCTCGTGCACGGCGGCGCGAGCATCGCGGCGACCGCGTCGGTGGTGTTCGCGATGGTCGCGCTCGCCGTGTCCGGCCCGGCCGGGCGGGCGGTACGCCGGCTGGCCGGCGCGGCCGCCGCGCTGAGCCTCCCCCTGTGCGCCACCGTGGGGCTGGCCATGCTCATCGTCGGCCGGGGCGCCACGGTGGCCGTGCTGGAGCGGCTGATCCTCGCGATCGCGATCCTGTGGGGGCTCACCACCGCCACCGCACTCGCCCTGACCCGCCGGTGAGAGCCCCTTCCGGACGGCTCGTCAGCGCGCGTGTAAGGAGCGTCACCCACCTCGGGCCTTTCCGATGGCCAATCATCGGCCTATCGTCGGCTGGCGATGACCAATCTCTGGGACCTCACCGTTCGCCTGTATGTCGATCTCCGACTGCAGGCCAGCGGCATCTGTCCGGCGTAGCTGCGCTCCTTACGCCTACCCCGTTCAGACCAGACCATTGGATAGACCCTCATGCCCTTCGGCCTGCGCAAAATTCCCTTCTCCGTGCAGATCCTGCTCGGCCTCGTGCTCGGCGTGGCGCTCGGCTTCCTGGCCCGCTCCAACGACCTGAGCTGGCTGACCAGCACCCTGCACACCGTCGGCGGCCTCTTCGTCCAACTGCTCAAGCTGGCCGTGCCGCCCCTGGTCTTCACCGCCATCGTGGTCAGCGTGGTGAGCCTGCGCGGCGTCGCCAACGCCGCCCGGCTCGCGCTGAAGACCCTGCTGTGGTTCGGCATCACCGCACTGATCTCGGTCGCCATCGGCATCGGCCTCGGCCTGGTCACCAACCCGGGCAAGGGCGTGACCCTCGACCTGGGCGGCGCGACACCGCCGAAGAACACCGGCTCGTGGACGGACTTCCTCACCGGCATCGTGCCCACCAACCCGGTCGGGGCGTTCGTCGAGGGCAACGTGCTGCAGATCGTCTTCCTCGCCCTCGTCGTCGGTGCCGCGGCGCTGCTGGTCGGCGACGCCGCCGAGCCGTTCGTGGCGCTGAACCGGTCCCTGCTGGAGATCGTCCAGAAGGCGCTCTGGTGGGTCATCCGGCTCGCCCCGATCGGCACCCTCGGCCTGATCGGCAACGCCGTCGCCTCGTACGGCTGGGACCTGCTGGCCCCCCTCGCGAAGTTCACCACCGCCGTCTACGTCGGCTGCGCCATCGTGCTGTTCGTGGTCTACCCGCTGGTGCTGATCCTCGCCGGCCGGCTCAACCCGCTGCGCTTCTTCGCCGGCGCCTGGCCGGCGATCGAGCTGGCCTTCGTGTCCCGCTCCTCGGTGGGCACCATGCCGGTGACCCAGCGCTCCGTCGAGCGGCTCGGCGTGCCCCGCGAGTACGCCTCGTTCGCGGTGCCGTTCGGCGCCACCACGAAGATGGACGGCTGCGCCGCGATCTACCCGGCACTGGCCGCGATCTTCGTGGCGCAGGTGTTCGGCGTGGACCTCGGCATCACCGACTACCTGCTGATCGCCTTCGTCTCGGTGGTCGGCTCGGCGGCCACCGCCGGCCTGACCGGGGCGATCGTGATGCTCACCCTCACCCTGAGCACGCTGGGCCTGCCGCTGGCCGGCGCCGGCCTGCTGCTGGCCATCGACCCGATCCTGGACATGATCCGGACCGCCACCAACGTGGCCGGGCAGGCGCTGGTGCCGACCGTGGTCGCCGCCCGCGAGGGCACCCTCGACCGGGCCGCGTACGAATCGGCCGGCCGGCGGGACCTGACCGAACCGGAGCCGGTCGCCGACACCCGCCCCGACCGGAAGGACGAGCTGAGCCCCGTCCCCGCCTGACCGGTTCCCCATCGACGCCGACGGGCCCCCTCCCCGGGGGCCCGTCGCCGTTTCCGAAAGGATGACGCCATGAGCTCCCTGTTCACGCCACTGGCCCTGCGCGCGGTAACCCTGCCCAACCGGATCGCCATGGCACCGATGTGCCAGTACTCCTCCGGCCCGGACGGTCTGCCCACCGACTGGCACCTGATCCACCTCGGCACCCGGGCGGTCGGCGGGGTCGGGCTGGTGCTGACCGAGGCGACCGCCGTGCTGCCGGAGGGCCGGATCAGCCCGCAGGACACCGGGCTGTGGTCCGGCGCGCACGTGGACGCGTGGCGACCGGTGACCTCGATCGTCGCCGCCCACGGCGCGGTGCCCGCCGTCCAGCTCGCGCACGCCGGGTTCAAGGCCTCCACGTACCGACCGTGGGCCCCGAGCCGCGGCGGCGTGCCGGACGCCGAGGGTGGCTGGACGCCCGTCGGCCCCGGGCCGGAGCCGTTCACCGCCGGCTACCGGACGCCGACCACCCTCGACGCGGCGGGCATCGCCGGTGTGGTCGAGGCGTTCGCCGCCGCCGCCGAACGGGCGCTGGACGCCGGTTTCGCCGCCGTGGAGATCCACGCCGCGCACGGCTACCTGCTGAACGAGTTCCTCTCGCCGTTGACCAACCAGCGCACCGACTCCTACGGCGGCGACCGCGCCGCCCGGATGCGGCTCACCCTGGAGGTCGCCCGCGCGGTACGCGCCGCGGTCGGCGAGAACGTCCCGGTGCTCACCCGGATCTCCGCCACCGACTGGGTCGAGGGCGGCTGGACGATCGAGGACAGCGTGGTGCTCGCCGGTGAGCTGGCCAGCGTCGGCGTGGACCTGGTCGACGCCTCCTCCGGTGGCGTCAGCGTGGACCAGCACATCCCGCTCGGCCCCGGCTACCAGGTGCCGCTGGCCGCCCGGATCCGCCGCGACGCCGGCGTGCCGACCGGCGCGGTGGGCCTGATCGTCGAGCCGGAGCACGCCGAGCAGATCGTCGCCAGCGGCGACGCCGACCTGGTGCTGCTCGGACGGGAGCTGCTGCGCGACCCGTACTGGCCGCGCCGGGCCGCCGCCAAGCTCGGCGTCGCGTACGCCGGGCCCGCCCAGTACGCCCGCGCCGCCTGACCCCGGCCGGTCGGACGGCTGCCGTGCCGGGCAGCCGTCCGACCGTCAGCCGGCCAGGTGCGACCAGTCGCCCTCCAGGTCCCGCCAGGGACCCTGGGCCGCCACCGTGCCGCCGAGCAGCACCACCACGTGGTCGGCGCGGACCAACGCGGCGCGCTTCGCGGTCGAGCCGACCACGGTCACCCCGTGCGCGCGCAGCGCCTGCCACAGCGCCAGCTCGGTGGTGACGTCCAGCGCCGACGACACGTCGTCGGCGACCAGCAGTTCGGTACGCGGGGCCAGCGCCCGGGCCAACGCCAACCGCTGCAACTGCCCGCCGGAGAGCCGGGTGCCCTTGTGCCCGATGAGCAGGCCCAGCCCGCCACCGGCGGCGGCCAGATCATGGTCGAGCTGGGCGGTGCTGACCGCCCCGGCCGCGTCCACCTGGTGGCCGAGCGCGATGTTGTCGGCCACCGTGCCGGAGAGCACCCGGGGCAACTGGCCGACGTAGCCGACCTGGTTGGGGCGCAGGAACAGCTCCGGCTCGGTGACCGGGTCACCGTTCCAGGACAGCTCGCCGGTGTGGTGCACGATGCCGGCCAACGCCCGCAGCAGCGAGGACTTGCCCGACCCGACCGGCCCGACGACCAGGACCAGCTGCCCGCGCTGCACGATCAGGTCCACGTCCCGGACGGCGACCGTGCCGTCGGAGTGCACCACCCCGAAGCCGCGCAGCTCCAGCCGGCGTAGCGGGTGCCGGGGCGGCGGCGTCGGCGCGGGCGCCGTCCCGGCGGCCAGGTCGACGGCGGGCACCCCGGCGGAGTACGCGCCCACCCCGGTCATCGCCACCGTGCGCCGGGTCCAGACCCGCGCGGAGGGCAGCTGGGAGATCAGCGACGCGGTGGTCCAGGCGAACCAGCGGGCCGCGCCCAGGGTGGAGACGGCCACCAGCACCGCCCCGGCGGAGAGCTCACCGGCCAGGTAGAGCGCCCACGCGCCGATCGGCAGCAGGCCGCTGGCCACCGACGGCGTGGAACGCGACCACACCTGCACCGAGATCTCCCGCCGCTGCCGGTCGCTGCGCAGCACGTCCAGGTCGGCCAGATGGCGCAGCACCGCGGCGGTCGCACCGGCGAGCTTCACCGTCCGCGCCGCGGAGAGCGCGGAGACCAGGGCGGTGGCGAAGGAGGCCCGCGCCGCCACCGTCGCCCGCGCCGCGCGTTCCAGCTTCGGCCCGAACAGCGTCGCGGCCAACCCGGAGACGACCATCGTGCCGAGGAAGAACAGCGCCGGTACGACGCTGCCGGTGACCGCCGTCATGGCGACCACGAGGACCAGCGCGACGGCCTGGTCGAGCACGTTGTCGGCGAGCTGGACCACCCGCTCGGTGTCACCGCCCTGCGCCACCACCTCGGCCGGGGTGTGCGAGCTGACCCGGCGCGGCCCGGTCTGGCCGTGCACCAGGCGCAGGCCGATCCGCAGCATCTGCCGCACCCACCACTGCGGGAACCAGACGTGGGTGTAGAACGGCAGCGGCAGGGTGACCAGCAGCCCGGCCACGATGCCCAGCGCCGGCAGGTACGGGTTGCCGGTCCCGTCGACCAGGTCGGCCCAGAGCCAGGGCAGCACCGGGCCGTCCAGCCCGAGCAGGGAGAGCCCGAGGAACAGCCCGATCGCGGTCGCCCCGTACCGGGGATCGTTGGTGCAGAGCCGCACGATCTCCCGCAGCGTCCGGGCCCGCGGGACGGGCGGCAGCGGCGGCGGGTCGGCCCGGGTCGGTCCGACCGACTCGACCGGCCCACCCGGCTCGACCGGCGCGGTCGCCGGCGCGCTCGGCCAGGCGTCGACCGGGTCGGGGCCGACCAGCAGGTCGGTGCCGGCACCGGTGCGGCCGGCCGGCACCGCCGCGGCGTACGCGGCGGCGTGACTGGTCGCGAGCAGTTCCGCGAAGCGCGTCGACGTTTCCAGTGGACCGGCCTCGACCACCGCGCCGTCGGCCAGCACCACCACCTCGTCGCAGCGGCGCACGGAGGACAGCCGGTGCGCGATGACGATGCCGATCCGGTCGCGCAGCAGCCGTTCGGTGGCCCGCTGCACCCGCGCCTCGGTGACCGGGTCCAGCCGTGCGGTGGCCTCGTCGAGGATCACCACGTGCGGGTCACGGACCAGGATCCGGGCGAACGCCACCAGCTGCTCCTGACCGGCGGAGAGCACGTGCCCGCCCTCGCCCAGCCGGGTCGCCAACCCGTCCGGCAGCTCGGCGATCCAGCCGGCCAGGCCCAGCTCGTCGAGCGCCCGGGCCGCCGCATCGAGCAGCTCCGGGTCGAAGAGCGCGACGTTCTCGGCGAGCGTGCCGGCCAGGATCTCGGTGCGCTGCGGCACCAGCGCCACCCAGCGGCGCAGCTGCTCGACGTCGAGGTCGCACAGGTCGGTGCCGCCGAGGAAGACCGTTCCCGGCGGCACGTCGACGGCCCTGGTGAGCACCTTCGCCATCGTCGACTTGCCGGAGCCGGTCCGCCCGATCAGCGCGTACGAGCGGCCGCGCGCGAAGGTGAGGCTGACGCCGCGCAGCGCGGCCCCCCGACCGCTCTCCGGCCCGCTCACCTGGTACCCGAACGTCAGGTCGCGGATGCGCAGGTCACCGTCGGTCGGGCTGGCCCCGCCGACGGGCTCCTGCCGGGCCTTCTGGAGCAGCTGCACCCGGGCCCACGCGCCGAGCGCCTCCTGAAGCTCCGGCACCATCCGGCTGACGTGTTCCGCGGTGGCCCCGAAGGCGAGGGCGAGCAGCCAGATGGCGGTGAGGCGGGCGGCGTCGATCCGGTCGGTGGCCAGCGCCCAGGCCCCGCCGAGCACCACGACGCCGATGCCGGCCCGGATCGTCGCGGTGGCGGCCGTGGCCACCCGGGCGGACAGCACCCAGACCAGGCGGCCCCGGGACAGCACGGCGGCGGCCCGCCGGGCGTACAGCCGCAGCACGTACGGCCGGGCCAGGCTGGTGCGTACGTCGTCCTGGCCGTGCACCGCCTCCTCCATGACCGCGGCCAGGTCCGACCAGGCTTCCTCCTCGGCCATCCGGGCGGGACCGATGCGCGCCGTGGGCCGGCGCAGCCCGACGGCGAGCACGGTCGTGAGCAGCAGCATCGCGACGCCGGCCGGCCACCACACGGCCAGCGCGACGACCATCGACAGCAGGCCGACGCAGAGCCCCTGGGCCAGCCGGGTGCCCTGGTTGCGGACCGCCGACGCCACCTGGTAGACGTCGCCGTCGATGCGGTCGAGCAGCTCACCCACCGGGGTGGTCTCCAGGGTGGGCAGGTCCTGCCCGAGCGCGACCCGGCAGAGCCGCCGGCGCACGTCGGCGGACCAGTCGGCGGTCAGGCCGGCCATCAGCAGGCTCACCGCCAGGTCGCTGAGCACCACGGCGACCAGCGCCGCGGCCAGTACGGCGAAGAAGCCGGCCGAGCGGTGCACCAGCACCGCGCCGGCGAGCGCCGACGCGCCCGCCTGGCCGGCGGCGCCGAGAGCGATCAGGACGGCCACGATCGTCAGTCGACGTGGCGAGGTGCCCCACAGATCACGGAGCAGGCGCATTGAGGTCCTCCGGATGGGGGTGGCGGAAGACCCAGCGTGCCTGGTGCGACCCCGTGCCCTCAACCGATTTACCCGGCCTGAGCAGGGCTTCCGGTCAGGTCTGGGCGACCCGGCGGACGATGCCGAGCAGCGCCTCCTGCACGTCCTCGATCGGCCGGTCGGGTTGGAAGACCAGCCAGTCCACGGCCACCACCAGACCCACGCCGAACAGCGCCGAGGAGGCGGTGGGCACGTCCAGCTCGGCCGGCAGATCGCCACTGTCCACGCCGGCCCGCACCGTCTCGGCGATCACCTCGATCGCCTCGCCGCGCAGCAGCCGTAGGGTCTGCTGCCACTCCCGGTTCGTCCGCCACATCTCCGACAGCAGCAGCTGGGCGAAGGCCCGATAACGGCGGATGTACTCCAGCTCGGCGCGGACCAGGGCGGCCAGCGCGGCGCGCGGCGGCAGCCCGGCGACCGCCGCCCGGAACTCGGCGGTGAGCAGGCCGATGCCGTGTCGCAGCAGCTCCTCGAAGAGCACCGTCTTCGACTCGAAGTTGTAGTAGACGGTGCCCTTCGCGACCCCGGCCCGGGCCGCGATGTCGTCCACCGTCGTGGCCGAGAAGCCCTGCTCGGCGATGAGCTCCACCGCCGCGACGAAGAGCCGCTGGCGCGTGTCCTCCCGCCGCCTCGACCGTCCGTCCGTCACGCGCCCATCCTCACATGGTCAGCTCGGGGTGCAGCTTCGCCGGGGTGAGCCGGCGCGAACGGCGGGCCGCCACGGTGGTGAGGGCCAACGCCGCCGCCCCGAAACCGAGCAGCACGAGCACCCCCGCCAGCACCGGACCGGTCGGGCCCCCGTTGATGGTGTGCCGCAGCCCGGCCACCACGTAGCTCATCGGCAACCATGGGTGGATCGCCTGGAAGAAGCCGGGCGAGGTCTGCACCGGATAGGTGCCCCCGGAGGAGGTGAGCTGGAGCATCAGCAGCGCCAGCGCGGCGAGCCGCCCGGCCGGGCCGAGCTGGGCGCCGAGCCACTGCATGATCGCGGTGAAGGCGAGCGACACCAGCGCCAGCAGACCCAGTGTCGCCGCGGGGCGCACCGGGTCCAGCCCGAGCACCAGCGTCACGACCGCGAACAGCACCCCGGCCTGGGCCAACCCGACCGCCGCGGCGGGCAGCCAGCCGGCGAGCGCGACCCGCCAGGCGGGCGCGCCGGACATCACGTGCCGCCGGTTGACCGGCCGCAGCAGCATGTACGTGATCATCGCGCCGACCCAGAGCGCCAGACCGAGGAAGTACGGTGCGAAGCCCACCCCGTACGAGCCGGCCGCGTGGCGGGCCGAGCGGTCCAGCGAGACGGGGTCGCCGAGGACGTCGGCGCGGGTGTCCGCGTCGTCGTACCCCGGGATCTTCTTGGCGCCGGCGGCCAGGCCGTCGGCGAGGTCGCCGGCGCCACCGCCCAGCCGGCCGAGCCCGGAGGCCAGCTCGCCGGCGCCGCTCTCCAGCCGAACCAGGCCGTCGGCGAGCCGGTCGCTGCCGGTGCTGAGCTGGTTGAGCCCACCGTCCAGCTCCCGGGCGCCGGTGGCCAGCCGGAACAGCCCACCGCGCAGCTGCTCCGCACCGGTCGCCGCGTCACCGAGCCCGTCGCGTAGCTCAGCGCTGCCGTCGGCGAGGGTGCCCAGCCCGGCGGCCAACTCGTCGACCTTCTTCCGCGCGGCGGCCACGTCGTCGGCGAGGTGCGGTGCCGCCTCGGCGATCTGGCGTGCCGTGGCGGCCACCCCGCTCATCCGGTCCCGCAGCGCGGTCAGGTCGGCCTGGTCGAGACCGTCCACGACGGTCCGAGCGGCCTCGACGGTGGCCGCCGCGGCCGTCCGCGCGGCACGGACGTCCGGGTCGTCGGCCAGCTCCGGATGTGCGGCCACCAGGGCGTCGAGCCGGTCGCGCCCCTTCTCCGCCTGGGTCAGTGCCGCCCGCGCCCGCTGCGGCAGCGCGTCCAGGCCGTCGGCCAGCGCCTGCGCGCCGTCGGCGATCGCCGTCGCCGACTCCTCGATCCGCTCGGCGTTCTCCCGCAGCACCGGTTCGACCTTCGCGGCCGCACCGTCCACCCGGCCGGCCACCGCGCGGGTCGCGGTGGCCGCACGAGCCGTGCCGTCGGCGAGCTGCGCCGCGCCGGTCCGCAGCTGGTCGAGCCCGGTGGCCAACTCGTCGGCGCCCCGCGCGCTCTGGTCCAGCCCGGCGGAGACCCGACCGGCCCCGGCGGCGGAGCGGTCCAACCCGTCGGCAACCTGCCCGGCGCCGGAGACCGAGCTGTCCAACCCGTCCTCGATCCGGCCCGCGCCGGAGACCGAGCTGCCCAGGCCGTCGGCGAGCTGACCCGCGCCGTCCGCGGCCCGGCCGGTCTCGGCCTTGGCGTCGGTGAACCCGACCAGCATCCTGGCGAAGTACCCCGAAGCGGTGCTCTCCGCGGCGGCGGCCCGGATCTCGCTGAACGCCGAACGGGCGAGCAACCCCGACAGGTAGTTGGTGGCGTCGTCGTTGACCACCTTCAGCTCGCCACGATGAGCCGGCTGCGCCGGCTCGGGGCTCGCCGCGAGCGTGGCGGAGAAGTCCGCTGGGATGCTGAACACCAGGTGGTACCTGCCGCTGCGCAGCCCTGCGGCGGCATCCTCGGCGTCGGTGACCTGCCACCCGAACACGCGACGGTCGATCAGCTCGTCGGTCAGGTCCTGCCCGGCGTGCACCACCGACCCGTCACCGGCCTTCGCGGGCCGGTCGGCGTTGACCAGCGCGACGGGGATCCGGTCGAGGTTCCCGTACGGATCCCAGAAGGCGTACAGGTACAGCGCCCCGTAGAGCAACGGGATGACGGTCAACACGGCGAGCGCGGCCCGGGGCAGCCGCCCCCGGGTCATTCGGCGCAGCTCGTACCAGGCGAGTCGGACGGCGTTCATCGGTTCACCTCATGGCGGGTGGCAATGGTCTTCGCGGCGGCGGGCACGGCGGCGTCCATCCCGGTCGCGGTGTCGGTCGCGGTGTCGCTCGCGGCGTCGGTCGCGGCAGTCGAGGGCTCGCCGAGTCGGTGCACGATCGAGGCCGCGTGCGGCTCCACCTCGCGGGCGGTGACCACCACCGCGTAGCCCTGCTCGGCCAGTCGGCGAAGAACGGCCCAGAGCAGGGCGCGTTCCGGCCCGTCCGTGCCCGCGTCGATGTCGTCCGCGACGATCAGCTTCGGTCCACTGAGAGTGGCCAGCACCAGGCCGAGCACCTGGCGCTGCACCGGAGTCAGGTCGCGCCCACGGCTGGCCGGGTCGAGCGGCACCGCCGTGCCCAGCCCGACAGCCTCGATCATGGCGGCCACCGTCTCCCGCCGCTCCGCCCGCCGGTGTCGCAGCGACAACATCCGCCGGCCGCCACGTCGACGGCCCGGCGCAGCGGACGCGGTCGACGTAGTGGCCGTTGCTTCCGGGGCCTCGTGAGCCCGCCGGCCGAGCAGGAGCAGCCGTTCGGCGACATGCTCGGCGACCGTCAGCTCCGGGTCAGGCTCGTGCACGCCGGCCACCTGACCGAGCGCTACCGGGCCGTGCCGCAGCAGTTGCCCCTCGGTGAGAGGGAAGCGGTCCGCCAGGGCGAGCAGGAGCGACGTACGCCCACTGCCGGGCGTGCCGATGATCGCGTGCAGTTCGCCGGCCCCCACCGTGAGGTCGACGTCCCGGAACACCCACCCCCGACGGGTACGTAGGCCGAGCCCGCGCGCTTCGAGGACCACCATCACTCCACCCTGAAATCTCTGTACTGACCAGTCAGTCTAAAAACATGCTCAGCATAGCCATCATGGGTCGATTGGCGATCTCGGGAAGCCGTGATCCCGGTCATGCGGTGACGCCCCGCCTCCACCTGCGCCGGGGCCCACGCTGTCGGGTTCACCTCCCGTGGCGGGCGGAGGTCCAGGCCGGGTTCGTCCGGTGCGGGCGACGTGCGCGCGGCCTCTCGCTGGTTGCGCCGGTCCGTGCGACGGCTGCGGCCAAGGCGGTGGCCGGGCTGTCGTTGTCGTCGGCGATATACCTGTGAGTCATAGATATGCCTGTGAGGTATGGCGCTCACCGTCTACCTCGCCCCGGACGGCTTGTCAGGGTGATCCGACTCGGTGTCGGCGATGTCGCGGTGGCCCGGTGACGGGATGCCCCGATGTCGGCGATACGGAGTCGATCAACCCCGTGGCGGCCGTTTCCGACGCCGGGACAACGGGTGGTGTGGGCCAATGTCCGGTATTGGGGTCTTTGGCGTGTGACCGGCTGCACTGCGGGGGTGGAATCGGGGCGGGCCGGGGGTCGTTACATACCCTGACGATCGCAGGACCACGGCCCACCACCCCCGGGCCCGCCCCGGATGGAATGCCGGCCAGGCCGCGGTCGTTACAGACCCCCCGAGCGACCGCACCAGCACCCTCCACGAGAGTGCCGATGGACGGGCCGAACCCGGAATGACCCCGGCCCGGAGGTCGTTACAGATGGACCCGGCGCCACGAGGCCCCCGCCCGTAGGCCGCCAACCTTCAAGACTTTCCCCGTGTATGAGAGCGCCGGACGAGGTGCTTGCACCCCGTGTGCCGTTCCCCCGAACGGCCCGGTGGGTGTCTACCCCCTGAAGGAGCCCCCGATGAACACGATCATTCGTAAGAGTGTGCTGTCTGTTGCTGGTCTGGCGTT